>JAURZI010000109.1 GCA_030653435.1 Methylovulum sp.
CAGATCGCCGTCTGCCGCGGTCTAGTCGGCTCCGCCCTCATGCGACGCCTGCAAACCTCCTTTCCCTTGGTGGAAGAGGACAGGGGAGAGGAAACTAAAACTATAGTTGCCGTCGATCCGCGCTATTTCTGCCCTACCGAAGTCGAAACCCTTCTCGGCGGCCCCACCAAGGCCAAGGAAAAACTCGGCTGGACACCCAAAGTCACCTTCGATGAATTAGCGGCTGAAATGGTGCGCGAAGATCTGAAGGCCGCCGAGCGGGATGAACTGGTCAAGACGCACGGCTATTCGGTTTTGAATTGCCACGAGTAACAACATGAGCGAAACGAAAGTGCTTTTGCCGGAAATCGTTGCCCAACGCATCCACCTTGTGCGTGGTCACAAGGTCATGCTGGATGCTGATTTGGCCCTGCTTTACAAGGTTGAGACCCGTGCCTTGGTACAGGCGGTCAAGCGTAATCCACGACGCTTTCCGTCAGATTTCATGTTCCAATTGACGGATGAGGAATGGGCGGTTTTGAGATCACAGAATGTGACCTCAAAAGGCCGTGGCGGTCGACGCTATGCGCCCTATGCCTTCACGGAACACGGTGCGCTTATGCTCTCCAGCGTACTCAACTCAGAAACGGCCGCAGAGGTTGGGATTGTCATCGTCCGTACCTTTGTCCAGCTTCGCGAGATGCTGTCCACACACAAAGAGCTGGCCGCAAAGCTGGAAGAATTGGAGCGCAAGGCATCGAGCCACGACCAAGCTATCGCGGGTCTGATCGACGCCATACGGCAATTGATGCGAGCGCCTGCCAGTTCATCACGATCAATTGGCTTTACGGCGGATATCAGCAAGAACCGAAGCAAATGAACAAAGACTCTAAAATCTACATCGCCGGCCACCGCAGCCTAGTCGGCTCCGCTCTGATGCGCCGCCTGCAAACCCCCGCAGCGTCTACTCCCTCTCCCCTCGCGGGAGAGGGCTGGGGTGAGGGGGAAAGCGAGAGGGGAAACACCCCCTACACCAACATCATCACCCGCACCCACGCCGAGCTCGACCTAACCGACCAGCATGCAGTCCGCGCGTTTTTCGAAAAAGAAAAACCGGAATACGTTTTCCTTGCCGCAGCCAAGGTGGGCGGCATACTCGCCAATAATACCTACCCTGCTGAATTCATTCACCAGAACCTCGCTATCCAGACCAACGTCATCCACGAGGCCTATAGGGTGGGCGTAAAACGCCTGTTGTTTCTTGGGTCAAGCTGCATCTACCCGCGCGATTGTCCCCAGCCAATGAAGGAAGAGTATCTCCTTACCGGGCCGCTGGAAGCAACCAATCGCCCCTATGCCGTGGCCAAGATCGCCGGCATCGAAATGTGCTGGAGCTACAATCGGCAATATGGCACGCAGTACTTGGCGGTCATGCCCACTAATCTTTATGGGCCGGGAGATGGCTACGACCTGAACAACTCTCATGTGCTTCCGGCACTGATTCGTAAAATGCATGAAGCCAAGCAACGTGGAGACAATGCGGTTGTTGTTTGGGGAACGGGAACGCCACGGCGGGAATTTCTCTATAGCGCTGACATGGCCGATACCTGCGTTTACCTCATGAACTTGCCCGACGAGAATTTCTCCTCACTCCTTAATCCAGACTCCTCGCCGCTTGTAAACATTGGTTGTGGGGAGGATTTGACCATCCGTGAATTGGCGGAAACAGTCAAAAATGTCGTCGGGTTTGAAGGGGGCCTCACCTTTGACTCAAGCAAACCGGACGGCACGCCACACAAATTACTGGATATTAGCCGTAGAGCTAACTTGGTTGAGAAGCGGAAACTGGTATGCAAAATAGGTTAAAATTGGTTTGTGATGGTTATCTTGCGACAATTTCCGGGGAATAAAAGAATTAGGTCCAACAGAAGATTAATTGAAAGACTGAATAATAAAACAGCCGTAATCGGGGTGGTTGGGCTCGGGTATGTGGGCTTGCCCTTGATGCTTCGTTATGTGGAAGTGGGATACCGTGTGCTGGGCTTCGATATTGACCAAATCAAGGTGGATAGCCTCAAGCAAGGGAAGAGCTACATCGAGCATATCCCTTCGGCAGCGATCGCTCACGCCGTGAAAAGCGGGTTTGATGCTACCACTGATTTTGCTCGGGCGGGTGAGGTAGACGCCCTTATCATCTGCGTGCCCACCCCACTCAACAAATATCGCGAGCCTGATCTCAGCTTTGTGGTTGATACTACGGATTCACTGGTGCCCTACTTGCGGAAGGGGCACATCGTGTCCCTGGAAAGCACAACCTATCCGGGAACGACGGATGAAGAGCTCAAACCCCGCCTTGAATCTACCGGGCTGAAGGTGGGCGAAGACGTGTTCCTGGTGTTTTCTCCTGAAAGGGAGGATCCGGGCAATCCTGATTTTGTCACCAAGACGATTCCCAAGGTTTGCGGCGGAACTACCCCGGCCTGCCTGGAGGCCGGCATGGCGCTTTACGACCAGGTTATCGACCAAGTGGTCCCGGTGAGTTCGACCCGCGCCGCTGAAATGACCAAGTTGCTGGAGAACATCCATCGTGCCGTCAATATCGGCTTGGTGAATGAGATGAAGATTATTGCTGACAGGATGGGGATTGATATCCACGAGGTCATCCGCGCGGCCGCCACCAAGCCGTTTGGCTTTGTGCCCTATTATCCTGGGCCAGGTCTGGGCGGGCACTGCATTCCCATCGACCCCTTCTACCTGACTTGGAAGGCTCGTGAATATGGCCTCCATACCCGTTTTATCGAACTGGCCGGCGAGGTGAACAGCGGCATGCCGGAATGGGTCGTGAGCAAGATTGCGGACGCCATGAATGATCGCTGCAAAGCCATCAAGGGCAGCAAGGTGCTGGTTTTGGGTATCGCCTACAAGAAAAATGTGGATGATATGCGCGAATCCCCTTCTGTTGAGTTAATGGAGCTGCTTCGGGAAAAGGGGGCTGTTATTGCCTATTCTGATCCGCATGTGCCAATTTTTCCAAAAATGCGCGAACACAGCTTCGACTTGAGCAGTGTCGGATTAACGCCGGAATCAATTGCAAGTTATGATTGCGTGCTTTTGGCAACCAATCACAACGTCTTTGATTATGACCAAATTAAACAGCACGCCAAGTTGATCGTGGACACGCGCGGTGTGTATCTGCAGCCCGCGGACAATATCGTCAAAGCATAATTCAGGTAAATCGCAATGTTCGTAACGAAGCCCGTTATTACCGATCGCAACATCCGCGTCGCCGTTGTCGGCTGTGGGCGCATATCAAAAAACCATTTCGATGCCCTGGAAAAGCATTCGGATCGTACAGAATTGGTTGCGGTATGTGATATTGATCCCATTGTTTTAGAATCAGTTGTTAATCGCACGGGCGCTCGCGGATTCAACAGCTTGACCAAACTGCTGGAAGAATCGGATGCGGATGTGGTTGTGCTGGCCACGCCAAGTGGTATTCATGCTGCCCAAGCTATCCAGATTGCTGAGGCAGGGCGCCATGTTATGACAGAAAAGCCAATGGCGACACGCTGGGCAGATGGCAAGCGTATGGTTCAGGCATGCGATCAAGCGGGTGTCAGGTTGTTCGTGGTCAAGCAAAATCGTCGCAACGCAACGCTCCAGTTATTAAAGAATGCCGTGGATAAAGAGCGTTTTGGGCGTATTTACATGGTTAACGTCAATGTGTTCTGGACCCGTCCGCAAGCCTATTATGATTCTGCAAAATGGCGTGGAACATGGGAGTTTGATGGTGGCGCATTCATGAACCAGGCCAGCCACTATGTCGATTTGCTGGACTGGCTGATTGGCCCGATTGAAAGCATTCAGGCGTATACTGCCACCCTCGCGAGGAATATCGAGGTGGAGGATTCGGGTGTCATCAGCGTCAAATGGCGCTCCGGTGCTTTGGGCTCCATGAACGTCACCATGCTGACCTACCCCAAAAACCTGGAAGGCAGCATCACGATCCTTGGCGAGAAGGGCACGGTTCGTGTAGGCGGTCTGGCTGTCAACGAGATTCAGCATTGGGAGTTCGCAGAACCCCACGAGGATGACCAACAAGTCCAGCAAGCCAGCTATGCCACAACCTCGGTCTACGGCTTTGGCCACCCCCTTTATTACGACAATGTGATCAACGTGCTCCGCGGTGAGGCCGAGTCCGAAACGGATGGTCGCGAAGGCCTGAAGTCCCTCGAAGTGCTGATCGCCGCTTACCTGTCTGCACGTGATGGCAAACGTGTCGCCCTGCCTCTGGACTATTGAAATGAGTGTTGTGATTCACCCAACGGCCATTGTTGATGAAGGCGCCCAAATCGGCGAAGGCACCCGGGTCTGGCACTGGGTTCATGTTTCTGGCGGTGCCCGCATCGGAAATGGCTGCTCGCTCGGTCAGAACGTTTTTGTTGGCAATAAGGTGGTCATTGGCAACAACGTCAAAATTCAAAACAATGTTTCCGTGTACGACAACGTCACTCTAGAGGATGACGTGTTTTGTGGCCCGAGCATGGTGTTCACCAATGTATACAATCCGCGCTCTGCTGTTTCGCGCAAGGACGAATATCGCAACACCCTGGTAAAACGTGGCGCGACACTGGGTGCCAATTGCACCATTGTTTGCGGAATTACCATCGGGGAATTCGCTTTTATCGGGGCGGGTACGGTTATCAATCGCGATGTACCCAGTTACGCGCTGATGGTTGGTGTGCCCGCCAGGCAAATTGGTTGGATGAGCCAATATGGCGAGCGTCTAAATTTGCCACTCACCGGCAACGGCCAAACAACTTGCGCCAGCACCGGTAAAAATTACATACTGAGAGACGGAAACCTCACTTTAAAAGGGACTGACCATGCAAGTTGAAGCCATCTATAGTCAAGGCTGCATTAAATTTGTTGAGCCGTTGCGCCTCAAGCATGACCACATTCGCTTGATCGTTAACGTGCCGGATGATGAGGTAGAGCTACAAACAACACCTTTCGGTTTGCCAGCGCAGGCCCTCTCGCGAGCCCAAGCCATGCTAGCAAAGTACCAAGCCATTCTCAATGCGCCATACCCGCCCGATGAGGATTTGCCAGAACTGAATGCGGAGTACCAAGAGCGTTTGGAGGCCATTGACCTTCGTGCACAAATTCGACAAGAACAGGGACGCCCGGTTTAATCAAGCATGGACCTACTTATAGATATCAATATCGTGCTCGATGTATGCGCCAGCCGCATGCCATTTGCACACATCTCGGCTGCAGCACTGCAACATTGTAAAGATCAAGGCGCAAAGCTCTGGCTTT
>JAURZI010000068.1 GCA_030653435.1 Methylovulum sp.
CAGCTTTACGTCTGAAAAACAAGGCATTGAGATTCCTGTTATTGCAGACATCGGGCATTCGATGGCCACGGCGCTGAAAAAACAATTTGAAAAGACTGACGCGTACCAACGGTTCATTACCTTAACCAGCCAAGGCGCGAAGCGCTTACGGCAAACCGAGTTGGCGTTCCTGATCCCACCCAAACTCCGCAGTAAAGGCCGTTTCCAAAGCCTCAGCACCTTAGGCCAATGGGCTGATAAAATAGTGGACGTGTTTGCCGTCCAAGGTCGCGCTAAAAAGGGCAGCGTGTTAGCCAAACTGCGTACGGCATTGCCGGGTTTCCTCCGGCTTAAGCCGTTCATCAAACGCTTTGCCAACACGGCCCAAGCCGTCTCGCAAGTCATGGAAATCCTAAAAAATAAAGGGCTTGATCAAAGCCATTACGAACACTGTCACCGTCTCTCAGAAACTCTGCCAAAAAATTCTAAAGTCAAGAAGCACCTGCAACAATGGCTGCAGCAACACCTGCTTATCCAGCAACAACTAACAGACCTCCCGTTATTGGTCAGTAGTGACATCATCGAATCCCTGTTTGGTAATTTTAAGCATATTATTGAGCGCAGTCCTCAGGCCGACATGAACCGGACAACCTTGTTAATCCCGGCACTCTGTGGAAACCTGGATAAGGCCGCCGTTATCCAGGCATTATGTGGGGGTACCATTTATTTGGCACGCACCAAATGAAATGCAAAACATGTATTTATTTTAATTAATCAAAGAGATACATAGAAATATAGCGAAAAAACATTTCGCGATATTTGGCACTAAAAGCAATAAAAAACCACTTAAAACAAATATATTTGCATTTTATTTGGAACTTTTTCTGTGAATTTTAAATGTGTTGGTTACTTCTTTGCCATCACTGCTTGATATAATTTCCGCAACTTATCATCTGTTAGTGCTGATAGATGTCGTCCTGGTCATTTAATCAATAACCATACCATCACTGTTAACATAAACAACGCCTCCAGCAGCGGGAGTTTGCTTCTTAGTCATGGACTCCGTTTTTTCATTCGATAGGTTTTTTAGGCGATATTTCTTTACTTAACGATATAACAATGTCTTCCAGCATGTTGTCAGTATGCGCTTGTGTTTTGCCCACTTCCTCTTCTTCTAGCATGACATAGACCTGCACGACAGCTTCACCTTTTTTGACGGGTGTCATCTCACCACCAAATATACGTAACGTCTCTTCTACGGCTTCTACAGCTAATCGTAGGCGATTCATAAATCGCAGGCGATTCATATCAAGAGCGCCCGGCATAGAAAGAGCTGGCGTAGACCGGTCGGCACGCAGCATTTCGCCTTCTCCTGTTAGCAACCAGTTGACATCAATACCGGCGCGAGAAAACGCCTCCATTGCTTCAGATCCCGGTTTACTGACACTCATTTCATATTTTTGGTATGTACTAAATGGCACTCCTAATAAGGAGCTAGCGTCATCCTGATTAAGATTATTATACAGCCTCCATTGCTTCAATCTTGTACCAATAGTCATGGCGCAATTAAATAAGTTAATTGCGCCAAAAATATTTTTTTAATTGCGGCGTATGTCGCAATTATATCTATTTGATATATATACATATTTATAAGTCCTTATCAATATTGCTTATCAGCTAATTGCGACACAAAAAATAATCCTAATTAAGATCAAATAATACCTTATCTGGATGTTTTCATTGTTGACATAAATCCTGATTAGGTGTTTTAATATTCAAGCGTTAATCACTTAATAGGAAGATAAAACCATGAACACAAAGGCCACAAAAAAAGCCAGTCTTGACGCGGAAGCCCCCGCGCAAGACTGGCACCCTGCCGACATCGTCGCAGCCCTGCACAAAGCGGGATATACCTTGGCTAAGCTGGCCGAGAAGCATAACTTAAAGAGCGGTCAATCCTTCTCTCATGCCATGCGCCGCAGCCTTCCCGTTTCCGAGCAACGCATTGCCGACGTTCTGGGAGTTCACCCAAAAACCATTTGGCCAAGCCGCTATAACCTGGACGGCACACGCAAGCCCCAAGGCTTTAGGGCTATAGAGTCTACGCGAAGAAGCCGTCGTGTCAATGGCAAAGATAGCCCGGTAAATAGTCATGAAGCCGCGTGATACGTTGACCGTTGACCTGTTTGACATGGTCGTTGTGCCGGTTGCCCGGACACCCAAACCGGGCGCGTTAGACATCAATATGCAATTTCGGCATGTGTTGAGCGATGAAATCAAGAAGTCGCCCAAATCCCGGCATGAGATTGCGGCACGGATGAGCGAACTGCTGGGGCATGAAGTGACCAAACATCAACTGGATAGCTGGACGGCGGAAAGCCGCGACGGCTGGAGGTTTCCTCTGGAGTATTTACCCGCGTTGGAAGTGGCGCTGGAAACGCACGAACTGCTTACTTGGCTGGCGAGTATCCGTGGGGCGCGGTTGGCGGTGGGGCGTGAGGCATTAGAAACCCAATTGGGTAAGCTGGAGCACATGAAGGGCGAATTACGCAAGCAAGAGGCGGCCATAAAAAAACTATTGGTAGAGCAGGAATGATTAACTCGAAAGCCTATTCAAGTATAGACGGAGTTTTAAGATATGTCTTCTAACGAGACCATTGATTATAACAGCATTCATACCCCAGATTTTGAATCGGGTTATGACGATGCCTGGGGGGAATATGAACCCGGCGAACCGGTCGGTGATCCGGTTGCCAGCGAGAATTACTGTTTTGGCTGGTGGGTTGGTATTGGCGATGCCAAAGCCTTCCACGCAGGCTGGAAAGCTTTTGAAGATGGCGTCAGGCTTTGTCCTTATGTGATTGGCAATGACGATGATTGTTTTCGTGAGCCTTGGTTGGAAGGCTATTGGCAGGCAGTGATTACGTCATGAGCGAAATAGACAAAGCCCTGTATGCCGATACCAAGGAAATCGCAGATGTTTTAGGTAAGCATAAACGCACTATTGAGCGAATTGCAGGGGATAGTGGTTGGCAATACATAGAAGAAGCCACTCAGGGCAAGTATAAAAAACGCCTGTACATCATCGCCAAACTGCCCCAAGACATCCAGTATGCCGTCCTATGCAAACGACGGGATGATGACATCACCCAATTTTATAACGAGCAGCTTTATAACGAACAGCAGGCGAGGATAAAAAGCAATGAATCATCTCAAAGTGATGGCATTCAGGCGAGCCCGGATGCAGGTGGCAACGCTGAAATACCGGATCGACTTCGACCCGCTGCACGAAATTCTGTTCGCGGGCAGTCTTCCCTTGCCGATATGGCTAACCAACGCTCAAGTGTACGCACCACCGGAAAGCAAAGAAGAAACGATTGCCTCACTGAACAGGCTGAGAAAAACCCAATGGGTCAAGATTCAGGCGGGGCGGCTATGGCTGACGGATACCGGAGTCCATGCGATGCCGGTCTGGATAGATTCCTATCTGGCCCAGTCTGCGAAGAGGACCCTGAAAGGGCAAGGGATACCGGTTTTGAAGCATCGTATTCCTTGGACGCAACTCTTGGACAACCGGGAGTTCGGCTGGTCGATCAAAACACCGCCCGTGAAGTGGTTGGACAAGAAACTAACTTATCTGGCTTCAGCCAAAAACAGCGCTCCCCCCATAATGCCATAACAATCATCATGCGCTGGTTGGCCGCACATCCTAGCGGCAAACAAGCCAAAGCCTTGCGCGATCTGAACCACCAATATGCCGCCAAAAAACTGCCTAGCACAATGATGGATGCGCTGGACCATTGTAAGCAGAAGTCTTCCGGTAAGGCCAAGACCCATGACATTTTGGTAAAGTCCACGGTCGAAAATTGGAAGGTGAGGTTTAAAGAAAAGGGCAACTATATCCCTGATGTCAGGCAGAAGGACAGGACTATCAAACCTTGGCATGTTGACCTGGTGGCGATGCTGGAGAAAAACCCGCAAAAGAAACCGGTCATCTGGATGGTTGAACAGCTACAGGCGAAGTACGGTAAGGGCATCAGTGAATATATGGTGTATCGCTATATAAACGGTGATTTTAGCCAAGGTGATTTGATTAAAGGCGAAAATTCCGGGATGCAGCTACGGGCCAAACAAGCCTACCAGCCGCGCACTTCGGCTGGCTTGTTACCTTGGGAAGAAGTGCATGCCGATGGTTGGGCAACGCACTTTACCGCACCGCATCCGGTTACCGGCGACTTTGTAACTTATGAAGTATGGGACTTCCACGACGTGGCGACCCGCTATGTGCCGCCGTTTGGCATTGGCCTGACCGAGTGCTTTGAGGTGATTGCCAAGGGTGTTGAAAACGCGGTCCGTGACCACGGGGTGATGTGCATCTTACAGACCGATTCCACCAAGATCGTCAAGAACAACGCCAAATTTACCGGCGACCCGGTTAAGTCCATCTCCGATAAGGCGGGCATCACGATTGTACACCCTAAAACGGTCGGCAACGCGCAGGCCAACGGCATTGCCGAGAATTTTCACGCCTGGCTGGATAAGGAAAGCCGGGTATTGGCGACTTATCAAGCCCGTGGTCAGGATAGCCTGACGCTACGCAATGTGAAAAAGATCACCGCCAAGATGGTCAAGGCTGCGAATATGGGCGAACTTGAGCTGTGGGACAAGCTGAAAGCACAGGCCGAGAAAGTGGGCGGTGGCGTGGTATTTATCAGTTATCACGAAGCGGTTAGCTGGCTGGAAAATATCCGCATCAAGTGGAACAACAAACCGCATCGCGCGTTAAAGAAAGTGCGCGACAACGAGACCCAAAAGCTGCGCCATCAAACGCCGCTAGAGTGCCTGAATGAGTTTAAGGCCAATGGCTGGGAACCGGTCATGATGGATGAGGCGATCCTGGTTGACTTGTTCCTCGTCCATAAGTTGGTCACAGTGAAGCGCGGCATGGTCAAGCCATATGGCGGCATGATGTTCCGGCATCCTGAGCTGGCCCACTGGGAAGGTAAAAAAGTCCATGTTGCTTATGACAGCATGAATTATGAACAAGTCTGGGTGAAAGATTTAAAAGGCCGGTTAATTTGCATCGCACCCTTTCTTGAACCCACCGGCTACCGGTCTGTTTCGGCTTACGAGGCGGCAGAGGAAGAACGCGCCAAAGCCCAAATCAGGAATAAAGAACGGCAAATCGAGACGATTAAGGCGAAGGCGGGCATTGTTGAGCATAACGTTATTGATGCGACGCCTAGCCGTGGCAGACTCAAAGTGGTTCAGGACGACGGAGTGGGGGCAATTGAGACCCCATTAAAGCCCGTTGATTTTGAACCGGCGCAAACAGAAGATGAAGCGGCCCCTATGGGCTTACTGGAATTATGGGGAATGCTCCTGTCGGAAGAAGACGATGATGAGGAGGAGCTGGACCCAAAAGATAGAACCGCCGGGCTGTGAGACGCCCGGCGGGTTTTAACCTAACCGACGACTTGGCAGGTCGTCCTTATACAAACAAGGCGAGGCATTATAACGTGGAAACGAAAAACAGGAAAGCGGATGGTTGTTTACAGATCGGGGTGCATTACCAAGGCGGGGTTCCGTCATGAAATACCACTATGTGAAAACCAGCAATCACGAAAAATTCATGACGGCCTTTAGGGGCGTCGAAAAAAGCGCGGCCAGGGAAGCGCGGGGCATTTTGCTGACGGGCGAACCTGCCACGGGCAAGAGCCGGTGTATGGATTACGTGGGGAGCGAGCTTAACGCCATTTATATAGAGGGATTGCCTTCCATGACCGTCCCTTACCTGCGCGATTTGCTGGCTTATGAGCTTTCTGTGCAAGGCGGCAGCAAGTTTATGCAACAAAAGGCCATCCAGGATGCGTTTAACGAGCGCCGCCCGTTCGTTATTTTGGATGAGGCGCAACACGGCCTGGCCAAAAAAGCCGAGTGCATTGAATACCTGCGCCGGGTCGCCGAACAAGCCGGTAGCGTATTGGCGCTGGTGTGCCACAGCTCAGAAAAGCACCGGTTCGGCGAGCACAAACTGGCGCATATTGCCACGCGTATTTCTATGGTGGTGGAGTTTAAACCGGCAAGTTTGACGGACTGCCAACTTTACTTGAATGAGCTGTGTGAGGTGAGTGTTGACGAAGGTGTTGCCAAACAGGTTTTAACGCAGTCCCGTGGGCGTTACCGCCTCATGTCAAGCGCCTGTGGCACGTTGGAGGCCTTGGCCGCCAATAAGGGCAAGACCACGCTGTCGGAGGCCGATGTCAAGGGTTATATGCTGTGTGAAGACGCCATGAAATCCTTAAGCAAGCGGGGGTGATGCTAATGCGAAAAGGACAACAGGCACCGCGCACCGTCTGCTTGGGCTTACGGGCGCGGGCATGGTGGGTGCTTCGTAAAAACCGTTCGATGACCCTAACCGAATTGCTGCTAGCCTTGGCGGACAGTCAGCATAAGTGTGCGGACGGCAACTTGGGCCATTATTTGCGGGAGTTGGCAAAAGCTGGAATCTTGAGCCGCGAACGGGTCCCTGACGGCAAGCTTACGAGCAATGGCGTGTACCGCTACCGGCTGGTGAAAGATTTGGGGGCCAAAGCGCCGGTAGTCAGGCGGCGCGAGGTGTTTGACCCCAACAGTTCGGCGGTATACCCGCTAGAGGTGCCGGATGGCTGAAGGGTTAGGATGGCCCAGCGCCGGGCAGACAAAAATTTGCACGACATTTGGCACGAAACAGACAAAAAATTGCACGATATTTGGCACGAAACCACAATCCTTATTTAAGTGAAGATTATGAACGCACCGCACACACTGATCCAAGAAGCCCAAAACCTCCATCACCAATTAGCGCTAGTTTCATCGGCTGTTATCGGCCATCTTGAGACCTATGCCAGTCATGCCGGGGATGTCTATACCGACGTTATTTTCGAACAAATGACTAAAAGCACCCAGTCGGCGGGCAGAATCGCAGAGCAATTAAGAAGCCTGAACAGCTTGAATAACCCTGTGCCGGAGGCCGGTGTAAACCCCCCATTAGTGGCGGACTGTGCAGCAGGTATAGACGAAGAGCTGGAAGATGTCATAGGGATAGTGAAAGCCTATGAAAGTCTGGGGCTAGAAAACAGCAGTCCAACCATCACCGGTAACGAAGTATCCATTTTAATGGGTGTTATCAGTGATAAATTAAATTCAATCAGGGCGCTTTTTAGAGAAACACGGGGCAGCGCACTTGCTTAGCCGTTTTCTCGCCTTGGAAAAGATTTTAAAAGGGTTTTAAAGGGGGTTGAAAGCGGTTTTATAGGCTTGCACACCTATAAACCGCATGGAACCGTAACCAGTCCACCGCGTTATTGAGCCCCAACGTTGCCCCCTGGTTACAACATCATCAATATTGACACTACATTGGGTATAAAAACATGACGACCGTTAACACATTATATAACGACCTTGGGCATATTGACGCGATGAAGGAGCACTTGGCCATTCGCAAGCAGCAACATGCCGAAACCGCAGATGAATTTTTTGAAAAACAAAGGGCGTTTATGGAGCTGGACAGTCGGCTGGCGAATTTAACACGCCAGGCCAATAAGGAGAATGCAGAGCCGTGGATGAAAAGAGAGTTAGCAGAAGTGCAAGCCGAATATGACCGGTTAAATGAGGAAAAAGAGCAATTACTGAGACGACAGCAGGAATTGGACGAAGAAATCACGCTTCAGCAAAAAGCCATTGATAATAGCCACTTAGTTAATCCGATAATGTTTAATGAGGTTAAAGATCATCAAGTTAATATGGATAAGGCGGTAAAGGAAATCGACCGCCTTAAAAAACTGATAACTGACCAGCACCCTATTATCCGTTCATTGCTCACCGCTGAGGTGCCGTTACAAAGCCTGCTACAGCAGAAAGAAGATACCCTTGCCGATATTGCAACCGGCGCGAGTTCTGAAAAAGAGTTGGATGATATTAACCAACAAATAGGGCTTGTCCTGGCTAATATTGAGCAAGCCAAGGAAAAAGCCGATAGGGCCAAGGCCGCACAAATAGGGCTTGAACGTAAACTCGATGATGCAAAACAAGTATTAGCGGCATTGGAAGCTAAAAACCAAAGCATAGTGGAGGGTCTATTGCGTACATTGGCCGAAGAAGAAGGCCAACGCTATTTTAAGTTAGCTGACCAGCTTGAAAAATCGTTTACCCGTTTAATGGGGTTTCATGGGTTGATACAGCAACAAACACCTAAACGTAACGGTATTTGCTTGAATTATTGTGGCCTTATATTGCCTGGCTTTAATCTGGAGTGTGCGAAACAGTACATGAAAAAAACGGACCCGGTGCTTTTTGATTGGCAGTCTAAAGCAGCTTACGGGAATGGCGTTCAGATTGCTATGGGCATCGAATTGCAAGCGATCAGAGATGCAGGCGTAACGATTCTTTAACCATCTTTTAAGCGCTGGCGCAGTTTGCGTCAGCCAAACAGACGGTGAAGCAGCCCAGCGTAAGGTGTGAAGAATTTCACCGTTTTCAAGATGGTCGCCGCGCCTAATAATAGGGTGGAATTCATTCACACCATCAGGCGGCTGTTTTGGAACTTACCCCAGCTATCACCCTTCAAGAACTCGCCCAAGTCGATGTCAACCGGCTGCCACCGCAAGCCAGGGTCATTATCCGTTTAATCGGAATTGAGGACGCCTGGGCGCTCTTGTCCCATTTCGGCGGCAAAGACATAAACATCCCGATGGGCAAGCGTCCGGGCACCCTCCTGTACCAAGCCATTCCCGAAGCATCGGCAGCCGCCTTAATCAACGCATTTGCCGGGAAGCGCCTGGCCCTTCCGACAACGGATAAGATCGTCAGGCAAATTCGGGACCACAGAATCCACCACGCCAAAGCCCAAGGCGAAACAACAAGAGCTCTGGCCAGGCGCTTCCATTTGACGCGGCGCAGCATTATTCTGATTTGTACGCGGATGGATGCTGAGCAGCCTGTTAAAAAAGTCTTTAAACATGCTTAAAAAAACCTTCAACGTGTTTTTCAATGAGGCGGCAGGCAAAAAACGGTTAGGTGCTGAAATAGCCACGCGCTCGTCTGACCCCAATTTTTACGGCGTACTCCAGTTTTTACCTAACCCCGACACGATCTTACGCAAGCTGGGCAAAAGCCAGGACGTGTTTGATGCCATTATCCAGGATGCCCACGTCATTGGCGAGTTGCGGCCTATGCGGGCCAATGTCATCACCAAAAAATGGCGCATTCTGCCAGGCGGCGACAAGCCCGAAGATAGGCGGGTGTTTGAATTGGCGCAAAAAATCTTTAACCACCCACCGGTACCGGCAACGGGATCATCCCCTGGGATGGGCTGGCCTGATGTATTCTGGAATATGCAGGGGGCGGTTTTGCGCGGCCAGCGCATCCATGAGGTGGTGTGGGATTCGGCCGATGGCCTGCTGGTGCCGGTGCGTTTGGTTGACCGCCCCAACCACCGCTTTGTCTACGGCCCAGATAATAGGGTGAGGCTGCTCACCCGCGACAATAGGACAGCCGGGGTTCCGGTCGATAATTATAAGTTTTTGGTTGCCCGGCACATGCCGAGCTTTGACAACCCGTATGGCGTGGCGTTGCTGTCTTCCTGCTTTTGGCCGTGGACATTCAAGCACAATGGCTTCCGGTTCTTCACTAAATTTTGTGAGAAATACGGCATCCCGTGGGCGGTCGGCAAGTATCCGGCCGGCACGGCACAACCCCAGATCGAAGAGTTGGCGGACGGTTTGGCGCGGATGGTTGAAGACGCCATTGCGGCGATACCGGATAACGGCACGGTGCAGTTAATTGAAGCGGGACGGGGCGCAGGCCGGCAATTACCGCAAGAGCGCCTGATACAGGCCTGCAATGCCGAAATGAGCAAGTGCTTGAACTCGCAGACGCTGGCCACGGAGATTAATGGCCAGGGCAGCCGTGCGGCTGCGGAAACCCATCGTGGGCGTGAACAAGACAACGGTGCCGCTGACCGCAAGGTTATCGAGTCCAACATCAACCAACTGTTGGCGTGGATGGCCGAGCTCAATTTCGTCAGGGCCGCTGCACCGTCATTCCAATTTTATGATGACGCAGAAGTGCGGAAAGATTGGCTGGAGGTGTTTGACGAAGCGCGGAATTTTATGAACATCCCCACCAAGTTCGCCTATGAGCGGTTACAGATACCCATGCCCATGAGGGGGGAAACGGTTGTGCCAATTAATGCAGGTTCATTGAAACAATCGGACTTTGCACAACCACCCTCTAAACATCTTGAACAGTGGATTGAAATATTCAAGTCCGATTCCACAAAAGACAACCACGGGAATGATCACCTGTTTACTGTTAAAGATTTGGATGAAGTTGTTGCTAATTTTGAATTGAATGATCCACCACCTTATGTGATAGGCCATCCTGAAAACAATGCCCCTGTATTCGGCAGGGTACAAGCAATAAAACGCGATGGCCTTAGCCTTTGGGTAAAGGGGACACAGATAGACCCACAATTCGATGTGCTTGTTGGCAAGGGCTTTTATCGTAACCGGTCAGTTAGGATCATCCAGACCGCTAAGGGTTGGCAACTGGATCATGTCGGTTTTTTGGGTGCGACACCACCCGCTATCCAAGGCTTAAAGGCGATAGGGCGTTAAAGCTTTTCCATCTTTAACGATTAGGATTAAAAAAACAGGTAACGGTTTGATGCTTAGTATTGCTACTACCCCCCACCTTACGCCCAAAACGTGTTCACCTCTGCTTTTGATTTTAGATGAATCAATGAGAATTGCAATAATACATAGAAGGGTTTGTGGCTAATTTTGAAATAGAACTTGTTATAAGGTGAATGCGAAATGACTATTTTGTTTACTGTAGACGCGCTTGACGCCAACAATGTTGAAGAAACCTTGCGGTTTAGTGACGGCAAATACATTGACGGCAGCGGTATTCCATACGAGCCTTATATTGCCGATGCACCGATAATCAGCGTTATGGCTAATGATGGCGGTCTGTTTGATATGTTTAGTGAACGCAGTATCGGTGATATTGCCCTACATAATATCGACGGCAGCTTAAATTATTTGGCTGATTATGCCGTTGACGGCAGAACAGCCATAGTTTCATGGTTTGATGGAGCAACTGTTACACAAAGGTTTATCGGCACTGTTGGCGGTATGAATGATGCCAATGACCAAGTTATTTTTTCGTTAAAAGCTCTCCAGGAAGCGCTTAACATTAAACACCCAATGGAAGTATATGCGGGTACCAATATGTTACCCGCAGGTATAGAAGGCACTGACGATACGATCAAGGGTAATAATAAGCCAAAGGTATTAGGTGATTGCCGTAACATTTCGGCAGTGCTGGTCAATTCATCCTTGCAAATCTATCAGGTATCCAGCCGCGATGATTGCCGGATAACCGCAGTTTATGATGAGGGTGTTCTATTGGCCCATAATCAGGTACATGGATTACATGGTGTTGGCGCGGTTAGTATTGCTGTGGATTCGCATGGTATTGATACCGTTGATATTGCAGCGGGCGCGGAAATTATGTTTAGCAATCACAAAACCATCTATACCGTGCAAACCGGCTTAATTGAGGGCGTAATTGTATTGGCCTCAGGTTTAACGTCATCCGTTCCTAATAATGCGTATATTGAAGTGGTCAATTTTTACGCCGATGCCGCCGCACTGCAATATACGGATTATTTTGTCGATGGCAATCATTCCAAAGGCGACGCAACAATTGCTGTTGTATCCGGTGTTGCACCCGATGTTGAAGCCATCAATGTCGGAGACCAGATTATATTTAGCAACCATTTGGTGGTATATACTGTGCAAGTCGGGTTATCTGATGGCGTGATTGTCATTAAAAAAGGCCTTTTAGAGGATATTAATGACGGCGACATCGTACAGGTCGTTGGTGTCAAAAACCCGGCGTTTTGGGGTGGTTTTCAGGGCTATTTCCGGCTGACAGCAAAGCCATTGGGTACAGTGACCTGTGATGCCGTATCTATTAATGATTCAGGCCTTATACATAAGGCGGGCGATGTCTTTGAGTTGGTCGCCGCTGAAGCCGGGCTGGCGGTTGATACTGGCAGCGTAACCGAATTTAATTCAGCCGGGGTGCTTGGTTTATATATAAGCGGCAACATGACAACTAAAGAGCTGTTTAATAAAATAGCCGTCAGTGTTGCAGGGTATTACCATTTCATCGATTCTATCATTTACTTAAACTTGCTTGCAGCGCCGACTAGCGTGGCTGATTTTGTTATTGATGATAGTCAGGTCGTCAGTATTGATAGAACTGCAAACGGTTTGGGTGATAACGGCTTGCCTATCTATGGCATTCATTGCAAATACGATAGGATTGAAACCGTCCAAAATGAGGTTGCCGGTTATGTGCCTAGTGCACGGCGGCAACGTTTAAAGTCGCAATATCGTTTAATGACTGATAAGGATGATGCGGTACTAACTAGACACCCGCTCTCGATTCCCCTTGAGATTGAAAGTTTGTTACGTTACACATTCAGCGCGTCTGACTTATTGTCCAGGCTTTTACCTATTGTAAAGGTTCGCCGCGATGTTGTTACTGTAATTGTTCCGCGTTCTGAAAGTCCTGTTTTAGTTATCGGTTCCACAGGGCAGATAATTACGCCCAAGCTGGGTTATTCATCAGGTCGGCAAATGGTTCTAATCGGCTATACGATTGATGATAGCTCTCGTGAGGTAAAACTTTTATTTTATGGGTAGTGAGAGGCGTGGTTAAAGCGTAAATAAATGGCATAAAAAGCCGGGTTTTTCTGCTGTTTTAGTGCCAAATATTTTGCAATTTAGTGCCTAATATCGCGCTCGCGCACAATTAGGCCACGCACGCCATATTGACTTGGAAATCTGGGAGAAAGAAAACATCCCTTATACTGTGCGCAAGAAACGCCAGGCTTTTTTCGACAGTGTTGAAAGCCAAAAAGCGGGGAAAATATAACGTGGATAGGGTGGCTTGTTTCGACAGCCTAGCAACACCCTGAATACGTGTTTACCTACAACGGCAATCGTGTTTTGACGATGAATAACTCGGCTTGGCAAAAAGCAAGAAAACGTGCGGGGCTGGTTAATAAGGCGAGAGTCCATGACTTAAAGCATACGTTCGGGCATCGCTTGAGAGCAGCGAATGTATCGTTTGAAGATCGAGAAGACTTATTAGGTCACAAATCAAGCCGGATGACGACGCATTATTCGTCTGCCAATTTAGGTAATTTGATTGCTGCGGCTGAAAGGGTTTGCGGAAGCGACTCACGCAAAAGTCACGCAACGATTTTGTAGGCAATAAAAAAGGGAATCAGCGACGTTGTATGTCATTGATTCCCTTGATTTTATTTGGAGCTGGAGATGGGACTCGAACCCGCGACCGGCTGATTACAAATCAGCTGCTCTACCAACTGAGCTACACCAGCTAAAACGCCTATTATAAACAGTTTTTACTGTTTACCTAGTATTTTTTTACTCCGTTCATAACAAAACAGCCATTTCATTGAAAACATTGCAAAATATGGTAGTGGGCGAGACCTGTTAATCAAGTAAAAATGTTAATACCAAACTCAACTATTGTCCGGCGTCAACTATCCTGTCCGGGTTGACGACAATTACCCTGGCCGGTTTTAGTTGAAAAAATGGGTTAAGGCTCTATATGGGTTTCAGGGTCTTTTGATAAAATGTGCGGATGGAAACCTCAATCATAACTATCAAACAACTGGTCAGTGAATCCCACTGTTATGCCACCATCCGGCAGTTGCGTTGGGCTGATGGTGTCAGCTGTCC
>JAURZI010000085.1 GCA_030653435.1 Methylovulum sp.
TGCTCTTTTGCTGTTTGGAAACTCACGACCCCGTGTTACCACGATGCCGCTTCCTCATACTACCAAGGCGTACGGACAATTCCTTGGACGGGACTTTAACCCGCTAGATTTACTGCTGTTACTGCGAACGGTCAGGTCTTGTATTATGCATTTAGGCTTTTTAAAATACACTAACTCTTTTGATTTTATCAGCATGTATAGGTAAAAAATGAGTCGTCCACTTAGGTTAGAGTTTGCGGGTGCTTTGTATCATGTCACCTCTCGGGGCAATGAGAAAAAGCCTATTTATTTAGATGATGCCGATTTTGAGTTGTTTTTATTGCTGATGGCTGAAGTATGTCAGCGTTTTAATTGGGTCATCCATGCCTATTGCTTAATGACCAATCGTAAGCGCCCAGCCCTACCATCTACTTCGTATTCTGTTTTAATGATTCAATAAACTCAGGCGATAGAGGCAACAGTTCATCGAGACGACTATTTGGCCAGGTCGGTAGTTTGGTGAGAGTATCTTTAAGCCATGCGTATGGATCTAGCCCGTTGAGTTTAGCGGTGCCAAATAGGGTTTGGATATTTGCCGCCCTTTTTCCCGCTCGCTCTGAACCGGTAAATAGCCAATTTTTTTTGCCTATGGCGATGGGGCGAATGCAGTTTTCCACCGGATTGTTGTCGATTGGCAGATGGCCAGTTCCGGCATAATGCACCAGACTGGGCCAACGCTTCAAAGTATAGTCAAGCGCTTTGGCAGAACCCCCACCGTTTGCGGTTTGGGTGCGGGTCTGTTCCAGCCAACTATGCAGGGCTGTTAAAGCGGGCTGACTTTGTTCCGCGCGTAGCAGCTTTCGGGCGTCGATGCCCATATCTTTGCCTTCGTCCTCAATCCCATACAAAACACCTATGCGCTGTAATACTTCCAAGGCCATGGGGCTGTTATTGGCGCTGTGCAAATCGAAAAACTTTCGGCGCGCATGCGCCCAGCAGCCGAGTTCAACGCAAGGCAGCGCGACAGTTCGTTGGTGGGAGAACAAGGCTTTGTAACCACCGTAATCGTCGACCAGCAGATGACCTTGCCATGAGCCCAGAAAATTGCGAGCATGTTCGCCGCTTCGACCGGATTGATAGTCGAAGACGATGATCCTTGCCCCTTGCTCCAGGTCATTGCTGCGATAGGCCCACAGGTAAGCCTTGCGGGTTTTGCCTCGACCAGGTTCAAGTTGCGCCACCGGCGTTTCGTCGGCATGAAGCATATTTCCCTGAACAAGATGGTAGATGAGCCGATCGACCACGGGTTGCAGGGCAACGCCCACTCGACCGACCCAATCCGCCAAGGTGGATTGGGCCAGAATGACCTGATCACGGGCGGCGATTTGCTCAAGACGATAAAGCGGAAGATGGTCGACGTATTTACAAACCATTATCCAGGTCAGCAAACCAACCGTCGCCATGCCACCGTCTATCACAGCTGGCGGAATGGTCGCTGCGGTGATGGTTTCACAGGGCTTGCACGCATACTGTGGGCGGATATTACGAATGACAGAGAACTTGGCCGGTTCCACATCCAGTTGCTCAGTGATGTCTTCTCTGATGAGGACTAAATCACGACCACATTGACTGCAGTTGCAGGATTCGGGCTCATGACGAATGTCGATACGCGGCAGATGTAACGGCAAGGGCTGACGACCGGCACGCGAACGGGGTGGTTGGGGTGGTTGGGGTGGGCGAGGCGGCGTATTAAGCTGCTCGACTTCTGCTTCGATGGCGGCAATATCGGCATCACAGGCTTCCTCAAACAAATCCTGTTGCAGCTGCGACAGGATTTCGCTTTTCGCCCCGAAACGCATCCGCCGAAGCATGGCCAGCTCCAGGATCAGGGCTTGAATTTTTAGCTCTTTGGCATAGAGTTCGGCAGCGTCCTTTTTGGACTGATCAAGTAACGTCTGAAGCATCGCTACCACCTGCTTTTTGGCAGGTGTTTCAAGATTCAGAGCGTCTAGTTCATTGATCAAACTCATAAATATAATTATACCATAAAAACGCCTGTAGACCTTGAAATTAAAGGGTTTATAGTGATTTTTATAACCTATAAATAAATGCTATCAGGCTTGTAAATGCGCAGGCGGCACCGCCGACAAGCGTCGCCAATCCACCCCCGCAATTAACCAATTCCACTCCGCCTGAGTCAGCGAAAAACAGCGCTCGGAAGCCTTCGGCCAGATAAATCGTCCTTCGTGCAATCGCCGCTGACACAGCCATATGCCCTGGCCGTCCCAGCACAGCACCTTGATTCGGTTACCCGCCTTATTGCGAAACACGAAGGCCGCTCCCGCACAAGGTGCATGCCCTAAAGTTTGCTGCACATAAGCGGATAAGCCATCAATACCACGGCGCATATCCACCGACTCGACCGCCAGCCAAATTTGCGCCGGTGTCGCAATTAAGCCAGGCATCGAAGCAACTCCCCCAGCCACTGTACTGACACCGTAGCTGGCAACTCCAGTCGATGGCCTTGGGCAAGTTGCAGCACCATCGCACCAGGCAACTGATACTGGATCTGAACAGGAATCAGCGTCGGCGACTCCGCTTCATCCTGAGACCTGAAAGCGTGCAACCGACTTGAAAATGCATTGGGATTCAAACCGCTCTGTCGACAATAAGCTGCTTGCGTTAATCCGCTGCTCTGCCAGGTTCCAATATGATTTTTCCAATGTGCTGATAACGCCATGACTCATCCTCGTTCAAAATGACAAGGATGAATGTTTTTGCTGCCTTAAAACAGATGGTTCAGCTGGGCGCTTACGACCAATCATTACCATTTGCTTGTTGAAACGCCTGATGGGAATTTATTACGCGGAATGCGCCATCTTAATGGTGTTTTTACACAGCGATTCAATAGCACACATAAACGTGTCGGCCATTTATTTCAAGGGCGTTACAAGGCTATTTTGGTTGATAAAGACAGTTATTTGCTGGAACTGAGTCGATATGTGGTGTTGAATCCGGTAAGAGCCCACATGGTCGAAAAAACTGAGGATTGGCGGTGGAGTAGTTATCTGGTAATGATAGGCAAACAAAAAGGCTTTGAAGGATTGGCAACCGATGCCATGTTATTGCAATTTGGTAAACAACGTAATCGTGCAATTGAGCGTTTTCAAGAGTTTATTTCTCAGGGAGGAGTGCAAGAGATTTGGTGCAACTTAAAACATCAAATTTATTTGGGTGATAAAAAATTTGTTGAAAAGCATATGAAGCAGATTGCTCATCAGGAAGATAAGCTTTCGGAAGTCCCTCTAAAGCAGCGCCGGAAACCTGCTAAAAGTCTACAGGAATACCAGGAAGGCAATGCCACTGTAAATGACTCTATTGTTGCTGCATATCGGTCTGGTGGCTATACAATGAATGAAATTGCTATATATTTTGGATGCCATTATTCGACAGTGAGTCGAGTGGTTGCGCAATACAAGACGTGAGCCCGCTGTTCCACACCAGCCACGACTACGGCTCTGCATTGCTCTGCGATAAAAAGCGTGATTTCCACCACAAAAATGTGGACATTAAACCAGTAGCGAGGTAAGGTTGCGCCAGAGTCCGCCTACTTAAAAAGTTAGACACATTCTTTGAAAAATGAGTTAGAAAATGCACAATGAAAGACCTGACCGTTCGCAGTAACAGCAGTAAATCTAGCGGGTTAAAGTCCCGTCCAAGGAATTGTCCGTACGCCTTGGTAGTATGAGGAAGCGGCATCGTGGTAACACGGGGTCGTGAGTTTCCAAACA
>JAURZI010000089.1 GCA_030653435.1 Methylovulum sp.
AAAAAGAAAGCCCATTTTACGGATGCCCTTTGGATTAATCTCTATGACTATAACTATCGATGCCCGCATAAAAGCTTAAGGCAACCACTTGCACTGCCTGGCGTGTCACGGTTCCAAAAAAAATGGACGCATCGAACACCGGCCATGGCAATGGGATTGACTCAAGCGGCATTAACTTGGCGGTTCTTATTCGTGATGCCTATTTTGGTAACTCGTTGATAAAAATCAACCTGCATTGATTTGTAGGGACTACCCAAATGCCCGACCATCACCCGATACCCACCAGAATTCAAACACAGCTTCAACAAAAGTTTGAATGGTTTTATCGAACGTTTTATCCTGGTCTATTAACAGAAACGAATCAAAGCACATAATTCGCCCAAGCGACGTCAGACCCATCCAACATGAGGATTACAAATGGCAACCTTCAATGTAAGCAATTATACCGATTTGAGTAGCGCACTATTGGCAACCAATAATGATGACCAAGCCGATATTATCAACTTGACAGGCAATATTTCCTTATCAGGCGATCTGCCGTTAATAGCAGAGGATCTGTCGTTGACGATTGAAGGCAATGGTTTTACCGTAAGCGGCAACCACTCGCATCGTGTTTTGTTTGTCAAAAGCGGAACAGTTGTTCTGGATAATCTAACTTTGAGCGAAGGTTTGGCAGAAGGTGGTAAGGGCGGCGGCGGTGGAGCCGGCATGGGCGGGGCTCTGTTCGTGTATGGCGGCTCGGTGACCGTACAAAATAGCCATTTCGTCAATAACCAAGCGATTGGCGGTGATGGTGGTGCCGATGTTAGCGGAGGAGGCATGGGATTGTCCGGGGAGAACGGCAGTAACGGCAGCAATGGGGAAAACGGTCGGAATGGTGCTGCTTATATTTTTTATCGGGATGGAATGTATTTTTTTTCTATAGACAATGAAGACGGCGGCGATGGCTATAACGGTAACGTCGGTGACTGGGGCGGAAGCGGTGGTAATGGCGGCAATGGTGGCAGAGGTGGATTTGGTTCTTATGCAAATGGTGGTCGTGGTGGCAATGGTGGCGACGGTGGTAATGGAGATTTCGGTGGAGGTGGCGGACTTGGCGGCTTAGGTGGCGGCGGCGGAAGCAGCACCGGTTTGGCTGAGGGAGGGGGAGATGGCGGTAATGCGGGGACAGGTGGCAATGGCGGTTTTGGCGGCGGTGGTGGCAATGGCTGTGGTGGCGGTGATGGTGGTTGGGGGTATGGGTGGCATGGTGACGGTGGCAACGGCGGTAATGGCGGCTTTGGAGGTTTCGGTGGCGGTGGCGGTGCTGGAGGTATAGCGGGAGACAAAACCTATCATTCAGGCCATTACGCTGGCTTAAACGGCGAAAACGGCATTGCCGGATTCGGCGGTGGTAACGGCAATACTGAGACGGGCATGGGCGGTGGTGGCGCTGGCATGGGCGGTGCGGTCTTTATTCGCAGTGGCTCGCTTGATTTCACCAATGTGTCATTTCAAGACAATCGTGCTACGGGTGGTAACGGCAACGAAAATGGCTTGGGCTTAGGGGCTGCCATCTTCACACTGAATACGACGACTAACAGTAATGGCAATAATCAAGGCATGCCACTGGCATTACCCACTGTTAGTTTTAACGGCTCGGTTAGTTTTTCAACGAATATTGCCGGCAATGCAACAGGAACTGTGCCATTAGGGGCGATCGATCCCGGAACAGACTTTAACAACTCCGATCTGTTCGGCAACGCGTTTAGTGGTTCAATCGGTCTAATGGCTTTTAATGTCTTAACTCAGACACAGGCTACGATTTTTCAGGATACGCCGCTTATTTTCTCTCAGCAAAATGGCAACGCTATCTCCGTAGCTAGCGTTCCAGATCATACGTTATCGGTAAACTTGACTGCTAATCATGGGATTTTAACTCTTGGCAGCACTACACATGATTTAAAAGTAACCGGCGATAAAACATGGCATATAAAACTAAAGGGTTCCTTGGACGCGATTAATGTTGCGCTGGCAAATTTGAGTTTTATACCTAAAAATGGTTTTTCTGGTTTAGCCAACCTAACGGTAAGCAGCACAGATGAAACTCTAGGAAATGATACGGACTCCATTGCGATAACAGTCGCTCAAGCCATTCTAGGGGGCAACGACAATGATTTGCTTTCAGGAGCCTGGAAACAAGCCAACGTCCTTGATGGTAGATTTGGTCATGATACATTGCGGGGTGGTCAACAAAACGACACTTTCCATGGCGGTGCTGGCGACGATTACTTGCAAGGCAACAGTGGCGACGACAAGCTGCATGGTGGTTCCGGTGCAGATACGATGCTTGGCGGTGCCGGTAATGACGCCTATTGGTTAGCCGATGCTAACGATAAAATTGTAGAGCAGTTCCGGCAAGGCACCGATCAAGTCTTTAGTTCGTTAAGTTATACATTGCCGGCTAATGTTGAGAATTTAACGCTAACGACGGGTACAGAGAATATTAACGCAATTGGCAATTCGCGCTCTAATGTGCTTATCGGCAATGAAGGTAATAATTTATTGATGGGTGGCTTCGGTAACGATCAACTCTTTGGTAGCGACGGTAATGACACGTTAATCGGTGGCTCAGGTACAAACGTGTTGATCGGTGGTGCCGGTGATGATACTTACCAGATATCCAGTACTAGCGAAAAGTTAGTTGAGTGGCCGATGCAAGGTAATGATTACCTTATTAGTCCGGTTAGCTACGCCCTGCCGAAAAATTTTGAAAATTTAACCTTGACCCAAGGTGCCGGGGATCTTCAAGTTCTCGGCAATGAGCTTGATAATATTTTGATAGGTAATGAAGGCAACAATAACCTGGATGGCGGAATAGGCGCAGATACGCTACAGGGCAGCTCAGGCAATGACAGGTATTGGGTAGATCATTACGGCGATCAAATAATTGAGGCAGTCTCTCAAGGTACGGATCAAGTGATTAGTTCGATAAATTACACTTTGCCGGATAACGTTGAGAACCTGAGTTTGTTGCCAGGTACCGTGAGTCTTAACGGCACCGGCAACGAACTTGACAATATGTTAATCGGAAACGATGGCGACAATGTTTTACTCGGTAACCTCGGTAACGACGAGCTAATCGGAGGCGCAGGTAATGATACGTTAGATGGCGGACGCGGTGCTGATATATTGGCAGCAGGATTGGGACAAAATTGGTTAACAGGCGGAAAAGGGAATGATGTGTTTCAATTTGATTCACAGAGACTGTGGCAGTCCAGAGGTACGATTACAGACTTTGTTACCGGATCAGACGTAATACAGTTTGCTTTTGAAGCTGATGTTTTTGCGGGAGTAGAGACAACCATAGAGGATTATGGGCTTTTTTTGGCCGTAGATAATCTCAGTACCGCCCAATCTGCTTCTGAGTGGTTCATCTACGATAGCAGTACCGGAAATCTTTATTACAATTCCTCCGATAAATGGAGTCTTTCTCTTTTGGCAACACTAACAAATCACCCCATTCTTCAGGCAAGCGACGTTTGGTATACCTATTTGATATAAGCATTAACGCGCCAATTATTCGGAACTAAGTTATTGCGTCAAATTGATAGCTATGCAATCACGATAAAAATAGAACGAAATAACTTTTGCACGATTACTTGTGTAAGACAGGAGCATTACCCGTACTAGCGCTGGCTTAGAGGTAATAGGCCACCAGTTTCCGTAAATAAGATAACGATTCATGCACAATGGGATAATCCACGCCAAAATCGACTAAACAGGCAATATCGTCGACACCAACGGCTATCGCTTGGTCGACGATTTGCCTCCCGTCGTCCACCGTGCCAAAAATGGCACAGGTTTTAAAATAGCGCTGGTAGGCGTATTCGAGCATTTTAGCCTTCTCTGCATCATTCAATTCCACTCCGCCTTTTTCCGCTACGGCGGCTTGCACATGGGCATCCAATGAACTTTTTATATACTGCTTAAAAGGTTGTTCCACAGCGGCTTGCACGGCGGCGCTATCCTGTAGCAACAAGGTGTGCAACATCAGCGTAACCACACCGGCTTTCGGATCCAGGCCTGCCGATGCCCTGGCCTGCCTATAAAGCGTAATTTTTTTGCCCATGGCTTCCAGGTTGTTGCCGTACAACATCGTAAAAATGTTATAGCCTTGTTTACCGGCATGGATAAAGCCTTCTTCATTTTGCGTGACCAGCAGCCAGACCGACAGCTCTTTTTGTAAGGGTCTAGGATGAACCGTAATGGGCGTGGGCTCGCCTCCCGGTCCTGCAAAAACCACGGTTTCGCCACGCCAAAGTTTTTGCACGACAGGAATGTTTGCACTACATATTTCCCGCCGCTTTTCATAATGCTCAGGCGCCAAAATAAAATCCGGTTTATTCCAGCCCGAACCAAAGCCCAGATCGACGCGCCCGCCTGACAAAATATCGTTCATCGCCCACCATTCGACGACTTCCGCCGGATGATGCAACGGCAGCGAAATACCCGCTGTCCTGAAACGGATGCGGCTGGTTTGCGGAATCAGGTTGGCGGCGATTATCGCCGAGTTGGCATAAATCGACCCGAATTCATGGAAATGCCGTTCGGGGATATAAACGGCTTCAAAACCTTCGCGGTCAGCAAAAAGCGTGATGTCACGCATGAAAGCGTATTTTTCCGCATCGGCAATGTCTTTCCTGACATCCGAAAAAAATAAAAAACTGAACGTTACTGCGGCCTTATTCCGGCTGGGTTTGGCAAGTACCGGTTGGATGCCGAGTAACTCTTCTATAGTCGCCGTCATTATTAACCTCTGAGTTTTACTTGTTCATTACCCGTGCTATTTCTGCGTCAGCAAATGCCGGGACAGGCTTTCTACCGTAGAAAAATCAATTAACCAACGCGGCTGCACGCTTTGTTGCAATTTCTTTTCCAATCGGGTTGCCAACACCATCGCCGAAATAGAATCCAGGCCGTAATTCTGGAAAGATTGCCGATGATCGACGTCATTCAGCTTCAGCACTTCCGCCAGTGTTTTCGTGATGATGTGCGAAATATCCGGCTGCTCTGCCGGCGGGTGTTCAGTAATAGCGGCTGTAACACCCGCAAATCCTTCTTGTGCAAACATCAGCTGATAGATCCTATGGATCACATCCGGTTCCAGACGCTGGATTTCATCAAAACTGATCACATCGGTAATCATGCTGACAGGGAACTCCATACCGGGTTGTTTTGCTGCTTCCCATAGCGTCAATTGTGCCAACAGCTTGCTTACCGGCGAGGCTTCCTCGTCATTGGCAACCGGCTGCACGACGTGGCTTGCCGGCTGCCCCAGCAACAAGCCCTGCTGAGCCTCATTAAAGCAAGCCATCTCCAGATAGGCCGGAAACACCCAACTGCTGCCTCTGACTGCCATCGCCCGTTCAAACAAGGCGCAACCGTCCCGGTTCGAAAAAGTGCGTAGGCCGATTTGCCGGAAACTCTCCTCGATTAGCGCAACCTTGTCGGGGCAAACTCTAGTTATCGCGCCAGTCTCGTTCCAATCCGACCACGTGATGGTTTTATAGGCCGTATTCTTGTTTTGATAATAGTGGTAAGCACTGAAAAAATCGACAAAGCTGTTCGCCATCGCATAATCGCTAGCCCCTCTCGCCAAACGGGGCATAAGCCCGGTCAATGACGAAAAAGTCACGAAGAAATCCAGTGCATCGGCATTAAAAACAGTCTGCAACGTTTCCAGCCCCTGGATTTTAGGTTCAAAAACCTGCTGCATGCGCGCTAGGCTTTTAGTGGCGAAACCCGGTGTCGCCCAGTCCGAATACACGCCCGCACTGTGGATAACGCCCTTGATAGCGCCAAACCGGGCGCGGATACCATTAAAATAACGCGCCAAGGGTTCAAACTCGGTTAAGGGACCGGTGTAAACCTGCAAATTCGGGATGGCTTTATCCAGTGCGGACAACACGTTGAGCTTGTTCCTGAGATAAGGCGACAATGCGTGATCCTGGCTTGCCGTTTCCCAGAGAACTTTATCCGGCAAGGGCTGTATCCCCATCAGCACCAGATTGTTGCAACCTTTTGCAGCCAGATATTGGGCGATCTCCAGGCCGACACCGTTGGTTCCACCGCTGATGACATACACGCCGGTCGCGTCTACAACGAACGGCCGGCCGTTATCCTGTTGTTGTTCGTCGATATGCAGATAAGGCGCAAAACGCCGCCCCTGCCGGTAACACAGTTCGGTTTCGCCGCCGCCAGTCGCATATTCACTGCAAATAAGGTCATGGATAAACCGGGCGTCGCCATAAGCCGCTGGGTCGATGTCTATAAATTTGGCGTTGACATGCGGATACTCGGCGCTGAGCATTTTCACTAAACCGGCAAATTTTGCGCCTGCCAAACTCATCAGCTCAGACTGAAAATGTTGCAGGCCTTTCGTAAAATAAAGCAGGCTGATGTCGGTATAGGCGCCCATTAAGGTTTGGTAAAAACTGATTTTGCCAGGACTGTCCGCATCGTGGTTTTTTGCCGCAGCATAAAGGTCGCTCAGGTCAATCAGCAGCGTAACACCTTGTAAAGTATTTGCGCTGGCCTTCGATGCCTCGGCATCTTTAAGGTTAAAGCTCTGCTGTCCGTCAACCAGCAACACGCTGTCTTTAAAACCCGTAAACTGCATCAGTTGCGCGGCAATCGACACAGATTCCTGATTGGCCAGAATAACGACCCGACCATCGCCGCTGGGCGCGCCAGCCGTATCCAGGCTTTGTTCGCGCCAACTTTTTACGATGAGATGGCTGGCTTCCTGCGGTGGTGTATAAGCCGCTTGCCGGACCCAGCGTTGCGCTGCGCTATAGCGGATTTCAGTCCAGCTTGGCGGATATTGCGCCGAATAATCGTGGGCCAACCATTCCTTCAGCAAGATTTGCAGGTCAGTGCCGGCGACATCCGAATCGGCCTTGGTTATCAGCGTCCAATAATGCGTGTTGTTGCGCTTTATCGTGGATAACAGTGCTCCGATAGCCCCATGCTGCCCCGTATTGTCGAACAGGCAAAAAACCCGTACCGGTTTAGATGCCGTAGCCAGCACTTGCATAGCGGCCTGTATTTTTTGTTCGGTCGCCAACACTAACAACACATCTGGCGTGGACTTGAATGGCCCGCCTGCATGCAAAAATTGCAGGTTTAAAGGCTGGCGTAAACCGGCCGCCTGTTCCAATTGCGTCAGCAACCGACCCACAGCATCCTGCTCGCTGTCATCGTCATACAGCATGGCGATAGCCGCGTCCTGGTAGCATTGCAAGCGGTCATTCCAGCTAAACGTTCCAGACACTTCTTCGGCAAACCATAGGCGATCATTCTTTATCGGTAGGGCGCGCCGTGCGCGCCTTATGCTTCCCGGCCCAGTGAGGCGCGCACGGCGCGCCCTACGGGGCATCAGCCAATAACGCTCGGTAGCAAAAGGATAACCGGGCAAGCCGTGCAGACGCTGTTTTTGTCCGGGTAGTAACTGCCATGCCACCAATCCGCCATTAACCCAGTAGGATGCCAATCCCTTCAGGTTGCTATCGGCTATCAATGTTTGCATTACCGTTCTGTCGCTTTCGACAACCCTATTATTATCGACGACGCCTGCAAATACATCGTGGCCTGTTTCTCCCGCGACATAAGCAGCCAATTGCTTGCCCAATCCATCTGCGCTGGTGGCGACTATTGCCAGGCGGACGGCCATCGCCTCGCGCCCGGTCTGGTAGGTATAGGCCAAACCGTCCAGCGATATCTGGTTAGTCTCCAGATACGCTTTAACGCTAGCGGCATATTGAATCAGCTGAGGTTGGGTTTTTGCCGACAATACAAACAATACCGGCTTATCCGCAGCCGACAGCGGTCTGGCGACGCTGCCCCGGTATTCCGCCAGCACGAGATGTGCATTAGTACCGCTAAAACCAAACGAGCTGATCGCCGCCAGCCGTTCTTGGCCTTCGGTAACCGGCCAGTCCCGGCATGTTGTGTTCACATAAAACGGGCTGTCCTGCAACCGGATATGCTCATTCAAGGTTTGGTAATTGATAGTCGGCGGGATCTGCCTATGCCGTAATGCCAGCAGCGCCTTGAACACGCCGGAAACACCGGCTGCCGTCGCCAAATGACCTATATTGCTTTTAACCGAACCCAAGGCGCAGTAATCTGTCTTGTCGGTAAAATGCTTGAATGTTTCCCGCAACGCGTCCACTTCGATAGGGTCGCCTAGTTTGGTGCCGGTGCCGTGCGCTTCAAGCATTTGGATATGTTCCGGATTAATGCCGAAACGTTGATAGACCTGTTTTTCCAAACGGGTTTGCGAGTCCGGGTTAGGCGCGGTGATGCCATTGGTTTTACCGTCCTGATTAACGCCCCAGCCGCGAATCACGCCATAAACCGCATCGCCGTCCTGCTCGGCCTGTGCTAACCGCTTCAATACCAGCACACCGACGCCTTCACCCGGTACAAAACCGTTGGCACGCTGATCGAAACTGTAACAACGCCCATCCGGCGACAACATGCCGGATTGGCTCATTTTGACGTGAATCTCCGGCCCGGTGATGACATAAACCCCACCCGCCAAAGCCAGATCGCTATGACCCAGCAGCAAGCTATCGCAGGCATTCGCAATGGCTACCAGGGAAGACGAGCAGGCCGTATCCAGCGCCAGGCTGGGGCCTTGTAAATTCAGAAAATACGCGATACGGGCAGGCAATATCGACACCGATTCGCCCATCAAAGCCTGGGCATTCAGCGTTTGACCATCCAGCAACCGTGCATAGTCGCCCGCGGCGCAACCGGCAAACACGCCGCATAAACTACCTGACAAGGCCATCGGGTTATAACCCGCGTCCTCAATGCTGTGCCAGCAGGCCTGCAAAAACAACCGCTGCTGCGGGTCCATCAGCTCCGCTTCATAAGGCGAGATATTGAAAAACAGCGGATCGAACATCTCCACATCGTCCAGCGCCCCCATGCGCCTGCATACCGTTTTTCCCGGCGCTTGTTTGTCCGGGCTATAAAAATCGTCGATAGACCAGCGTTCCGGCGGAATATCCGACACACAATCCCTGCCCTGCACCAGATTATCCCAAAATTGCTGGAGATTTTTGGCCTTGGGAAACTGACCCGCCATGCCTATGATGGCGATAGCGCGGTCATCGACTGGCTGTGCCCTGGTTTCCAGGGGATGTTGTGGGGCTTCAGCTTGCGGTGTTTCCTCGGTCACGCCCTGTTCCACAACATGGCAAGACAACGCATAGGAGCGGACGACATTGAACGATCCGAGCTCTATCACCGTGTCCGGGCTGAGCGTCAGTTCAACAGGCGCTAAGGTTTGCTGAACATCGGACTGCCCAGACCATTTAAGATCCTTCAGAATATACTGGTAAAACTCACGCAAATTGGGATAGCTATAGATTTTGGTGGCGCCTATCGCCAAGCCGTAGTGCTTGTTGATTTTCCTGACCCAAGTCACTGCCGTGATGGAATCCATGCCCATGTCGATAAATGTCATATCGTCATCCAGCATATCCGGTTGCAAGTACAATTCCGCCGCAAGGCTTTCGCGCAACATCGTCAGCAGCGCCGTTGCGCTTGCCGCGACGGGCGCATCGGGGGCCGGGGCGGGCTGCACGTTATGGAGATGCCCGGCAAAAGCGGTCAAGGTCGGGTAACGGTAGACTTGCGTCGCTTCCAGCACCAGACCATAGTGCTTATTGAGCTTCCTGATCCAGGTCACTGCCGTGATGGAATCCATGCCCATGTCAATAAACGTCATATCGTCATTGACGGTTTCCGGCTGCATAGACAACTCCTCAGCCAAAGTCAGCCGCAGCGTGGACAAGATGGCCGCCAAGCCGTGTTGCAACGCTGGCGCAGAAACCGGTGTGGAAGCACGGGTATCGTCGCCGTCAACAGCAAACGCATCATTAAAATGCCGCTGAATATTGGCTATCACCGATTGGCTGCCGACAAACGTCTTATCGTGCATAGCCAACTCTTGTGCATAGACAGTTTCCAACCGATTTCTAAGCCCTTGCGCCCGCAGCTGTTTATCCTTAATCAACCGCTCGCGTGGCGCTAGGGCGATCTGGCCGGCCCAAGCCAGCGCGTAAGCCAGCACCTCGGCGCGGGGTATAACCGGCATGCCGATGCCGCGTTGTTTTAATTCCCTACCCGGATAGGCTTTTGCGGTAAATAAAATGTCCCGGCTTAAGTCGTAACCCAACCGATGCGGAAAAATAAGCGTCGAACCCGCTCCTGGCGTAAAGCCATAGAGCATATAAGGACTTTGATAACTGCTTTCTTCACTGTATACCGCCGCATCGCAAAACAGGCCCATCGCCCAGCCCGCGCCTATCGCATGGCCTTGCATCGCAGCAATGACGGGAATGTCGCAAGTCAGTGCGGCGCTATAGCTTTGTTCATCGGTAAACCTGGCGCTACCGTTCTGGATAGCCAGCAAGCCTTGCCTGGTGCCGCCGCAGGCAAAATAATGCCCATAGCCGGTCAACACGACGACTTTATACGCAGCCGTGTTGCGGATATGTTCGAAAGCTTCGATCACGCCGCTGACAAAATCGGGGGTAAAGGTGTTCTTACTGGCTTTCTCGCACAGCGTCACTAAAACGACGCCGTTTTGATAGGCCTCGACAGTCACCACAGCGGACTTGATAGTTATGTTTACCGGTGTGCCCGGCCCGTTGCCCGCTAAGGCCAACTGATCGGCAGGGGTTAACGTATCAAGCAAGCCCTGTTGCCCGCTAGAGGGGCGTGCAGACAACGGCGTCCGTTGCGATAGTTTTTCAACCAAGTCCGCAACAGGCCTAGCCAGATGCTTTTTTAACTCGACCAACGCGCAGCGCGGTGTTTGCGCCAGCGCGCAGGCCAGTTCCAGGGCATAACCGTCCAGCTCGGTTTCGGGCAGGACGGTCAGGCTTAAGCCTTTTTTCTTCAGTTCCTTACCGGTATAAGCCTGGTTTGCAGACAGCAGCATCAGGCCGTTTTCTTCACCGAAGCGCTGGACGAACAACTGATATTCTTCATCCGTGACCAACGCATGGTCATAGTGGTAGCGCCCTTCTGCGCTGCATAACAGCAGCTCGCATAAGGACGCGATAAACCAGCCGATGCCCGAAACCGATGCTTTCAATACCGCGATCACCGGAATATCGCAGCCGACGATTGACTGGGGAACCTGCTTAGCTATAAGAACGTTTACGCCTTTGCCGGAAAGCTGTTCCAAACCTGTTAATAACAGTACCTTCGGTGCCGTATCCAGTTCTGACGACGCGTCCGCCAACGCCCTGAGTTCAGCAAAACCTTGGATCAATACCGTACAAATGCTGTCAACATCCAACGCGTGCTTGCCGTCATGATGCACATGCAGGGCGAACACACCCTGTCCAAAGTCGCGTAAATCCATGCCCGATTGCCCGGTCGGCATCTGTGCTGCCGGTTTGGTTTCGCCGTTAAAGCCGAAACTGTGCAAAGCTGGCAAGCTACGCGGCCCGCTCTTGGCTTGCTGCTGAAAAACACCGGTATAGCCTGCTAAATCCGCCAATCGTGTACCGCTAGGCTTGGCGGGCACCTGCCTGGCACAGGCCGGTTTATCTTGCGCCAGCGGCTTGCTGATGGCGGCTACGACCTGGCTAGTACCGGCTTGGCCGTTTGTGGTCGGCATTACCGCCTGATGGTCCGATACGGTGCCGCTTGCAGGCGCTGTTTTTGCGACGCCCCGGTCAAGCGGCAACCAATAAGGTTTACCGGCAAAAGCATAAGTCGGCAAGCTGATGCGTCTAGGCATGTTGCCCGGCGACGCCTGATGCAACTGAGTCCAATCTATTGCCAGTCCTTGAGTCCACAGCGTTAACAGCTTGGCATGGCTACGTTGCTGCATCCACGCGGCGATGGTCTGGCCCATAGCCGCGTCGTCGGCAAAGACCGCAAGTATGTCCTTGTGGCGATGCGCCTGTCCGCGATAAAGATCGGCAATATCGTCCTGGCCTGCGATGAAAGCATGCAGTTTTTGCTGTAACTCGGCTATAGAGCGGGCGCTGATTGCCAGACGCTCATCCATGGCTTCGCGCCCGACTTGCAAAGTGTAGGCCACATCCGACAGCTTCAGCTCCGGGTTTTTTGCAATAAAATCATGTAATTTTCGGGCATAAGCGCGTAGACAGCCTTCGTTTTTCGCTGAGAGCATGATAAGGCAGTCGTCAGACAGGCTGGGTTGCACACGTTCGTGCTCCGAATATTCTTCGAGGATGATATGGGCATTCGCGCCGCCCGCGCCGAACGACGACACCCCGGCCAATCTCGGATACTCCTTACCATCGACGACAGGCCGTTGCCACTGCGCCAAAGTTTGCTGGACCACAAACGGCGTTTTGCCGAAATCAATATTGGGATTGGTTTCGGCGGCATGCAGGCTGGGCGCCAGTTGCTCATGACGCATCTGCAACACCACTTTGATAAATCCGGCTATGCCGGCGGCGGCTTCCAAATGCCCGATATTGGCTTTCACCGAACCCAGCGCGCAGAAACCGGTGTCCGCCGTATCGTTTTGATAAGCCTGGGTCAGCGCCGTTATTTCTATCGGATCGCCCAGCTCCGTACCGGTGCCGTGTGCTTCGACATAACTCATCGCTCGGGCATTGACACCGGCTTTTTGTAAGGACTCACGCACCAGTTCCGCTTGTGCCTGCGGATTGGGAACCGTATAGCCGTTGGTTTTACCGCCGTGGTTGATATGGCTGGAGCGTATGCTGGCATAGATATGATCGCCGTCGGCAATGGCTCTCGATAACGGCTTCAATAAAACGACCCCCACCCCTTCGCCGGGCACAAAGCCGTTGCTGTCTTTACCGAAGCTTTTGCAGCGACCGTCCTTGGACAACATCCTGGCGGCGCTAAGGCCCACATAACCGGATGGATGCAAATACAGGTTCACGCCGCCGGCAAAAGCCATCTCGCATTCTTCGTGGCGCAAATGTTGGCAGGCCTGGTGTATCGCCGTTAACGACGACGAACACATGGTATCGACGGGCATGCTGGGGCCGCGTAAATTAAGGAAATAGGACAGCCTGTTAGCTACCGAACTGAACGAGGTGTGCGGATGGATAGTCTCGCCGCTACGCCACAACTCAGGACCGAACAAATCGAAACCGGTGCGGGTAATGCCGGCAAACACGCCGACTTTTTGCCGGAATTGTTTACGCAGATCTTCCCTGGTATAGCCCGCATCCTCCAATGCTGCCCAGGCTGCTTGCAGAAACAAACGCTCTTGAGGGTCTATCGTGACCGCTTCCTTAGGCGAAATATTAAAGAACATCGGATCAAAGTCGGTGACATGTTCTAAAAAACCGCCCCATTTGCAATAGCTCTTGCCCTGTAGCACCGCCGTATCGGGATCTTCATGGTAGAACCCGTCCACAGGCCAGCGATCTTGCGGAATATCAACGATGCAATCCTGGCCTGATTTGAGTATGTCCCAATATTCATCCAAGGTATCCGCTTTGGGAAAACGACAACTCATGCCAATGACGGCTATGGGTTCTGTCGATGCCTGGGCTTTTGTCCGGGGCAGAGGTTTAGCCGGCTGCGGCTTGCCGTCATCATTACCCGGCTTATCAGCGGCAAAAGCGCCACGCCCCTGCGTGCTGATCGGTTCACGCCCGTGTTCCGCCAAACCGGTAAGTTGCGTTAACAATACCCGTTCATGGCTGATGAAATAATCAACCAGCGCCGCCAGGGTTTGGCATTCAAACAACAAGGTACGGCTGACATCGCCAAAGACTTCGCGCAATTTATTGGTGATCTGCACGATGAGTATCGAATCTAGGCCGTAAGTCTCCAACGGCTCGGCGACGTCAATATCGTCTGCCTTCATCCTCAGCACGCCTGCCACCAGCTTCTTCAGGTACGTGCGGCTTTTGTCCATCAACAACTCGACGGGTAGTTCATCGGGCACTAACATGTTCAACACCTCATCAGATTGCTTTTGTTCAGGCCGCGTTTGCGCCCGCTGATACTGCCTAACCACGCCGTCACTGGCGGCGGCAATGATTTGCTGGCCCAGCATCCGCGCCCTGGCTTCAGGAAACCGGACCGCATAAAAACCCTGTTCCTGCAACACCGACTGCCATGCCGCCGGATATAATGCGGGGGAACCGGGGATCCGCAAAACCGGATCTTCGGAAAGCCACCAGCCTTCCAATAAGCCGAATGTCAGGTGCGCGAACAGCGATTTATCGCAGATTTCATTCAATAACAGCGCGCCCTGCTTATGTAACAGCGCTTTCGCATTAGCCAGGGTTCGCCGGATATTACCGGTTGCATGCAGGACATTGGTCGCGATCACGGCATCATATTGGCCTGGCGCTATGCCCTGCCCCGCCGGTGGCTTTCCAACATCGAACAATTGCGTGTGCACAAACGGGTAGTCTGGAACGTAACGCTCTTCGGCGTGGAATAAAAAAGCCTTGGAAATATCGGTATAGCTGTATTCGGCAATGTTCCGGCTGTACCGGCGTAATTTCGGCAGCAGCATCGCCGTCGTGCCGCCGGTGCCGGCGCCGATTTCCAATAGTCGCAGTTGCGCGTCGGGATCTTGCTGCAAACGCTGCTGGATAAGCGCGACCAAGGCATCGCCTAATGCCGCATTAAAATAATCGGAGACGCTGTTGCCCTGGTAAATTCCTTCCAGCAAGCGCATAGAGGCGTCGGGAAAAATAATTTCCGTGGCTTGTTGCCGACCGGACAGTATATCCGGCAACGCCTGCAAGCAGGTCTCCACCAGAGTGACGGCGGCTTGCAGGCTGGCATCCCGGCACCAGCCGGGTTTTCCCTGATGCCAGGCCCGCCATAAGCCGTCCAGATCGGTAGCTGAGGTTTGCGGGTAAGCTTTTTGTTTTAACAGACTCCGGCTTTCCGCCAGCCAACTGGCCAGATACGCTTTAGGTTCAGCGAAGGCGCGCATGGCGGGTCCTACGTCTGAAGTAGGGCCCGCCATGCGCGCCTCATAAGCTTGTATAACGCCAGCAAACAAAGGCCACAACTGCGCTTCCATAGCCGCATTCTGGAAAATACTGGCGGGTTTCAGCGCGTCCAGGCCGTTGCTGCACCCATCAGCGGCAGCATGGATAGCCGTGATGCCCGCCGGTATCGTAACCGCATAAAGATCCAGATATTCATCGGCCTCGATTACCGGGAAAGCGCCCAGATCCTTCATCTTGACCAAGACTAACTGAGCTAACGGAACCGTCAATAATAATTGCAACGCCGCCATGGCTTCTTCCGGCTCAATCGCGACGATGCCGCTGTGTTGCAAACGTTTTTTCGCCGCATCGGAAATCGCATCTCCGGTACCGATACGCCAATGCCCCCAATTGATGACTTTCACGGCAAAAGGCAGTTGCGTTGCCATCTGCAAGGCGAACGCATCGGCAAACGCGCATCCGGCGGCATATCCGCTTAAGCCGCCGTTTTTTTCGAAGGCGACGATAGATGAAAAGAACAGCATGAAATCTAGGGGCTCATGTTGGAACACCTGAACCATATTGACGCTAATATCAATTTTAGCCGCGAGTACGGCGCGGAACTGCGGCTCCGGCATCGTCGCCAGACTGTCGTCAAACAGCCCCACTGCCGAATGGATCACGCCGTGGATGGCCGGATAACGTTGTTTTATCGTCACATAAGCCTGTTGCAAGGCGTCGGGATCAGCCGCATCCGCACTGATATACAGCGGCTCAGGGTCAAAGGTGGCGAGTTTTTCCTGCAACCCGGCATCATGCCGGCGTCGGCCTATCCAGATGATCTGCGCCTGGTAACTGTCAACCATATAGCGGCTCCAGGCTTCGCCCAACCCGCCGGCGCCGCCGATGACAATATAAACGCCGTTCTGCCGATAAGCAGGCTGGGCGGACGGGTACTGCCGCACCGGTATCAGGGCTTGCCGGAACCATTGTTTGCTGCGATAAGCCCAGCCCTCGCCTTGTCCGTCCACCGGCAGTCCAAACATCTGCCTAAGCGGCCAGTCCTGATGCGCGTCCATATCCAGCAAACGTACACGCCATTGCGGGCACTCCTTAGCCATCGCGCCAACCAGTCCGTGGACACCGGCATGCGCCGCGTTGGGCCTATTCTGCCCAAACACCGCTTGGGTTTGCGTCGTGATGAACGTCCAGCCCAGTTGCCGGGCGTCGTAAGCCAGCGCCAACAGCGCTTTCAGCAACCTGAAGATATGCAGCAATCCGTGCTGTTGCGCGTCGATGACCGATGCTTGCGAAAAACTATCTGCATCGTCAGGCGCTATCCAGACGATATGTTCCAGCGCGCCCAACGCCGCGATGTATAGCGCCAATTCGTCGGCTGTCGCCAGCGGGTTTATCGCCATCAGCTGTGCGCCGGGATAAATAGCGCATAGCGCCTCCTGTTGTGCAGGCATGCCGCCGACAATCAATACGTGGGCATCCGGCTTGGGGAACAACGCCGTATCGGCTACCGGGCCAACTTGCCGCCACACCGGGGCCAGTATCGCAGGCTGTACTGTTAAGGCAGCAGCATCTTCTGATCCGAATGTAGGCGCATCCGTTTCCGGCAACCAGTAATGATGTTTGGCGAAAGGATAGGTCGGCAAACTGATACGCCTTGGAGTATCACCACAGTAAAAGGCAGGCCAGTCGATCACGGCTCCGCAAGCCCAAAGCAAGGCGATTTTATCCAAACCCTGTTGCGTCAAATCGGCAGGCATAAACGGTGCGTCGGCGTCGGCTTTTAATTCGGCAGGAACCGTTTTGATATTAAATTGATGGATGCATCCGGTGCCGCCTTGCCGCGAGCAAAAATCGCTTAATTTGTCGATCACGTCTTGCCGGTCAGTGGCTAAAAACGCCAAGCGCTCATCCATAGCCTGACGCCCGATTTGCAAGGTATAGGCCAAATCCCGCAACACGACAGGCGGGTTCTGCCCAGCCCTTAACCCGTCCAAATGGCTCTGTGCATAAGCCAGTAACTGTTGCTTATTCTTAGCCGACAGCACAAACACAATCGGGTCGTCGATGTCTTTAAGCGCTATCGCAGGCGCGCTCCTAAATTCTTCGACGACCACATGAGCATTGGCGCCGCCGGAACCGAAGCTGCTAACGCCCGCCCGTCTAGGCCCTGCACCCTGCGCCCACGGGGTATGCCGGGCTACGACATAAAACCCGGAGCCGGACAGCTGGATGTGTCCATTAAGCTGCGTAAAATGCAGTACCGCAGGCAGTTCCCGATGCTGCAAGCTCAGCACGGTTTTCAATAAACCGGCAATACCGGCCGCCGCTTCCAGATGCCCCAGATTGGTTTTGCCCGCGCCTAAACCGCAACGATGGCTATGCCCGTCCGGCATAGCCTGCAAGAATGCCTCTTGCAGGCCCTGGATTTCAATAGGGTCGCCCAACGCCGTACCGGTGCCGTGAGTTTCAATATAACTGACGGATTGCGGCGCGATAGCCGCCGCCTGCCAGGCGCTTTGCAGCAATCTTGATTGCTGCACCGGGTTCGGGACGGTCAATCCTCCCGCCAAGCCGCCGTGGTTACAGGCCGAGCCTTTGATGACCGCAAAAATTTGGTCATTATCCAGCAATGCCGCTGTCATGGGTTTCAATAACAACATCACCGCGCCTTCGCTGCGAACATAGCCATTGGCCTGCTGGTCAAAGGTCTTGCACGCGCCGTCGGGCGCCAGCATGCCCGCCTTGTAATACGCCAGACTATTAGCCGGATGGCAAATCAAGTTGATGCCGCCTACCAAGGCTTGCGGACATTCTCCGGATTGCAGGGATTGCACGGCTTTATGCACCGCCACCAGTGAACTGGAACAAGCCGTATCGACCAGCAAACTAGGCCCGTGAAAATCGAAAAAATAGGAAATACGGTTAGCCAGCACCGCCATGGAACCGCCGGTGCTAAAATGGGCGTCAACAGGCCAAGCCGCCGATTCCAGCAGACGGCTATAATCCGAGCCGCTGGCGCCGATAAACACCCCGGTATCGGTATCCGCCAGATTCCCCGCCGCATAGCCTGCGTGTTCCAGCGTTTGCCAAGCCAGTTCCAGCAAGATGCGTTGCTGGGGATCCATATATTCGGCTTCTTTCGCGGAGATTCGGAAAAACGGCGCATCAAAACACGCGATGTCCGCTAAAAAACCGCCACGGCCTATGCCCTGATAGGGATGACCGGGTTCTATATCGGCAGGCCATTGCCAACGTCCTGCCGGTAAGTCACCGATCACGGCGCAGCCATTTTTCAGGAGCTCCCAGAGTTCGTCCGGCGTATTAATATTTCCCGGTAAACGGCAAGCCATGCCGATGATGGCGATATCCCGGGCTGAATAATCGGCCAGGTTTTCTGTGGGTATCACCGCTAAGTCATCGGCTTGCTGCTCATGTTCAGACGGAACATCACTGTGCTTGCCCAGCGCTGCCAGCAAATAAGCCAGGACTTTTTCAGTCGTGTTGTATTGAAAGAAAAATGCCGGTTTCAGCGGGTGTTGATAATGATCGGCGATTTTTTCGCCCATTTGCAATAAATCGGTAGAATCCAGTCCCATTTCCATCAGCGGCCTGTCTGGCGCAAACGCCGATTTCCGCTGTTCGCCCAGACATTCCAGCACGGTATTTTGCAAGTAAGCCAGCACTGAAGACCGGCTTAAATTCACAGGTTGCGCGTCGTGGTTTTTTATCGCCAGCTCATTACGGCTACGGTTCGATAAATCATAGCTGACCAACACGCCGCAGCCTTCATTTTTACTATCCTGAGGGCGGTAATCGTGGATCAGGCCTTCAATTTTTGCGCCGTGCAATTCATGAAAACGCAAAATGGGATCCAATAACACACCCTGGCCGTTACGTGCGTGTATATAGGCCGCCAGCGATAGCCCCGTATGCTGATCGTAGTTTTTGCATAACGAAATCGCCAGCACGGCGTCCACGTTGGTTTGCAAACTGCAATAAAGCAGCATGAACTCCAGCAGTTGGTCGCCCAGATTTTGCCCTTGCATGGTCGGCAGTATGTTGACCGCCAGCAACTGCACTATCCTGCCGTCATCGCGATGCAAGTCCGCCACCCGTGCCATTGATGTGTGCTGTAACGCATCGGCATCGGCGATACGCTGGGAATAAATGACACCGGCTATCGTGTCTTGCACGACCAGCACCCATTGCCCCGCAGGATAGCTGACCACCCTGTCCTGCAAAACAGCAACCGGCGTGCGTAATGGCTCTGCCCAACACAGCTCTTCCAGATGCTGTAACGCAGTTAAATCTTTGAGCTCGGCAGGTCGTATTTGATAGGCCCTACGCTCAAAATGATCCGGCATCAGCAACTCGATAGGGGTATTCTTGCCCAACGCATGCGGATAGGGAAATAAACCCTTAGCCGCTGCGGACATCAAAAACGCGTCTGATTGCATGCTTAAAAACTCCTGAACTTGAATAATAACTGTGCGGACTTCGGTATCGCCACCTTCGGGCGCACCATGCCCTTTGTTCAGCTTAGAATTAACTAAACAACCTCATCAGTTAACGCCCTGATTATGGCGTATTCTATAAACTGCGCGGCTTTTTGTCTTTCCTGAAAATTAAAAGAAAAGCCTAAAAGCCGCTCGATCAGATCGCTTTTTTTGGTCATGCCACCCCAATACAAAAAAGCTCGCCAATACCTACATGAGCCATATCACGCATCAGCCTGTGTGATATGACACATGACTAACAAAAGCCTTATAAAAACAGCAACATGAATTCATTAATAAAATATCAAATCACTCAACTAGAAAAACTCAATCTAAAAATTACCCGCGCCTTTACCCGATTATCGCTAATTAAAGATAGTTTAGCTGAACAATATTTCTGCCATCAGGCGGCGCCAGGCCATTAAGTCATTTAAAAACAAATTGTTATATTTAAATATACCCGTTAATAAGTTATGAAAAAATTAATTTCATAAACGGCGTGAATATTGCTTTTTAAGGAATTGGCATCATGGGCACTTAGTTTTGAATAGTGTTACAAGTACCACACTTAAATCATTTAACCAGGGAATCAACAATGACTAAACCAATCATTAAGCTTACCGTTACCGCAGCATTTGTTTCTATGTTGACTATAACAAACAGCTCAATCGCGGCCCCCACCTTGCCCCAAGTTTCTGGGCTTGTTCAAATCGGAAGTGGTGTTTTTGTAACCGCCATAAACGATGTTGCCGATGAAATCTATGCCCCTCACGCAAACTCATCGACAGCACAGCTTTACATCATTGATGGCGCAACAAAAAAAGTGAAGGAAACCATCGATCTCGGTGGCGCTGTTAACGGCGTGGCTTACAATAAAAAAACCGACCAACTCATTGTCAGTTACATCGTCAACGGCACGGTGGCCGTTATTGACCGCAAAACGAAAGCCTTTGTGGGCGCTCCCGTAGCCATTGGTTATCATCCTGCCGCGTTGTCGGTTGATGAGTCCACTAATACCGCCTATATCAGCAATATGCACAGCGGCACAGTCTCTGTTTTCGATATAACTAATAATAAGGTCATAGACAATATTGTCATTGGCACAGGTGGCCCCACGCCAGCCGGTTGTAACCCCTGGGACAGCAACAATCCCTGCACGACTTTAGGCTCCAGCCCTGGAGATTCGGTGATTAACCAAAAGACCCATAAACTTTATGTCATCAGCTATACGGAAAAATCGGTGACTGTCATTAACACGTTGACCAATAAAATTGAAGGTTCGCGTATTCCTACCGGTCATGTGCCCAATGCCATAGCGGTTAATGAAAAAACTAACCGGATTTATGTGGATAATTGGCAAGAAGGCACGGTGTCAGTTATTGATGGCAAAACCAGGGCGGTTATAACTAAAGTGCTGGTCGGCTCAGGACTGCAAACACCGGAAGGCTGTTATGAAGCCGGTAAACTCGATGCTTGCGAGTCATGGGGATCTATGCCGATTGGGATCACTGTTAATGAAAAGGAGAATTTAATCTATGTCAGCAATTCGAATGACGGCACGGTATCCGTCATTAATGGCAAGACCAATAAAGAAATCGGCAAGCCTGTAGCGGTAACTTCTGGGGAACTGATACCGGGCGGCTGTGAAAACTTTGGTGCGTGCACCAGGGGCTCAGCACCCCATGACATTCATTACAATCCCAATACAGGCAAGCTTTATGTGGTTAGTTTAGGAGATGGCTGGTTAACCATTTTAGATGCCCATGGCAAAGCGGTTTGCACGCCTATGGAAGATATGCCTGATATGTGCATGTAATCATGCCTATGGCCAAATAATCTATAAACCATCGGATTGTTTCTGCCTATGTGGGATGGGCTAGCCTTACCCATCCCCATCACAACCTACTGATCCAAGAAAGTTTGTTTCTTAAAACTCATCCACACAAACAAATAACAATAAGATTATGAAAAAAAATAATCCAAATTTGAAGGGCACAACATTATTGATTTTTTTAGCCAGCATGCAGGCAAGCGTTAGTCAAGCGACCGAAGCGCCAGCGGGGTTTGACGGCTTGACCAATGGCTTCATACTCCAAGGTGATTACGATAACGACAAAGAACTGTTTAAAGAGAGACGTACCATCGCCAATGGGCTAGGCCCGGTGTTTAATGCTGAGTCCTGTGCGGAATGTCATGCTAATCCCACCACTGGCGGCAGCAGCCAAGTTTCCGCATTACGTGCAGGGATTTTCAACGGCAAAAAATTTATTGAACCGCCCGGCGGTTCGGTGATTCATGACCGGGCAACCGATGCGTCCTTGCAATCCACAGTGTCCGATGAATGGAATGTGAGGGCAGTCAGATTGTCCTCGAACACCTTAGGTGGCGGTTTTGTTGAAGCCATTGCCGATGAGACGCTCAGGGAAATCGCCAAACACCAAAATGAACAGAGCAATGGCGAAATTCACGGTCAGGTTGTTATGGTTGACGTGGTTGAAGTGCCTGGCGCCAAGCGTGTCGGCAGATTCGGCTGGAAAAGCCAACATGCCAGCCTGCTGTCATTTAACGCCGAGGCTTTTCGCAGCGAAATGGGCATAACTAATGCGCTTTTCCCTACCGAAAACACGGCAAACGGCCGTTCCGTAGCCGAATTCGACACAATGGCGGATCCTGAAAACAACGGTTGGGGCGTTGCGCTACTGACTGAATTTGTTCGGGCGACCAAAGCTCCCCCCCGTGACTCAGATTTAGCCGTTACCGAAGAAGCCCTGTCCGGCGAGCACCTTTTTGAAGACATCGGCTGCGGACTTTGCCATACCGCAACAATCACCACGGCGCCGATAGATACCGTCATTAACGCGGGTACATTCAAAGTTCCATCTGCCTTGGGCGACAAGACCATCCATCCCTTTAGCGATTTTCTACTGCACGATATCGGTACAGGTGACGGTATTGTGCAAAACGGCGGGCAGTCCACTCGTAATAAACTGCGTACTGCGCCATTATGGGGTCTGCGTACCCGTAGCCGCTTACTTCATGACGGCAGTGCGCTCACGCCCCTGCAAGCCATCAACCGTCATCAAGGCGAATCTGCGACAGTTACCAAGCAATTTAAGGCACTAAGCGCTATGGAAAAAAGCCAACTGCTCAAATTTCTTGAATCGCTTTAAACTTGTAACATCGCTTACTCTTTGCCGTTGAATAGTTTGAAACAGCATAAGGGCGCGCATGGCAAACCTTACTTCCAAGGATAAATAAGATCATACCCTATCGTGTCCCAAAAATCGCAGACCCCCTGGTACGGGTCTACTGCCACACTGAGCGCCTTGGTATCCAAAAGCATATAATTTTTCTGCTGCGCGGTGAATTTCGGCCAGTGCGTCAAGCCTGGGGGCCTTGGGGTATTGCCGTTAGGATTGAGGTGGATGGCGAAGTTCGTCCAATAATCTATGATGGCTGTGGAAAGCTGCCGCTCTTCGTCGGTAAAGCTAACGCCCATCGCACTTGCGGTATGGAATACAAAAGGCAGTTCTACCGTATGGCAAACATTGTCATCGACATTGCAGGATTTAACCCCGGTCAGGTTAAAAGAAGGCTGGTGGTTAAACACATAGGCATAAACGGGGGCTGCCGCATGGGCCGCGACATAACGCGTGCTGCACGTCAGGAAATTATCGGTCTGCACACTAGCCCATAAGGCGCTGTTCGGACGGTCCTCCTGGGCCGGATATTTTGCTATCACTTTCTGGAAGGACTGCCCGAACAGCGAAGCCGCCCAAGCAGAGTAAGCGCTAGTGGAAATCGGTTGGCCGTGGACAAACACCACCGCTTCGTTTTTATTGGTGCCCATCAGTATCGGCTTGTTCAGTTTGGCGCCGGCAGCTGCCGAGACCGGTTGCCGGGTAAGCAAGCGGCCATCTATCACGGGCGTGAACGGGATATAATATTTTGCCCCTGAAAACACCGTGCTCATTTGCGGCGTAAATGCCGATTCTGCGACCAATAAGGCGTTGACATCGGCGTTGCGTAAACACTCCAAATCCCGGCAATTCAAGCCTTGTTTAAAAATATTGCCGACATTGATCTGGTCGGCCAGGCTTTTGTAAGGCAGCGCAAAAAAATTGCTTTCCATGATGCCGGCCCGGAATAATGCCGCGCTGCCCGGTGCGGAAAACAGATGCAAGCCCACCGACATGGCGCCTGCGCTTTCCCCGAATAGCGTCACTTGCGCGGGGTTGCCGCCAAAGCTTTGGATGTTTTGTTGCACCCAAGTGAGGGCGAGTTGCTGATCCATAAAGCCGTAGTTACCGGTCAGCCCGTCCGCCGCCAAAAAGCCTAACACACCCACGCGGTAATTCAGGCTGACCACAATAACCGGTTTGTTTGCGGCGATATAAGAACCATCGTATAGGGCGCTGGCACTGTAGCCTGAACTAAAACCACCGCCATAAATAAACACCATGACCGGTAACTTGGCATCGGCACTAGCCCCGGCAGGCACCCAAATATTCAACGACAAGCAATCCTCGCTTTGGGCCAATGTCGAAGCGGCGCCGCTTTGCGGGCAAATCGGCCCGAATTGCGTCGCTATGAATGGCGTGGCCCACGGCGCTTTAGGCACAGGCGCTTGCCATCGGTTAGCATGAGCGGTGGATTCGGCGAACGGGATGCCCATAAAGGCCTGCACCTGTTTTCCTGACTGAAATGCCAGCGATGTCCCGCAAATAGGCCCGGCGCTGCTGGCAATGATCGCCGTCGTACAAGCCGGTTTCGCAATATCCGCATGCGCTGAAAACACGGGGTTGGGAATCAGGCTCGTGATGGCGCCAAGCGCTATGCTGATGCCGAAAGTGAACAGTATATTGGCCAAAATTTTCATAGTGATCTCCTCGTGTTTCAACTATAGATATTGCCCATAAGCCTTTTAGTGGTATAGGCGCGCACGGCACGCCCTACCCTTCATTGACCAACCTCGTCCCGGCCTGGAAAATCCAGGTCAGTTTTCTGCAAAACACTTCCTGAGTTCGTTCGCCAAAAACACGGCATTTTCGCCTTGCAGCAGCGAATAATGGTCGCCGGGCACGCTAATCATGTCCACGCCCTCGGCCCATGCCAGCCAGCCTCCGGCATCTGCCTGCTTAGCCGTGCAAAACAGTGTGATACGCCCTGGATAGGCCTGAGGCTTATACGCATTCATAGCCAGCGTATGTGTTTTAAATACGTTAAAGAGTTGGCCGATCCGCCCCGCAGGCAGGTCTGTAGACAACAGCTCCAACCGTTGGGCTTGCTCCAGAATCTGCGCCATCATCTCGCTTGCATGCTGGCCCGATGCCGTAGGGGCTTGCGCCCCGTTGCCATCATAAAGCCCCAAATTCCTGGCAAATTCTCCCAGCAGCAAAATCTCCCGGTCATCATGCTGAAGCTGATGAGCCTGCTCGTAAGCCAGCACAACCGCAGGGGTATAGCTGTCGAATAAGGCCAGTAGCGCAACGACCTCACCGATTTGCACCAATTGCCGGGCCATTTCAAAGGCGATGACGCCGCCTAATGACCCGCCGCCCAGATAATATGGGCCCTGCGGCTGGATCACCCGTATCGCCGCGATATATCTAGCCGCCAGCTCTTCAATGCTGCCGGTAACGTCCTCGCCATTAAGTCCTGGAGATTCCACGCCGTAAAAAGGCCGTTGCCCGCCGAGTTGCAGGGCCAACTCCCGATAAGGCAACACGCTGCCGCCTGCCGCATGGACACAGAAAAAAGGCGGCTGGTCGCCGTTAGCCTGCAGGCTTACCAATGGCGTCCAGGGTTTGCCGCCCTGATTGTGCAACCGGCGGGCCTGCCCGGCAATCGTGGGGTTTTGGACCAATGCCGATAACGGCAAATCGCAGTCAAACGTCTGCTGTATCGCGGCCATCAGCCGTACCGACAATAGCGAGTGCCCGCCCATATCAAAGAAATTATCATGGACGCCCACACGCTCTAAGCCCAACAGTTCTTGCCAGATCCCGACCAAGCGCTGTTCCGTCTCGGTGACTGGCGCGATATAGGCTTGCCTGCTTTGCTGTCCGACAACCAGCTGCCTTAACGCATTGCGGTCCACTTTGCCATTAACCGTCAACGGCAGTTGATCCAGCAACACCCAGGAAGACGGAACCATATAGCCCGGCAACCGGGTTTGCAGCGCGGCGCTCAATGTCGCGGCATCGACGACCTGACCGTTAGCAACAGGCACGATATAGGCGACCAGCTGGGCGGAGCCGGTTGCGGTATGGCTAAGCACCACGGCATTTTGGACGCCTGGGCAGGCCTTCAGCGCCGCTTCAATTTCCCCGCACTCGACGCGAAAGCCCCTGATCTTGACCTGATCGTCCATACGGCCCAGGTACTCAATGATGCCATCCTCAGACCAGCGCGCCAGATCGCCGGTCTTGTACAACAGAGTTCCCGGCAGACCAGGATGGTCGATGAATTTCTCGCGAGTCAGCGCAGGCTGGTTTAAATAGCCCAGCGCCAAACCCGCCCCGCCAATATGGAGTTCGCCGGACACCCCCACAGGCACCGGATTGCCCCAGCCATCCAGAATATAAACCGTTTCGCCGGGCAAGGGCCTGCCTATCGGGATGCTGGTCATGGCTCGCTGGGACTGGATGGCGGCCGTTATGTCGAATACCGTGCTCGTGACCGTCGTTTCCGTCGGTCCGTAAGCATTGATGAGGCGCACCGCCCGCATAGCGCTGTGACGCCAAAGTTCAACGGTCTGCGGCATAATCGCTTCGCCGCCGGTAATGACCAGCCTTAGCGTAGTGCCGTCCAGTGGCTGCTCGCCTGCCAGTAACAGTTCATGCAAATAACCGGGCGGCAGATCCAGCACGCTGATGTTATATTCCAGGATTTTGGCTTTGAAAGCTTGCACCGTCCAAAGCTCTTCATCCCGCAAGATAATGGTTGCGCCGCTGACCAAGCCCGGCAATAGCTGCTCCAACGAGGCATCGACGCTGAATGGGGCAAACTGGAGAATACGGTCATCCGCGCTGAGCTGATAATACTGTTTGACGCTCAGGCAATGGCGGGCTATGGCCGCATGGGAAACCACCACACCTTTGGGTTTGCCTGTGGAACCCGAAGTATAAATGACATAAGCCGCCTGCCCTGCTTGCACCTTGTTTTTTAAGCGGCTGAACGGGTTTTTTATCTTGGCGATGTCATGCCGTTGCTTATCCAGCAGCAACACCTTAGCCGCTACGCCCTGTAGCGCGGGAGCAAGTTCCTGCATCAACGCCTGCTGCGTTATCAGCAGTTGCACCTGGCTGTCCTGCAACAAATATTGAATCCTGGCTTCGGGCAGTTCGGGGTCTATCGGCACATAAACAGCGCCCGCTTTCATGATCGCCAGCATGCCGATAATCATTTCCGGCGACCGTTTAAGGCAGATGCCAACAAAATGATTGGGCTGAACGCCTTGTTTCTGCAAATATCTAGCCAGCTGCGTGCTGCGTTTATTGAGTTCCTTATAGCTGAGCGTCTGGTTTCCAAACTGAATAGCCGTGTGGCCCGGCGATTTTTTGGCCTGTTGGTCAAATAACTCAGGTATGCAAGACTGTTTTTCAGACATTTGAACCGGATACGGGCTTTTGTTCCATTGCCTGGATAACTGATAGGTTTCGGTTGCCGACAAAAAATCATAGCGCGTTATCCATCCGTCAGGCGCCGTGCTTACGGCGTCCAGCAAGCCCAGATAATGCTGCATCATGCGTTGTATCGTCGAATCGGCGAACAAATCGCAGTTGTAATCTATTTTGACGACATAGCCATCCGCTGCTTCATGGATTTCCAGGCCTATATCATCAGCGCCTTCCTGATGTATGCCGCTTAACATCTCCAGTCCGGCAAACGCCGACGCATCATTTGCCGAGACAAAGTTTTGGTAGGCGTATGACACCTGGAACAACGGCGCGACCGCCGGATCGCGGTTGATTTTCAACTCCCGCACCAAGCCAGGGAAAGGATATTCGGCATGATCCAGGCCATCGACCACCGTTAAACGCAGCTTGTTTAGCACATCGGTGAAAGTCTGCTCTGCCGAGAACCGGCTACGTATCACTATCATATTGATAAAATAGCCGATGATGTCTTCGTAGCGGCGTTGCGGCCGTCCCAGCGTGGGCATGCCGACGGCAATATCGACCTGTCCGCTATACCGGTATAACAGCACTTTGAAGGCGGCCAGGAACACGACCGATAAGGTCATGCCCTGCGCGGCTGCCAGCGCCTTCAGTTGTTGTGCCAATACCGGGCTAAGCGGCACTTCATAAGTCTTCCCGTTAAACCGCTGCACGGCGGGACGCGGATAATCCGTAGGCAGGGCCAGCGGCGGGATCTCCCCCGCCAGTTGCTGTTGCCAATAGCGAAGATGCTCCTGGCCTGCGGCGCTAGCCAGCATTTGCCGCTCCCAGGCGACAAAGCCGTAATAGCCGGTTTCGGCTGGTGGCGATGAGGGCTCTATGCCTTGTGCATAATCATCGTAAGCGGCCATCAGGGACTGGATCAACAGGACCGCCGACCTGCCATCGACAATAATATGGTGCAAGGTTATCAACACCACAGGCAGTTGCCCGTGGCAAGAAAACAACTGCACGCGCATCAGCGGTCCCTGTTCGAGATCAAACGGCAGCTTGCAAAGCTCTTTCAGGCGCGCCAGCAATGCCGCTTCCGTCATGCCGTCGCAGCCTTCCTCCTGAAAAGACAAGGCATAGTCGGACGGTATCATTTGATAAGGTTCGCCCTGGTCTTCCCGTATCCGCGACCTTAGCAAGGGGTGACGTTGCAGCAGATATGCACAGGCTTGCTTGAACGCGGCGGTATCAAGTTGCCGTTTAACACGAAACGCAATGGGCACGTTATAGGCGCTAGTTTCCGGCGATAATTTCTGCAATAACCACAAGCCTTTTTGGCCTTCCGACAAGGGCGATTGCAACGATGCGGGCTGTACGGGCAATACCGGACGCTTGCTGTCCGGCTTAGGCTCGAACTTGGCGGCAAAATGCCCCGCTAAAGCGGCTATCGTTGGATACGCCAGCAAATCCCTGCCGGACATTTTCAACCCGAATGCGTCTTCAAAGCCGCGCATTATCCTCAGCGCGATGATGGAATTGACGCCGTAATCCTGTAAGTTTTTATGCGGTTTTATCGCCCCGGCCTCCAGGCTTAAGGTTTCCGCCAAAGCGGTAAGCAGATACTGCTGCATAGTGATACGTATCGGCTGGTCGGGATCGCTATGCCAGGACGCTGGATTAGCTGCCGGACTGGCTGTCCGCGTTTCGACGGCACCGCCCGGCGTAGCCAGCCAGTATCTGCTTTTGGCAAACGGATAAGTCGGCAAGGCGATCCGGCGCACAGGCGCGCCTTCATGCAGGCTGTGCCAAGGAATGCTGACGCCTTTGCTCCAATACAAGCCCAGCCTGGCAAGCTCCTTTTCTGCCAACAGGGTTTGCAACATCGTTTGTCCGGCGTTGCCTGACAGCAAGGCCTTGATGTCAGAGTGATCCTCATCCGCATCACCGGTGAAACAACCATCCGGCAGGGCTTTATCTGCGCCGTCATCTGCCGCTGCGTGCAAATACTGTTGCAGTTTTTCGATCAATTCCTGTTGCTGATGCACGACTAGCGCCATTCGGCACGGCATCGCCGCCCGACCGACTTGCAAGGTATAAGCCAGATCGGCTAACGGCAAGGTTTGCTGCGCCATAAATGCCAGCATTTGCCTAACGACAGCCTGTAGGCGCTCCGGGGTTTTGGCTGAAAGAAGCACCAGTTGCGGCGCGCCAGCCGTAGCCATATCGGGCCTTGCTGCATCGGCAGGGATAAATTCTTCAATGATCAACGTGGCGTTCGAGCCGCCCGCGCCAAACGAATTCACCAGGGCGCGCCGTGGGTATTCAAGTTCTTGCACGAGTCCATCGGCACGGGTGCTTTTAACGACAGGCCGCCGCCATGGCTGAAGCTCGCGCTGCAAATAAAACGGACCTTGCCCGAAATTAATATTCGGATTCAACGGCTCGGCCTTGATCGACGGTGCAAGTTGTTGATGCTGTAATTGCAGGATGACCTTAGTCAATTGCGACATGCCGGAAGCGGCCTCGGCATGGCCGATATTGGATTTGACTGAACCTATCGCGCAATACTGCCCGTCGCCGTCAGCCTGCCCAAAGGCTTTATTCAAGGCGCTAAGTTCAAGCGCATCGCCCAATGGTGAGCCGTTGGCCGCCGATTCGACATAACTGACCGTGCGCGGGTCTATGCTGGCCTTGGCGAAACTGTCCGTTATCACGCTCGCCTGGGCGTGGGGGTTAGGCACGGCATAACCGTTGGCTTGTCCGCCGTGGTTTGTGCTCGTCGCCTTAATCACTGCCAATACCGTATCGCCGTCCGCTATAGCCTTAGCCAACGGTTTCAATAACACCGCGCCCACCGCTTCCGCCGGGATATAGCCATCGCCGTCGCCGAAGCTGGTGCTGTTTACATGGCTGCCCAGCATTTGCCCCAGGCTTAGGCCGCGATATTTTTTGGGATGTATCGACAGATTGACACCACCGGCAATCGCCAGCCCGCATTCGCCGCTGAGCAAGCTCGCGCAGGCCGTATGCACCGCGACGATAGACGATGAACACATCGTGTCTATCGCGATACTGGGGCCTTGAAAATTAAAAAAGTACGACACCCGGTTAGCGATGGCGCTATAGGACGACAAGGCCTCCGCCGCCTGGTATTGCTGGTACATCGCGCCGACATAAACGCCGACGCGGGATTGGTAGCTCTGCTGTAAGGTTTCGCCCAGATTGCCGGTGCTTTCCAATAGATTCCAGACGGTTTCCAAAAACAGCCGTTCCATAGGATCCATCGCCTCGGCTTCGGGCGGCGAAATATTAAAAAACAACGGATCGAACTGATCGACGCCATCCAAAAAACTGCCCCAGCGGCAATAGCCTTTACTCCCTGCCTGTTTGTCTTGCTGTGCGGACTGTTGCTCTGCCTGCCAATCCCAGCGTGCTTCGGGGATTTCGACAACGCTATCCCGGCCGGTTTTTAAGTTATGCCAGAATTCCGTCAGTGTGTTCGCTTGTGGATAGCGTCCGGCAACGCCGATGACGGCAATATCCGCGCTGCCGGCAGCGGCTTGTCGGGGCGGTTTGTCCGGGGCGTCCTCTGCAACCGGAAAAACAAAGCGCTTGCGCCGCTCGGCGTTAACAGCCATGCCATCCTCAGGCATAAACGGGGCTGCCGGTTCGATATCGGCCAGACCGAGTATCTGTGCCAACTGCTGCGGGTAAGACGCCAAAAAATAGCGGCTGAGCGCCAGCAGCGTCTGGTATTCAAAAAACAGCGTCTTAGGCAACACGCCGAAAGTTTTTTCCAGCTCGGCGGTTAAGCCCATAGCGACAACGGAATCAACGCCGTAGCTTTCCAGCGGCGCATCGGCGGCTATGCGGTGGGCAGGCAATTTAAGCACGGCGGATACGACATTTTTAATATGGCTGACTAATTTTTCCTGAACTGCGTCGTCAGCGACAGTATTCTGTGCCTTGCCGATGGGTGGCAGTGATGCGGTTTGATCGCCAGGCTCCAAAAATGCCGCCGACAGCCGCATCACATCGCCTTCCAGCACCATGAACTGCTGATGTTTGGTAGCCAGCCCCTGATACAAGGCCTGGATGCCGCCAGCCGTCGTCATCGGGACCAACCCGCTGTTTCGCCACATCATCTCCTTAATCGGCGCGGCAACATCCATGCCGCCCTGTTGCCATAGCGGCCAGTTGATGGACAGGGTAAGTCCTTGCGGCTTGTCGCCCTTGCCCGCATGAGTTGCCAGACGGTTACGGTAACCCGCATAAGCATCCATAAACGCATTGGCCGCCGCATAATCGGCTTGCCCTGGATTGCCCATCGCACCCGCCACCGAAGAAAACAGCATAAAAAAGTCTAACGCGATACCCCGTGTGGCCTGATCCAGATACACCAGCCCCGAAACTTTGGGCGCGAGGACTGCGTGCACATCTTCCGCCGATTTTTTCAGTATCAGGCTATCGCGCGTGATACCGGCGCAATGGATAATGCCATTGAGCGGGCCGGCCGGCTTATCTGCATAATCGGCGATAATGTCGGCAACCAGGCGATCTATCGCCGGTTTTTGCGTCATATCCACGGCACGGTAAACGACCGTAGCGCCCAGGTTTTCCAGTTTTTTGAACCGCTGCTCGTCTGTAGCCAACGCAGACCTGCCCGTCAGTATCAGCGTGACATTGCGGGTATGCCCGGCAATATCCTCGGCCATAATCAAACCCAGACCGCCCGCACCGCCGGTGATGAGATAAACGCCGTCTTCTTTCCACGGCATCATCGGTTTTACCGCGACTGGCGCTATGGTTTCCCAAGCGGCAACCCAACGCTGACCTTGTTGATAATAGATATGCGGGTCTACAGGGCAGCGGCTGTTTTCGTTCAGCATATCGACGAGACGCTGTGCCGGAACCGAAGGGTCTAGTGCTATCACCTGACCTATAAAGGCCGGATTTTCCAGACGGGCGGTTTTCAGCATCCCGGAAAGCCCGCTAAACAGCTGACGTTCATCGCCATGCGCCTGCCCGGGAACCACCAGCTGGAGCAACACCTGACCCGTAGGCTTGGTGTTGAGCAAACGCTGAATTTCTGTAAACAACTGTTGCGCGTAGTGTTGGTAGCGTAGGCCTATGTCCTCTGCGTCGGATTGCAAACGCAAGCTTGCGACGCCGCTGATGGAAATATCCGCGTCGATTTCACAAAGCATCACCATATGCTGGGCATATACGGCGGGATTTTCGGCCAACGCCACCGCTTTGGGCTGCCAGCACGGCTGCAACATCACCGTGCCTAGCGCCGGTTTTTGCTCATGACGATCTGGGCTATTGCCCGGATTATCATATAACCGCGCAGCATAGCCCCGCATCCTTACACACAGCACGCCTGCGTCATCGTAGAGGTCTATATCCAGCTTCCGTAGTTTATCGTCCGGGGCGCTGCCTGCCGAATACCGCAGCCATGCCCACATATTGGCCGGACAAGACCGTATGACGTCCAACGCTTCCAGTGCAAAAGGCAATGCCAGGCTTTGCCCTGTAGTGCCCGCGCCTGGCGCGAAACCTATTGTCGCCTGCAAGGCGGCATCGGCAAGACTGGGATGCAGCATAAACTTGCCCGCAAACTCTGCCGCAACGGCAGACGGCAAGGCCAGTCTGGCCAGCACCTGCGCGGTAGCCGCACCGTCCGCCTGATGACCGTTTCCGGCGTACAGCCCGGCTAACGCTTGATGCGCGGGGCCGTAGGCTATGCCCGCCGCAGCCAGGGCCTGATAGCATTGCACGACATCCAACGGTTGCAACTGCGCTTGCAAGGCAGCAATATCCAAGGTATCTGGTTTGCCATCCGGTAAAGCCCGATTGACCCATGCCACACCCTGGCTATGGACGATGCGCGCAGCATCTACAGATGCGGGTTCCGTGTAGATTTCATAATGGATCTCCGGCAATCCGGCCTGACCTGTTTCGGCAAAAAGCGCGATATGGGTTGTTTTCGGCACGTTGTTGACCGCCAGCGGCCGCAGCCACAACATGTTGGTCAAGCTCATCGCAAGACGGCCGGACGCGCCGCCGTTCAAACATCCCGTTGCTTGCGCGGCCGCCGCCAGCGCCATTTCAAGATAAACGACGGCGGGTAAAACCGCTTGTCCCTGCACCTTGTGGTCGCGCAAGAAAAACTCCTGGCCGGTAAAAGTGGAGCTATAGCGTTGTTCGGTGAGATCAGACGTGTTTTCATGCAGCAACGGATGCAGGAAAGCCCTGGCTTCACGGCCTACCGGGCACAACTCAGCCGGCGGCATGTCTATCCAGTAACGCTCCTGGGCGAAGGGATACGTCGGCAAGCTGATGCGTAACGGCTTGATTGCCAAGGATTGCGGCGTTTCATACAACTGGCGCCAGTTAATTTCGCCGCCTTGCACCCAGTACCCCAAGAGCTTGGCGTAATCGCGTTGGCCTATCCAATCGTCGATTTCCTGAGCGGTGGCCTGTTCCGCCCAGCCAACCTCGCCGCTGCGCGCCCGACCACAATAAAGCCCGTTTCCGCTGCTATCAGGGGACGGACTGCCCGCCAAAAAACGGCTTAATTTTTCTTCAAGTTCCTGCCGTGAACTGACCAGCAAGCCTAAGCGCTGGCCCATAGCCTGCCGCCCGATCTGTAACGTGTAAGACAAATCCAGCAGCGAAGCATGCAAACCGTCAGGGCCGCGCTGACAAAAAGCCAGCAGTTTGGCGGCATAAGCCTCCAACTGGGCTTGAGTCTTGGCTGACAGCACGACCGCATAAGCCGCACCGGTTTCCGTTGGCGTAGCTTGCGCTGGCGACGCTTGTTTGCGGTATTCTTCAATTACCAGATGCGCGTTGGAGCCGCCCGCGCCGAATGACGAAATACCGGCGATACGCGGCATGACGACACCATCAATCATAGGCCGCTCCCAAGCCCGCAATTCCTGATTGACAATAAACGGCGTAGACGCGAAGTCGATATGGGGATTGAGCACATTTGAATGCAAGGAAGGCGCAATCTGGGCATGGCGCATTTGCAGCAAAATTTTCGTAACACCGGCTATCCCCGCTGCCGATTCACAATGGCCGATATTCGATTTAGCCGACCCTAGCCAGCAATACTGGTGCTGGTCGGTGTGTTTGCGGAAGGCTTTTGTCAGGCCGGTGATTTCTATCGGGTCGCCCAGCTTGGTGCCCGTCCCGTGCGCTTCGATATAACTGACCGCGCGGGCATCGGTTTGCGCCTGCTTCAAGGCCTGCGTGATAACACTTTGCTGGGCTTTGGGATTAGGCACGCTATAGCCGTTGGTCTTGCCGCCATGATTGATGGCGCTGCCTTTGATGACGCCGTAAATGGCATCGCCATCGCGCTCGGCATCGGCAAGACGTTTCAGCACCGCCACGCCGACGCCTTCGCCCGGTATATAACCGTCGCCGCCATTGCCGAAACTTTCGCAATGCCCACGGCTGGAAATGAATTGGCCGCTGCTGAGCATCGTGTATTTATTGGGATGAATGCTGACATTGACGCCACCGGCCAGCGCCAAATCCGTGCGTCCAGCGCTTAAATCCTGGCAGGCCAAATGCAATGATGTCAGGGAGCTGGAACACATCGTGTCCAGCGTCATGCTGGGACCGTGCAGATTCAACAGATAAGACACCCGATTGGCGATGCTGGCGTAACTGCCGCTGGTCACCAACGGCTGTCCGCGCAGCGTAGCCTCGGCGCCTAACAGCTGGTATTCGCTATACATGACGCCGACATAAACGCCGACTTGGGCGGGCAGATCTTCAGCCTGCTCAGCCGTAATGCGCTGAAGATCTTCGGGTTTATAACCGGCATCTTCCAGCGCCAGCCATGCCTGTTCCAGGAATAAACGCTCCTGCGGATCCATGGCTTCGGCTTCGCGCGGTGAAATATTAAAAAATAACGGGTCGAACTGATCCACGCCATCCAGAAACCCGCCCCATTTACTGTAATGCCCGCCATAACGGCTACGGTCTTCGGTGTAATACGAGCGCCAGGCCCAGCGGTCTGCCGGTATTTCGGTGATGCTGTCTTTGCCGTCGCGCAGGTTTTGCCAATACGCGTCCAAGTCCCAGGCCTGCGGATAGCGTCCGGCAAGCCCGATAATAGCAATATCCAACGCGCCGACAGACGGCTGAGCCGATGCCGTTTGTTTATGTCCATGATCGGCCATAAAACGCCTAGTCACGCCGTACTGGGCAGCTGCTGGCGCTATCCCGTCCCCTGCATTTTCTACCGTTATTGCTGTGTCATCGACCTGTAGCAACTGCCGCATCTGGTTTTGATAAGTCGCCAGAAAATAAGCGGCTAATTCGCTTATCGTTTGGTACTCAAAAAACAGCGTTTTCGATAATGGTCCAAAGGTTTTTTCCAGCACAGCGCTCAATTCAATAATCAGGATCGAATCAATGCCATATTTTTCCAACGCCTCGTCAGCCTTGATGCGTTGCGGCGGTAACTTCAGCGTAGCCGCCAGCAGCCGGATAAAAAATTGTTCGGCCTGGGTTTGCAGCGTTGCTGTACCGGCAACCGGTAAGGCTTGAACGTCAGCGCTTGCGGGCTGTTCCGTGACCGCTTGTGCGACACCGTGCTCGCCGCCTAGCACGCGGGATGCAAAGCCGCGCATACGCACACACACCCGGCCCTGCCCGTCGCAGAGGTCGATATCCAGTTGCTGCACGCGGTCGGTTGCGCCTTCCGCATAACGCACCCAGGCCCACATCGACGCCACGCACGGCGCGATGATGTCAAGTTCCTGCAACGCGAAAGGCAGCGACGGCCTGGCAGTCTGATCCAGGCCAGCAGCTAAACCCAGTCCTATCGCGGCCTGCAACGCGGCATCCATAATGCTTGGATGCAGCACATATAATCCGGCGCTTTGCGCGAGCCCCGCAGGCATCAGCAAGTGCGCCAATACCTGATTTTGCCCCGCATAAAGCGTTTCGATAGCCTGATGGGCGGGGCCGTAAGCAACCCCCATAGCCTTAAAGGCGGCATAGCATTGCCCGGCGCCAATACGGCCCATATCGGCGTCGCCACCGGTAATACGGGCCTGTAAATCGGCAATATCGAGCACGGCTGGTTGGGACGTAGGCGCAGACCCGTCAACAACTAGGCAACCCTGGCTATGGACGACGGGCTCGGCCTGCCCCGGCCTGGTGTATATGCGGTAATGAATCTGTCCGTCCTCAGCTACCCGCAGTCCGGTATAAACTGCCAGGTCATCCGTACTGACGGCGATAGGCCGTATCCACGCGATGTCTTTGAGCCTGACACGGGTTGGTCGGTCTTGAGCTGCACCGAGCGCATGTTCCGCAGCCGACCTCGCCATTTCCAGGTACGCGACACCGGGCAATAGCGCTTGCCCTTGTATCCTGTGGTCGGCAAGGAAAAATTCGGCACCGGTGAACACGGTCTTAAAACATTGCTCATGGAAGCTGGAGACATTCTGATGCACCAACGGGTGCAAGTGCTCGCCCGTTTGCTGCTGTAGCTGTGTACTAGCAGCCTGTACAGCTATCCAGTAATGCTCTTTGGCGAAGGGATAAGTCGGCAGGCTGATGCGTTTCGGTTTGACGCTCCCATACAGCTTGTCCCAATCCACCGCCAAGCCCTTGGCCCATAGCCCCAATAATTTGGCAAATTTCTTGCCTTGTATCCATTTGTCCAGCGCTTCCTGCCAATCGTCATCGCTGGCAAACGCCGCCAATATCTCTTTGTTTTGCCTGGCTTGCCCGACATATATACCCGTATTGCCAGCCTGCCCTAACTCCAGATACTGGCTTAATTTGTCTTCGAGTTCCTGTAGAGATTCGGCGATAAACGCCAAACGTGAGTCCATCGCGACTCGTCCGACCTGTAAGGTATACGCGATATCCGCCAAAGCAGGCGCGGCATTTCCCTCCGAACCGACCAACACCCCATCATTGCCCCTGTCATTCAGGCTGGCAGCGATTAAGGCTATACTGTGTTTATCGCGGAATTCGTTGGCAGGTATTGCTATTCCGTAATCCGCTTGCAATTTCTCTGTCAGCAGCGCTTGCTGCACGGTATCCAGACCATAATCGGCAAAACTGTCGGTAAGGCCGATGTCGGCCTCGGCAACCTGAAGAATTTCCGAGACTGCCGCCCGTATCTGTTGTTCGAGCTTGTTTGCCGAGGCCTGGAATACCGACCGACGGCCTGCTTGCCGGATGAACGCCAACAGCCTGGACGCATGGTCTTTGAGGCGGTCCTGGTCTTTTGCCGACAACACGATAAGGCAAGGCTGCGCGGTGTTTAAATGTTCTTGGTTGGGCTGTGGTGTTGAGGGCGTTTCTGGATATTCCTCAATGACCAGATGTGCATTAACGCCGCCAAAACCAAAGGAACTGATGCCTGCGCGCCGGGGATAAACCTGGCCCTGTCCATCCGGCAAGGGCGTCCATTCCCGGTTGTCCCGCAACAAATAAAAAGGGCTGTCCTGAAACTGGATATACGGATTGGTCTCATCGCAGTGCAGTGATTTGACCAGGGTCTTATGCTTAAGCTGTAGCAAAACCTTAATGACACCGGCGACGCCTGCCGCCAATTCCAAATGGCCGATATTGGTCTTGACCGATCCCAGGCCGCAATGGGCGCCGGCAGCTTGATCCGCACCCGTCGCCTGGTACATGTCTTTAAACGCCGTTTTAAGCGCACTGACTTCTATCGGGTCGCCCAACTCCGTGCCCGTGCCGTGCGCTTCGATATAACTGACGCTCCTGGGGTCTATGCCCGCCCGGCGATATGCCGTCTTCAATAGTTCCGCTTGCGCTTTGGGGTTCGGCGCAGTCAACGAGTTCGCCCGCCCGCCGTGGTTTTCGGCGCTGCCGCGTATCACGCCGTAAATGTGGTCGCCTGCCTGTTCCGCCGCCTTTAGGCTTTTCAAAAACAGCATGCCGACGCCTTCCCCGCGCACGTATCCGTTAGCCTGTTTGGAAAAGGTTTTACAACGCCCGTCTTCACACAACATACCGGCCTTATTGAAGCTGATATGCGTTTCCGGCGACACGATCAGGTTGATGCCGCCGACGATGGCTTGCCCGCAATCGCCGTTTTTAATCGCCAGCAAAGCCCGGTGTATCGCAACCAGGGAACTGGAACAAGCGGTTTCTATGGGTTCGCTAGGGCCATGCAGATTCAGGAAATAACTCATCCGGTTCGGCCCCACCGAACCGACGACGCCGGTGGCGCTGTAACTGTCTATCGCCATCTGGGTTTTAGCCATCAGTTCGCCATAGCCGCTGGACGCCGTACCTACGAACAGCGCGGTGTCACTACCCGACAGGCTTTGCGCCGAATAGCCCGCATCTTCGATTGCCATCCAGACATATTCCATCAGCAACCGTTGCTGGGGATCCATCAGCTCCGCTTCACGGGGAGAAATCCCGAAGAACTGGGCATCAAAATCGCCGATGCGGTCGATAAACCCGCCCCATTTGATATTGGTTTTATTGCGCTCCTTATTGGGGTCGCCATAGATGGCCTGCCAATCCCAGCGTTCCGGCGGAATCTCGCTGATGCAATCCCGGCCGGCTTTCAGGTTTTCCCAGAAAGCGTCCAGGTCTTCAGCCATAGGGAAGCGTCCGCTCATGCCGATGACAGCGACGGCATCGTCGTCGGCCTCGACCTGCGGCGCTGGTGTTTGCGGGCTAAAGCGGGCGTGTTGCCGCGTCGGCAATGCTTGCGGTTCGGCTACGGCATCATCGGCCAGCGCCTCGCCCTTAAAACTCAAACCGAATGCCGAAATGAATGCCGTTTGATACGTCACGCTCAAATAATCGGCAAGCTCGACTATCGTCGGTTGCTCGAAAAATACCGTAGGCGCCAGTTCCAGTTGGTATTTCTGGTTCAATTTATTGGCAAAGTCGGTGAAGGAAATCGAGTCGAAACCATATTCGCTCAACTCGGTCTCGGCATCGAGGTCGGCCAGGTCGAATTTCATAGTCGTCGACACCATCTGCAATAAGGCTTGCCGGATCTTTTCCACCAAAGCGCCCAGCTCACCAGCCGATGCGCCAAGGGCGACGCTGGCCCGCTCTTGCCGTTTGGGACGCGTCAACAGCTGCTGTTTCATCCTGGACACCACGCCTTCCATGACCATGACTTGCGGTAAACCGGACGCGAGCATATGCTGCAAAGCCCGCAACCCGGTATGGGTCTGCATCGCCACCATGCCTGTGCCGGTTTTCATCATGGCTTCATTCGCGGCATCCATACGCATGCCGCCTGCTTGCCATAGCGGCCAATTGACCGCCAACGTCAAGCCGTGGCGCTGTTTGGCGACAACCAGGCCATTGCGGTAGGCGGCATAAGCATCCATAAAGGCATTGGCCGCGGCGTAATCCGCTTGCCCGGCACTACCTAATGCGCCTGCCACCGACGAAAACAGCACAAAAAAATCCAGATCCAGCTGTTGCGTAGCGTTATCCAGATTAACCGTGCCCGCCACTTTAGGCGCGAAAACGGCGTGGAACTCCGCCACCGTCTTGTTGGCGAGCAAATTATCCCGGAGTATGCCTGCGCCATGCAGTATGCCGTCGATGCGCCCGAATGTCGCGACCATGTCCCGCACCACAGCATCGATCTCACCTGCCAGGCCGACATCCGCTTGCCGATATTCGACGCGTGCGCCCATAGACTCCAGCGCCTTAAGCCGCGCCAGCTTGTCCTGGCTTAACGGGGAACGCCCGGTCAGCACCAGCGTGGCGTCCTGCGTCTTTTCGGCAATATCCTCGGCAAACAACAAGCCTAATCCACCGGCACCCCCGGTAATCAGATAAACGCCGTTGTCTTTCCAAACCACCGTAGCGCCATCGGATGAGGCTGCCAGTTCCTGCCAGTCCAGCACTTCGCGTCCGGCATCGCCATAGCGGATCTGCGTATCCTCAGGACAGACGCTGTTTTCGTTGATCTTGTTAAGCAAGCCTGCCGGGGTTTCAGCGTCGGCGTCGACGGCGATGACTTGCCCTAGCAGCCTGGTGTTTTCTCTGCCTGCCGATTTGAGCAATCCGGCTAGCCCGGCCAGTAGCGCCTGCTCCCCCTGCATGGGCAGCACCAGCTGTATCAGGATATGACCGTTGGGCTTGTTGGTCAGCATGGCCTTGATGCGGGTAAAGGCCTGGACGGCAATATCCTGATAACGCGCGGCCACGCCGTCGGCCTGGGATTGTAACGGTAAACAGGGCAGGCCTTGGGCACTGACAGCCTCGGCAAATCGCTCATCCAAACCGCAGAGCATGACCAGATGTTGGGCATATTCAGGCCGGTGCGTTTGTTGCGGGACAGCGGCGGCTTGCCAAACCGGTTGGCACATCAACAGGGCCGTGGTTTTATCATCACGCGCCACCGCATCAACAACACGCGCAGAAAAGCCGTGCATGCGGATGCAGATCCGACCCTGCCCATCGCACAAATCAATATCCAGTTTCTGTACCTTGTCGGTAACCGCGCTACCCTCGGCGTAGCGTATCCATGCCCACATCGTCGCGTTGCAGGGTGCGAGTATGACCAGCTCTTGCAACGCAAAAGGCAGCGCCGCCGATGTGTTTCCAGGGCTCCCCTGCATGAGGCCGATACAAGCCTGTAGCGCCGCATCCATGACGCTGGGATGCAGCGTAAAACTATCCAGGGTGTCGGCAACACAGGCCGGCAGGCTCAGTTTCGCCAAGACCTGAGGACTGTCGGCCAGGCCTGCATCGGGCTTGCCAAAATAAAGCATCTCAAGCGCTTGGTGCCCTGGGCCGTAATCCATGGCCATAGCCTTAAACGCAGCATAGCACTGGGTTTTATTCAAGCTGTTTTGGCTGGCCCGACCTCCCGTTATGCTATCCTGCAAAGCAGCCAAATCCAGCACCGCTGGCGGCTCATCCGGTCCGGCATGCCGTATCGCCATGCCCTGGCTATGCAAGACCGGTTCGCCGTCGGCTTCGGGGGTACTGTAAATCCGGTAGCTGATGTGCTGATTGGCTTCGGGGTATAAACTGATATGCAAGGGTGCGGGCTGACCGCCGTTTAAGCTGTACGGGCTGACCCAGACCACTTGTTTGAGCCGGAGCGGTGTATGCCCTGTTTGTGCATCACCTGTAGATTGCGCCAGCGCGGCCCTGGCCATTTCCAGGTAAGCGACGCCGGGCAGGATACTCTCGCCCAGCATCACATGGTCGGCGAGAAAGAACTCCTTGCCGGTAAAATAGGAGCTGAAACGCTGCTCTGTCAGCAGCGACGTGTTCTGGTGCAATAACGGGTGCAACACTTTGGTCGCGCTGTCGCGGCTAACTGCGCCGGTTTGCGGTATCCAATGGCGCTGCCTGGCAAATGGGTAGGTCGGTAGCATGATCCGGCGCGGATGCCTGCCCTGCCAGCGTTCGTCCTGATACAGCGCCGCCCAATCGACAGGTATGCCGCTGACCCAGCGCTCCGCCAACGCATTCAGCTTTGCCGCCGAAAATCCCGGCGCCAGGGTTTCCGGCTTTAGCGGTACAGCGGCGGTTTTATCGCGCTTGCTATTACCCCGATATACTGCGGCAACGTCAGCCCGATTATCCAGCAAGGCTTTGAGCTTGTGCTGAAGTTCCGCTACGGATTCAACGACCGCGGACCAGCGTTCCTCCATAGCCAGTCGCCCCACTTGCAGGGTATAGGCGATATCGTGCAGATTGGCGGCCGCTACGTGCTGATCCTCGTTTAGAACATCATGAAGCCTGGCTGCCAATTCTTTAAGACGCTGTTCATTCTTGGCCGACAATACGATGATTGCCGGTTCGGCTGGCTGGGCGACGGCAGGCCGGGTATCGCTATATTCTTCTATCACGACATGCGCGTTGGAACCGCCCGCGCCGAAGGAACTGACGCCTGCCCGTCTCGGATAGATCTTGCCGTCCACAACAGGTTGTTCCCAGTCGCGGCCCTGTTGCAGGATATAAAACGGGCTGCCCTCCAGTTCTATCAGCGGGTTGATGTCATCGCAATGCAAGCTCGGATACAGGCGCTTATACTTCATCGCCAGCAGCACCTTAATGACACCGGCAATACCGGCTGCGGTTTCGGCATGGCCGATATTCGATTTTACCGAGCCCAGGCCGCAATAAGGGCCGCTAGCTATCGCAACGCCGACCTCAAGATGCCGTTTTTCAAACGCCATTTTCAAACCGTTAATTTCGATAGGGTCGCCTAATGATGTGCCGGTGCCGTGGCATTCGATATAGCTTATGCTGCGGGGATCGACCTGGGCCCGTTGCTGGGCTTCGGCAATCAGGCTGGCCTGGGCTTTGGGGTTCGGCGCGGTCAGCGAAGTGGACATGCCGCCGTGGTTTTCGGCGGAGCCTTTAATGACGCCCAGGATCACATCGCCATCCGCTTCGGCCCTGGACAATTTTTTCAGTAAGACCGCGCCGATGCCATCACCGCGCACATAGCCGTTGGCTTGTTTGGAAAAAGTCTTGCAACGGCCATCCTCGCAAATCATGCCCACTTTGCTGTACATGATGTGCATATCCGGCGAGATCATTAAATTTGCGCCGCCGGCAATCGCCATCTCACAGCCTTCGTGCTGTATGCTCAGTATGGCCCGGTGCAAAGCCACCAGGGAACTGGAACAGGCCGTATCTATGACTTGGCTGGGACCATGTATATTCAGCAAAAATGAAATGCGGTTGGGGCAAAACATGTGCCCCAAACTGGTCAGATGCAAGGCTTCCATAGCGCCTGCACGGTCGATGATATGGGCGTAGTCCTGCAAATTGATCCCCAGGAACAAACCGATTTTCTTGTCCGAAAAAGCCGCCGGCGCATAGCCGGCGGATTCTATCAGTTTCCAGACGCATTGGATAAACAAGCGGTGCTGCGGATCCATCAGCTCCGCCTCTTTCGGCGACATGCCGAAAAACAGCGGATCGAATTGATCAATATCGGGCGTGAAACCGCCATATTTGACATTGCTGAATTCACCCGCCTTGGGATCGCCAAACACCGCTTGCCAATCCCAACGGTCGGCAGGCACTTCGCGGATACAATCATCGCCTTGGCGTAAATGTCGCTCAAACTCTTCCAGATTGGCACTGTCCGCAAACTGCCCTTCCATCGCGATAACGGCAATCGGCTCGTAACCGCTTGCGCTGGCGGCGTCAGATCGGGCCGGACTTGTTGACGTGGCCGCGTCGGGTCGGCCTGGCGATTCTGTCGCGCTAATGGCCTTGAACTTGGCAATCCAGGCTAGCACGTCTTCGTCCAGTTCCAGCGGCTCTTCCGGCATAACGGACACAACGGCCTGCTCGCTTGTATCACTAGCGCGACTGTCGTCATAGTGTTGCATAACCGTATTTTGATAACGCTTAAACAATATCTCGGCCAACTCATGCAAGTGTCTGGCTTCAAAAAATATCGTCGGGGCAATCGGCAAGCCCAACACGTCGGAAATGCGCCGGATGATTTCCGTGACAATGATGGAATCGACGCCGTAACGCGCCATGTTTTCCTTCGCATCCATTTTTGCTGGCGGAATTTTCAAGACGTTTGCGGCAATATCGATGATGGTTTGCCTGAATTCCTGTTGGGCTATTTGCTCCCGTTGCTGTCCGCAATCACCGTCAACAGGGTCTTGATGCGCTAACTTACCGGGCTGTGCGGGCTGCTGACGCATTGCGCTGACTTGCGCCAACGCCGCCTGCATCAGTTCATCATCAAGGTATTTTTGCATAACAGCATCTAGTGTATTGGCGTCTTGATGGTTCATAAATAATTTCCCGTTAAACTTATAGGGCTTGCCGCAGGTGCCCAATAGCGACCCGCACTATCGGAAAGCTGCGCCAACTCAACGTTCATCCAACATGTCACGGTAAGCCCTAGCACATTTGAGGAATTTCCAAAAATCCACTTCCCATAAATGCCGGTGCGAGTCTATATAGTAATCCTGGCCCAAATCGGGATTATCTTCACGTTTGGCTTGCATAAACCTGGCATAACCCTTGCTTTTTTGCTGGTACGCGCTGATATAGCTCCTGACGAACTGCCCTTGCAGCCTTAAGCCATCACCCAAACCCGCCGAAGCGTTGACAAAGCCGAAGAAAAACAGATTATCGAAATTCCTGGGCATGATGTGGATGAACAAGTCGGGAATCCCCGATTTCCATTGCAGATGTTTAGCATCCAAAAAGGGAAAATGCCGGTCATAGCCCGTAGCGTAAACAATCGTATCGACTTCTGCGCTGGAGCCATCCTTGAACAATACCGTTTTGTCCTGAAACGATGCGACATCGTCCTTAGGCTTTATATCGCCATGGCCGATATGATATAAAATTTGCGAATTCATGATCGGATGCGCGGCATCCAGCGGATAATCAGGCTTTTTTAGCCCATAATCAGTGCCGTCAAAACCCGCCAGCTTGAACACTTGCTGGACATAGGCCATGGTCTCTTCTTTGGAGGCGAATTTATTGCCCAATTGCAGCATCCACTGCGGCGTCGGTTTGCCACCGATGAACTTGGGATAGTAATAGTAACCACGGCGCGTGCTGTGATAAACCTCGGTGCCGTGATGCACGGCGTCCACGGCAATATCGCAACCGGAATTCCCCGCCCCGATCACCAGCACGCGCTTGTTCCTGATTTGGTCAGGATGCTTGTAATCCATAGAGTGCATCACCGCACCGGTGAACGTGCCGGGACAAGCCGGATAAGGGTAACGGGCCACACGTTGCGCCCCATTACAGACCGCAACAAAGGCATAACGTTTTTGCTCGCCGGTGGATAGCGTGACATCCCAAAAATCGCCGACCGGCTCCAGCTTGGTCACTGCGGTATTGAACTGGGCTTTTTGATAAACACCGAATGCTTTTGCATAAGCCCTGAGATAATCCAGCATCATCTTATGGCTAGGATAATCCGGGTAGGCTTCCGGCATAGGGTAATCAGGAATCTGGGTATTGAACTTGGGGGAGATCAAATGCAGCGACGGATAAACCCGACCACATCGACCGTCGCCATTCCATACCCCGCCGAAATCCGCTTCGGCCTCATATAAATCATACTCTATGCCGCCTTCGTTTAATTCCTTAGCCAAGCCTATACCTAATGGCCCGCCCCCGATAATGCACAAATTAATCCGACTTTGCATACCTGTACGTATTCTCCAGCAATTTTATTTGACCTTAAGGTTAGTCGATTTTCCCGCAAACGGAATCATGGACGACAAGCGTTCTGCCAGTCAGGCGCATTTCCGGCGGAAATTTATCATAAGCGGGTTGCAGTATCGCATAAATACTTTTCTGTAGAGGTTGATTTAAGTTTACAAATAGAGTGTAGACCAAAACCGGCCCGGCTTGGAAACCGCAGCAGTCGGCAGACTTAACGGATGGGTCAGGCGGGCAATCAATCAGTTGGCTTGAGTTTGCTGAATGGCTAGGATTGGCGGCGTCAGCGTCAGTGCTTGCGTATAGCTTTTGGGTTTGATTCGGTCTTAGCTTGCGAATTTACAGTTGGCTTTTGCCGTCGCTACTATTAGCCATGCTATAGTGTATTTGATCTGCAACTCACTATATTCAGGGGAAGGCGTTTATGTCCAACAAAAAAAATACATATACTTTAATGACGCTGATTACGGCGTTTACATCGATTTTGGCCGTTTCCCTGCCGCAAACGGCAGCCGCGAGTATCTGGCTTTCGGCTGGGCCTATGGCATTGATTAAATCTAGCTGTAGCTCAGGCCCTCAGGAGCACCAGGAATTAGACCAATTAAAAAGGGAAATCAGCGCTGCCGACACTGTCGTGCAGGCACGTACGCTGGCGCTGGCACCTACTGACGATGCGTTAGGCGCATTGAAGAATGCCCGCAGCCTGATGCCATTCAGCGACGATCTGCGCTCGGCCGAAACCCGTCTGAGTGATGCCCGCGCACGTATCTTAGTGGCATCCTCTCAAGAACAAATCGCTGATGAATTCGACGGCATGATGTTGGCAGGGCTTGATAATGACCGTGCCGCGCATGTAAACGTCGGCAGCGGGAGTTGCGATTATTCGTCAGGCGAGATGATCGCCATCGTGATTGGTTTGATTCTGGGGATCATTCCCGGCCTGATTTTGCTGGTCTTGCTTTGTTGAAGCATTAGGGTTGCGCTAAGGATTGGGTAAGCAATAACGTCCTGACACACAGGGTAGCCTACATTCAAAACCGGGAAGTTATTTTTAACCCAATTCAATCATCAGGATATAAGCGGGCAGCGTCACAATGTCAAACCGGCGGCAAAATGGTATTTATTTTTGCCGGCTTTTTTAGCCTGATACATCGCATCATCGGCATATTTTAATAACATCTCCGCCTCTTGGTGGTCGCTGGGATAAATCGAGATGCCTATGCTGATGCTGATATAAATCTTATGCTGATGAATAACAAAGTTCTGGCTGATTGACGCCAAGATATTGTTCGCAATTTTATGCATATTATCCAAAGACTGGATGGACGCCAAAACAATGGTGAATTCATCCCCGCCTAACCTTGCCACCGTATCATCCTCGCGGCAGCACCGCGTTAAACGCTGGGCAACCATTTTCAGCAATTGGTCACCGGTTTCATGGCCCAAGCAATCATTTACGGCCTTAAAACCATCAAGATCCAGAAATAACACCGCCATCAGGCTTGAGTTGCGTTTGGCATGCAACAAGTCATGCTGCAAGCGCTCATAAAACAAAACCCTGTTAGGCAATCCCGTTAAGGCATCATGAAAGGCAAGACGCGTGAGCATGTCTTCTTTTTGCTGTTGCTCAGAAATATCATGCACCGTACAGATATTGATTTGGCATTCTTGCTGATAAATCTGCTGATGGTTAATGGCCACCTTAAAATGTTGCCCGTTATGACGAACGCCTGAAATTTCAACATCATTGTCCCGGATCAAGTCATCGATATTTTTATGTTTTAACGATTCTCCCAAATAACCAAACAACGTTTCGGCGGCTTTATTGCTGGATAGGATCTGCCCATCGTTGCCGTACAGGATGATGGAGGTATCTATCGAATTGAAAACATTCCGCATCGCGGCATTATTTTGCAGGGTTTGCCGGATATTTCCCCGTAGCCTGAAATACACGAAGGCGAAATTAACCAATGCCAAAATCAGGAATATGCGCTGAAACAACCTTAAATGACTGGCATCGGTTGTGGAATTTTTTTCTAGCGTCAAGGTTAACGCGTTCATTTGTTGCAACAACTTCCGATTGTAACTGACTAAGGTTCCCACCGCTTTGCCGGTGTCGGCAAGGTTAACCTGATATCCGACCATTAGGGTAAAAGGTTTTAATTCCTTATAGACCGGCGTCCATAGTTTCAATGCGTTAGCCAGATGGGTGCGGGCGTTTGCCGCAGTAATGGGCGCAAGCGCTATTTGCTGGTAAGCGCCATCAAGCGTTTTGCCCCCTTCCCAAAAAGCGTGCAAAGTCTGGTCGAACAACGCAACGGTGTCCTGCAATTCATGTAGCGCTGTAGCTTTATCGGCGCCATCGGCAGATTGGAACATTAATACCGCTTTAGTCATTTGCTGGCTCAACATGCGCTGACGCCCCGCCAGATTGATCGCCACGGCGTTTTCGGACAAACGGTAAGAAATCAAATAATTAAGCGATAAGGCAAAACAATCAAACAGCAGAAAAAACAGCACGGGAACCAATACCGACGGAACCCCTTTTTTGGCATCAAGCCCTTTTTCAGAGTCACGAAAAAAAGACGGCCCGTTTAGCATACGCTATAACCATTCAGCGGCAATATCCACCAATAAAATGCGCTCGTCGTCCAGCCTGAGTGACAATGTTTTACAGAGCAGATCAGAACTAAAGTCCCTGTACCGGTCGGAGGTGACAATACGATAACAATCATCGGTCGCCTCAAGCGCCCGCAACTGATAGAAATAGGCGCGCCACGACCAGTTAAAGCCCAATTTCTCACTGTCATCGACCCACTTCCCATCAATCAAGTTATAGTTTGATGAAATTTGATCCCCTTCGTTATTGCATAAATAGAATCTCAGCACACCGCTGTCATAAAACATATCGGTCGGCAGCTGCGCCAATACGAAATCATCCTCCAACGCACATTTCAACTGTTCTATCAAACCCTTGATAGCCAAAATAAATTGTATTTTGTCCCTTTCCCTGCCTAACGTAGTCTGTAGAAACTGTTTGCGTAGCGTGGCGATTTCTTGTTGATAATGCGTTGAATCCTGAAACGTTGCGACCGCTGGCGAAAACAGATAACCCTGCATATATTGGGCCCCGCAATTTAAGCCAAAAAAGAACTCGTCAGCCGTTTCTACACCTTCACAGACAATGCGGCAGCCGGTACGCCTGGCCAAACGGGTCAGCATGTGCACAACATCGCTGGCAATACCGCCTTTCGCGGCCTTTTGGAACAAGGTCATGTCCAGCTTGATAATATCAGGCAGTATGGTCATGACGCGTTCCAATTGCGAAAATCCGGAACCAAAATCATCGATAGCCACTTTGATGCCATTTTTACGGTAGATCTCGACCGCCTTGACCAGTTTATCTATGTCCCCTTCCGACTCGGTGATTTCTATGACAATCCGACTCCTATCAATGCCGAATTCATCTATCATCAGCATCGTAGGCAAAGCATTAAAATCGGAAATATAGTCCAGCCAAGTAGCCGAAATATTAATCGTCAGATAGCAGCTGTTATTGAACGCGCTGAATTGTTGCAAGGCCTGGCGACGCACGATACGGTCCCATTCAATCAGCTGATGATGAGGTATGTCAGCAGAGGAAAACAGCGCCCCAGCAGAAATGACCCGCCCATTTGCATCATATTGCCGCGCCAGCGCCTCATACCCGACGATATTACCGTTTGCCGCGCAAACAATGGGTTGAAAATAAGGGAACAGCTTTTTCTCTTGGTCCATACTAATCGTGTGTTATTAGGGTCTGTTGTCGTGGCGTTTGCATTAAATCTACTCCGATGAGTTTTTAGCACTGATGACAACCCGCCTTTTCGACAACCGGGTATCATCCATTAATCCAGCCATATTACTGTTAAATGACTCAAGCTTACAAAGCATGAGTCATGCCAGGAATCCAGCAAGCATCGTATGCCCAAACCTCGCATTTACAGACTTGCTGTCCAATCGACAATATTCTGCTTAATTTTCAATTTTAATCTGCCTACGCCATCAAATTGGAATCATGCTTGCAGCGATAATATCAGGAATTATGGGCCGCCTAAGTAAGACAAGGTCTCGGTGTTCTAAGTGAACAAGTCGTCGACCCAAATTGCACCATATTATTGCAATTTGATTTAAGTTACGCACCCTTTTTGTGCACCAAAGCCAGGTGAGTTTTCAGCACAATCAAGCCAACTCAGGCGCAAATATCAGCGTTGCTGTTGGTAAAACGTTAAAAAACACTTACAATGATAGACGTAAAAATAATGCCACCACTATTCTTTACATATTTCAACTACTTAGCTAATATCCCGTGAAAAATAAATTTTATGCATCCTTGTTGATAGGGGTAGGTTTAGCTATTGCAAGCGCGTCTAGTCATGCAAAACCCTCCCACTCACCGGCCAAAAAACAGGTGTCTGCCACGGTCAAGCACAGTAAAAAACAGGCAGCCACAAGCGCTAAACGGGGCAAATCACATGCCCACAACACGCTTGCGACCCATCTGAAAAGCATTAAGAAAAAACATGCCAACAAAATAACCTCCAAACTTGCGAACACGCATAAACGAAAGCCATATAAACTTGAAAAGCTTGCTACCCGCCGTTTAGAAACCACGTTACCAGCACCTGTTTCCAGTTTGGGGGCAACCAGAATACCCCATTTGCCTTCCAGAAACCGGCTGGTCCAACCTGAAGTACAGCTTACCGAAAACAATAGTCGTATCCACTCGTTAATTTCAGCAGAACATAACGATATTATTCACGATTCAGCCAGAATTGAGAAAAGCCGGGGTAATGCACCGCATCATTATTCCACTGCACACGGGACCATCACTTCTTCATTATCGGCAGCTGGTCAAAATGCCGGTTTATCTGATGATCTGGTCACGCAACTCACCAATATTTTTGCCTGGGATATTGATTTTGCGACCAATTTGCATCGTGGCGATCAATTCACTATCGTCTATGGGCAGGGTACGGACGGCAACGAACAAATCATCGCGGCGGAATTTGTTGCCCAAGGCAGAATCCTGACCGCAGTCAAATACGAAGACGATGATGGCAACCTCAATTATTACACGCCTGAAGGCAAAGCCATGCGTAAGGCATTTTTGAGCACGCCTGTCGATTATGTACGCATCAGTTCGCACTTTGACGCCAACCGCAGACATCCCATACTCAATAGGATACGCGCCCATAAGGGTGTCGATTATGCCGCCAGGACCGGCACCCCGGTCAAAGCCACAGGGGATGGCAACATTGCCTTCATAGGCCGCAAAGGCGGCTATGGGCAAGTCATGATCATCAAACATGGCGAGCATTATGAAACCCTGTATGCCCATCTTTCCGGCTTTAAAAAAGACTTGCAGGACGGCGATACGGTAAGTCAGGGCGAGGTGATCGGTTATGTCGGGCAAACCGGCTTGGCAACAGGCCCACATTTGCATTATGAGTTCCGTGTTGACGGCATGCACCGCAATCCTGAGCTCCAAGCACCCAGGCATCTGATGACGTTAAACGGCGGCTTGCTTGCCGACTTCAAAACACAAGCACATCCTGTGCTGGCACAACTTTATTCGGCTAAAGCACAGACACTGCTGGCAAAAAATCAGCATAGCATGGACTAAACCGCATGTCTGAGTTCTATATCGGCCTGATGTCAGGCACCAGCCTCGACGGCATCGATGCCGCATTAGTCGATTTTAAAAACGGTGCCATCCGGCTGGTTACTTTTGAGTATCTGGCTTACCCTGATGACATTAAAGCAGCGATACAGCAAATCAGCCTTGCCGAAAATCTGATCTCGTTAAAAGATTATGGCGGGCTGGATACCCGGTTAGGACTTTTATTTGCAGAAACCGTCGACGCATTGTTGGCCAAAACTGACATCCCGGCATCCTCAATCACTGCAATCGGCAGCCATGGGCAAACTGTTTTCCATGCGCCTGACCGTTCACTGCCTTTTTCGTTACAAATCGGTGACCCCAATATTATTGCCGAAAAAACAGGCATTACGACAGTCGCCGATTTCAGGCGGCGAGATATTGCTGCCCATGGGCAGGGTGCTCCGTTAGTCCCGGCATTTCATCAAGCCGTATTTAGCCATCCGCATATACACCGTTGTATCGTCAATATCGGCGGCATTGCCAACATCACAGTGTTGCCCGCCGATACTTCAGCGCCCATCATCGGTTTCGACACCGGCCCCGGCAACACCTTGATCGACCTGTGGATACAACGGCATCAAAACCGCGACTATGACCCAGATGGTGCGTGGGCAAAAACCGGGAACATTAACCATAAACTGGTCTCACAATTGGCGCAGGATGCCTATTTTAAAATGCCCGCCCCTAAAAGCACGGGTAAGGAACACTTTTCCCTGACTTGGCTAGAGCGCCATTGTGATATTCATCAATACCGCCCAGAAGACCTTCAGGCCAGCCTATGCTACCTGACAGCAACCAGCATTTGCGATGCAATACAACAGTATGCGCCAGCAACAGAACAAGTATTGGTTTGCGGAGGGGGCATCCATAATGACTACTTGCTGCAACTGCTAGGGCAAAACTTGTCTTGCCCTGTGCTTTCAACCGATGACTTCGGCATTAACCCTGACCATGTTGAGGCAATGGCGTTTGCGTGGCTCGCCCGGCAAACCATCAATCATCTGCCTGGTAATCTTAAAGAAGTGACAGGCGCAGACCGCGCTGTTGTGTTGGGTGGAATTTATCAAAAAGGTTTCATTTGAGGCCCGTGACCATCGCGCACGGCACGCCTTAACTATGCCGAAAAAGAAGATCCACAACCACAGGTCGTCGTCGCGTTAGGGTTGCGGATAACAAACTGCGCCCCAGAAACATCCTCTTTATAATCAACCTGGGCACCAGCCAGATACTGGATGCTCATCGAATCAACCAGCACCGTGACGCCGCCGTTGGCTACACAGGTGTCGTCTTCATTGACTTCCTCATCAAAAGTAAAGCCGTATTGAAAACCGGAACAGCCTCCGCCAGTGACATAAACCCGAAGCTTTAGGTTATCGTTACCTTCTTCGGCGATTAATTCACTCACCTTCGCGGCGGCACTGTCAGTAAAAATTATTGGATTTGTCATAAAGCTAAAGTACGTATAAGTTAAATCAAGCTTCGATTATGACTATACCCAGCAATTTAGTCAACATTTCAACCAGCGCTCTGATTGACCCTCATACAACAATAAACACTTATGTCATAAAAAACATTTAAAAGTCATATATTGCATAAAATTTTAGCTTGTAATACACTCCCACCCCGTAAGCGCAGATGCTTACTGGCGCTGTTGCAAAAAGCTGCCGCAGCGGGACGACATGAAGAACACCTACAATAATAATACCGGAGACCATGATGAGTGAAACACTGGAAACAACAAACCTGACATTATTTGAGCAACTCGGCGGCGCTGCTGCGGTTGATGCGGCTGTGGATATTTTTTACCGCAAAGTGCTGGCTGATTACCGTATTAACCGCTTTTTCGATAACGTCGACATGGAAAAACAAGCCGCCAAGCAAAAAGCTTTTTTGACTATGGCTTTTGGCGGCCCGCATAACTATACCGGCGAAGACATGCGTAAAGGCCATGAGCGCCTTGTTAAAATGGGCTTGGATGATAGCCATTTTGATGCTGTTATGGAGCATCTGGAGGCAACATTGCAGGAATTGAATGTGCCTGGAGCGCTGATCGCGCAAGTTGCCGCCATTGCCGAAAGCACCCGTACCGACGTATTGGGCAGATAGTGACATCGGGTGGAGTAACATGCTGAACATTACCTGCGGTGAATCCAATGTCGCCTGCTTAGCCAACGAAACCGTACTTGATGCCTTATTGAAGGCAAACATACCCATACCTTATGGCTGTCGACAAGGCGTTTGCCAATCCTGTTTAATGCGTAGCCTTGATGTGACTCCACCTGTTGCGGCACAAATCGGCATTAAAGATACCTTACAAAAACAAAACTATTTTCTTGCCTGTTGTTGCCACCCTGAACAGGATATGACGGTCAGCTTGCCCGACCAGCAAGACACATGGTTTGAAGCCAGCGTTATCCAAAAACAGCAGCTGTCACCCGAAATCATTCGTCTGACGCTGCAATACAACGCGGAGCTGAGTTTTTTTGCCGGCCAATTTGTTAATTTGCAACGACTAGACGGCTTGACCCGCAGCTATTCCATCGCCAATAGCTCACGGCATGAGAAAATTTTAGAATTCCATATTCGTCGTTTGCCTAATGGTCAATTCAGCAGCTGGGCACATGATGAGCTGCAACCCGGCACCACATTAACGCTCACCGAAGCGCGAGGCAGTTGCCATTACTTGCCAGGACGCGCTCAGCAACCGTTATTGTTAATCGGCACAGGCAGTGGCCTGGCACCACTGTACGGCATTATCCACGATGCCTTGGCACAGGGCCATGCAGGCAGCATCCATCTTTATCACGGCAGTCGCAACAGCGAAGGTTTATATTTGATTGATGAAATGCAGGAGCTCGCCAAGCAATATGCTAATTTTAATTACACAGCCAGTGTTTCAGGAGCTTGCGCTACCGAAACAGGGTTTGCTCAGGGCCGCGCCCATGAACTTGCATTAAATGCCGTACAAAGCCTGAAAGGCTGGCGTGTTTATTTGTGCGGTCATCCTGAGATGGTCAATCAAAGCAAGAGAATGGCCTATATTAAAGGGGCCAGCCTGGGTGATATCTATGCTGATGCTTTCCTTACGCTACCCCATTAAAAACCTAAGCCAAAATATCTGTTAAAACGGCATCATCACACCCAACCGCTTTACGCATCAGCTTAATGGTCATCCGTTGTTTTTTGGTCTGCCGTATCATGCCCAAAGCCGCCTATTGCGCTATAGGCTGGAACATTATCTTTGCCTATGTGGCGTTAGCCCGCTCCGAAATACATACTCAACGCAAAGAACATACAAAAGCATGCACAACGACGTTAACCAGGCCTGAAATTGGTAATTTCCGCTGACATGGTTCCGGCACATCTAGTGATGTTGGCAGTTGCAAGCGGGAACCCCGCTGGATGTACTTAAGGATTTGGGAATGGTCTGACTTAACGATGATTCCGAGATATGCTCATTTATCAGCTCAGCATCTTGATGATGCCTGTCAGCAATCTAATGATTGCTTAGACAAATTTACTACAAAGGAGGGAGACAAGAACTAATGAATTGATCTAACTGATTTATTGGGGTGAACGACGGGGCTCGAACCCGCGACAACAGGAATCACAATCCTGCACTCTACCAACTGAGCTACGCTCACCATAAATTTGGGAAATATGATATATTAAGAAATGGCGCGCTTGGCAGGACTCGAACCTGCGACCCCCAGCTTAGAAGGCTGGTGCTCTATCCGGTTGAGCTACAAGCGCTAATGGTCGGGGTGGAGGGATTCGAACCCCCGACATCCTGCTCCCAAAGCAGGCGCGCTACCAAACTGCGCTACACCCCGACAATCTCCTTACCAATGGCTTGTATTTTTAACCACTCTTGAAGAGCTGACTATGATAGCGACCAATAGTTATTCCGTCAACCATTTTATTAATCGAGGCATTTGCGCTGTAACGCTTTCCAGATTCACTGGCGAAAAAAGAGCAGATATCTCGTCTCAAAATATTTACTTGGGCGACTCCCAAACACGGCATCTGAAAATTTTAGGCGTCGAATATCGAAAAAACCATCGGAGCCCATTTTTAGGCAATGGAACCCCTTCGCCAGCATCATCGGCTTTTGTTGCGGAACGCCCCCGATACGATTTTAACCCGTTTTTCGAATCGGAATCGGCTGAACCAGTGAACGCATCTGCTCGATGCGTCCCGCTTTCACATGGCCTAGCGCCATAGCCATCATAACTGCCAGGGCCAGCCCCATACGGGTTTTCATTTTGGTCTGGCTCCGGATAAACTTGAACATCGAGTTTATCCTCTGACGTCGCAGCAGTGATTAATGCCGTTTAGTAATCATGCCGAACGGTATTGAAGACCGACACACTCCTAGCCACTTTAGTCATTGAATCTTGCATTCAACTCATAAGTGCAATCGTAAATAATCGGATATAAAGAAGGCTAACTGCTATAGTTCTCCGCTTTATTCAAACCGAAATATTCCATTTTTTTATAAAGCGTAGTGCGGGTAATGCCTAGTTTTTTTGCAGTCAGGGAAATGTTGCCGTCATAATTTTTTAACGCTGTTTTAATCCCGTGCAATTCCCAGTCTGACAAGCTCATCACCTGTAATGGGTCGGGTGTGGTAGGCAGTCGAAAACGGGCGACATCGAGCAAGTTTTGTTGTTTCAATTCAGCTATAAAATCAAGTGGCAAATCTTGGGTGGTGATAAACCTGCTGCTGGCAGTATAAAGTGTTGCCCTTATAACATTGATCAATTGGCGGATATTGCCAGGCCAAGGATGTTGTTCAAACAAAATAATGACTTCCGGGCAAATGGCAAATGGGGTTTCTGTTGCCATGGCGTTTAATTCCCGTTGCAGGATGTGATGGATGATGGCTTTTTTATCGTTGCGATCACGTAAGGCTTGTAGATGGATTTGTGCTCCGTTCAGGCGATAGTATAGGTCACGCCGAAAACGTCCAGCCTCAACCGCTTCCAATAACTGAACATTCGTTGCTGCAATTACTTGCACATCCACCCGTATCGGCTTGTTGCCGCCTACAGGCGTGAATTCTGACGTTTCCAGCACTCTGAGCAAGGTTGATTGTAAATCAAAGCTCATATCGCCAATTTCATCGAGAAACAAAATACCGGTATCAGCCAACATGAACTTGCCCTGTTTTCCCGTGGTTTTTGCGCCGGTAAAGCTTCCTGATTCGTAACCGAAGAGTTCGCTTTCTATCAAGTCATGAGGGATGGAGGCGCAATTGATAGCAATCAACGGGGCGTTTTTTCTAGGGCCGGCATTTTTAATTAGCGTGACAAAATGATCTTTACCCACTCCTGATTCACCTGTAATCAAAATAGGGACTTTATATCCTTGCAACTTGACGGCCTTTTCGACCAATATCGCCAATTCTTCTGATACCGCCGCCCCGTCAAATTTGCCGTTAGTTTTTGAAGCTGCTTTGAAGGGAATTTTTTCCAGCACCCGTTGTTGCGCCAGGGAGTTTTTGGCTAATGGGAAATCCGTGTTCACCAATACGCAGATGAGATGCAAAAATGCAAACAAAGAATTCATGCTTTCTTGGTGATGGTTGCTGACCAAGCCGATAACCGCCAATAATTGCCCGGCATCGTCAAGTAGGGGATAGCCTACAGTCGTGTAAGGGTGCAATACACTCAGATAATGCTCCATACCCTGGAAGGCTATGGGTTTTTTCAATTCCGCCGCCGTCCCTATTCCGTTATTACCTAAAACCGACTCCAGCCAATTGCCCCCCCTTGCACTGGTACGTGAAATAAATGAACCCAGTGGTTGTTGCTCGCCTAGCACATGTAACAGGTTGCCGTCAGAAGCGGTCAGTATCATCATGACGCCCGCTTCCTTCAAAAAAACATGGAAATTATGGCTTAGTTGTTTGATTAACTGTTCTATTTTTTGCGATGGTACATCTGGGCTTTTTGTATTGTTGATAATGGGGTAATTATCCCACATGGCATAATTGCCTAAGGGTAGTCGGTAGTCTTCAAGGCAACGATGCCATGATTCGATGACTTCAAGGCGCACCCAATCACATTGATCGGGTACAGAGCGGGTTTGAGTCATCCATTGCCAAGCTTGCATAGGCCGAAAAACCTGATACTCGCAGGATTGTCCCAACAACAATGATCCCTGTGCCAAATGGTCTTGTTGGTGGATATGCAAATCGATAAGCATTCAGTTCTCTTGGATTGGGGATATTGCTAGTCACCCAAGATAACAAAATCAAAAAATGAGGCAATGCGGCATAGTGTCGCATTGCCTTAATTCCATCAAGGAATTGGAGAGACCCTTATTAAGGGGAGGTAGGAGGTTAGCTTTTGAGGCAGGCCCAAGGCCTGTTTTAGGGTTGAAAAGTTTCCGTTTGTTCTTGGGTTTACTTTGCCACTCTTGTCCATTTACGCAAAGAATTATAGACTTGGGCAAGATGCTTGCGTAAGGTTATGGAAATTGGGTAATCCACAGCAGGGTATGCTGTGGATACCTTGCTGAAAAACTGAAAATTTGTCCTGCCAAAATTATGGGACAAGCCATTGATAATGTAGGCTTACATCCTCGGATCTTCACGTGTTGCCGCCGCCCATTCAGGGGAATAACCCGCCATAATGGACAAATCTGGGACATCCATCACCACGGTTTCAGTGGTGATCAGCGTCCCGACCACGCTAACAGCGTTACGCAAGGCCAAGCGCATAACCTTGACCGGATCAATGATGCCGATCTCCAAAAAATGCCCATAACGCCCACTTTCCGTATCCAAGGTGGTATCGCCCCCTAAAGCATCCAGTTGGTTGATGACCAACCCACTATTTAACCCGGCGTTCTGGATAATGGCCAATAACGGCGCGGCCAAGGCTTGCTGCAAAATATGAAAACCCTGTTGCTGCCCGGCATTTTCCGCAATGGCTTTTTTAATGGCCTCCCGTGATTGGTACAAAGCCACGCCACCGCCAGGCAACATACCTTCTTCAAGTGCCGCTTTCGCCGACAAATAGGCGTTTTCCAAGCGCACCATACGTTCTTTAATTTCAAAGTCCGTGTTGCCGCCGACATTATACGTGCCCGTTTTTCCTGATAACAAATCCAGGCGATCCTGCAATTCATCAAAATCATGCTTATTGCCGGTGGCCGAACCAACACCCGGTTTCCTAGCCAAAATCAGTTCGGCTTCCTGGCGCAAGGTTTCAGATAACTGGGCGATGGCGGTTTGGTCTCCCCCTGCGCCGATGAGGGTCGTGTTGCCTTCTGTAATGATGGCACGTCGCGCTTGACCCAATTGCCCCAGTTCTACATTTTCAAGCTTGTAACTAAGACCGTGCCCATCCAGGATGGCCTGGCCACCTGTCAGCAAGGCCAAGTCTTTTAGGCGATTGATGCGTTTATCGCCAAAGCCCGGTGGTTTAACCGCCACGACGTTGAAAATACCACGGACATGGTTCAACAGCAGTCCCGTCAAGGCCTTATCGACCACGTTTTCAGCGATGACCAACAGCGGGCGGCCTTGTGCCTTGACTTGTTCCAGAATCGGGACAAGCTCCATCAAATCACTGATGTCCCGGTCATACAGCAAAATGTAAGGGTTCTCCAACACGGCCTCGGCGCGGGTCTTGTCGGTGACGAAATACGGCGACAAATAGCCTTGTCCGTACTGTATGCCATCCACAACCGACAATTCATCGTCCAAGCCATTGCCCAGCAAGAATTTTAGCTCTGTCCGCAACCCCAGCACATCCAAAGCCTCCGCAATCAATTTCCCGGCTTTGGTTTCATTTTTGCTGGCGACCAGGGCGATTTTTTCCACCCAATCGCTGGTCACATCGGTGATCGCCCGCTCCTGCAAGTTTTTTTCCACCACGGCCAATGCCACATCCAAACCTTTTTTCAACTGTAACGGATGAAAACCCGCCGCGACACTTTTCAAGCAACCTTGGGCCAAAGCTTGTGCCAACACAATCGCGGTGGTGGTGCCATCACCGACTTGCCGGGACATCGCCCCGGCCACATCACGCAACATACGCCCGCCCAAATCGGCAATACGGTCTTTGATATGCACGGCGTTTGCGACCGTGACACCATCGCGGGTAAAGATCGGCATAATGCCGTCAGTACGGTGTTGCACCATCACTGTCGAACCGTCATTGCCATAAGTCACCACAACGGCGCGGGCAACTTGGTTGATGCCTGCCATCAGGCGTACCCGTATTTCCGGGTTATAAATAATTTCTTTGCTCATGAGGGGTTCCTTTTAAGAATGGGGCGGGAAGTCATTTTCATCAAGGTTTGCCCGACTTCCGCCCGGGTGTTGTGTGCGCGTTTTGACCGCGATAAGATTCGGATCAATTGTATGTCCCAGTGATCCATGCTTTTTTTGAATTCCATTTCTTCTTCACTAGTCAATTCCCGCCGCCAATATTCCAGCAATTCTTCGACACGCCCTGCGCCAATCTTGTCCATCAATTGCTGTTCTTCAACGGCCAATTGCCGGATGGTTTCATCTAGCTGCTTGACCATGTCATGGAGAAATTCCTTATCGGCCTCGTTCATAGTAATTATTTCCTAAGTGTCCGCACCTTAAGTTTCATAATTATTCTGGCGGACACCGAATAAATAATCAATAAACTATTGATTAATATAATTAATTTATAAAATCACATACCGTAGCATAAGAATACGGCGGGCGTATGGGACAATGAATACCAGCCATCCCAAACCACGATGCCTAGAAAAAAATCTGATGTTTAAATTGATCCAATAAAGCTTCGGCCTCACTCGCCCGGTGCATGAAAAACGCTGGCGTGGGGCGTTGCAAAAAGTCGCTGAAACCATCAATTTGCTCCACATCCCCACTGTTAATTTTATTAAAACCCATCGTCCATTTTTCAAAGCCACGCTGCCTTATTGGTTTTTTATTAACCAGCAACACATCACGATGCCTTGAGTCTTGGGCAATTTTTTTAAATAACGTGTCGATTTTTTCCTCATCGCCTTCCAGAGCCTGCATAAAAAAGCCATCCCGGTAGAGCAACATGCCGGTGATACCGAGCTTTTCATTATTTTCCCGTGCTTTTGCCAGCATAGATTTGAGATGTTCGTCAGACATTTCTTGGTTTGCCAAGCTAACGTAAACTAAACAATGAAGTGACATAAGTTAATCCTCTTTATTTTTATACTAGCCGCGCCGTTTAAGTAGCGCAGATTTCAACCCTGCTGCCGCTTAAGCACCGCTGGGCAAGAATTTTTCCAGATAAATCCGCTCTTTCGGGATTCCCACTTCGGCACAGACGTTAAAAGTCGCATCCACCATGCCTGGCGGCCCGCACAGGTAAAGGTCTGGTTTCGCGCCTGTTTCCACCAAATCCCGACGCAAAATATCGACGACGCTGCCTTTTTCGCAATGCCAGTCATCCGAACATTTCCAGACACAGTTCCTTAGCTCCAAGGTCGGCATTTGCGCGGCCAGTTGATTCAACTCATCTAAGTGGAAAATTTCGGCTTCGGTGTTGACCCCAAAATAAATCACGCATTTTTGCGGCTCGCCCCATTCTTTCATGTGCCTAACCATGGATAAGATAGGTGCAAGCCCAGTGCCGCCCGCAACAAAATAACGCGGTGTAAAGCCGTTTTCTTTCAGGCCAAAAACACCCGATGGGCCTTTGACTTTGAGCCTTTGCCCAACTTTTGCCTCTTTTTTCAAATATTCGGAAAATTTGCCGCCATCGACAATGCGGATCAAAAACTCCAGATCGCCCTGATAATTGCTGATATTGGCGGGCGAATACGAGCGGGTAGTGCCTGTGCCGGGGATTTCCAAATCAAAAAATTGCCCGGATTCAAATTTGATGGTTTTGTCATCACCCGTGCGGCGTAATTGGAACTTGACGACATTGATGGAGATTTGTAACAGCCCAACCACTTCGGCTTCAAACTCCATACCTTCCGGCGAGAAGGAAATGCGCTCGTAAGTGTAGGGGACTTCCACTTCGATGTCGGTGGTCGGATAACAACGGCATAACAACACCATGCCGTCTTCCTCTTCTTGTGACGACAACGCCTGGGAACTGACCTTTCCCAATACATAATCGCCTTCGGAACAGTAACCCTTGCAGGTCGCGCAACCGCCTTCCCGGCAAGAAGACATCAGGTAAATGTCTTGGCGGACTGCTGCGGTGATGACATCTTCATCCGAACGGCAATCGAACGTGATGGATTCATGATCTTCGGTGACAATGGTGACTTGATGGGTGCTGGTCATGGCTTAAAACTCCTGGGTTGTGCGGTTTTCCCTCTTAACGGGGAACTATAAAATCATTGGGTGTGTAGCTGGGAGACGTTAAAAAAATGCAAGACATGCTGGACGGCCCGCCTAGACGCATCTAGGGTTAACGAACAACCTTCCTGCACCATTTTGTTGTCCCGGTAAATGCGCCAGCGCCACATAAAATCCAAATCTTCGCTGTAGGCGGTGTAAGTGTCGGATATATGGATGGTTATGGCTTCTGGGGAAATCTCTGGCGTGCCGCCAATCTGGGCGGATGCTTCATCAAAAAATACGGTCATGACATGTGTTTGGGCAAATGGGTTGGAAAAACAAAAGGCAACCGATGACGATTGCCTTTTGTCCAGATCAGCGGCTTACTGCAAGGTCACAACCCTGACACCACGCGCTTTGCGCAATTCTTCCAGCGGCAAGGCGTAGTAATCGGTGTTACGCAGCTCCATTAACTTCGTGCCTAATTGACGGTCAGTGTCCAAAAAGACATTGACGGGCATGACAGGCGGCTTGCAAGCCAAGCGGAAGTTAATATGGATGCGTTCGGCTTCATACATATTTTCGCAGGCGGCCATCGCAGCTAACGCATCATTGGCCACTTTTTGGGCATCGGTGCCGCAGGTGCACACATTCAGCAATTGATGGTCATTGAATTGGGCTTGTTTCAAGACTGCGACTTTTTCTTCGATTTTCAACTCGATCCATAACCAATCCAGTTCTAAAGAAAAATCAGTTTTAAACACGCTGACATGTTGGGCACGAAAATCTTTTAAAAATGCGTGGCCTTGCGCCAGGGTTTTTAGTCCGGCAATTTTGTTGACCCATTCGGTACGGATTGGGTTATCGTGAATATTCGGCATGGTTAACTCCTATGCGGTTTGCAAGTCTTGCAATTTGACATCAAGACCCATCAGTTCTGAGGTGATGGTAAAGGTTTCGCCCAGCGTGTAAGCGCGGCCTATCGTGGAAGACACGTCCACCAGCAGGTCATAAACACTGAAATGTTTGCCCAGCAACTCGGACACTTCGGTGCAATCGACTTCGATTTTCCCGGTCGCTTTCAGCCACCAGTAACCCGCACGGTCTTCTACAATCAACGTGGGGTTGTCGGCCTTACGGTCGCCCAACAAAATTTCATGCACCACCGAATTGATTTCATCGGATTTTTTCAATACCAACACCACTTCATTGCTTTCGTGGACAGTTTGGTTTTCTTCAGAAAAGTATTCATCAGCAAAGGCTTTGCCTGTTTTTGCCATGATACCTGCGCCATAGGCATTTGAACTTGTAGACATAATGGTTCCTTATTTAAGACCTGTTAACACAGTTTTAATGAGCGCTGCGGTGTCGGCTTTGTAGCCAATTGGGTCAGCGAAATCGTGTTTCCAATCGTCAAACACCCGGTTCAACGCGGCCTCAATGGCTGGTTTGTCGGTAACGCCTTGGATTTCGGGTATTTTTGCGAAAATGCCCATGAAATCTTTCAACGCCGTAATCGTCCGTGGCAACCATTTATTCGCCCAAACGTGCATCAGACGGGTGTTGTAATCGCCAAACGCTTCATCAGATGCCAGACAGGTGTGGAACATGTCAGTGGTGATGCCTTTGGTTTGCGAGAAATACAACTGCATTTGGTTGATGAAGAACGGGGTCAGAGTGTCGCCGTAATAAGATGACAAGCGTGAGAAAAACTCACGGCGCACAAACTGGCCAAACAGGGGGTCATAGATCATATGGCCTGAGAACAAAATTTCGTTCCAGTCATAGGTTTCTTGCCAAATTTGTTGCACGACTTCGCGTGAACCTTTAAAGATGGCACCTTTTGTCCATTCGTTTTTAGGGATGTCGGTGGATTCTGGGAAACCAGGCACCAGTTTCGCCAAAAACGTCCGCTCCATTTGGATCATTTGCGCGTTATCGACTTTGTCCAAGCCAATCATAGCGCTGCTCATCCGCAAGGTGTCACCCAAGCAATCACGCACCACAGAAGAGTGAGAGTTAAACAAGCCGTATTCGCTAAAGCCAAACGCACCCAAATAGTCACCCAACACTTCATCGCGCCAGACAGGATCCATGGAACGCACTTGACCGTCCGCCGAATAGGCTTTCAAAAAACGGTCGGTATAACGCCATTCTTCGGCCTTATCTTTAACATACAGGGCGTGCCAGCGGAATGCCGGGTCGCGGTGTTTGAGCCAATCTGAACTGCGCATTTCCGTAGACTCATTGCTCCAGGAAGGGCGGCCTCCGTGGAATTTTTGTGTCCAGTCACCCCAATCCAAACCGCCAGGAATCCAGTCTGGGGTCGGTTGGGTGTAGCAGCACAACACTTCATATTCATTGATCCGCTTGCCGCGCGGGGTCATGAAGTAATTCATCTTGCGTTGGGTTTCTAAAGGCTGGTCAGGGATAGCCGCTAAAATGGTTGCTGCTAAAGCGGGGTCGGTCAGACCACGTCTGCCGCCGGATACTTCTATTGACATAAGCTATGTCTCCATAAATGGGGTAAGTCCCTCTTGCCTTTAATGGGCAAGAGGGCGAAAGGTGAGTGCAATTACAGTGCTTTCAAGGGATCTGAAAAGACGCAATTGATTTTCTTGATGTCATCCAATGTCCACAGTTTGCCGTCTTTGTTGGTGTGGGGTTGGCTGATTAAGGTCTTGCCATCGCTACGCAAGCCATGTCCTTCGGCAATCACTTCGGACAATTCACGGCCTTCGTATTGTTCAAAGATGTTTTGGCATTCATAACGCTCAGGCTCAGACAACCACATGCGCTCGCCCCATTGGTCGCTGAACGAGTGCTTTTTGCCGTTGAACTCAAGCACGCGCAACGTGCTGGCACCTTTGCAATAGCTAGGGCAGAACGGCACTTGCGAGACGCGGTCGATGTAAATGGGGTGGTTGTTTTCAATGAACCATTGCAAAGGCAAGAAGCCGCTGTTAGGGTCTTCACAGCCACGGGCTTTCCATTCTTCATAGACTTTGCCGTACATGTCGTACCAGCCAGGATAGTTGGCTTCGTACCATTCCGCTTCTTCAGCCGTCGGTAATGTCAAACGGAAGAAACCCGTTGGCCATAAGGCATAAGCCAGCATGAACAAATCATGGTGCGCCCAGTACGCGTCTTTTTTCGCATCACGCAAACTGGCAGGTGATTGCACACCGTATTTACCCAAACGGCCAATCCAGATGCCGCCCCAATCTTCGTACACCCAACGATTCCAAGTTTTCACCCAAGGCTCGACTTTAAAATGGCTGCCGTACTCAAACATCATGCCCAACACGGGCGTGAAATATTTTTGTTGCGTCCAGAAGGCATTGTTCAGGTCAGTGTTCAAATATTTTGAAGCCGCCGCGTCGTTGGCAATGGAAACAACCGTTTGATAGCCGTTCGCCATGTGGCGCAATTCATCGGTTTCAATCGACAAGAACACGGTTGGAGTCATTTCATCGCCGTTCGCAGAAGCCCATTCGGTCACTGCCACAATCAATGGATTGGTAAAGCAAGCCTCACCGACCAATTGCAAGTTGATGGAACATTCCACCGCATCGCCTGAGATAAAACCGTCAGAGAACACGCGTTTCATGCCTTTCCACAGCGGGCCGATAGCGCGGGTGCGGCGGGCATCGTTGTGACCAGCAGCGTCTTGGCCTTGTTTGGCGAAGTAATAGTTGATATAGCCGCATTGGTTAGTATGGCGGATTTCATCTAACACTTGACCTAAGTAACCATTCTTTTGCTCAGGTGCGGTCGCCGAATCCCACAACATGCCAGTGGCGGCAATCGCGTTGTACTCACCCACTTCCAAAAAGTTGGAAATGACTTTCATGGACTCATTCCACTTTGGGTGCACACGGTTGGCGGCATCCACGCGAGTCAAGACATCTTGCAAGCTACCGAATTGACGCTCGTCCTTAACTGACTCCATACGGGCGTATTCTTTAGCGATCAGCTTGAATTGCTCTTTAGTGTCATTCGCCATTTTGTATTTGGTCGAATACTTGGTGCGGTTTTTTTCAAAATCCCAAGTGAAACTTTGCATCCATCGGTGGACTTCTTGCGCACCCACACTGACGGGTGCACGGTTGACGGCGAGAGCATCCGTCGCCGCTTTGGTTGCTGCACTAATAGCCATATTGACTACTCCTGATGTTATTGTTTTAGACAAAAGTTAAATAGGCCATCGTAACTATGCAAACAGAGGGTCGGCACGTCTTAATGCAGGTTCCCAATGGCTGGATGATGGCCTGAATTGCCTTAAGCAAGCCTCATGCCATCAACTTATTTAGTTAAAATATGCTTATAATACAGACTGATGCAGGCATTTTTCGATGAAGCAAGAAAACCTCTACTGTGTCCATTAACTGGACACTGTACAGTTTATAAACGTACAGTTTGTATGGCTATAGCCTGGGAAGGACTAGGGGGGGTACGGATAAACGCTAAACTGCACAAGATGACGCGCGGCAAAATGTCATATTCCCATTAGCGATAGCGCAGGCTAAAATTTTCCCACTCTTATCGAAACACCACCTCCTAAAAGGGTTTAAGAGTTTTTGTGCGGTTAATTTGCATTAACCGCATTTTTTTTGCCTATCGGTTTGTATCGTGGTTTTTTGGGACATTTTGCCGCGCGGCAACTTGTCGCATATTTAATTTCCTTTAAGCAAGCTAGAATCAAGCCACACCCGCATCACGTTTTGTGCACAGATCATTAACCGAGGAACCCGCTCATGTTGAATCAACCGGATTTTTTGACTTTTCGCCAGCTTGATCTGGAGAACAAACTTATCTTGCCAACTAAAAAACTGGTAAGTCAAGTCAGTTTTCAGCTTAACAGCTTATATCAGGACATTCGTGGCGTTTTGATTGATGCCCATAGTTTTGTTGCGGCCGCAGCAAAACAGGTTTATGAGCAACCTGTACCTACATTGGCTGTTTGGTATGAACAAGCCGCCAATTCCAGCAAGACATGGTTTGCCCAAGTCCAAGGCACGGTGTCACCCATTTATCAGGACTGGCAAATCAAGCTGAGTGCAAGCAAAGAACAGGCTAGGCAATATTTTCAGGCTTTTTGGGATAACCCCGAACAGGTGACGGTGGCTGCTTTTGAACCGGTAACCCGTTATGTGATGGATATTGCGGATCAATCAGGACGCTATTGGGAAGCATTTATGGAAAATCCTGAATTGTTTGTCAGCACGGCTTTCGCTCCAATAACAGGATATCTAGGCTCCCTTAGCGATGAGGGAGAAGCGGTAATGATCAGCAGTTACTATACTTTGGCGGATTTTTTCAGTTTGTTGATGGCGCAACCGTCAGCGACTTTCCAGGCATTGTACCGCAACACCTTGTCATCGCTACTGGATGTCTATTTTGAGGTGATTTCGTCGTTATTGGTCTTAGCTTGAGCAAGACAACGGCCCGCTCAAGTTGGGTGGCTTAGGACTGATAAATAACGGGTGGCGGACACCCTGTCATCCCCGTTTGGGATGGACAGTAACGCCTTGATTCCGTCCGTGCAGAGATCCGAAGCATGAGTGAAACCGAATTGTGGTAATCCCTACAAATCAATGCAGGTGGCATTCATGAGCGATTTTTTGACATAGTGCAGCACCAAACTTTGCAGCACTTATGGCATGAACTCCGCCCCCACCCCACTTAATATTGAATCAACGCTATTTTGCCCCAGGCGCCGCTGTCCTTGCTACCAATCTTTGGATAACCACATTACCAGAGACGGCACATACACCACCAAGAATGATGGCGTGGTGCGGCAGATGTTTAACTGCGGGGGAGGCAAGCACCGCTTTTCTAAAACCGGTTACAGTGTCTTATTTGGCAAGCATGGCAGCTTTTAAAGAATATGAGCTAATGTGTAAGCTGGGCTGCTATGGCTTATCGGCTGATGCCATAGCGGATGTGTTGCTCAAAGACCCTCGGACCATTGCCACATGGCAGCGGGGAGTGAGCAAGAAAGCCAATCTATTTCATGACGTTACCTGCTTATCGATAACCTTGACCGGGGTGTGATTAAAAGTGTGGGGAATCCATAAAAATCCTACGCAGCCACTGCGGCAGACAAATTGTCCCAGTACCTTTCCCGATCACCATTAGCCCTCACAACACGCAGTGCCAGCATTGGCTGAACATTAGTCGCTTTCCACCAAGCCCCCGATAATTTTAGCCGTTGCTGGATGACATACCGGTGCGCACTTTCGATTTCCCCTGAGCCGATGGGCAAACT
>JAURZI010000091.1 GCA_030653435.1 Methylovulum sp.
CGACGGCAATAGCCGGCAAAGCATCGGCATCATAGTCGATGCGGTCAATGAAGTCGTCGATATCAGCCGACAGGATATTGAACCGCCGCCCAGCTTCGGTACCGGCATACGCCCTGATTTCATCAGCGGTATGGCCAAAAGGGACGGACGCTTTATTATTATGCTGGATATTAACTGTGTCTTGTCGGTGGATGAGATGGCGGTGTTAAGTAAAATCGCGTAGCGAGCATTTTCAGCGAAAAGATGTGATTCTTGCCAAGGCGGGGCTAGACATATCCGCAGTAGGGCGCGCCGCGCGCGCCTTTTCCGATACCGAGCCGCCGATGGCGCATCCGGAATTGATCTGGATAAGCTTATCGTCTTCCGGCGCATATTCTATGCCCTAACCTATTTTTTTTACCCTATCCAGCAGCCACATCGCTGGGTTTACCGCGTAAACGACTTAACACCCCGTAAGGGGTGCAATCCTGCTCATAGGCTGTCCAGCCTGATCATCCTAAAAAGATTCATTTAGTGATATATATCGCACTTTGTATGTGATATAAACCCTGTCTTTTGTATTGATTTAAATTTCGTTATAACAGCGGCATCATTTTATTTTCAAGGTGGCTTTAGCCGCATGTGTGCGATAGCCCGTGGTTTAAAACCACCGACTTTAGACGATTATTAGCGGGTGGCTTAGTCCACCGATATTCAAGCCACCCACTCGGACTGGTGGTCGTTGGGCTCTTTAATTTAATTAGGACAATCTAATGAAGATAACTATTACAAAAATGATGCTGTTGTTAGTAGGCGCAGCTATTCTGGGTTTGGTGGGGTTAGCCTGTCTTGGGCAGAGCAGCATGGATACAGTGTACAAAAAAACCAACTTTGCCAATGTCAACAGTATCCCGGCTATTGTTGCGTTGGGCAATGCCACTGAATCGCTAGGCCGTATGCGTATACGCTTATACCGCCATGTATTGAACACGGATGCCGATCAGGTGGCGGAACTCGAAACCAAAATCAAGGAGGCGAGCAATGGGGTTTCAAGCGCGTTGAAAGCGTATGAAAATACCCTGGCGGATGACAAGGACAAGCAGATGCTAGCCGAGGATATTGCAACGTTTAACCAATACCTTCAGGGTATGGAAAAGGCACTGGACTTTTCTCGCCAAAACCAGAAAGAGCAGGCTAACGCCACGCTGAATCAGTATACCGCGCAGGCCGAGGCGGTGAATGCCGCGTTTAATGCCCACATGGACTACAACGTCGAATTGGCGAAAAAAGGGGCTGCCGAAGCGGCCGCAGCCAAAGCCGATGCGGCCTGGATATCTATGCTCATCGCAGGGGTCGTCCTGCTTACGATTGCTCTGCTTGGATGGTTTGTTACCCGCAATCTGATGCGCCAAATCGGAGGCGAACCGGATTTCGTTGCTGACTTCGCCAATAAAGTTGCCATCGGTGATCTCAGTACCCAGATTGAACTCAAAGCTGGCGACACCTCCAGCGTAATGGCGGCTATGAAAAATATGGTCATAGCGATTCAAGCGTTGATTAACGATGCCGATGTCTTATCCAAAGCGGCCGTGGAAGGCCGGTTGGCGACGCGCGCCGATGCGACCAAACACCAGGGTGATTTCCGCAAGATCGTGGTCGGCGTCAACGACACGCTGGACGCGGTGATCGGGCCGCTGAACGTTGCGGCGGACTATGTGGAACGTATCTCCAAGGGCGATACGCCACCGAAAATTACCGACACCTACAACGGCGACTTCAACGCGATTAAGAATAACCTCAACCTGGCTATCGACGCCATCAACCAGCAGGCGGGTGTAGCACAGTCCATCGCCGGGGGCGACCTGTCGGTCAAGGTCAATGTCCGTTCGGAAAACGATGTCGTGGCCAAGAGCCTTGAACTCGTCCGGGACAACCTTAAAGCAGTGATAGCCGACACCGATAGCCTGATCAGAACCGCTGCCGAAGGCCAACTCGACATCCGCGCCGATGCCGCTAAACATCATGGCGATTTTCGTAGGCTGGTGCAAGGTATCAACCAGATCCTCGACGGTATCGTCTTGCCTATCAATGAAGTGGTCGAAGTGCTGACTTTGGTTGAACAGGGTGATCTGACCCACGTTGTTCACGGCGATTACCAAGGCCAGCTTGACGACTTCAAACATACTGTCAACAGCACGGTCGCCAAGCTCTCGCAAACTATCGGGGAAGTGATCAGCGCTGCCGAGCAGCTGGGCAATGCGTCCGAACAGATCAGCGCCACCTCGCAATCGTTGTCGCAAGCTTCCAGCGAACAGGCTGCCAGCGTCGAGGAAACCAGCGCCAGCATCGAGCAAATGGCGGGTAGCATCAACCAAAATGCCGAGAACGCCAAAATCACTGACAGCATGGCGGGAAAAGCTTCGCAAGAGGCCTCCCAAGGCGGCGTCGCCGTTCGTCAGACGGTAGAGGCGATGAAGAATATAGCCTCCAAAATCGGCATCATCGATGACATCGCCTACCAGACCAATATGTTGGCCCTTAATGCAGCCATCGAAGCGGCACGGGCAGGTGAGCATGGTAAAGGTTTCGCGGTGGTGGCGGCGGAAGTGCGTAAACTGGCAGAGCGCAGCCAAGTGGCGGCGCGGGAAATCGGCGAGCTGGCGGAAACCAGCGTCAAGACCGCTGAAAGCGCGGGCAAGCTATTGGATGAGATCGTGCCCAGCATCTCCAAGACCTCGGATCTGGTGCAGGAAATCGCCGCCGCCTCGTTGGAACAATCGACCGGGGTCAGTCAGGTCAACACGGCGATGAACCAGATGAACCAAATCACCCAGCAAAACGCCTCAGCCAGCGAAGAACTGGCAGCGACCGCCGAAGAAATGACCGGTCAGGCCGAACAACTGAAAACGCTGATGAGTTTTTTCACGCTTACTGAGGGCAAATCGGCGTTTGACCACAGCGTAACGGAAACACACAGGAAAATGGCAAAACCCACCAAGCAGCCGCTACTTGGCAAGCCTAAGCATGGGCAGGACAACAGCTTAGATTTGAGCCATTTTGAACGGTTCTAGGAATACAGTTATGGGCACTATCACGACAGCAAACCAGCCGCTAATGGCCGTAACGGCTGAACAACAGTTCGCCGACAGCGGGCAATACCTCACTTTTTTATTGGCGGGCGAGACTTATGCTCTGGGTATTTTAAACACTAAAGAAATTATCGATTACGGCCATTTGACCGAAGTGCCGATGATGCCGGACTTCGTGCGCGGCGTCATCAACCTGCGCGGTCGGGTGGTGCCGGTGATCGACTTGTCGGCTCGTTTCGGCAAGGGCAACACCGCCATTGCCAAACGTACCGGCATCGTCATCGTTGAAACGGAAGGCGGCGACGGCAATAGCCGGCAAAGCATCGGCATCATAGTCGATGCGGTCAATGAAGTCGTCGACATTAGCCGACAGGATATTGAACCGCCGCCCAGCTTCGGCACCGGCATACGCCCTGATTTCATCAGCGGCATGGCCAAAAGGGACGGACGCTTTATTATTATGCTGGATATTAACCGTGTGTTGTCGGTGGATGAGATGGCGGTGTTAAGTAAAATAGCTTAGTGGGCGGGCTTTCGATGGAGGGCGCACACGCCGCGCGCCCTCAAGACACTGACAACATTCATTTTAACATTTAAATGTTACGGAACGGGTCGCCAGTGTGGGCGCAACTCCGTTCCAACGAGGCCTTCCTCAGAGCCCCTCATGGCTTGCGGTAACCAACTTAGGTTCAACCATCAAATCCTCAACCCAGCAACCTACCGGATTACCCAGGTTCATGGCCTGATCTTCAAAGCGCACGAGAAAAACGCTGCGTTGAGGGTCTTCTTCGACGTGCCCTATCATCGTTATCACGCCGCGCGTACCGGCTTCCGCAAGCACTTCGCCTTCATGCCCGCCGGGTATCGAGCCGTCATCGGTAATCGTTGTTGCGGCATAAACAATATCGCCTAAATCCAAGTCTTCTACGTTCATTTTACATCTTCTCCAGTGCTGATGGTTTTGTAGCAAAGCTTACAAAACACGTTTGATTGTGTGTTTATAACCTTTTCTGTATCGCACTTTTTTTATGTTTAATCAATAAAATCAATTGATTAAAATAAATGCTAGACGATGGCATACAGGTTGCTTTAAGTAACTACAAGAACGATGCCAAACCCTTCAGGAGACTCAAGTGATTACATTAACAGAAAAAGCTATTAGCGCTGTCGGTCGATTTATCGCCAGTTCGGAAACACCGTCAGCCGGGCTTCGTATCGAAGTGACTGACGGTGGATGCTCAGGTTACCAATACGGTTTGAAGCTTGAAGCCGCGCATACACAGGAAGACACCATCATTGATTGCGGCGCTGTCAAAGTTTATGTCGATCCGGTGAGCCTGCCGATGTTGGACGGTATGTCCATTGATTTTCTCGATAGCATAGACGGCTCCGGATTCAAGTTTACCAACCCGAATGCGGCGAAAAGTTGCGCTTGCGGCTCATCGTTTAATCCCAGTGCCAGCGGCACCGGAACTAAAACTTGCTCTTAACGCATCAGCCAACCTAATCCGAGGATAAAACCATGTGGGACTATTCAGACAAAGTAAAAGAACATTTTTTTAACCCTAAGAATGCCGGGGCGGTGGTCGATGCCAATGCCACTGGCGAAGTCGGTTCCATCAGTTGCGGAGATGCGTTAAGGCTGACCTTGAAAGTCGAGGATGAGACGGAAGTGATCCTGGAAGCCGGTTTTCAGACTTTCGGTTGCGGGTCGGCGATTGCATCCTCATCGGTATTGACGGAAATCATCAAGGGCATGACGCTGGACGAAGCGTTGAAAGTGACCAACCAGGACATCGCCGACCATCTGGAAGGCTTGCCGCCGGAAAAAATGCACTGTTCGGTAATGGGGCGCGAAGCCTTGCAAGCGGCTATCGCCAATTATCGCGGCGAAGAATGGCAGGATGACCACGAAGAAGGCGCGTTGATCTGTAAATGTTTCGCCATTGATGCCGTGATGATTGAAGAAATGGTCTGGGCAAACAAATTACGCACCGTGCAGGATGTCACCAATTTCACTAAAGCAGGTGGCGGTTGTGCAGCTTGTCATGAAGACATCGAAGCGATCCTGGAGAAAGTCCTGGCCGAAAAAGGCGAGAAATTCGACCCCGTAGCAGCGCCTGTAGAGCAGCCTATAATCGCGAAAGCAAAAGGGCCGTTGACCAATCTGCAACGCATCAAAAAAATCGAGCAAGTGCTGGAAGCCTTAAGGCCGTCGCTGATGGCTGACGGGGGCGATGTCGAGTTGGTTGAAGTGATAGGTAACACCGCTTATGTCAATATGACCGGCGCGTGCAACGGTTGCCAGATGGCGGCTATGACGATTGCCGGTATCCAGCAACGTCTGATGGAAGAAATGGGCGAGTTTATTAAGGTTGTGCCCGCCGCCGAAATGTCCAAACTTGTCAGTATAGGGGCATAGCCATGACCGATATTTATCTGGATAACAATGCCACTACCAAGGTGGATCGGGCGGTGGTCGATGTGATGATCCCGTATTTTCTCGAACAATACGGCAATCCGTCGTCGATACACAAATTTGCCGACGGTGTGGCAAGAGGCATCAAGCAGGCACGGCAACAGGTGCAGAACCTGATCGGCTGCGAGCATGATTCGGAGATTATTTTCACGTCCTGCGGCACCGAATCCAATTCAACGGCGCTGCTGTCGGCCATTAAAGCCCAGCCCAACAGAAAAGAAATTATCACGACGACGGTGGAGCATCCGGCGATTTTAAGCTTGTGCGAAACATTGGAAAAAGAAGGCTACACGATACACCGGATGCCGGTAGACCGCGCCGGACGCTTGAATCTGGATGCTTACAAAAAGTTATTGTCCGATCAGGTCGCTATCGTTTCGGTCATGTGGGCGAACAACGAAACCGGCACAATTTTTCCTGTCGTGGAAATGGCGGAACTGGCGCATGCAGCCGGTGTGATGTTCCATACCGATGCCGTGCAGGCGGTCGGCAAAATTCCGATGATGTTGCAGGACACCAAAATTGATATGCTGTCCTTGTCCGGCCATAAGCTGCATTCGCCTAAAGGCATAGGCGTGCTGTATCTGCGCCGGGGCACACGCTTCCGTCCATTGTTGCGCGGCGGCCATCAGGAACGCGGACGTCGTGCGGGTACCGAAAACACCGCCTCCATCGTCGGCTTGGGCAAGGCCTGTGAGCTGGCGCTTGAACACATCGAATACGAAAACACCAAGGTCAAAGCAATGCGCGACCGGCTGGAGCGTGGCATCACCGAACAGATACCGCATTGTTTCGTGACCGGCGATATGAACAACCGCCTGCCGAACACCACCGATATTGCGTTTGAATATATCGAGGGCGAAGCTATTTTAATGCTGCTCAACAAAGCCGGTATTGCCGCATCCAGCGGTTCGGCCTGCACCTCCGGGTCGCTGGAACCCTCCCATGTGATGCGGGCAATGGACATCCCGTATACAGCGGCGCACGGCACGATACGTTTTTCATTTTCGCGCTATAACACGATGGCGGAAGTCGATGAGGTGCTGAAAGTTATGCCCGGTGTTGTCGCGACATTGCGTAAATTGTCGCCGTATTGGCAAGGAGACGGCCCGGTGGTCAACCCTGAGCAGGCGTTTAAGCCGACGTATGCGTAATACACAAGTATTTTAAAGCACGATAGGGGGGAGGCAAATAATCTTTCCTACCCCTATCGGTGTATCGCAGGCGCTTGTGCATAACGATAAGCGCTGTACCCTCTGAGACATAAAGGGCATCAAAACCTCCACCAGCATCGCCATAGAACTGGACATCAAGTCAGCGCGAGAGCTGTAAAACCTACCGAGCGGGGCTTGGCGCGTCACAGCGCACGCGAGCGACCGAGAAGGTAACCCTGGATAGCTAGTTTCTGCAGCGAAATGCCTGCGCGCTAATTAAATTCTCCATGTGCAAAGTGCTCAGCCATGACTCATCCCGCCATACACAAGCATCCGTCCGATAAACATTTAAAAAATATCACCTTATTGGCTTTTGCAATAAAGCCAATGCTAAATCTTCCAGGTACAAACCCCCTGAGAGTAGGTTCTGTTCAGATCAATATCGATATACTTGGGGAAACCGTCCTTATCATACCCAGTGATCCGTCTGACTTTATCAAACCCTCTCAGCAGCATTTCAGGAGAAAATATATCATTCTCAAACGTTATATAAATGTCGGATTGTCCGACTAAAAGCTCTATGCCTTCAAGATAAGTGAAATTACTATTCGGGAAATAAACGGCTGTATTCGAACACCATGTAAAACCCGGCAGCCAGTTCAGCCGAATTTTCCCCGAGGCGTTTTCCATTGTCCTCGATTGCCCCACGCCAAAGTTGCCGCTGTGCCGACCGTTAACCTCAAAGCTTACGAAATAATGACCTTGGTTGTGTACTGTTACCTTGACGGCGCCTGCGGGCAAAGAGATGGCGGCAACGCATAAGGCGAGTAATAAGCGAATAATGGACATGTTTTTTTACCTAATTATTATTTTAATGATCGCCGTTGTCGGTAGGGGTATATCGACAACGGCGCTGAATCGCTGTCAAGGTTTGACGGCATCCTTGCAAACGCCGGCCAGATTCGGTTTTAGCCTGCGGTCGGTCAGGAAAACGTCGATGTTGTTATTAGTGTCGCTTGCCACCAGATTGGAAGCATGGGATTCAAACGCCACGCGCCAACCGTTGTCGCTGATCGACGGATAAGTGCTGTTGCCATTGGCTTCCTGACCATCTGCGCCAACGCTGAGGCGGGTGGTGCGCCGGGTGGTCAAGTTACGCACGAAGATGTCGCTTTTGCCGTTGCTGTCGCCGACAACCAGGTTGTCGGCCTGGGACACGAACGCGACGATTTGACCGTCGGCAGACAGCACCGGCAATTCGCTGCCGCCATTGCCTTGCCTACCATTGGACGCGACGCTGACACGGACGGTTTGGTGTGTCACCCGGTCATGAATGAAGGCATCCCAAGCCTTGTTGGTGTCATCAGACACCAGATTGGATGCGGCGGAAGTAAAAGCGACATAGCGGCCGTCGTGGCTGATCGTGGAGATCAAACTGGGACCATTGGCTTCGGCGCCGTCGGAGGCGACGCTGATTAGCGTGGTTATGCCGGTCTTGCGGTCATACGCAAAAATGTCGGGCACGCCGTTGCTGTCGCCGGGCACCAGGTTGGTGGCGTCGGAGGTAAAGGTGACGATCCGCCCGCCCCGGGAAATCGCCGGGTACTCGTCTTGGCCGTCGGACTCGACGCCGTTGGAGGACGTGATACGATTGGTTTCGTGGGTTTCGCGGTCATGCACGAAAATATCCGCAGCCGCGCCGTTGCCGTCGTTATCAACCAGATTGGTGGCGGTGGAGCTGAACGCGACAAAACGCCCATCGGGGCTAATCGCGGCCAGGGAGCTGGCGGCGTTGGCCTCGGTGCCGTCGGAGGCGACGCTGACCCGCTCGGTCAGGCCGTTGTCACGGTCATAAACGAAGGTATCGGTAAAACCGTTGCTGTCGCCCGGTACCAGGTTGGAAGCCCCGGATTCGAACACCACATAACGGCCATTACTGCTGAGGCTGGAGAGATTGCTGTCGCCATTGGCCTCGCTGCCATCCAAACCCACGCTGACGCGCCGGGTAACGCCGGTGTGCAACGAATGGACGAACACGTCCGCAGCGTTATTGGTATCATTGGTCACGAGACCCGCAGCGTCGGAAGTGAAGGTCAGCAGTTCCCCGTTACCGCTGAGCACGGCGGCCAGACCGCCGCCTTGCTGCGAGCCGTGAGCGCCCAGGTCGCAACGGGCGGTTTGCCCCGCCAAGGCCTGCGCACTTGGCAACAACAGCGCCGTCAGCAGCGTAGCGTGCAGGGTTTGCGGAAACCTGGATGGAAAAATGTTAAATAATGTCATGAGATAAATTCCGAAAAATGAATAGGTCGATAAATGAAAACTATGTCAGGTTCAAGCGTGGTGGTTACAATCTCCTCCAATCACAACCAAAGGGTTCATGTATTCCATAGTCATGATTAAGATTGATTGAACCGCCGAAGTACCTGGCGATGTCGAAACCTCTGAGCCTGAGATGGGGAGTGAATACATCGCCTTGAAAAAATATTTCCACGTTCTGCTCACCTACTTGGAGTTCGACTTTTTGCACGGAAACTTCAGTCGTTGAACACCAGATAAAGCCATTCACGAGCCAATTAATGCGAATCGTCCCCGAAGCATTGTCCATAGTCCTGGATTGGCCGATGCTAAAATTGCCGCTATGACGACCATTGACCTCAAAACTGACCAAATAGTGGGCTTGATTATGCACGGTGACGTTAACGGCGTTTGCCGGCAAAGACAGGGCAGCCAGGACAAGCGCGCCTAGCGATTTATTGAACAACGTCATGATAGAACTCCCATTGGAATTGGATGTAATTATTCAGCCCCTTGCTGTAGGGCGTGCTGTACCCTCTGGGGCATAAACGCGCGCCATCAACAGACCAGCATGTTATCCACACACCGGAGAAGGCGCGCGCAGCACGCCCTATGCTTCAGGTAAGAAGCTGAACAGTTACGATTGGATAGAAGTGATTTCCGTTTCTTGATTTCAAGCGTAACAACGCTTTTGTGAACGGGCGTTAATTTAACATTGTCCTCCGTAAAAAAAAATTGCCAATTCGTCTCAAATTCGCGGCTTTGTGATTGTCTATTCGTCTCAAACGTGCTGGCTGGGTACGCGGGCATGTAGGTCTAGGGTTTGGTTCCATGCGCCACGCCCAGGGTTCTCAGCCAGCTTTCGTAGCGGCGGTCTATCGCGGGAATTTCTTCGTTAAGGAATCCGGGCCTTGCCAGTAACGCGTTACGCCGTATTTCGCCTGGCGTCATGCCGAAGGTGGAACGGAACAGCCGGTGAAAATGGGTTTCATCGTAAAAGCCGACCGATGCCGCGATGGCGGCGATGCTGTGTGGGGATGCCTGAATCAGAAGCTCCAGGCTGCGCTGTAGGCGCTCTTGCCGGATGTAACTGGCGGGACCGCCCAGGGGTTCGAACAGGCGATACAGCGAGGCACGCGATAAGCCGAAACGGCTTGCCAGAAATTGCGGCGTCAAATGGGAGGCAGCAAGGTATTGGGCGATGTATTGGCGGATGGTTTCCAGCGTCGCCGCCTGGACGTCAGGGCAATCCTCGGGCAGCTCAAGGCCGCCGAAATAGGCCGCCACTAGGCCGGTCAGTCCGTTAGCTATTGCGTTCGACTCCTGGGCCGTCACCTGCCCGATCCGGTTCCACAAGGTCTCGATGTGCTCGCGCAGCAATTGCCCTAGCGTTGATTCCCTCGCCAACTTTTGCCCGTGCAGGCGTTCCGGGGCTTTGAGATGCTGGGTCAGTATCGCCCTGGGGATAACCAGCGTCAGGTTGTCGTAATCGTCGGTCCGGGTTTCCAGCGTTTGCCCAAGGTCCAACACGAAGACATCGCCCGGCCGGGCATCGAGCCGGGTTTTGCCGCAGGCTCCGACATTATTGCCCTGGCGATAGATTTGCACGAGCAGATGATCGAGCCCGTCTTGCGCGGCCAGTTTCCGCGAACGCCGGAAGTATTGCCGCCGACTGACGGAATTGCTGAGCAGAAAATCGCCGAGATGACAAGTCGTCAGTTGGCTGGAGAAGTCTTGTTCGGCATCCTGTGTCTCCAGCGTCACGTCGAAAAGAACGGCGATGCTTTCTTTCCAAACCGGAAAACGCTCGCTTTCCGGCAGGTTCAGCAAATCGAAATGGGTGACTGGGATTTCTTCTCGTTCGTTCATGAGTCGGCCGACGGCAGCTTAAGGAGAGTAGGTGGAGTAATTGTTGATTTTGTCATAGTCGTAGTCATACACTTTAAGTTTAACCTGAGTTCGGTATAAGAAAAACGGCAAGCTTTTCGAGAACCTGAAAAATATATAGAGTCCGAAGCTGATTAAGCGACACCCGCCGCATACTGGGTGTCCGGCAGATGGAAAAAAGAAATAATACGCCGGGTGTTTTGTTCCAACGAATCCAATGCTGAAGTGAGGCGGGCCTTCAAATCCTCCTTGTTTTTCACCGGCTGCTTTCCGATGCGGTTGTTTTTGACCTCGTTCCAAACCTGTTTGTCCGGGTTGTATAAGTAGCCACCCAAAAGTCTTTTAACAACGCTTCCTCTGTACATGACAAAAATCAGCTAAAGAGCATCTCTAATAATACCCTGTTTTTTGGATGAGCAAGGATGGTGCCGAAATGAGATAATACCGGAAAGCAAACAGACAACGACTGAGCCCATGAAACATCCCCGACAATCTGGATTATTTGACGTAGAAGATAGGGCCGCGCAGCTCACCGAAATGGGCGATCCCTTGGTGGGGTTGAAGTTGAGGATAGATTGGGAGGCGTTTCGGGCTTGACCTTGAGGACTTAGTGGTTGCCGCGCATCGTTGCAGTTTTGATGATTGGGGTGACAGAGTTTAACTTGGCTTTGGCGCAGAAGACGGCCAAGCAGGGCACGCTTGCGTATCCTCGCTTGGCCTTGAATATAGTCAGAACGCTACACGGTATAAGTCGTCGACGCCGTCTTACCGCCATGCCCGGTCCAATCGGTATGAAAAAACTCACCTCTGGGTTTGTCCACACGCTCATATGTATGCGCGCCGAAATAATCGCGTTGCGCCTGCAATAAATTAGCGGGCAGTCTTTCAGTACGGTAGCCGTCGAAATAGGCTAGGGCCGATGAAAATGCCGGGGTAGGGATACCGAGCTCAATGCCTAAAACCACCGCTTTACGCCAGCCGGCATCGGCCTTGTTCATCGCATCGACAAAGAAATCGGCCAACAACAGGTTTTCCAGTTCAGGATTAGTGTCGTAAGCCTGTTTGATGTTGTTTAAAAACTGGCTGCGGATGATACAGCCGCCGCGCCACATCAGCGCAATTTCGCCGTAGTTCAAAGATAAATCATATTCTTTCGACGCTTCACGCATCAAGCGGAAGCCCTGTGCGTAGGAAATAATTTTAGCGGCATACAAGGCGTCGCGGATCGCGGCTATCATGGCTTGTTTATCGCCGCTAAAGGCCGTAATCGATGCTTTAGGCAGGATTTGCGCGGCTTTTACGCGTTCTGATTTTTGCGCCGACAAGCAGCGGGCAAACACCGATTCACCGATCAAGGTTAACGGGATACCTAAATCCAGCGCATTAATGCCCGTCCATTTTCCGGTGCCTTTTTGTCCTGCGGTGTCGAGGATTTTATCGACCAAGGGTGCCCCGTCTTCATCTTTGTAAGCCAAAATAGCGGCCGTGATTTCAATTAAATACGAACTTAATACGCCCTGGTTCCATTCGGCGAAGATGGCGTGCATATCCTCTGCATTTAATCCCAAACCCTCGGACAGTAGTTGATAGGCTTCGCAGATCAGCTGCATATCGCCATATTCAATGCCGTTATGCACCATCTTGACATAATGTCCGGCGCCGTTATCGCCTACCCATTCGCAGCAGGGCTGACCGTCTACCTGTGCGCTGATGGCCTGGAAAATCGCTTTTACATTAGGCCAGGCGGCTTTATTGCCGCCAGGCATGATGGACGGGCCGTGCCGCGCGCCTTCTTCACCGCCGGAAACGCCGGTGCCGATGTAGCTGATGTTTTTTTCCTGTAAATACTGGGTACGGCGATTGGTGTCGGTAAACAGCGAGTTGCCGCCGTCAACGATAATATCGCCGGCTGACAGCAACGGTACCAATTTGTCGATGTATTGATCGACCACGTCGCCGGCCTTGACCATCAGCATGACGATACGCGGCGATTCCAGGCTATCCACCAGTTCTTCGAGTGAATGCGCGCCGATAACCTGGGTGTTTTTTGCGGGACCCGCCAAAAATTCATCTACCGTGCTGGTCGTGCGGTTGAAAACAGCGACTCTAAAACCATGATCGTCCATGTTGAGAACCAGATTTTGTCCCATCACGGCGAGACCGATTAAACCAATATTTGCTTTCATGTTTTCCTTCTTTCTTTAAGTGAGTTATTGCTAGAGTGTAGCGTGTTTTGTATGTTGTCGAAGTGGCTATTTCATGAGCAGTTCGACCAGTTTTACAAATGCCGGATTGAATAAGGTTAAGCCGAAAACAGTCAGTCCGATCAGGATTTTTAACAACATGCTGTTTTGTTTAAGTTCGGAGCGCAGTGAACTGACATCCAGTCGTACGTCGTTAATTTCTGCATGAAACTCTGTCCGTAATTCATTTATTTCCGTCCGCAATTCATTTATTTCCGCCCGCACAAATTCCTTAGTGGCCAGTTCTGTGCGTAATTCGTTGTAGAGTTCTGATTTAATAGCTTCTTTTTTATCGGTTATGCGTAGTTCAGCCTGATGCTCAATGGCCTGAATAGAGCTTTCTATAGCTTTAGCGAACATCTGTGCTTTGGTTCGGTCTTGATTAAACGCGTCTTCCAGCAAAAGATAGACATCGTTGGGTAAAGTATAAGCCATCAGTTTGCTCCGTGTAGGGTTGGGCGGATTATAGCCTGTTGCGTACCTAATGAATATGCCGACAACGTATTCAAGCCCTGCGTTGGGCAGCATCCCATATCGGTTGCAACAAGGCCCGGCATTGCTGCCCGAAAGTTTCAGCCAGTGCCAAATCCAGGTCGGTCAGCGCGTAAAGCCGCCTTAATTCAGGTTCAAAAGGCTGTTCTATGGCTCTGAGCAACTGCTCTTTTGCAGCATCCAGTGCCGATTTTGTCGCACGGTTGCCGTGTTCCAGTTTATAAGCCTGCCTGATATAGGCTAAGGCCGCTTCTGTAAAAAAGGCATCCGGTCGTGTTTGGCCCAGTCGGTAAATCTCGATAAATTCGGCTAAATAATCAGGCCGACAATCTTCGGGTAAAAACTGTAAGTCCTCATCGGCGGCCAGCAGATAAGTCGGTTGTTGTTGGCGCCGGTTAATAATCAGGTGATGCAGCCACGCGCCGATAAAGTCTTTGCCTTTAAGGTCGGCATAACGGTAAAACAGGCTGGCTTTGTCGTAACAATGGCCCAGTTTGCCAACCAGCCGGTAGTCACCGATATTGAGGTCGATAAGCAAGTCATCGACGGGATGACCGATATTTTTAGCCTGTATGCAGCCGACAAATTCGTCAATAGCGCGTTGTCGGCGGTTAAATTCCAGCTCGCCCATGACGCCGGTCAGCCAGCGCCCCTGCGCCTGGATTTTTTCTACCGGAAAGCGGGTGCCGTTTAACTGATCTTGTATCCATTCCTGATATATCGAATAGCCATCCAGCCTGCTAATGGCAAAAGGCTCGCGTTCTTCCGGCGCTGCTTCAATGCCGGAAAAGCGAATGGTCAATTGCCGTTGCATGAAATATTTTTGCGGGTGCTGGAAAAAACGGAAAAAATCGCTTAACTCGATGACGGTTTCAGCATCAGGCTCAGGGATGGCGCCTTGCCACCAGTACCCTTGCGGCTCACCTGGAGTTGACAAGGCTTTAGCGGTTTCGCAATCGGCTGCGGAAAAGCTGAACAGTTCGGATGAGTTGTCGAAATAACGCGGGCTGAAGGCCTGCAATGGCTGATAAGTGGTCAGTCCCGATAGTTGATAATTGTCCTGCAACACTTCCAGTAATTCACTGATAATGACAGATGGCGGGATTTTTTCATTGTTGGCCTGAGATTGGCCGATATAGGTCATAATCAGCCGTTGCCTGGCAGACAGCAGGATTTCCAGAAACTGGTAGCGGTCATCGGTACGGCGGGAACGGTCGCCTTTACGGTAATGCCGACTTAATAAGTCAAAAGTTGGCTGGCGGTCTATTTTGGGAAATTCGCCGTCATTCATGCCTAATAGCGCGATGACTTTGAAAGGTATTGAGCGCATAGGCAGCATCGAACAAAACGTCAGTTGCCCGCGTAAAAAGCCGTTGGCCGATTTTTGTTCGGCGACTGCGCCTTCCAGCCAGCTGATGATGACTTGCAAATCCACCGGATCGTTATGGACGTCGGACAACTCAGCCGACAGCTCCGCCAATAATTCGTTGAGTTGCTGGCGTTCTACGGTATCTGCGGCCTGCAATAACTGGTCTGCATAATAAAACAGCCGGGCGCCCCAGGCCTTCAGTTTTTTCGGCTGTTTAAAATCGGTGTCTGCTTTAAATGCCAGCGTGACAAATTCACACAAACCACCTAAAGCTGATGCTGAAGCGCCTTCAATATCGGGATATGGCAACACGCCATCGACAAACTCATCGTCCTTGCCGACTGCATAACCCATCAGCAACCTGTCCAACGCTGCCTGCCAGGTGTTTTCACCCCATTTAGGCAGCCCCAGATCTTGCTTGTGCTGCGCCGACTTGCCCCAGCGCACATGCGTGTCTTGCACCCAGTATTTAATCAGTTCCAGATCGGTTTCGGACAGGCCAAAGCCGGGATAGACCACGGCATGCTCCAGCAAATCCAGCACGGTCTGCCAGCCGAAGCGGCTTTGGCTTAAGGATAAAAAACGGATAAACGCATCCAAAGCATGGTTGCTTAAACGTATGCTGCGGTCGGCGACGGCATGTTGGATAGTATCGAATACGGCGCTGATAAAGGGTTCATAGGTTTGGATATCGGGCGCCATGACGACGATATCGCGCAGTTCCAGGCTAGGATCCTGTTCCAGCGCCAACAACAACTGGTTTTTTAACACCTCGACTTCACGTAAGCGCGAATGGCAGGCGTGCAGGCTGATGGAAGGGTCTTTGGCAAGCCGTTGTCCGGTCAGGCGGTTATTTAAAATATCATTTTGCAGATGTTGCAGGACGTTATGCGCGTCAACAGCCTCAAAGCTGTCCAGCTCCAATTCAAACGCTATATCGTGTTCCAGTATCATGTCCTGAAATTCGCGCCCCTGCTGGCCCAAGCTGGACAGCAAGGGATGCCCGCCAGCCTCTGCTGTGCTAGTTCCGTCTTTGATGCGTTGTCTACGGGTTTCCAGGTCGGCCCAAAACACCTGGGTAGGATTCAGCAAATAGACATGCAATTGGCAATGCCGGGATAAGCCTTGCAAATAACGCAAAAATAGCGCTGGCATGGTGTGCAAGCCAAACACCGAAACCCGTTCCGGCAACGACTTGCTAAAGGCTCCTTCCGGTGCGTTATTGAACTTGGTGATGAGATCCAGCCACAAAGCGCCTCGATGGCGGCTACCGGTCTGGGCAATGACTTGCAGCCAAAGCGCTTGTTGCCAGCGTTCAGTGTCGGTTTGGTATAGCAGTTGGCCTTGTTGCCAGAGCGCCAGCATATCGGGGCGCATGATTTGGTATTGGTCAAATAGCTGCGATAGCTCCTGGGCCAGTTGATAGCGTTTCAAGCTATTATTGGAACCCGATAAATAATGTTGTAAAGGTTTAAAAACATCGCCATCCAGACGGCGCAGCAAACCTTCCAGACGCCACTGCATTAAATGACGCCCAAACGCCGCATCGCTCAAGCGGCTATCAATTTTTTGCGCCAGGGAACTGAAAAATTTGCCGGGGAACAAAAAATCAGCGTGTGCCCAGACTTTAAATTCATTGGCTAATTGTTGCGACAGCCAGCGCTCCATGCCTTGGCTTTGAATCAGAAAGACTTCTTTTTCAAAAGGCGATGCTAGCGGCGCGTTATTGATGATGGCGCATAAGTGGGCAAGCAGATTTTCGGTCTTGTTCGAGCTGTGCAGGATGAACATGGCATCTCGTTGAGGGGTTGGGCTTAGGCTGTAAACAGATCAGTATGATACAGGTTCTGCATGTATAATAGCGGGTTACGTTTTGAAGCTGATAGTGTTTTATGTACAGATATAATGGTGTGCTGGTTTATGAAAGCCATGATGATGATGGGATTTTAGAGATTGTCGAGCGAGATGGCGTCAGATCGTTGCATTTTGGCACGTTTCCCCGGCAAAGCAGCATGTCGTTAAGCGAGCCTGACAAGCTGGAACTGGAGTATGTACGGGCCATGACCAGCTGGTTTCTGTTTAAGGATAACCTGGACGATGAGGCCTTGATTATCGGTTTGGGCGGCGGCTCCCTTACCAAGCATTTACTTTATCATTTCCCCGATTGCCGCTTGAAAGTTATAGAATACCGGCATAGCGTCGTTAAAATCGCCCGCAGCCACTTTGGTTTGCCGCTGGATGCGCGTTTGAAAATCATTGTTGATGACGGTGGCACATATCTAAGGCAGCGTGCCGACACCAGCCAGGAACGCTATAGCGTGTTGATTGTCGATGCCTTTGATCACGAAGGCATGGCGGAGTCTATTTGCAACAAGGATTTTTTTGACGCTTGTAAATCGGTCTTGAAAAACGACGGTCTGTTAGTCATTAACTTGTGGGGCGGTACCGGCAATCCGTTGTTCCAGCAGGTTGCCTTATGGTTGGGGCAGGTTTTTGGCTGGAAAATTTTATTTCTGCCGGTCCAGGGCAGGGGTAATATCATCGGTTTGGCATTTAACCACGCCGTGCCCATTTACTCGATGAAGGCCTTAAGGGAGCATGCGCTGGCGCTTGAACAGCGTTTTGGCATCGAATTTACGACGTTTTTAAAAGATATTAAAAAACATAATTCCAGCACTATTAACCAATTGATAACTCCATGACGGCTACTGCTTTAGCTAATGTCCCAAACCTTTTCAGCTACCGAAAATACTGGGCGCAACGTTTTGGCGTCGCGCCGGAATTGCCGATGGGCCGTGAAGAAATGGATGCTTTAGGCTGGGATGCTTGTGATGTGATACTCGTCACCGGCGATGCGTATATCGACCACCCCAGCTTTGGCATGGCGTTGATCGGGCGTTTGCTGGAGGCGCAGGGCTTTAGGGTCGGCATCATCTCGCAACCGGACTGGACAAGTGTTAATGATTTTAAACAGCTGGGCCGTCCCAAACTGTTTTTCGGCGTGACCGGCGGCAATATGGATTCTATGGTCAACCGCTACACCTCCGACAAGAAAATCCGTTCCAACGATGCGTATACGCCCGATGGCGTGGCGGGTAAGCGCCCGGACCGCGCCGTTAATGTCTATTCGCACCGTTGCCGCGAGGCCTTTAAAGACGTGCCGGTGATTATCGGCGGCATAGAAGCCAGTCTGCGGCGCATTGCCCATTACGATTACTGGTCGGATACCGTGCGTAAGTCCGTGTTATTGGATGCCAAAGCCGATTTGCTGGTTTATGGCAATGCCGAGCGGCAAATCGTCGAAATCGCCCACCGTCTGGCGAATGGCGAGCACATTAGTGGTGTGACCGGCATACGCGGTACCGTGCATTTCGTTAAGGAGATACCCAAAGGTTTTACGGTTAAAGATTCCACCGAAATAGACAAACCCGGCGCGTTGTCGCCGGTTGTCAATCCGTACCAGGAAGAGCCCGCTTGCGAATTAAAACCCGCCGACACCAACGAAAAGGTCGTCCATTTTGATAAATTAGCGTTGCGTAGCCAGCGGGCAAACACCGTGCTGCGTTTGCCTGCTTATGAGGCGGTTAAGGATGACCCCATTCTCTATGCCCATGCCTCGCGTGTGATGCATGCCGAAACCAATCCCGGCAATGCCAGGCCGTTGATACAACAGCACGGCAACCGGCAGGTGTGGATTAATCCGCCGCCGATTCCGCTGACCACGAAAGAAATGGACGGCGTGTTCGACCTGCCGTATTCGCGTTTGCCGCACAAAGCCTACGGTAGCGCGAATGTGCCGGCGTTTGAAATGATCCAGCATTCGGTCAACATCATGCGCGGTTGTTTCGGCGGTTGCACATTTTGTTCGATCACCGAGCACGAAGGCCGCATTATCCAAAGCCGTTCCGAAGATTCCATCATCCGCGAAATCGAAGCGATACGCGATACTTCGCCGAAATTCACGGGCCATATTTCCGACTTGGGCGGTCCTACTGCCAATATGTACCGGTTGGCCTGTAAAGACGAAAAAATCGAAGCGGCTTGCCGCAAGCCGTCTTGCGTGTATCCCGGCATATGCCCAAACCTGAATACCGACCACAGCCATTTAATTAAGCTGTACCGCCGCGCCCGCGCCTTGCCCGGCATCAAGAAAATCTTTATCGCCTCCGGTTTGCGATACGATCTAGCGGTGGAATCGCCGGAATATGTTAAGGAACTGGTCACGCACCATGTCGGCGGTTATCTGAAAATCGCGCCGGAACATACCGAGCAAGGGCCGTTGTCGAAAATGATGAAGCCGGGCATGGGTACCTATGACCGCTTTAAGGCCATGTTTGATCAGTATTCCAAAGAGGCGGGCAAAGAACAGTATTTGATACCGTATTTTATCGCGGCGCACCCCGGCACTAGCGATAACGATATGTTGAACTTGGCGGTTTGGCTGAAGCGCAACGGCTTCAGGGCCGATCAGGTACAGGCGTTTTTACCGTCGCCTATGGCAATCGCCACTGCGATGTACCATTCCGGTAAAGACACGCTACATAAAGTCAGCCGTAAAGCCGATGACATCTATATCCCGAAAAGCGTCAAACAACGCCGACTGCACAAGGCATTTTTGCGCTATCACGACCCGAAGAACTGGCCATTATTGCGCGAGGCTTTAAAAGATATGGGCAGGGCGGATTTGATCGGCAACGGCAAGCAGCATTTGGTGCCTTCGTTTCAGCCTAAAGGGACTGTGCCTGTTTTAAACAAGGCGCAGGTTTTTAAGACTAAATATACGGGACTGGATATGCCGAAGGCCGGGAAGGGTAAGGCTTATGCCGGGAAAAGAAACAAAAGCCGGTAATATCCGTGTACCGAAGGCTGTAAGTTTATCGTATGGAGAAGGCAAATATCGCGCAGTCATTGCGCTGCGGGCCTTATAAGGTCATGTAGTTTCTGCCCATTTACACATTCAGTCGGTAAAATACCCCAACTCTGACACCATTAACGGGCTTAACGATGAAAAAAATTAAAGTGCTATTTGTCTGCATGGGTAATATCTGCCGTTCGCCGACGGCGGAAGGCGTTTTTGCAAAACTGATTAAAGACCGGCAGTTAGAAACCCAATTTACTATCGATTCAGCGGGTACGCATGCTTATCATGTCGGCGATGCGCCTGATCTGCGCGCGCAAAAGGCTGCGCGTGAGCGTGGTATTGAATTGGCGCATCTTCGAGCCAGAAAAGTCACGCACGGCGATTTTGAGGATTTCGATTTTATTTTGGCGATGGACGGCGAGAATTACTCAATCCTTAGTCAAGCCTGTCCAGATGTCCATAAAGATAAAGTCCGTTATTTCCTTGATTACGCGCCGCATTTGAATGTGCGCGAAGTGCCCGATCCTTATTATGGCGGCAATCATGGCTTTGAGCGTGTGCTGGACTTGATAGAGGAAGCCTCGGCCGGGTTTTTAAATACCTTGCAGGATCATGGGCACATAATCGCAGCAGATCAATAATATTGAGGTTAACACTATGGCAATAGTATCAAATACAGTCGCTTATCTTGATGGCGATGTCGTGCTGGAGGCGTTTTTTGCCTTTGATGACGAGTCCTCCGCACGGCGACCGGCGGTTTTAATTAACCACGCCTGGGGCGGGCGCGATGCGTTTGTTGCAGAAAAAGCCAAGCAACTTGCCGCATTGGGTTATGTCGGTTTTGCGCTGGATATCTATGGTAAAGGTATCCAGGGTTCAACGCCTGAAGAAAATGCCGGGCTTATGCAGCCGTTTATGGCGGACAGGGCAATGTTGCAACAGCGCGTAACGGCGGCTTTATCAGCCGTGAAATTGCTGCCCTGGGTCGATGACAGCAAAATTGCCGCGATAGGCTTTTGTTTCGGCGGCCTGTGCGTGTTGGATTTGGCCAGAACGGGCGCAGATATTCGCGGCGTGGTCAGTTTTCACGGGCTATTAAACGCACCGGATAATCTCAAAAACCCAGCGATAAAAGCAAAGGTGCTGGCTATGCACGGTCATGACGATCCTATGGTGCCTGTCCAGCAAGTCATCGCCTTTGAACAGGAAATGACGCAAGCCGGTGCGGATTGGCAGTTCCTCAGCTTTGGGCATACGATGCATGCGTTTACCAATCCCGTAGCCAATAATCCTGCCTTCGGGACGGTTTACCAAGCCGATGCCGACCGGCGTTCCTGGTTGGCGATGAAAAACTTTCTTGCCGAAGTTTTTGTTTGATTTAAAGCCGCGTTATTTTAACGCAGCAACATTTTCGACGCGCTTTTGACGTGTGCTATAATGCACGGCTACTCACGCCGTGCAGAAGCGCTGGGCAACAAGGATGTTTGCGTATTTAATTTTAAGAAAGCTGCCAAGAAATCATGTCGATGGCTTATGATCGGCACACTGTTTATATAGGGATCAATGTCAAACTTCGCTAAAGAAATCATTTCTGTTAATCTCGAAGATGAGATGAAACAGTCCTACCTCGATTATGCCATGAGCGTTATCGTGGGTCGGGCGCTTCCAGATGTCAGGGACGGCCTAAAGCCGGTGCATCGTCGTGTGTTGTATGCGATGAGTGAATTAGGCAATGACTGGAACAAGCCTTATAAAAAATCGGCGCGTATCGTCGGTGATGTTATCGGTAAATACCATCCGCATGGTGACACGGCTGTCTACGATACCATGGTGCGGATGGCCCAGCCTTTTTCCTTACGCTATATGCTGATAGACGGGCAGGGCAACTTCGGTTCGGTAGATGGCGATCCGCCTGCTGCCATGCGTTACACCGAAGTGCGTATGGCGAAAATCGCCCACGAATTGCTGGCTGATCTGGATAAAGAAACTGTCAACTTTATTCCCAACTACGACGAATCCGAGGTTCAGCCCGAAGTCTTGCCGACCCGCTTGCCGAATTTACTGGTGAATGGTTCATCAGGTATTGCCGTGGGCATGGCGACCAACATACCCCCGCATAATTTGTCCGAGGTGGTCAGCGCTTGTTTGGCACTCATTGATAACCCTGAAACCACTATTCTGGATTTGATGGGCCATATCCCCGGACCTGATTTTCCGACGGCAGCGTCTATTAATGGTGCGTCGGGTATTTACAGCGCTTATACGACCGGACGAGGCAAAATCTATTTACGTGCGCGATGCCATTTTGAAGATATAGGCGATAGCAGCCGACAAGCGATCATTACGACCGAACTGCCTTATCAAGTCAATAAGGCGCGCTTGCTGGAGAAAATTGCCGAGCTGGTTAAGGAAGGCAAGCTTGAAGGCATTTCCGGTTTACGTGATGAATCGGACAAGGATGGCATGCGTATGGTCATCGAATTGCGCCGTGGCGAAGTGCCGGAAGTGGTGCTGAACAACCTGTACAAGCAAACGCAATTCCAGACGGTTTTCGGCATTAACATGGTGGCTTTGCTGGATGGTCGTCCGCATTGCATGAACCTTAAAGAGATCCTTTGCGCCTTTATCGACCATCGGCGCGAGATTGTTACGCGCCGGACGATTTATCTGTTACGCAAGGCGCGGGAACGGGCGCATGTGTTGGAAGGGCTTGCGGTAGCCTTGGCAAATATTGATGACATGATCGAATTGATCAAGACCTCAACAAACAGGGATGAAGCCAAAGAGGGCTTGTTGGCTAGATCTTGGGAAGCAGGTTTGGTGGCCGCGTTGCTGGATAGGGCCGATGCCGACCGTTCACGCCCTGATGACCTGGAGCCAGTGTACGGCCTGCATGGCGGCGTTTACCGGCTCTCGGAAGTCCAGGCGCAAGCGATACTGGATCTACGCCTGCATCGTTTGACGGGGCTTGAGCAGGGCAAGATCGTCGATGAATATAAAGAACTGCTGGTACAAATTGATGGCTATCTGTTTATTCTCGGCAGCGACAGCCGTTTGATGGAAATCATCAGGGAAGAATTGGTCGCGATCAAAGAGCAGTATTCAGATCCTCGCCGCACCGAAATCATGCAGAACCAGTTGGACTTGTCCGACGGTGACCTGATTACCGTGGAGGATATGGTGGTCACGATGTCCCACGAAGGTTATGTCAAGTCCCAGCCTTTAAGCGATTACAAATCCCAGCGCCGGGGTGGTCGTGGTAAATCGGCGACCGCCACCAAAGAGCTCGATTATGTTGATAAGCTGATCGTCGCCAACACCCACGACACCATTTTGTGTTTCTCATCCTTAGGCAAAGTGTACTGGCTTAAAGTTTACCAATTGCCGGTTGCCAGTCGAGCGGCCAGAGGCAAGCCGTTTGTCAACCTGCTGCCTTTGGAACAGGGCGAAAAAATCAACGCCTTACTGCCAATTCAGGAATTTACCGATAACAAGTTTATTTTCATGGCGACTTCGGCAGGCACGGTCAAGAAAACGCCGTTAAACGAGTTTGAACGCCAGCGCACTACCGGCAAAGTCGCGATAGACTTGCGCGAAGACGATACCCTGGTCGGTGTGGCGATCACCGATGGCCAACAAAATATCATGCTGTTCAGCAGCGACGGCAAGACTATTTGTTTTAATGAAGCGGATGTGCGCTCTATGGGGCGGACGGCGTCGGGTGTGCGCGGCATGCGTTTGCAAGGGGGACAGAAAGTCATTTCGCTGATTATTGCCTCGGAAGGTACGGTATTGAATATAACCGAAAACGGTTACGGCAAGCGTACCCTAGTGGAAAAATTCAACTGTCAGACCCGTGGCGGCCAAGGCGTCATCGCCATGCAGGCGTCTGAGCGCAACGGCAAAGTGGTTGGTGCGCTGCTGGTCAATGACAATGATGAACTGATGATTATCACCGACGGCGGCACCTTGGTCCGTACCCGTGTGGCGGAAATATCGGTGGTCGGCAGGAATACGCAAGGCGTGACGATTATCCGTTTGGACAAAAAAGAAAAGGTTATCGGCGTGGATCGCATTGAAGGTTTGGCCGGCGAAGAGGATAGCGGTAACGAAGACGATGATTTAAGCGGCGAAGATGATGGCAATATCGGAACCGACCCGTTAACAGGCGACGATAATGAGCAGCCCTTAGGAGAATAATGATGTCCAGAATATACAATTTCAGCGCCGGCCCTTCCACCTTACCTGAGTCCGTATTATTGCAAGCAAGGGAGGATATGCTGGAATGGCGTGACAGCGGCATGTCGGTGATGGAAATGAGCCACAGAGGCAAACATTTTGCGATCATTGCCGAAGCGTTGGAAAACGATTTACGAGAGTTGCTGGCGATCCCGGCTAACTATAAGGTGCTGTTTTTGCAAGGCGGCGCGTCGGCGCAGTTTTCGTTTATTCCGCAAAACTTATTGGCCGGCAAAACCAAAGCCTGTTACTTGAAAACCGGCGCTTGGTCGGAAAAAGCCGTCAGCGATGCAAAAAATTATTGCGATGTTGTCATTACGGCCAGTTCTGAGGCAGAAAAATACACGCATATTCCTGTCGAATCAGATTGGCTCATAGACACCAGTGCGGCGTATTTACATTACACGTCTAACGAAACCATACACGGTGTAGAATTTACCGGTGTCCCCGATAGCAAAGGCTTACCGTTGGTGTCGGATATGTCCTCGAATATCCTCTCGCGGCCGGTTGATGTCAGCGAATACGGCTTGATTTATGCCGGGACCCAAAAAAATATGGGTCCGTCCGGTGTCACCATCGTCATCGTCAGAGATGATTTGATCGGGCGCGCACCTAAAACCACGCCACCGGTATTCAATTACGCCGAGCAAGCCAAAAACCAGTCTATGCTCAATACCCCGGCAACTTATAACTGGTATCTGGTTGGCCTGGTTTTGCAATGGCTAAAAGAGCAGGGCGGTGTTGCCGCGATTGAGCAACGCAATATCGCTAAAGCGGCGAAGCTGTATCAGGCCATTGATAAATCGGCGCTGTATAAGAATCCGGTGTCCGTACCTTATCGGTCGCGCATGAATGTGCCTTTTATTTTGGCGGATGAAAGCCTGGACAAAGCATTTCTGGCTGCTGCCGAAGCCCAAGGATTGTATGAATTGAAAGGCCATCGTTCGGTTGGCGGCATGCGTGCCAGCATTTATAACGCGATGCCGGAAGCGGGCGTCGATGCGTTGCTTGCTTTTATGGCTGAATTTGAACGCACGCATTAATATCCTTAAGGGCTCGCCGCGATGACTGCTATTACCCCGCTTGCTGAATTAAGGGAAAAAATTGATGCGCTAGACGCGCAGATTTTGCAGTTGCTTAACCAGCGGGCAACTTGTGCGCTGGATGTTGCCAGAACCAAGGTCGCCCAAGGCGAGCAAGGCACGTTTTACCGCCCCGACAGGGAATCGCTAGTATTGCGGCGTATTCAGGAATTAAATCGGGGTCCGTTGCCGGACGATACGGCGATACGTTTTTTCAGGGAAATCATGTCGGCTTGCCTAGCTTTGGAAAAACCGCTGGAAGTGGCTTTTTTAGGGCCGGAAGGCACGTTTACCCAGCAAGCGGCGTTTAAGCATTTTGGACATGCCGTCCAAACGGTTCCGGTCGCAACCATTAACGAGATTTTTAATGCGGTAGAAACTTGCTTATGCCAGTTTGGTGTCGTGCCCGTAGAAAATTCAACCGAAGGCGTCATCAGCCATACACTGGACAGGTTATTGATTTCACCGTTAAAAATCTGTGGTGAAGTAGAAATCAGGGTGCATCAAAATTTGATGAGTCTGGCAGAGCGCCTGTCTGACATTACCGCCGTGTATTCGCATCAGCAATCGTTGGCGCAGTGCCGACAATGGCTGGACAAGCATGTCCCGCAAGCCCAGCGCATTGCCGTGAGCAGTAATGCTGAAGCGGCGCGGTTGGCGGCAGCAGACCCACAACTCGCTGCGATTGCCGGTATTGCTGCCGCTGAGGTGTATCAGTTGCCGGTCATTGAGAAAAATATCGAAGATGTCGCCAATAACACCACGCGCTTTATTATTATCGGCCAGCAAATATCGGCATCCACAGGCAAAGACAAAACTTCACTGGTGGTGTCTACCGGCAATAAACCGGGTGCTTTGCACAGGACACTGGAACCATTCGCCACGTTCGACGTGGATATGGTCAATATCGAATCCAGGCCTTCGCACCAGGGCTTATGGGATTATGTGTTTTTTATTGATATTCAGGGGCACGCCGACGACAACCATGTGGCCCAGGCTTTAGAATCCTTGCAGGATAAGGTCAATATGCTGAAAATTTTAGGTTCTTATCCTAAAGCAGTGTTTTGATATGATGACCAAAATTACCCGGCTTTCTGAACTGGACTTGAATCGCACCTATTCTTATGCCGATTATTTGACTTGGCGATTTGAGGAAACAGTTGAGTTGTTACGCGGGAAAATTTCGTTGACGAGTCCTGCGCCTAATATCAAGCACCAGAGTATTTCCAGAAATTTGCTGGTAGAGATCGGCTATTTTTTAAAAAACAAGCCTTGCAAGGTATTTGATGCACCTTTTGATGTGCGCTTGTATGAACGGAAAAAATCCCTGGTAGCTAATCACGATTGCATGGATGCAGCAGATAGGGCAACGCAGGGAGTTGTTGCCGAGGAAATTTACACGGTTGTACAGCCGGATTTATGTGTCATCTGCGATCCAGCCAAGCTCAATATCAGAGGCTGTTTAGGTGCGCCGGACTGGATTATCGAGATTCTGTCCAAAAGCACGGCGCAAAAAGATACCCAAACCAAATACCAGCTATATCAGGAAGCAGGCGTTAAGGAGTATTGGCTGGTTTACCCCTATGAAGCCACGGTTTCGCAATTTGTATTGAATGAACAAACCGAAAGCTATCAATTGCTGGCTATGTTTTCCAAGCAAGATAAGGCAGTACCGTTCTTGTTTCCTGAACTAACCATCGATTTGTCTGAAGTATTTGCACGATAAATCCCGTAATCCAGCCATCCTAACCTTATGTCCTTATGAGCAACGAAAATATTTACCGGTTAGCGGTAACCGGTGTGCAACAACTTATCCCTTACAAGGCCGGAAAACCGATAGAAGAATTGGAGCGCGAACTGGGTTTGACGCACATTATCAAGCTGGCTTCTAACGAGAACCCGTTGGGTCCGGGCAAAAAAGCCCTGGCGGCTATTCAGCAGGCCTTGCCGGAACTGGCTTTGTACCCCGATGGCAGCGGCTTTAATTTAAAACAGGCATTGGCGAAAAAATATGCGCTGGATGCCAGCCAGATCACGCTGGGCAATGGTTCGAACGAGATTCTGGAACTGGTGGCGCGGGCATTTCTGACCCCAGAGTTTGAGGTTGTGTTCTCGCAACATGCGTTTGCCGTGTATCCCTTAGTGACGCAAGCGGTCGGTGCGACCGCAGTTGTGGTTCCGGCAAGTCTATATGGCCATGATTTGCAGGCTATGGCGCAAGCGGTCACGGCTAAAACCCGCTTAGTGTTTATTGCCAACCCGAATAACCCTACCGGCACGTTATTGGCGCAAGCGGATTTGGAACAGTTTATCGGCGCGTTACCGGACTGGGTCGTGTGTGTACTGGATGAAGCTTATTTTGAATTTGTTAACCCGGCGGCAGACATCAATTCCATAGACTGGCTGAAAAAATACCCTAATTTGGTTATTACCCGCACTTTTTCCAAAGCTTATGGTTTGGCGGGTTTGCGGGTGGGATATAGTTTGTCCTGCCCTGAAATAGCGGATCTGTTAAATCGTGTCCGCCAGCCTTTTAATAATAATGCTCTGGCTTTGGCGGCAGCCGAAGCGGCGTTGACAGATGATGTGCATTTACACAATACGATTAGCAACAATAGCTTAGGCATGCAGCAATTGACCGATGGTTTTAAGACGTTGGGGTTGCAATGGATACCTTCGGCAGGTAATTTTGTGTCGGTGGATATACGCCGAGAGGGCATGCCGATTTATGAGGCGTTGTTACGTAAAGGCGTCATCGTCCGCCCCGTCGCGAATTACGGGATGCCGAATTTTTTACGTGTCAGCATAGGCACATCGGCAGAAAATAACCTGTTTTTACAGGCGCTAGGCGACGTTTTAGGCTGATGTTCAACAAGCTTTGCATCATCGGCGTAGGTCTGATAGGCGGGTCTATTGCCAGAACGGCGCGTTTGCAGCACTTGGCGACAACCATTGTCGGTTTCGGGCTTGAGGCAGATTTACAAAACCTGCAGACGGCAAGACAGATCGGTGTCATTGACGCGTTTTACCTGGATATTGCCTTCGCCGTACAAGATGCCGATTGTATTGTGATCGCCACGCCTGTCGCAAGTATCGCGGCGGTTTTGGCTTTGCTGAAACCGTTTTGGTCGGAATGCGCCATTTATACCGATGTCGGCAGCACTAAAGGCAATGTGCTAGCCGCCGCACTAGCGGAATTTGGACGCGTGCCGGATAATTTTGTCCCCGCCCATCCTATTGCCGGGGGCGAACAAAGCGGCGTGTTGGCGGCGGTTGACGATTTGTTTGTTCGTAAACGCTTAATTATCACGCCGGTTGACAACACCAGCACCGAGGCCTTGCGGAAAATCCAACGGTTTTGGCAGGGTTTAGGTTCGGCGGTTTCGATCATGGACGCCGAACACCATGATAGCATTTTGGCGGCAACCAGCCATTTGCCGCATGTTCTGGCGTTTGCGCTAGTCGATATGCTGGGGCATAAAGATGAGCAAAGTGAAATCTTTAAATATGCAGCAGGCGGCTTTAAAGATTTTACCCGTATTGCTTCCAGCAATCCGACCATGTGGAAGGACATTTGCGCGGCAAACAAACAGGCTATCCTACCTTTAATCGGGCAATTGAAGGATGAGCTGGATAAAATACACCGGATGCTGGCAGACGATGACTACCAGCAGCTTTTTGCAACCTTTACGTATGCCAACCACGCACGGCAACGCTTTCTTAACCAGATAGAAACTACTATGTCTAATTCCCAAACCTTTCACATCCAACCCGGCGGTAAACTGCACGGCGTAACCCGCGTACCCGGTGATAAATCCATGTCACATCGCTCGATTATGCTGGGCTCATTGGCGGAGGGCGTGACCCATGTCACCGGCTTCCTTGAAGCGGAAGACGCATTGGCGACGTTGCAGGCTTTTCGCGATATGGGCGTCGAAATTGAAGGCCCGGTTGATGGTCGTGTCACGATACACGGTGTTGGCAAGCACGGCTTAAAAGCGCCTAAAAACGAGTTGTATTTAGGCAATTCCGGGACTTCGATGCGCTTATTGAGCGGTTTATTGGCAGGGCAGCCCTTTAATTCGGTGCTGACGGGCGATAAATCCTTGTCAGGCAGGCCTATGAAGCGCGTCACCGACCCGCTAAGCCTTATGGGCGCGGAAATAAAGACAACCGAACAAGGCACCGCCCCGCTATACATTACCGGCAAGGCGGGGCTGTTAAAAGGCATCGATTATACGATGCCGATGGCGAGTGCACAGGTCAAATCCTGCTTGTTGCTGGCAGGCATGTACGCACAAGGTGAAACCCGCGTCACTGAGCCGGCGCCGACCCGCGACCATACCGAACGCATGTTGTCCGGTTTTTCGTACCCCGTCAAACGGGTGGGCAGCACGGCGGTAATTTCTGCTGAAGGTAGCCTGAAGGCTATGGATATTGATGTCCCTAGCGATATTTCTTCGGCGGCGTTCTTTTTGGTCGGTGCGTCGATTGCGCCCGGCTCAGATGTCATATTAAAGCATGTCGGCATCAACCCGACCCGCACTGGCGTGATCGACATCCTGCGCTTAATGGGCGCGAATATTGAAGTGCTGGAACCGCGCGAAGTAGGCGGCGAACCCGTAGCTGATTTGCATGTGGTTTACAGCCCATTAAAAGGTATTGATATCCCTGAAGCTTTAGTTCCTCTGGCGATAGATGAATTCCCGGTGTTGTTTGTCGCCGCCGCCTGTGCAGAAGGCCAAACGCGTTTAAGCGGGGCCGAAGAGTTACGGGTTAAAGAATCCGACCGCATCCAGGTCATGGCGGATGGCTTGCAAATCTTGGGCGTGGATGCACAACCGACGCCTGATGGCATGGTCATTCAAGGCGGTAAGATAGGTGGCGGCGTCGTGACGTCGCACGGCGACCATCGTATCGCCATGGCGTTTTCTATTGCCGGATTGCGGGCCGAGGCGCCGATTAGGGTGCTGGATTGTGCTAATGTCAACACGTCTTTTCCTGAATTTAAAGACTTGGTTAAAGCGTTGGGCTTGGCCTTGGTTTGCACCGAGGAATAATGTCGATGGCTATCCCGGTTTTGACGATAGATGGCCCTAGCGGCGCCGGCAAAGGCACGGTCAGCCGATTGCTGGCAAAAAAATTGGGCTGGCATTATCTGGACAGCGGTTCCATTTATCGCTCACTCGCTATTGGCCTGTTAAAAAAGTCGGTGGACTTAAATAATGTGGCCGAGGTGGTCAATGTGGCAAAAGCGATGGTGTTAGAGTTTGACTGTGGCGATGAGCTTGTTGTCAAACTGGATGGTGAAGATATAACCGCGCAGTTAGGGTTGGAAAACATCGGCAATACGGCCTCGATTATTGCGGCGCAGCCTGAGGTCAGGCGCGTGCTGTTGCAGAAGCAGCAGGATTTCAGGCGACAGCCGGGGCTTGTCGCCGATGGGCGCGACATGGGCACCGTAGTTTTCCCTGACGCTGAAAATAAAGTGTTTTTAACGGCAAGCAGCATAAAAAGAGCCGAGCGCCGATATAAACAGTTGAAAGAAAAAGGAATTGATGCTAATCTTTCACGCTTAACAGAAGACATAGAAGAGCGAGATCGTCGCGATACGGAGCGGGCAACCGCCCCGCTCAGCATGGCGAGCGGCGCGCTTTTTATTGATTCTTCTGATATGACAATTGACGCTGTGATAGCCGAAGTGCTGAAACTGATCCGTTAACGATCTGCTGATGCTTGGCCTTATGCAGTTTTTTTAACTTTTGATAATTAAAAAGGTTGGTTTTTTCGGCCAACTTGGGAATAGAAAATGAGCGAAAGCTTTGCTGCATTACTTGAAGAAAGTTTAACCAAGACCAAAATGAGTCCTGGTGCTATGTTAATGGGTACCGTGATTGATATCGAAAACGATATGGTCATCGTCAGCACTCATTCTAAATCAGAAGGTGTCATTCCAAAATGGCAGTTTCTAAATAACGATGGCGAATTGGAAGTTGCCATTGGCGATGAAATCGAAGTTGCTCTTGACTTATTTGAAGATGGTTTAGGTGCTACCCTTCTTTCCCGAGATAAAGCTAAGAAAAACAAAGCCTGGTCTGAGCTTGAAACTGCATTTGAAAAAGAAGCGACTATCGTTGGTCGTATTACCGGAAAAGTCCGTGGTGGTTTCACGGTTGCCGTCGGTGCATTACGCGCCTTTTTGCCGGGTTCATTAGTCGATGTCCGCCCAATTCGCGACACGACGTTCCTGGAAAACCGCGATCTAGAATTCAAAGTTATCAAAATCGACCAAAAACGTAATAATGTTGTGTTGTCTCGCCGCGCTGTCGTAGAAAAAGAATACAGTGCAGAAAGGGAAGAATTGCTGAAAACGCTGGAAGAAGGCGCAGTGGTTACCGGTGTGGTCAAAAATCTTACCGATTACGGCGCATTTATTGATCTGGGCGGTATCGATGGATTGTTGCACATTACCGATATGGCATGGCGTCGTGTGCGCCATCCGTCCGAATGTGTGGAAATCGGCCAAGAAATTAAAGTTAAAGTGCTGAAATACGACAAAGATAAAAATCGTGTTTCTTTAGGCATGAAACAAATGAACGAAGATCCTTGGCAAAACATTGCCCGCCGTTACCCGGCCGGTACTCGCGTGTTTGGTAAAGTCAATAACCTGACGGATTACGGTTGCTTCGTTGAAATTGAAGAAGGTGTTGAAGGTTTAGTCCATGTTTCTGAAATGGACTGGACTAACAAAAATGTCAACCCTTCCAAGTTGGTTCAATTAGGTGATGAAGTTGAAATCATGGTTCTGGAAATTGACGAAGAACGTCGTCGTATTTCCTTAGGCATGAAGCAATGTAAAACCAATCCTTGGGATGAATTTGCCGCAACGCATAATAAGGGCGATAAAATCTCTGGTAAAATCAAATCGATCACTGATTTCGGTATCTTTATCGGTCTGGACGGCGGTATTGATGGCTTGGTCCACATGTCTGACATTTCTTGGGCAGAAGACGGCGAAGCATCGGTACGTGAATTCAAAAAAGGCGATGAGCTGGAAACCGTTATCCTGGCCGTCGATTCTGAACGCGAACGTATTTCCTTAGGTATCAAGCAACTTGAGCAAGATCCATTCCAAAATTTCCTGGCGACTCATGAAAAAGGCAGCCTGGTAAAAGGTACGATCAAGGAAGTTGATGCAAAAGGCGCGGTTGTGACTTTGGCGGATTATGTCGAAGGTTATATCCGGGCGTCAGAAATCCAACGTGACCGCGTTGAAGATGCTCGCACACTGTTAAAAGAAGGCGACACAGTAGAAGCCAAATTTGTCGGTGTAGATAAGAAAAGCAAGTCAATTTCCTTGTCGATCAAAGCAAAAGATCAAGACGAAGAGACTCATACTATTAAAGATCATTCCCAGCAATCAGTTGGTTCGCCAACATTCGCTGACATCTTTAAGCAAATGGAAAAATAAAACCATGAAGGTGAGGGTATATCGTGATATACCCTCTGATTTTATTTTTTTTCATAGGATAGAATGTGACGAAATCCGAATTAATTGAAGCGCTTGCTAAGCAACAACCGCATCTTGCATTAAAAGACGTGGAGTTGGCGGTAAAATGTATCATTGAAAAAATGAATGAAGCTTTAGCGGCCGGGGAAAGAATCGAAATCAGGGGTTTTGGTAGTTTTTCCCTGCACTTGCGCCCACCGCGCGTAGGCCGTAACCCTAAAACAGGCGAGTCTGTGGCCTTATCAAAAAAATATGTTCCACATTTTAAGCCTGGCAAAGAACTTCGGGATAGAGTCGATGCTTCCCGCGAAAAATGTAATATAGTCGATTAACAGTTGATCAACGCAAGCCGATTGCTGATAGCATAGATTAAGGTTTGCCTGTCGCATTGCCCTGCGTTGATTTTCCTATTTTAAGCAGGCTGCCTAGCCCAGCCATAAAAGGCTTGCTCGTCCGACTGCAACACCTCCCATCCTCCTCGTACCAACATCTTTGAATGGCCTTAGCGCCCAAAGGCTTATCACGCCCGTCCTATGTAGATTGACCATTCCGGCGTTTGCTATGCTGACGCGATTGACAATTCATACGGATGCAAAGCCTTGCACAAAAAATGACTTTTTGACTGTAGTCCATGATATGGTATATTCATCATAAATGAGAATGATTATTGATTAATTGTTGTTCTTTGCACTTTCAGTATTAACTCCAAGGTTGCTTTATGGCTATTCGTTTAAAAAATCTTAATGTGGGTGATTTGGGAAAAATAATCGGCTTCGATCAGGCGGGCAAGGCGTATCGCAAGCGTTTGCTGGCTATGGGCCTGACCCCCGGAACGGCCTTCAGCGTGACCCGATTTGCGCCGTTGGGCGACCCTGTCGAAATTAAATTACGTGGTTTTTCGCTATCGCTACGCAAAGATGAAGCTGCGGTGCTGTTGATCGAGAAGCTGTAATGGAAACCGATTTTACCGTAGGCGTTGTCGGCAACCCAAACTGCGGCAAGACGACATTGTTTAATGTGCTTACGGGCGCTAAACAGCATGTCGGTAATTGGCCTGGCGTAACTGTTGAGAAAAAAACAGGTGAGTATTCATTTGCCGGTAAATTAATTGAGTTAGTCGATTTGCCGGGAACTTACTCTTTGGAAGCCGCCGACGATCAGGTTTCGCTGGATGAAAAAGTGGCCCGGGATTATGTCGCGTCAAAAGAAGCCGATTTAATCATTAATATTATTGATGCTTCTAATATCGAGCGGAATCTCTATTTAACGTCGCAGTTGATAGAAATGCGCGTACCGATGATTTTAGTGCTGAATATGATGGATGCCGTTAAACAACGCGGCATTAAAATTGACATTGATGGCTTGGCTGAACGCTTGGGTTGTCCTGTAGTGGCAATTTCTGCATCGGTCCGGGATGGCATAACCGTTTTGAAAGAGGCCGTTAACCATGCGGCGGCTACCAAGCCGATACCTTCTGCCCAAATCACCTATGCCGAAGCGCTGGAAAATGCCATCGCCGAGCTTGCGCCCCGCTTGGCCGAGATCGCGTGGCAATATCCTTGTGACCTGCGCTGGCTGACGATACGCTTGCTCGAAGATGACACGCTGGCGAAACAAATAGCTGGCAGCGAATGCTCGGCAACAGTATTAGCCTTGCAGCAGCGGGTGGAAGCCGAAACTGATGATGAAATCGACATACTGGCCGCCGATGCCCGCTACGGTTTCGTCAACACCCTGACCCAAAGCTCGGTTTGTAAACTCAATGAAGTGGGGAGGCATATCACAGAGCAGATAGACCGCATCGTGTTGAACCGTTTTCTGGGCATTCCGATATTTCTGTTTGTGATGTATGCCATGTTTATGTTTACGATCAACATTGGCAGCGCCTTTGTTGATTTCTTTGATCAGGCAGTCGGTGCATTATTGGTCGATGGCTTAAGCGTGGCGCTGGCTGGCTTTAACTTGCCGGAATGGTTGATCGTGCTGGTCACCAAAGGCTTGGGTGGCGGCATACAGGTCGTGGCGACATTTATCCCTATCGTCGGTTTTCTGTTCATGTTTTTATCGGCCTTAGAGGACTCCGGCTATATGGCGAGGGCCGCATTCGTTATGGATAGGTTTATGCGGATGATAGGTCTGCCGGGCAAATCGTTTGTACCGATGATAGTCGGCTTTGGTTGTAATGTGCCTGCCATTATGGCGACACGCACGCTGGAAAATCAGCGTGATCGGGTGTTGACCAACCTGATGAACCCGTTTATGTCTTGCGGTGCCAGATTGCCTGTCTACGCTTTATTTGCAGCGGCATTTTTTCCGGTAGGCGGGCAGAACCTGGTATTTGGTTTATATCTGCTAGGCATTGCCATTGCCGTACTGACCGGCTTAATCATGCGGCACACGATGTTTAAAGGCGAGAGCGCGCCGTTTATTATGGAATTGCCTGCCTACCATTTACCGACGATTAGCGGTGTTTTCATCAGGACGTGGGAAAGGCTCAAGGCTTTCTTGTTTAATGCCGGCAAAGTGATCGTGCCTATGGTGTTGGTGTTGAATTTTTTAAATGCCCTAGGAACAGACGGCACGTTCGGACAGGAAAACAGCAATAAATCCGTGTTGAGCGCAATTGGCAGAAGTTTGACGCCAGTGTTTAAGCCTATGGGCATAAGCGACGATAACTGGCCCGCGACGGTAGGCATTTTTACCGGCGTATTGGCTAAGGAAGCCGTGGTAGGCACCTTGGATGCCTTGTATAGCCAGCTGGCAAGTGCCAATACAGGTTCACCGGAAGCACCGTTTGACCTTAAAACAGCGCTTATCAATGCGGGCCTGACGATCCCTGAAAATTTACATGCCGTTGTCGACAACTTACTTGATCCGTTAGGACTTAATATCGGAGATGTCAGCGACATGGCATCCGCCGCCAGTGAGCAAGAGGTCAAGACCGATACGTTTAAAGCGATGCAGCAAAGTTTTGACGGCAAAACCGGGGCATTTGCCTATTTGCTGTTTATTTTATTGTATGCGCCCTGCGTCGCCGCCACAGCGGCAATCTACAGGGAAACCAATATGGGCTGGACCTTGTTTGTCGTTTTCTGGACTACAGGGATAGCTTATATGACCGCCACAGTGTTTTATCAGGCCATGAGTTATAGCCAGCATCCCCATTATTCCTTAGTATGGATAAACGGCCTGCTGATGGCTTTTGCAATGGTCTTGTTTGGCTTGTGGTTAACAGGGAAAAATACCGATAAAAACAGCAGCCAGGAGATTTTGTAATGATATTGTCGGATCTGCGTAGCTATCTAAAACAACAGCACAGGGTGGCATTGCGGGATTTGATCACCCATTTTGATATGGATGCCGACGCGTTGCGCGGTATGCTCGGTAAATGGATCAACAAAGGCAGTGTCCGTAAAATGCCGTTAGAGTCTTCGTGCGGCACCAGTTGCTGTAAATGTGACCCGACCCTGACCGAACTCTATGAATGGGTGGACAAGCACTGACGCTGCCTGCCTGAAGATTATTAAACGCAGCGGTCAAGCAGAAACAATCAGCCTGTACAAGAAGATGGGGCGTTGTTTTTGGTGGCGGCTGCTTGCCACAATTGCCGCAGTGCTGATTCCAGTTCGCGTATGAACAGCTGAGGCTGAAATAACGGCGCGGCAATAAGCGCTTGCGCCAGTTTCGCCTTAATGGCTAGCAGTTGTCCGGGGTTATTGCCCCATGCGATGGCTTGCTGTTCATAGGCTGACGCTGACATACAGATCAGTTCAGGTAATCCCACCGCGTTACACAAAGCGGCACCCATGCGCGAAGCATAGGTTGCACCGGGACAGGTCAATACCGGTAATCCGGCCCATAAGGCCCCGACAGCGGTCGCGCCGGCATTATAGATGAACGTGTCCAAAAATAAATCGGCCAAACGGTAACAGGCCAGATATTCGTCATGCGGCAGCGTTGCGGTAAAAACCAACCGTTCCGGGGCAATGTTCCGGTCTGCGGCCTGCTTACGCAAGCGTCCGGCAATGATAGGCCTGCCACCATCTGCAAGCCATAACACACTACCGGGTACTTGTTGCAATATACGCAGCCAAACCTGAAACACGTCGGGATTAATCTTGTAAACGGCGTTGAAACTACAATAAACCGTAGCATCTTCAGGTAGACCGTAATCGGCGCGGCTCAACGTTGGAGCAGCGATATCCATCGGGGCCGACACCCAGGCATGGGGCAGGTAGATGACTTGTTCACTGTAATGTTGGGTTAAATCAGCCGGGATGAGCGTTTTGTCAGCCAAAATATAAGGGATGAAATCAGCGCCCATAGTCCCCGGATAACCCAGATATTGCAGTTGCACCGGTGCCGGGCGCAACGCAAACAGCGCCGTGAGCGAATGGCTGGTGTAGCCTGCCAGATCGATCAGGATATGGATGCCGTCAGCCTGTATGCGTTGGGCTATTGTTAACGGCGACAGATACGCCATTTCGGCGAAATGGTCGCAGCCGTGGCGTATGGTTTCGGTCCACGCATCGGCGACCGGGGCGAGGCTATAAGCAAAGATTTCAAATTCAGGGCGTTGATGGTACTGGAACATTTGGTGTATCAACGTACCTACGGCATGGCAACGGAAGTCGGGCGACACATAGCCGATGCGTAACCGCTTGGGCGCATCGTCCTTAGGAACTGCGGGCAAATCTGCTTGTAATGGCGCTACGGTACGCGCGTGGAACTTGGCCAACTGGCTGGCCAAAGCTGTTTGAAGCCCGATCGGAGCCGGGAAAGCCATCAGTATCATGGCTGGCAAAGGAGTGTCCTGTCCCTGTTTCAGATAGGATTCGGTGCGGGTAATTAACATTGCCAGCCGCTGTTCGTAATCATCCCAATCAGCCAGCTTTAGGCGCAGATACTCAAGATGATATAGCACGTTCGTCGCTGACGGCTGTAATGCTAAAGAACGTTCGTAATGCTCTTGCGCGGCTTCCAGTTCACCCAGTTCGTCCAGCAATAGCCCCAGATTATAATGTGCGGTGTCGTAGTCAGGGTTTAGCTTCAAAGCCCGGCGGTAGGCCGCCAGGGCCATTTTTACTTCGCCCCGCTGTTGTAGCATTGCGCCCAGGCTATTGTAGGCATGGGCGGATCCGGGCAGGCAACGTATCGCCATCTTAAATGAGTTGATGGCGGAATCGGCTAAACCTTGTTGCCGATAGGCATGCCCTAAATCCAGATGGGCTTCGCCCGCATCCGGTTTTAAACGCAAGGCATGGTGAAAAGCTTCGACGGCTTGCTTGGGTCGCCCCTGGGATGCCAGCACCTTGCCCAAATTATGATGGGCGGTAAAAAAATCGGGTTTTAGCCTGAGTGCCTGCTGATATCCGGCAATGGCAAGCTCATGTTCGCCCTGGATTTGCCGGAGACTGGCATGGTTGCAATGCAGTACCGCCATATCAGGCGCTAGCGCTAGGGCTTGTTGATAAACGGCAATTGCGGCGGTGATCTGGCCTTGGGCCTGCAATAGATTGCCAAGGTTATTATAGGCGGGGATAAAATCGGCTTGCAGCCGTATCGCTTCCTGAAAACACGTAATAGCTGCCGTTACATTTCCATTTAGGCGTTCCTGCCTGCCTTGTTGGAAGCACGTCTGTGCGGGAGATGGGCAAGGTTCTTGAGTAGGCACAGTCATGTCAATGTGGGGGCTTTAATATTGGGCAGGTTGGGTGTCGGACATCTTGTCATGCCAGATGTTTGACGGAAAATACATGTCCAGCAATTGGCGGGTAAGTTTATCGAAATGGGGTAGGCGGCGGCCTTTCGATAGCCGCCCAATGGAGCCGATGATACGTCACCTTAGCCGACCTAGGCAATCATCAAAAAACGCGGCGTTGTATCACTGCATGTGCCGGTAGGCATTGCTATTCATTTAACGCAAGTTGACGCAAGAATTACTGCATGTACGCGTAAATGGTTTTTTCCTTAAACGTCATAGAATAAAGCATTGATATGTGGCATAGGAAAATGGATGCTGAGGGTTGATCCTGTGGCATCTTGATTTCGCGGCAGCCATCTTTTTAAAGATGGTCATGCACTGTAGAGCGGGGGCTGCAAAACGAAAGTGGGCGGTCGCGCATAAAAATAATAACTCTTCTGCATAATCCTTGATATGACCGAGCAACAAAAACTATCGATAACGCCCTCGGCCGGGTTCCGGACTTGGTTATGCGAATCCGAAATCAGCTTGGCGTTTACGACGTATCAAACCAACCGCTTATGTTTGGTAGGCTTAAAATCGGACGGCGGTTTGGCCGTTAACGAACGCTTATTCGACAAGCCCATGGGTTTATTCACGCACGGCAACCGCTTGTGTCTGACGACGCGCTACCAAATCTGGGAATTTGAAAACCGCTTATCACCGGGGGAAATCTTTCAAGGCAGTGATTGCCTATATATGCCCAGCCGTTCTCACATCACCGGTAACCTTAATGCACACGATATTGTGCTGGATTCGGATCAGCGCGTGTTATTTATCAATACCGGATTTAGCTGCTTGGCGGAATTACGGCCGGGTTACAGTTTTGCGCCGGTATGGCAGCCGCCGTTTATCAGTCAATTAGTCCCGGAAGACCGTTGCCATTTAAACGGCTTGGCGCTTAAAGACGGCAAACCGGCTTATGCGACCGCGTGCAGCCGAACCGACCGCGTCGGCGGCTGGCGCGACTGCCAGTTGGACGGCGGTATCGTGATGGATATAGCAAGTAATGAAATCATCGCAACCGGTTTATCGATGCCGCATTCCCCGCGCTGGTACCGGGGCAAATTATGGTTGCTGAATTCAGGTACCGGCGAATTAGGGAATTTAGACGGCGAACGCTTTAGCGCGGTCACGGCTTGTTTAGGTTTCGTACGCGGTTTGGCGTTTTACGGCGATTATGCCGTGGTCGGCTTATCGAAATTACGCTCTAACAGTTTTACCGATGCGACGTTGGAAGCCAAGCTTAAAGCCCAAGGCAAAACTTCGCAATGCGGCTTAGCCGTGGTAAACCTTATGAGCGGTACCGTCGAGCACGGCTTTTATTTCGATAATCTCATCGAGGAATTATATGATGTGGCGGTATTGCCCAAAGTGCGTCAGCCCAAAGCCTTAGGCCTGCAAAACGACGATATTCAGCGCATCGTCACGTTTCCGGAGTCGAGCGGCTTAATGGTCACCAGTCCGTCGATCAAGCCGCAGGGACTTAATCAAACTCTGCTCAGCGCCGCTTTGCCGGAGATTCCAGACTTAAACGAGGCAGTAAGATACCAACGTGTTTATCATTTAACGCCGGAAAATCTGCTGGCTTACGACGCGATGACGTATCCCAGCTTACAAACCCGCTGGCAAACCCAGCCGCCGCGCGGCGAATTGTTAGGCGTGTCGGCCTCCGTGGATGGGGAACTGGTCGGTTTAGCGGTGGCGGAAGGCTTTATCGACTCAGCAGAACCCTGCTCGGAATTATTATCACTGTATGTCGTGCCTGCTTATCGCCATCAGGACATAGAAACCAAACTTACCCAATATTTACAAGACTTTGCGGCTCAGCAGCTTGACTGCACCACCGTTACCCCAAATATTTAAGGAGTATTCCCATGGCCGATCCCAATTACACGACAATTCTGACTAACCCTTACGGCTTAACGGCAGTTAGCAAGATTTCCGACCCGACTTTCGTCGATATAGACAACGACGGCGATTTAGATGCGTTTATCGGCAGGTCTGATGAAAAGGTCGTGTTTTTTCGCAATACCGGTACGGCTTCCAATCCCGCTTATGCTGCGCCGACGATTAACCCTTTTAATATCAGCAAGTTATTTGCAGGTAACTTTGATGCCTCACCGGATTTCGTCGATATAGACGGCGACGGCGACTTGGATCTTTTTATCGGCACTGCGTACGCGCATGTCGAATTTTTTCGCAATACCGGCTCGGCGAGTAACCCGGCGTTTGCAGCACCGGTCAGCAATCCGTTCGGCTTAAGTAATAATAGCGGCCAAAATAAACCCGATTTTGTCGATATCGATCACGACGGCGATATGGATGTATTTATCGGTAACCAATTTGGTGAGACCTTTTTTTTCCGCAATACCGGCTCGGCGAGTAACCCGGCGTTTGCAGCACCGGTCAGCAATCCGTTCGGTATTCCCGATCTTGGTTTTCAAACTAGCCCAAAGTTTGTCGACATTGACGGCGACGGCGATTTTGATGCTTTAATCGCTGATAATGCTTCAGGTAATTTCTTTTTCCTACGAAACACCGGTACCGCCTCCAGCCCGGCGTTTGCCGCGCCGGTGACTAATCCGTTCGGGGTGAATCAAGGAAACAGACCCAAAGTTGACGTAGTCGATATTGATGGCGATGGCGACTTGGATTTTATAACCGGCGATTATCACGGCAATACTATAGTTTATTTGAACAACATCAAGCCCACGTTAACCAGTCTTGCCGCCGCTGTTGCTAGTGGTACTGAAGACACGCAAATCACGATCAGCTTCAGTGCGTTGCAAACCCAAGGCAACGAAGCCGATGCCGATGGTACGGTTACAGGTTTTGTCGTAAAAGCGGTCAGCACCGGTACGCTAAAAATCGGCACCTCGGCTGGAACGGCAACGGCTTGGGCAGCCGGCAGCAATGACACGATAGATGCAACCCATCAGGCGTACTGGACCCCGGCGGCGAACGCCAACGGCACGCTGAACGCGTTCACCGTGACGGCCAAGGACAACAGCGGCGCGGAGTCCGCCAGCCCCGTGCAAACGACGGTCAGCGTGACCGCCGTCAACGATCTCCCGACGCTGACCAGCTTCGCGTCCACCGTCGCTAGCGGCAACGAAGACAACGAAATTACCGTCAGCTTCAACGCCTTGCAAACCCAGGGCAACGAGGCGGATGCTGACGGCACGATCAGCGCCTTCATTGTCAAGGCGGTCAGCACCGGCAGCTTAAAAATCGGCACGTCGGCGGCGACGGCGACGGCATGGAACGCGGTCAGCAACGCGACGCTAGACGCGACCCACCAAGCGTACTGGACTCCAGCGGCGAACGCCAACGGCACGCTGAACGCGTTCACGGTGACGGTCAAGGACAACAGCGGCGGGGAATCGGCCAGCCCCGTGCAAACGACGGTCAGCGTAACCGCCGTCAACGATGCGCCGATCGGGATACCGGTGGTTAACGGTACCGCTACACAAGGGCAAGTATTGACAGCTAATACCGTCGGCATCAGTGACGCTGAAGGCTTGGGTATTTTCAGCTATGTCTGGAAAGCGAATGGCACCGTTATCGGCGGGGCATCCGGTAGCACTTACGTGTTAACTGAGGCCGAGGTTGGCAAAACCATTACCGTGTCGGTTAGCTTTACCGATGGTCTAGGCTCAGCCGAAGGGCCGTTGTCCAGTGTAGCAACAGCAATTGTGGTTAATGTCAATGATGTGCCGGTTGGTATACCTACTATTACTGGCAGCGTCACGCAAGGTGCAACGCTAACCGCCGACACCAGCGGCATCAGCGACGCCGACGGCTTGGGCGTGTTCAGCTATGTCTGGAAGGCCAACGGCACGGTCATAGGCGGAGCAAGCGCCAGCAGCTATGTGCTGACCGAACAGGAAGTGGGCAAAACCATCACGGTTGAAGTCAGTTACACCGATGGCCACAGCACCGCCGAAGGCCCGTTGTCCAGTACGGCAACAGCTGTGGTAACCAACAGCAACGAGTCGCCGGTCGGCATACCGACGATCACCGGCACCGCCAGCCAGGGTCAAACGCTGACCGCCGTGACCGGCGGCATCAGCGACGGCGACGGCCTGGGCGCATTCAGCTATGTCTGGAAGGCGAATGGCACGGTCATAGGCGGCGCCAGTGCCAACAGCTATATGTTGACCGAGCAGGAAGTGGGCAAAACCATCACGGTTGAAGTCAGTTACACCGATGGTCACAGCACCGCCGAAGGCCCGTTGTCCAGTACCGCAACAGCGACAGTGGCGAATGTCAACGACGCGCCGGTCGGCATACCGACGATCACCGGCACCGCCAGACAGGGTCAAACGCTGACCGCCGTGACCGGCGGCATCAGCG
>JAURZI010000094.1 GCA_030653435.1 Methylovulum sp.
GGAAAGCGACTAATGTTCAGCCAATGCTGGCACTGCGTGTTGTGAGGGCTAATGGTGATTGGGAAAGGTACTGGGACAATTTGTCTGCCGCAGTGGCTGCGTAGGATTTTTATGGATTCCCCACACTTTTAATCACACCCTTTGAAGACAAAGGTTTGGCTAGGAAACGAGCTGTAATTATTTATGGTTAATTGATTCGGTGTAAACTTGTTTCCAGCCGCAAAATTGATCGTCACCGAGGTATCGTCAGTTGCCACGGGATCAACCAAAACATAGCCTGCGTTGTAATTAATGACGCCATTGGTTGCACCATCAAATTGCAGAATATAGTTGGCGCTGCCATTGACTTTGTAAGCGGCGTTGCCGGTAGCAGTTTTACCACCACTATCGGTAAAATTGCCTTTTGTGCCAAAGGTGGCGGTTTTATTTGAAATATCCAATACATGCATATAAAGTGTGGTCAGTGATGGGTCCACCACCACAGGGCTGTCGATCTGGCCCTGTGCGACCTCCAAATTCCAGTCCCCGCCGAGCATAGTGCTGCCGGTGCTGTTGTTGGATGCTGCAATGTCTGCGCCCGTAACCAAACCTAGGTCGTGGATAAAGGCTTGCCCCGTGGCCCCCGCACCCACATTGCATCCGTACAACAAGATGTCTGCATTGGGACCGAGGCTTTGTCGTATTGCCTGCAACTCGCCCTGGTGTGTTGCAAGACTGGGCTTGTCCAATAACAAACTGCCCAGGTTCACCGACGCCTCACTGCCATGGGTAATCAAATGCAGTGCGTCAATACCCGTGCGCCCCGCCAATATTTGCGCGATTTGCTGCAGCCCATCCTGGGTGGCATCCAGCACATAGACTTCTTTACCCGCTCCTATGCCAACACGAAGCACATCAATACTGCCGACGTTACTTTCAATAAACACGATCTCGGTGCGTTGCTCCCCGGTATTAGCAAGGTTAGAGTGATTTTCGCCCAGGAGCGGATCAGAAACTATGGCAAGCTGTGTGGGGTCGGGTAACGTTTCGCTGAAGGTCAACGGGTCTAATTGCCCTGCTAGCACTTGCAAATTCGCTAATTCATCTGATTTTGATCGGCTCATACAGTGGTTTCCTTCATATTGGGTTTGGGGGCAATGATGTTGGCAGTGCTGCCGCTAGGATCTGACCAAAAGGTCATTTTGGAGAATTTATCAAATAAATCGGGTGGAATAATCGTTCGCCGCTCGGTGAATTCGACTTTAGGTTTAACACGGTGCAAACCTGGAGTCCCTAATTGCAAATCAAAATCAGGGGCGTCGTATTCGACTTGATTAAAATCATGTTCAAAGTAAGGTTCACCAATAAAGTCGTACACCAGTTCCATCACCTTTTGGGGCGATTGGGCGAGGAGCTCATAATCAAGCACCAAAAGGCTTTTGGCTTGTTCACCATAAAATGCTTCCCGTAGCGCCGCCCAGGCAAAGCCTACAAGCTGATCATGTTGTGCTAAACCTTCTAGCCGCTGATAAACGGTACTCCGCGCCAAGTTACCTCCAAACAGCTTAGTGTTTTCGAAGGGATTGCTTCGAAATTGGCGTTCAATACTGTCCATAACCCATGCCACATTGCGCGCGCAAGCGATGACTTTCGCCTCTGGGAATAACTCAAGCAGTGCGGGTAGCTTGGCACACCACATGCGATTGGTATCAAAAATGACATCTCGATTGCCCTCGGATTCGTAATAGGCATTAAATACGGCCATTAGTAGACTTTTACGTTGCGTGTCATCGACTTGTGACGCAAATTCGCTACCCGCACTTACCTGTGCAAGGATGGATGAAAAAAATGAACCGACCGGACTCGTCATACCCGCATGAAAACGCGGATTTTGCAGCAAAATAGCCGCCAGCAAGGTCGAACCGGAGCGGGGCAAACCTGAGATGAAATGGAATTTTTGGGTAATCAATTTAGGTTGCCTGACAAAGTTTGAACTATAGCGTAAGTTAATCGCTTTATCGCTTGCCAAACGGACAACATAACATTGACTGCTTGCGAGGGATTAGCATTATCGCGAAAACCTTGAAAGTTTTCCACAACTACCGCACTTATACTCACATTGCTAGTTCCTTACGATGCCATGTTGAGCTTCGGTACCGAATATCTAAGAATTAAATCGACTTCAACTGCTTGCTTCATGCACAATGCCCGCTTTTTTCGGGCGATTCTATGCCCCATGATACTTTTAGTTTAGAGCGGGAAAGGAGTGTTTATGAATGATTGGACTGCCGGCTACATTGCTGATATTGGTTACACGTTTGGCTACTACCGCGAACTCAACCCATTGTGGACAAAACTGGCATTTTTATATAACGGATTTATGCCGCCTGAGATTACTTCGGCATGTGAACTTGGTTTTGGCCAAGGCATGAGCATCAATTTTCACGCCGCTGCGTCAACCTGCTCCTGGCATGGCACAGACTTTAATCCTGCACATGCCTGTTATGGCCAGAATTTAGCTTCAATTGGGGGATCAGGGGCTAAATTATACGATGAAGCCTTTATCGAATTCTGCACACGCCAGGATTTACCGGAATTTGATTATATCGGTTTGCACGGTATTTGGAGTTGGATAAGCCTCAGCAATCGAGCCGTCATAGTTGATTTCATCCGTCGAAAACTTCGGGTGGGCGGGGTGGTTTACATCAGTTACAACACGCTTCCCGGATGGTCGGGATTTGCCCCGATGCGTCACCTTATGGCAGAACACGCCAAAATCATTGGTGTAGAAGGCCATGGCATTGTCAGCCGCGTCAACGGCGCTCTCGACTTTACGGAAAAGCTACTCCTTACTCATCCCGCTTACGCCAAAGCCAATCCCTATATTGCTGATCGCCTCAAGGCTGTCAAGCAGCAAAACCGTCAGTATTTGGCCCATGAATATTTTAATCGCGATTGGCTACCTATGCACTTTGCAACCATGGCGGATTCTCTTGAGCCTGCAAAGCTTACCTATGTCTGTTCCGCTAACTACCATGAAAATATTAATCCGTTAAACTTGACCCATGACCAGCAAACTTTTTTAAGCGACATTTCTGACCCGATGTTCCGTGAAAGTGTTCGTGATTTTATCGTTAATCAACAATTTAGACGCGATTTTTGGGTAAAAGGCGGACTTAAGCTTTCTAATTTAGAAAAAACTGAGGCGCTTCAATCAGTGCAAGTGATTTTGATAACGCACCGTAAAAATATTGACTATAAAATCAAGAGTCCTATGGGCGAATTTACGTTGAGCGAGGAGATTTACAACCCTATCATTGACATCCTTGCTGATCATGAGCCAAAAACCCTAGCTCAGCTTGAGCAAGCATTAGCGCAAACCGACTTGGTCTTTGGACAATTAGTGGAGGCCGTTATGATCCTGATGGGGGCCGGACATTTGGCTGTGTTGCAGGATCCCGCCGCCATCCAAAGCGTTAAGGCTAATGTGGATAGATTGAATGCTTATATTATCAATAAAACACGGGGTAGCAATGACATCACTTTCTTGGCCAGTCCTGTCACCGGCGGCGGTATTTTTGTTACGCTCAATCAGCAGCTGTTTCTGTTAGCCTTAAAACAAGGTTGTACTACACCGACTGCGGTGGCCCAATTTGTTTGGCAAATTCTTGCCGCGCAAGGCCGTAAACTGATTTCGGACGATAAGACACTCGAAACAGCGGCGGATAACCTGGCGGAACTTAACTTGCAAGCAACTGTTTTTATTGAAAATCAGTTGCCTATCCTGAAGGCGCTGCATATATTTTAAGCCTCAAAATAAGCGGATACCCCACCTCTCAACCGTCTTATACCCCTGCCAATACCCGCACCCGTGGCGTGAAGTTGGCTTAGTGGCGAATGACAATTTGGCGTTGCCGGTTTTAAAAACTTAGACGTTTTCTCGATCAGATGGGAGTAATATACATAAGCTTGTGGCATTGCCTTGGCGTTGATCGCCATCCTCTTATGATAGGGATTGAGGTCATTACATCGTGAATACTTTTTGGGAAGCATCAGAGGGAAATACCATGAAAATAACCAGTTCCATTGCCTTACTGGCAGTTTTGTTTGTTATCGGTTGTGCCAAGACCGTCGTCCAAGAGCGGATTACAGCGGTTGACGCAGGAATTGCCAGGCCGAAGTCGGTGCTGATTGGTGATTTTGCCGTGAATGCAGCGGATATAAAAACTAATTCTTCGCTGCTGGCACGCATGAAGCGCAGCATGGGAAGTGAGTCCCAAGCTGGCGAGGCCGTGGAAGTTGGCCGGGAAACGGCCGATGCTTTAGCTGCTGAATTGGTGCAACGCATTACTGCATTGGGTTTTAACGTGCAGCGAATTCAGGGCACCCAGCAGCTTATGCCGGAGTCTATACTCATCGCCGGTAGGTTCGTCAATATTGATGAAGGCAATAATATGCGCCGGGCGCTCATCGGTCTGGGGGCCGGGCAATCGTCTGTGGATACCGAGGTGCAGGTTTTAGCGGCAGCCGTTACCGGCTATAACGAACTGGTTGCTTTTAGTGTCCATGCCGATAGCGGGAACATGCCGGGGGCAGTAGTCATGGGGCCTGCGGGGGCTGCCGCAGGTACGGGCACTGCCGCTACGCTGGCGATTAATGCGGGGATGGGCGGCGTGAAAGCGCACCGTTCCGCCTCGGCGCAACAAGCGAAACAAATAGCTGATCAGATTGTAGGCAAGCTATCGGTATACTTTGCACAACAAGGCTGGATAAGTTCGGATTCGGCAAAATAGCGGCAAGAAGAACTTGGGGCGCGCCAGCCATGCCTGGATATGCCGTTAACGCCTATGGGTGTTCCTATCAATATCACTGAGAAGAAACGATGAAGCCATTTGCTACGTCACTATTGCCAAGCTTGATCGAAGCTATAGCCGAAACTATTGCAATAAATGCGGAAGAGGTCACTGCCCTCGATCAAGCCATCGGCGACGGTGATCATGTTGTTAATTTACAGCGGGGACTGCATGCTTTGATGGCGCAACGCGATGAACTGGGTAAGTTGGACTGGTCGGTAGCTTGGCAGAAAATCGGCATGACGCTGATGTCAACTGTGGGCGGTGCGTCAGGCTCTTTATTCGGCACCTTATTTGTTGCCATGAGCAAAGCTGTGCTTGATCGGCCTTTGGATTTGGAGCGTTTCGCCGAAGTTTTTACCCAGGGCGTAGCATCTGTGAAGCTACGCGGAAAAGCTGATGTCGGTGAAAAAACGATGCTTGACGTATTGGTACCAGTGGCCGATTATTTACGGTCAGCGGCAACAAACCGTGTGGAGGTATCAGATGTGCTGACAGGCGTAGCCAGTGCGGCTATTGCCGGTGTGGAAGCTACCCGCGACATGGTAGCCACCAAAGGCCGCGCTTCTTTTCTGGAGGAGCGCAGTCGCGGTCATATTGATGCGGGCGCCAAGACGACTCAGTTAATGATTTGTGCCATAGCCGGTGTATTGTCAACAGCCCCAGCGTAAATTGGCGGTGTTTACAGGCGCATCCCAGTAACGCAGGAGTTCTTCGTCCAAGATGCTCAGTGTTATCGAGCAGCCCGCCATATCAATTGAGGTTGTGTAGTTGCCGACTAATGAACGGGCTATGTTAACGCCGCGCTGTTGCCAGAATTGGGCGGCTAACTCATAAACCAAATACAGTTCCATCAATGGTGTTGCGCCAAAGCCGTTGACATGCAGTAATACAGGTTGGTTTTTTTGCGGTTTCAATTCATCGTTAATGGCGGCGGCCAGATGTCCAACAATTTCCGTGGCGCTGATTAACGGTATGGTTTCACGTCCGCGCTCGCCATGGATACCAACACCCATTTCCATTTCAGTATCGCTGATGGCAAATGTCGGCCTGCCCAATGCAGGCACGGTGCAACTGCTTAACGCCACGCCCATCGATGCCGTCGCCAGATTGACCCTCACGCCGAGCGCTTTGCAAGCTGCTAAATCTGCGCCTTGCTCCGCTGCTGCACCAACAATTTTTTCCACTATTAGCGTGCCGGCGACGCCGCGTCGGCCTGTGCTGTGAGTTTTTGGAAAAGACACATCATCGTTTACCAGAACCGTTGCATTCTGACAATCTAACATTTCAGCAGCGATTTCAAAATTCATCACGTCGCCTGCATAATTTTTGACGATAAATAACACGCCCCCTCCATTTTCAACGGCTTGTGCTGCGGCTAAGATTTGATCGGGAGTGGGTGAAGTGAACACCTGACCAGGGCAGGCCGCATCCAGCATGCCTGAACCGACAAAGCCGATATGCAAGGGCTCGTGACCTGAGCCACCGCCGGAAATAACGGCGACTTTCCGGGCTTGGGCCGGTTTTGTGCGTTTGATAAAATGAGGCTGGTTATTGAGCAAGATAATATCCGAATGGGCTTTGGCAAAGCCATTTAGGCTTTCGTCAAGTAGGGTATCAATGCTGTTAATGATTTTTTTCATGGCGGCGACTCGTCTTGTTTTATTTTTAAAGCAGCTTGTAGCTTTACAATGTGGCCCGCAATGCGGCTGTAATCGCCTCAATGTCAGGCATCAGCCAGGTGGGTTGATAGTCTGAAGTTTTAAGGTCTTCTTCAGTGGAGACGCCAGTTAGTACCATCAGGCTGCGTATCCCTGTACGCACAGCGCCTAGGATATCAGTTTCCAGGCGATCACCAATGGCGATAGTTTCACTCGTGTCAGTGCCGAGTAACGTCATGGCCTCTTGATAAATAATAGGCTCCGGTTTGCCGATAATAGTCGGTATCACGCCGGTGGCTATTTGCAAAGCGGCTAAAATAGCGCCATTCCCATGTGTGATGCCGTGCTCTGTCGGTAGTGTGGTGTCGGCATTGGTGCCAATGAACTTTGCTCCGGCACGGATATTGAGCGTTGCTGTGGCGAGTTTATCCCAGGTTAAGGTTTGATCTTTGCCGCAGACCACAATATCGGCACCTTTGCTAGGGTTTTTACTGTCGCTTACTTCATACAATCCCGTCAAGGTAAAGCCGCGCTCGATTAGCGGTTCCTTGGCACCATCTTCGCCGATAACAAACACGCGTGTTGTGGCAGGGTCTTCATGCTTGCTTAGGTATAACGCTGTTGCTATGCCGGATGTCAGGATTTCGTCTTGTGCAACCGTCACGCCCATTTTGGCGAGTTTGTGCACATATTGCTTCCTCGTCAGGCTGGCATTGTTAGTGGCCAGGATGAAACGTATTTGTTGGTCACGTAAGGTTTTGAAGAAATCTATTAATCCTGGTATTGCTTGGTCGCCGTGCCATAAAACACCGTCCATATCGATGATAAGGGCGCTGATATTGTTGAAAGGTTCCATGGGCTATTTCTCTCGAGTGTATTTTCGTAAACATTGTGGATATGTTCGTGAGTATAAGATGTTTCGCCCAAAAAGAATATTTTGTTGGTTTTGATGGATAGGTATTGGGTCGATGATAGCATTCTCCTTGTCAAGCTGTTTTTACTAACAAAATAATAGCTTAATACTCAACTTGGACTGACTTAATAGAAGAAATATAACGCTATGATTTGATATATTATTTTATCCAAGATCCGGCTGTGTGCCAGTGCTTGCAAGGGTTCATTGAGGATTGGGCATTGACAGCCGTCCCCTTTCTACTTTACAGTTATGTTCGCAAAACAATAATGCAACCAACTATAACTAATAAATAACCCTTCGGAGCACATATCATGGCTAGACCATTAATTCAAATGGCATTGGATTCATTAGATTTCGACGCAACTGTTGCACTTGCAGAGCAAGTTGCACCTCATGTTGATATTTTTGAAATCGGGACTCCATGTATCAAACACAATGGTGTCAATCTGGTTAAAACACTGAGAGCAAAGTTCCCTGATAAACTGCTTTTGGTTGACCTTAAAACAATGGATGCAGGCGAGTACGAAGCAACACCTTTCTACGCTGCAGGTGCTGATATTTGTACCGTTCTTGGCGTATCCGGCCTTGCGACTTGCATGGGTGTTATCAAAGCAGCAAACGCACATGGTGCAGAAGCTCAAATAGATTTAATTAATGTTGATGACAAAATTGCCTGTGCACGTGCAACTGCTGAAGCCGGTGCCCATATCATGGGCATTCACACAGGCCTTGACGCACAAGCAGCAGGCCATACACCTTTCTCTGACCTGAATGATATTGCAAGATTAGGCTTAAATGTCAGAATTTCAGTTGCCGGCGGCATCAAAGCATCAACTGTACAAGATGTTGTTAAAGCTGGTGCAAACATTATCGTTGTCGGAGCTGCTATCTATGGTGCACCGTCACCAGCTGAAGCTGCTCGTGAAATTCGCGAATTGGTTGATGCTACAGAGGTTTAATAAATGCATCAGCAACTTGTCGTAGAAAAAATATCGAGCATCCTTGAAGCTACCGATAATACATACGATGTAAAGCTTACCCACATGCTCGATAGTGCCAAGCGCATATTTATCGCAGGTGCTGGTCGTTCAAAGCTGGTCGGCAATTTTTTTGCTATGAGACTGGTTCATGGCGGTTATGATGTAAGCGTTGTTGGCGAGATTGTGACGCCTAGCATCAAAAGTGGTGACTTGCTGGTCATTATCTCCGGCTCAGGGGAAACTGAGCAACTGATAGCATTCACCAAAAATGCAAAAAAAGTAGGTGCCAACATTGTATTGATCTCGGCCAAAAGTGAGTCGACTATTGGTGATTTAGCCGATGCAGTATTCCAAATTGGCCGTTCAGAACAATATGGAAAAGTATATGGAATGCCAATGGGTACAGTGTTTGAGTTATCTACCTTACTGTTTTTGGAAGCAACCATTTCTCATATTATTCATGAAAAAGGTATTCCTGAAGAAGTAATGAGAGAGCGTCACGCTAATTTAGAGTGATACCTAAAGGAACGAGTGGCATGCTGCCACTCGTTCCTTTTTTGTTAGGACATAAAAAGAACATTTTGTGACAATTTATTCACGATAATAAAAGTCACCAACAGTAATTTACCAAATACAGTAGTAAGGAGAACAATATGACTTCGCGCCGAGAACTAGCGAACGCCATACGAGCTTTGAGCATGGATGCCGTACAAAAAGCAAACTCTGGACATCCAGGGGCACCTATGGGAATGGCGGACATTGCCGAGGTTTTGTGGAATGATTTTATGTCCCACAATCCATCAAATCCGAAATGGTCAAATCGCGACCGTTTCGTTCTTTCCAACGGTCATGGCTCAATGTTGATCTATTCATTGTTGCATCTGACTGGTTATGATTTACCCATCGAAGAGTTGAAAAACTTTCGCCAGCTACATTCCAGAACCCCTGGGCATCCGGAATATGGCTATGCCCCTGGTGTTGAAACAACTACGGGCCCATTAGGGCAAGGCATAACTAATGCTGTGGGTATGGCTATAGCTGAAAAAGCTTTGGCGGCCACATTCAATCGGGATGGTCATAAAGTTGTAAATCACCACACTTATGTCTTTATGGGTGATGGTTGTTTAATGGAAGGTATTTCTCACGAAGCCTGTTCGTTGGCTGGCACGCTAGGCTTAGGTAACTTGATTGCGTTCTGGGACGATAACGGTATTTCAATTGATGGTCATGTTGAGGGTTGGTTTACTGACGATACGCCAAAGCGTTTTGAAGCCTATGGTTGGCATGTCATTGCCGATGTTGACGGACATGACTCGGAAGCCATTTCTAAAGCAATAAAAATGGCCAAAGCGATGACGGATCAGCCTACTCTGATTTGTTGCAAGACAACGATTGGTTTTGGTTCACCTAATAAGGCTGGCACTCATGCTTGTCACGGTGCTGCTTTGGGTGATGCCGAAGTGAATTTAACCAAAGCGGCTTTAGGGTGGGATCATGGCCCGTTTGAAATCCCTGCTAATGTTTATGCCGGATGGGATGCTAAGGTAAAAGGCAATAAAGCTGAGCAGGAATGGAATGAAAAATTTGCCGCTTATAAAACTGCACATCCTGATTTAGCCGCTGAATACGAGCGCCGTATGGCGGGTGATTTACCTAAAAATTGGTCTGAAGACGCTAATAATTTTGTTAACGCGGTAAATACCGAAGCAAAGACTACAGCTACGCGTCTATCATCATTAGCCTCAATAGAGGGTTATGCAAAGTTATTGCCGGAAATATTTGGCGGTTCTGCGGACTTGGGATGTTCCAACATGACAGAATGGTCGGGATATAAGCCTATGCGTGCGGATAAACCCGACGCTAATTATATCAATTATGGCGTACGCGAGTTTGGTATGTCTGCAATGATGAACGGCATTGCCTTGCATGGTGGCTTAGTGCCTTTCGGAGCGACATTTTTGATGTTCTCTGAATATGCGCGCAATGCATTGCGGATGGCTTCATTGATGAAGATTCGGTCCATATTTGTTTATACACATGATTCTATAGGGTTGGGAGAAGATGGCCCCACCCATCAGCCTGTTGAACAAACAGCAACATTGCGCTTGATTCCTGGAATACAGGTCTGGCGTCCTTGCGATGCGGTAGAAACAGCCATATCGTGGAAGTCAGCAATTGAACGCAAAGATGGACCGTCGATATTGATTTTCTCTAGGCAGAATCTTCCCCACGTACCGCGCACGCAAGCCCAAATCAATGATGTTTCCCGTGGAGCTTACATTTTGAGTGATAGTGATGGGCAACCTGATGCTATTATCATTGCTACCGGTTCTGAAGTGGAGCTGGCCCTTAAAGCGGCCGAAGAATTGGCCGCAAAAGGCAAAAATATTCGTGTGGTTTCAATGCCGTCTACAAATATTTTTGATGCTCAGGATGCTGCTTACCGTGAGTCAGTGCTGCCCTCTACAGTCACTAAGCGTGTCGCAGTAGAAGCCGGCAGTACTGATGGTTGGTGGAAGTATGTAGGAACCAACGGTAAAATTATAGGTCTTGACCGGTTTGGTGAGTCCGCACCTGCAGGGCAGCTTTTCAAAGAATTTGGCTTCACCGTTGAAAATGTAGTTAAGAACGTAGAAGCAGTGCTTTGATTCTAAAAATATAGAGTGTTACATATAATTACATTTGGAGAGATTTTTCTAACTATATAATGACGCTGATAGCTCATTGTGTTAGATGAAGTCCTCTCCACTTCTTCTGACTTATAGGTGAACAATGTGAAAAAGTATAATTTGACCAATAGTTTGTTTGCAGTCCTTTTGCTATCTAGTCCATTAGTCGGTGCAGAGTCGAAATACCCCGCCGCTGACTTTCAGCCACAGGTCGTTTTTCAAGATAACGACTATATTGAGAAAAATGGCAAGCCACAAGCAAATGCCACATCCAAACAGTCTGAGTCGAATGTCACTGAAAGCAGTGATGTAGATCCGAAATATCCAGCAGCAAATTTTCAACCACAAGTTGTTTATAGTGATTCTAATTATAAGCATGGCTCTTCTTCAACATCGGTTGCTTCAGATAAAAGTGATAAAGTTGTCGAAAATAGCCTGTCTGAAACGGCTGCAAAAAAAGAAGAATCGACGCCTAATTATTTAATTGGTTTAGTCGCTTTGGCCTTGGTAGGTTTCTTCTTGGCGAAAAATCAGTTTAAATGCGCTGTAAAGAAGGCAGAAAATAAAGCCCCTGCACAGCTTAGAAATACTTATGGGCTTACCGGTGTCGCCAGATATTTGAACAAATCATCAGGAACTGGTGTGTCACGGTATTTGGACAAGCAGGTTAAATCAGCCACCTCAGCAACAGGCGTTGCAAAATATATGGCAAAACAGGCTTTATCTGCAAAATCAGCAGCGGCGACTGGAGTTGAAAAATACATGCGTAACCGGGGATAAACAATGAATCAGAATTACTTGAGCGGATTATTTTTCCCCGCTGTCGCTGGGTTATTCTTTTTTATGAAAAGACCTGAGGCTGAGGAAACTCAAATTGTATACCCAACGTATTCTGGGGACCCGAGTGGACTTACCGGAGTTGCCAAATATTTAGAAAAGCAAAATGAAATATTTCTGGCACACAAGACGCCAGTACTATTGGAAAACCAAGAAAATATTTCTGTTGCCAGCGGGGTTGCTAGATATTTGGAAAAACGTGATCGTAATCCTGTTACTGGCGTGACCAAATATACTCGCCGTCAGGCTTTAATTGAAAAACAGACAAAGAATACATCATTGCAAGTAGGTGCAACAGGTGTAGCCAAATATCTGAAAAGCCAAAAAGAAAGACCAGTGTTAAGCGGGGTTTCCAAGTATCTCAAACATCAGGAAAGCTTACCCAAAGCGAGTAAAGTAGCCAAGTATGTGGCGCGGCAAGCCTTAGCTGAAAAACAAGCAAAACAAACGCAAGTGGTTGTTGAAGCGACAGGCGTTGCCAAATATCTGAAAAAAAAGGAAGATTTACCTCAGTTAAGTAAGGTCGCCAAATATATGGCCAAGCAAGAATTTTTATCAAGACAAATAAAACAATCAGAAATAAAAATTGAGCTGACAGGTGTTGCAAAGTATCTGGTAAAACAAGAAAGCGCTCCACAGGTGAGTAGAGTGGCTAAATACATGGTAAGGCAAGCGCTAGCGTCGAAACAAAAGCCAGTAATAATTGAAACTGGTGTTGATAAATATGTGCGCCATCAAAGTCAATAATATTAGCTAAACATAGTCACAATGCTTCCGGTATTGCAGTTGATGTCAATTGCTAAGGTAGTTGATGGTCGCTTTCTAAATTTGAGATAGATCTCGAGTTCCTTTTTTAGAATGCGTGACTTTGCAGATTTTTAAATTAAAATAATTAAGGTATTGTTTATGGGAAAGAATTTACTTGAGCAACTAAGAGATGTCACAATTGTTGTCGCTGATACTGGGGACATTCAAGCTATTGAAACATTTAAACCACACGACGCGACAACTAATCCGTCTTTAATTACTGCTGCTGCACAAATGCCACAATACCAAGGCATTGTTGATGATACGTTAAAAGGCGCTAGAGAATCGTTGGGTGCCGATGCGTCGGCAGCTAAAGTCGTTTCCCTTGCTTTTGAGCGCTTGGCTGTTTCCTTCGGATGCAAAATTCTGGAAGTCATTCCGGGTCGGGTATCGACCGAAGTCGATGCCAGGCTTTCTTATGATACCGATGCCAGTATTGCTATGGGCAGAGAACTGATTAAGATGTACGAAGCTCAAGGTGTCTCACGTGAACGGGTGTTAATCAAAATTGCTTCGACTTGGGAAGGTATCCAGGCAGCGGCTGTTCTCGAAAAAGAAGGTATCCACTGCAATTTGACGCTGTTGTTTGGCATCCACCAAGCAATTGCCTGTGCGGAGAACGGCATCACTCTGATTTCTCCTTTCGTAGGGCGTATTCTAGACTGGTATAAAAAAGATTCTGGGCGTGATTCTTATGCACCAGCCGAAGATCCAGGCGTAATGTCAGTTACTGAAATATACAATTATTACAAAAAATTCGGCTATAAAACCGAAGTTATGGGTGCAAGCTTCCGTAATATTGGCGAAATTACAGAATTGGCCGGCTGTGATTTATTGACGATAGCGCCATCACTTTTAGCTGAATTGCAAGCGGCAGAAGGCGATTTGCCACGTAAGTTAGATCCGGCAGCTGCCGCCACCATGGCAATTGAAAAAATTGTTGTCGACAAAGATGCTTTTGACCGCATGCATACAGAAAACCGCATGGCATCGGATAAGCTTGCAGAAGGTATCAGCGGCTTTACTACGGCACTAGAGTCATTAGAACAAATTCTTGCTGCCCGATTAGCAAGTTTAGAGGGTTAGATAATTTAAGCCATTGCACAATGCGTTTCTAAAAGAATGGCTTTAAATTAATAAGCTTGAATGCACTAACTGAAATAGGATAACTAAATGTCACAAAAAATTTTAGAGGTAGTAAACCCCGGTGTCGTAACCGGTGAAGATGTACAAAAGATATTTGCTATTGCTAAGGAAAACAAATTTGCATTGCCTGCAGTTAATGTTATTAGTACTGGTTCTATGAATGCAGTTATGGAAGCGGCTGCAAAAGTTAAATCAGCAGTTATTATCCAATTTTCTAACGGTGGCGCCCAATTTGTTGCAGGTAAAGGTCTGAAGCTTGATGGACAACAAACAGCTATTCTAGGGGCTATTTCAGGTGCTAAACATGTGCATGCTTTAGCGGAAGCTTATGGTGTCCCTGTTATTTTGCATACTGATCATGCCGCAAAAAAGTTATTGCCTTGGATTGATGGCTTATTGGATGCTGGCGAGAAACATTTTTCTGAAACCGGTAAGCCATTATTTAGTTCGCACATGTTAGATTTGTCTGAAGAAAGTTTGGCAGAAAATATCGAAATTTGTGGTGAATACTTGACGCGGATGTCGAAAATGGGCATGACACTGGAAATTGAATTAGGTGTCACCGGCGGTGAAGAAGATGGTGTAGATAATAGTGGTATGGATCATTCCATGTTGTATACCCAGCCTGAAGATGTTGCCTATGCTTATGAGCATCTGATTAAAATTAGCGATCGTTTTACGATTGCCGCTTCGTTTGGAAATGTGCATGGCGTGTATTCACCAGGTAATGTTAAATTGACACCAAGCATTTTGGATAATTCGCAAAAATTTGTTTCTGAAAAGTTCGGTTTATCTGCAAACGCCCTAAATTTTGTATTCCACGGCGGATCAGGTTCTTCACCTGAAGAAATAAAAGAATCTATTAGCTATGGTGTGGTCAAGATGAACATTGATACAGATACTCAATGGGCGACTTGGGCTGGCATCATGGACTATTACAAACAAAACGAAGGTTATCTGCAAGGCCAAATCGGTAACCCAGAAGGCGCCGATAAGCCGAATAAAAAATATTATGATCCGCGAGTTTGGCAACGTGCCGGCGAAGTAGGTATGATTAATCGTTTAGAGCAGGCCTTTAAAGAATTGAATGCAGTTAATACCTTATAAGCTTCCTAAGTGATTTAATAAAAAAGCCGATGATCAACATCGGCTTTTTTGTTTATGGTTGGCTATCAGTGTTTGATAAACTTAATCAATGAAGCGTTTGTTTAAATTGCCATACTCGTCAATTCTACGGTCACGCAAATAAGGCCATATTTGCCTGACACGTTCAGATCTTGCACAATCCAACGTGCCAATTAATAGTTTTTGCTCAGATTCATTAGTGCTGGTGAGGATTTCACCTTGGGGGCCCGCTATAAAACTATTTCCCCAAAAATGTATGCCTGATATTGAGTCAGGTGCTTGTTCAAAACCAATACGGTTGCAAGAAATAACCGGAATGCCGTTTGCTATCGCATGTGAGCGTTGCACCGTAATCCATGCATCCAATTGGCGTTGTTGTTCTCCATGAGAGTCATTTGCGTCCCAGCCTATAGCGGTTGGATAGATTAAAATTTCGGCCCCAGCTAATGCCATTAAGCGTGCGGCTTCTGGGAACCACTGATCCCAACAAATTAAAATTCCTAATTTACCAATAGATGTATTGATTGGATTGAAACCTAAATCGCCCGGAGTGAAATAATATTTCTCATAAAAACTAGGATCATCAGGAATATGCATTTTTCGATATTTACCCGCGATACTGCCGTCTTTGTCAAAAACAACGCCCGTGTTGTGATAAAGACCGGGCGCTCTTTTTTCGAAGAGTGTTGAAACAATGACGATACCTAGTTTTTTAGCGAGGCTAGCAAGTACCTCGGTAGTAGGGCCGGGTATAGTTTGTGCTAGGTCAAAATGCCGGTAATCTTCATTTTGGCAAAAATAGGGGTCTAAATGTAGTTCAGGTAGCACAATTAAATCGGCATGTTCAGCGGCGGCCGAATGAATGTGTGCAATAGAGATGTCAAGATTGGTTTGTCTATCCTGGTTGCAAGGCTGTTGTGCAGCGCTAACTATAAGTGTTGATTTCATGATGGGCAGTAAATTAAATTGAGGTCAGGTATTATAATTCATAGTGATTTAACCTGAGAACATTGAATTACCACGCGTATCAACAGAGGAATATGCAGGGTGATACTATGCTATATGGTTTTTTTATTTACATTTCCAGGCGCGTGGCTATCACCCATCTATATTAGAGTAGACGTTTATAATGATGCATATTATGGCCTATCATAAATGGAAAAGCGCTAATTTGGCATTTAGCGCGTTATAATCGTAGCATTGTAGAGGTGTAATCAACGCTATACGAAAATTCTTTAGCCTTTGGCGGCCCCCCGTTTATGCAACGCTGTGCCGGGCTTGCTATGTTCGTATAACCAGACAAAGTAGGACAGAAACCAGATAAGGTCAGTTGAATCACTATAATAACTACTCTTAATAATTAGTCAGTTTTTGGAAGAAAAAATGAAAGTAACAGTGTTTGGCTCAGGCTATGTGGGTTTAGTGACTGGTGTTTGCTTGGCAGAAGTCGGTAATGATGTGGTTTGCATTGATGTTGATCAGGATAAAATTGATAACCTTAAAAAAGGCATTATTCCTATTTATGAGCCTGGCCTTGAAACGCTGGTTAAAGAGAACCAACACGCTGGCAGAATAAAATTCACTACAAACATAGAAGATGCGGTCAATCACGGTATTTTTCAATTTATAGCGGTAGGCACACCACCCGATGAAGATGGGGCTGCAGATTTACAATACGTTTTGGCCGTAGCAAAGTCTATTGCCGAAAACATGGATAGCTACCGGATTATTGTCGATAAATCAACCGTACCTGTTGGCACAGCTGATAAAGTGAAGGAAGTGATGTTGCAAGTGCAGGTTGCACGAGGCGTGGCATTCGATTTTGATGTGGTTTCAAACCCTGAATTTTTAAAAGAAGGTGCCGCGATTAATGACTTTATGAAACCGGACCGTATTATTGTGGGGACTGATAACCCAAGGACGGCTGAGTTATTGAAAGCGCTCTATGCGCCTTTCAACCGTAACCATGAACGCATCATTACGATGGATGTGCGTTCAGCGGAACTAACCAAATATGCTGCTAACGCGATGCTGGCTACTAGAATCAGTTTTATGAACGAATTAGCCAATTTAGCTGAATTGTTAGGTGCAGACATTGAGCATGTCAGAAACGGCATAGGCTCAGATTCACGTATTGGCTATTCATTTATTTACCCAGGCTGCGGATATGGCGGTTCGTGTTTCCCTAAAGATGTTAAAGCGTTGGAACGCACGGCAAGGCAAATGGGATATCAAGCGGAATTGTTAAATGCTGTCGAAAATGTTAACGACCGGCAAAAACAAGTGTTATTTAACAAAGTCATCCAGCACTATAACGGCAATATACAAGGCAAAACATTTGCTCTTTGGGGCTTGGCGTTTAAGCCTAAAACCGATGACATGCGGGAAGCGCCTAGCCGAGTCATACTTGAAGCATTGATTAATGCAGGAGCAATAGTTCAAGCTTTTGATCCTGAAGCAATGGATGAAGCCAAAAGGCTTTATGCTGACAATCCTGGCCTGATTCTTGTGGAAACGGCCGAAGGGGCCCTGAATGGGGCTGATGCATTATTAGTGGTTACCGAATGGAAAAATTTTTGGAGCCCCGATTTTGAATTCATCAAAAACACCTTAAGGGATGCAGTCATTTTTGATGGCAGGAATCTATATCAGCCAGAATTACTTAAAAAAATAGGCATTGTTTATTATGGTATCGGCAGAAGTTAACCGGTGCGCGCAAAATCTTAATTCTTTTTTACTGTTCAAGCTTTAGGTTTAAGATTATGCAATATTATAAAAGGAACTTTTAGCCCTTATACCACCTCTAGTGCTCGCATAGCTCCTATGCTTAACAATTACCTAAATAGGTCACCGATGAAAAAGTCATATCACTTACCTGTAGCCCTTCTATTGTCATTGCCTATAAGCATGGCGAGTTTAGCCGGGCAACCACAAACAGAAACAAAACCAATGCCCGCGGTTAATATGACTGAGGATCAGAAAGATCAGCATGCCCGTGCCATTCAGGAACACATGTTACAAATGCACGATCTGTCCAATCGGATTTTGGCAGAGCAAGACCCCGCAAAAAAAGAACAACTTAAGGTTCAACAGTTGGAACTGATGAAAGAGCATCATGCAAATAAGAGAGCCGCGCACCATATGAAGAAATAAACCTCCGACATGAAAGCATGCTAGGCAGTTTTTCGTTGCCCTTTTCTGTCAATCACCTATCAGGTTTTTAGTGCCCTTTAATATTCAATGGATAGATAGCGCTACGGGTGCTGAGGATGTTCTCAGCCTTGACACCCCTGCGGGACAGTTGATGTTAGCTGTCCGGGAAGATGTCATCATCGCAGTGGATTGGGCTAGTGGTAGAAATGCGAGGTCTCCCCACGAACATCCTATACAGCAACAATTAGCCCGGTACTGGGTAAATCCGGAATTCTCCACACCTATTAAATTATTGCGGCAAGGCAGCACCTATAGGCATCAGGTATGGGCGGCGTTGAGTGCCATACCGCTAGGGGAGACGGTGAGTTATTCGGCAGTAGCCAAAACAATAGCTTCTTCTGCACGGGCGGTTGGTAACGCATGTAGGGATAATCCCTATCCATTGTTTATCCCTTGTCACAGGGTGGTCTCTGTATCAGGCATGGGCGGTTATTGTGGACAAACTAATGGTTATCTTATGGGCATAAAGCGCAACTTGCTGGCATTTGAAGCTGCTTTCAAAAAATGACTTCAGACGACTTGATCGATCAATTTTTGGATGCCGTGTGGGTTGAACAAGGTTTGAGCGAAAACACCCTATCGGCATATCGTAGTGATTTGCGTATTTTTGCCAAATGGTTGGGCGGCAAGCCGCTGTTGGATGTGGATAATGGACAACTCGCCTTTTTTCTTGCCCATCTTTTTAAAAAAGGGATAAGCAACCGGACTTCTGCGCGCATCTTGTCCAGCTTGCGCCGATTCTATGGCTATTACATCAGGGAAAACCGAATTACGATAGATCCCACCGCATTGCTGGACTCTCCCCATATCGGTCGGCCATTGCCCTTGTCACTGTCTGAAAACGATGTCGAAAAACTGCTAGCCGCACCTGAGGTAAGTCATGTGCTGGGTTTTAGGGATAAAACCATGCTGGAAATGCTTTATGCTACAGGGCTTAGAGTGTCGGAGCTGGTCAATTTAAAATTTGAGCAAATCAGCTTTAGGCAAGGTGTAGTCAGAATTACCGGAAAAGGCAATAAAGAGCGACTGGTGCCGGTTGGCGAGGAAGCGATGAGTTGGTTGGAAAACTATATGGGACAAGCAAGAAAAACGCTTCTGGGTGAAAGGCAATGCGATTATTTGTTTGTGACCAATCGTGCAAGCAATATGACTAGGCAGGCTTTTTGGCACATTATCAAACGGTACGCTAAAAAAGCGGAGATCGACAAAGAATTGTCACCGCATACCTTACGGCATGCTTTTGCCACTCATCTATTGAATCACGGTGCGGATTTACGGGTTGTGCAATTGTTGCTGGGGCATTCCGATTTATCAACAACGCAGATTTATACGCATGTCGCCGGTGCGAGATTAAAAGAGTTACACGCAAAATATCATCCAAGAGGATAGTCAAGATGACACAACATATTCATCCGAGTGCTTATATCGCAGATAATGTCGTACTAGGCGAAAATATAACAGTAGGGCCTTTTGCCGTTGTTGAAGCCGATGTTCAGATCGGTGACAACTGTGTGCTTGGTGCACATGCTGTCGTGCAGTCTTATGTAAAAATGGGCGACGGAAATGTTTTGCACCCGCATGCTGTGCTGGGCGGGATGCCGCAAGACACCGGTTTTAAAGCGGAAACCGTTTCTTGGTTACATATCGGTGATAATAATGTGTTCAGGGAAGGCTTTACTGCCCACAGGGCGGCTAAAGAGCATGGCATAACCCAAATCGGTTCCGGTTGCTATTTTATGAACAACAGCCATGTTGCCCATGATTGCAATATCGGAAATTACACCATATTTGCCAATAACGTAGCGATAGGCGGTCATGTCGAAATAGGCCATAACGTTTTTATGGGTGGCGCAGCTGTCGTGCATCAGTTTTGCCGGGTTGGCGCTTTTGCGATGGTACGGGGTACGACAGGGCTATCTATGGATGTGATGCCATTTATGATAGTAGGCGGCTCACCAGGGCGTCATTATAAACTGAACACGATAGGCTTAAGGCGTGCAGGCATTACCGGGGAGCGTTATAGCACTCTCGCCGCAGCATTTCGGCTGTTAAGGAACCAACAAAGTCTGGATAGCCTGCAAGAAACAGCTGAGCTAGCGTTGTTAAAGGATTGGTTGGCAGTGAAATCCAAGCGGGGTGTGCATGGGTTTATTGCTACGAAGGGGCATTAGGTAGACGAAAAGTTTACCGGTAATAACCTATAGCGACCATTAACGCAACCAGACAAATGGCCAGAAAATCTTCCCTAAATATAATAATGCTTACCTCTAATCACAGTGATGGGTTTTATGAAACATAAGCTATTTTTCGTAATACTTTGCTTCGCGGCATTCTGTAACAGCTTCGCCGCCGAACAAACCACCTTACGCATAGGAGTGCAATCCACCGGTACAGTCGATTGGGAATTGTCGGCGTTACAACCAGAACAGCTTGCTGATTTTCAACTGGACATACATCATGTCGCCAATCCTGAAGCCGGCAAAATCGCTCTGCAATCGGGGGCTGTCGATATGATCGTTTCGGACTGGATATGGGTATCCAGACTGCGTGCCAGCGGCGCTGATTTTACGTTTTATCCTTATTCAGATACAGCCGGCGCATTACTGGTGCCAGAAAACAGCGCTATCAGGACTATACAAGATCTTAAAGGCAAACGTTTAGGAGTTGTAGGTGGTGAGTTGGACAAAAACTGGTTGTTGCTACAGGCTTTGGGCCAACAGGAACAGATAGACTTGAATACATCGGTCGAAAAAATATTTGGTGCGCCCCCGTTGATTAGTGAACAACTCAGGCAAAACCGGGTTGATGCCGTGCTGACGTACTGGAATTTTGCGGCTAGGCTGGAATCTCAAGGCTATAGGCAACTCATTGATGGAAAAGGGATATTGAAAAGCTTAGGTTTTGCTGAAACCGTGCCTAGCTTGGGTTATGTGTTTAGGCAAAGCTGGGCAATGGAGCACCAACAAGCGGTAAACAGTTTTTTAAAAGCCAGCCAGCAGGCAAAACATCAGTTATGCACGTCGGATGCGGCTTGGCAAAAAGTCATACCCTTGACCAAGGCTGATGATGCGGCCACCCAAACCAAGTTGCGCCAGCGCTATTGCGAAGGCGGCATTGAACGCTGGGGACAACAGGAACAGCAAGCGGCTGCGCGTATTTATGCAATGTTGCGTAAACTGAGCAATAATCAGCTGACCGGTCAATCAGAAACTCTGCAACCCGGCACATTCTGGGCAATTGAATAAGCAAGGCCCATCTTGATTTACTCCAAACAGGTTTTGCCGTCTTTATCCCTGCTGGCCTTGTTAGCAGTCTGGCAAGGTGTTGCGGCTTATTTAAACAGCAATACCTTGCCGAGTCCGCAGACCGTTGCACTGGTCTTGTGGCAAGCGATCCAATCAGGCGAGCTGGCCTTGCACCTAGGGGTCACCCTGCTCAGATTGTTGGTGAGCTTTACTGTCGCTATGTTAATGGGTTGTGCCATAGGCATCATCTTGGGGCGCAATAAAGGACTGGATGCTTTCTTTGATAACTGGCTGATTATTTTCTTAAACATACCGGCCTTAGTGACCATCATCCTCTGTTATGTCTGGTTTGGCTTAACGGAATCAGCTGCGATACTCGCTGTTGTCATTAACAAATTGCCTAATGTGATCGTTACTATCAGGGAGGGTGCCCGCTCCCTGGATCAAGACCTACTCGACATGGCGCGTTGCTACCATTTCAGCAAGCGCAAAACGCTGGTCCACGTGATAGGCCCGCAGCTACATCCGTTCATTATGAGCGCAACCCGCTCCGGTCTAGCCTTAACCTGGAAAATCATCCTGGTGGTCGAACTGCTGGGTCGTAGCAACGGGATAGGCTATCAGCTGCATTTGTTTTTCCAATTGTTCGATGTGGCAAGCATTTTGGCGTACACCATTGCTTTTGTCAGCGTGATACAGCTAATCGAGCTGACCCTACTGAAACCTTTGGACAGAAAATCCTTGATTTGGCGCCGATGAGCGACATTACCATTCATATCAAAAATAAAACCTTTCCGGCCAAGGGCCACGCAGGCCAAAAACAGGCTATAGCAAACCTTGAATTGAAGCTAGACTCCGGCGAATTTGTCTGTCTAGTGGGCCCTTCCGGCTGTGGCAAAACCACGTTGTTAAATATATTGGCCGGACTGGATAACGATTACGACGGCGATATTGAGGTGAAGCAGCAGACTAAACCGCCTAAAATCGGTTATGTTTTTCAAAACCCAAGACTGCTGCCTTGGCGCACGGTAAGGGAAAATATCGAGCTGGTATTAGACAAGACCCAAACCCCAGTTGAAATGGATAGGTTGATTGCCGCCATGCAGTTGACGTCATCGCAGCACGTCTACCCGGAAAGGCTGTCCCTGGGCATGAGTCGCAGGGTTGCCATCATCCGCGCATTCGCCGTCGATCCAGACATCTTGTTAATGGATGAGCCATTTGTGTCACTGGATGCTCCGACCGCGCGGCAAGTGCGGGAGCAGCTGCTAAATCTGTGGCAACAGCGGCCGCATACGGTTTTGTTTGTCACCCACGACTTGCGTGAAGCGATTGCGCTCGCTGATCGTCTGATCTTCCTTTCTGCCGCCCCTATGCACGTCCTCAGTGTAATCAGCGTGCCTATCGCCAGAAATGAACGGAATAATGAAGAGGCCATAGAATCATTCCGGCAACAATTAATACACCAATGCCCGGAAATCAGCTCTCTCTTGTAGTGGTCGTGCTGGCGCTAAAAACGGTTGCGAATTCAGTTAAAATATTCGATACTTCAAAATAATCTGGCCTAATCCAAAAGCCTTATGTCGGATTTTACCCATACTATCGGAGATTAACCCACTATGAAAAAAACACTACTGTCAGGATTTGTGGCTACGGTTTTTGCCTTAAATCCCTTGCTTGCTTCAGCGGCTGCCAATGACAAATACCCCGCTGCCAATTTTGAGCCCAGCGTTATCTACATTGATAAAGATGCCGTTGCCGAAGAGCCCGCCGCAGTTGAGTTTGATCCTAAATACCCGGCCGCCAATTTTGAATCTAAAGTGGTTTATATCGATCAAGACTTAGTCGAACAAACTGAAGATAAATTTGACCCTAAATACCCCGCTGCTTATTTCAAACCAAAAGTCATCTTCCCTTAAACCCCTTAGTGTTTTAAAAACACAATATGACGATAATGTTGCTAGCATACGACCCCTTCAAACAAAGAAAACAAAAGAAATAGAAACAGGGCTTATGCTAGAATAGCTTATTGCTTTGCCCCGATAGCTCAGCAGGATAGAGCGGTCCCCTCCTAAGGGACAGGCCGGCGGTTCGAATCCGCCTTGGGGCACCAAATACTCATTCAAAGACGTGCAAAGAAGTACATAAACCCGCAAGTTACCTAGCTTAGTGGGTTTTTTATTGTCCAACGATGTGCAGTAGTGACATTGACATACCGCCATTTGCGGCGGTATAAGTGGCGGTATATTCAGATTCACCGGAGCTTATACCGCCATGCCATTATCAGATACCGCCATCAAGAACGCCAAACCAAAAGACAAGCCGTATAAACTTACCGACGAAAAAGGCATGTTTCTACTGATAAACGCCAATGGTTCAAAATATTTCCGCTACAACTACCGATTCAACGGCAAGCGCAAGACCTTATCCCTTGGTGTTTATCCACTTACCACTCTTAAGGATGCACGGGAAAAACGAGATACCGCCAAAAAGCAAATTGATGGCGGTATTGACCCCAGCGAAAACCGGAAAGCGGTTAAATCGGCAAAAGCCGAAAGCGCGGCAAACAGCTTTGAAGTAATCGCCCTTGAGTGGTACGAGCGCAAGATGACGGACAAATCAGAAGATCATAAAAAGCGGGCATTAGGCTTGTTTAATCGTGACCTGTTTCCGTACCTTGGCAGCAAGCCTATTGCCGACATAAAAGCCATGGAGCTATTAACGGCCTTGCGGCGCATCGAAGCCAGAAACGCTATAGAAACCGCACACCGAGCCTTGCAGATATGCGGGCAGGTATTCCGGTACGCGATAGCCACAGGGCGCACCGAGCGAGACATCACGCCGGACTTGCGCGGCTCTTTGATGCAAGCTAAAGCCGGGCATTTTTCAGCCGTAACAGCCCCAAAAGATGCAGCAGAACTGCTACGCGCCATAGACGGATATACCGGCACGTTTGTTGTTAAATCCGCGTTACAGCTTGCACCTTTGGTATTTGTCCGCCCTGGCGAACTAAGACAGGCGGAGTGGGGGCATATTGATTTTGAGGCTAAAGAATGGCGGTATTTTGTGACTAAAACAGAAGTACAGCATATCGTCCCGTTATCAGCCCAGGCCGTAGCTATTTTGCAAGAACTCAAACCCTTCACTGGGAATGGGCGTTATGTGTTCCCCAGTACCAGAACCCCGAACGGTTCGCGCCCTATGTCCGATATGGCGATGCTGGCGGCATTGCGGCGTATGGGGTATCGGGAAGGATGAAATGACCGTACACGGCTTTAGAGCCTTAGCCAGAACCGTACTTGATGAGGTGCTGGGATTCCGGCCTGATTTTATAGAGCACCAGCTTGCACACGCAGTCAGAGACCCCAACGGCAGAGCTTATAACCGTACTTCACACTTGCCGGAACGCCATAAAATGATGCAAAGCTGGGCGGATTACCTGGACGGCTTGAAAGCGGGGGCGCAGGTGATACCGTTTAAGAAGGCCGGATAACTGATACAATTGAATTTAACCGGATAGCCCGACGGGGCAACAAGCGGGAGTCATTCACCTGTTTCCGGTTAATCCCTTCTGAATGATTATGCTTTGAATGGTGTGTATGTTGGACGTTATTAAAAGATCAGACCTGATTAACCTTGTGTCTTTATCTAAGGTGCTTGTTTTAAACAAAGGAATGACAAGTTATGAACAGCAATTCTCATTATGACCCCCCGAGTCTAAAATAGCCGACCGATTCCCTATTGAAACCTATTTATGAGTGCTCCCTTTGGATTAAACGCGTTGACCTTTAGTGACGTAATCAAGCAACTACGCCTAACGTTTGAAACC
>JAURZI010000095.1 GCA_030653435.1 Methylovulum sp.
GGTTTCAAACGTTAGGCGTAGTTGCTTGATTACGTCACTAAAGGTCAACGCGTTTAATCCAAAGGGAGCACTCATAAATAGGTTTCAATAGGGAATCGGTCGGCTATTTTAGACTCGGGGGGTCATAATGAGAATTGCTGCCAGGCTTTCGCTAGTGATGTTAAAACCTTGTTGCCTGACATGCCCGTAGTCAGAGCGGCATACTACCGAGACCTCGGCGCCCGCTTTTGCCAACAGAGCGCCATAAAATGCGCCTATTGCACCGGCGCCGATGATTAAAATCTTGCTAGCCATGCGCTGTTTGGGTCAGGATTTTTTTTAAGAAGGGCAGGGTCAGTTTGCGTTTGGCGGCTAAGGATGCGCGGTCCAGTTTTTCCAGCAAGTGCCATAATGACGGCAAATCCCGGTCGTAATTGGCCAGCAAAAAGCGCCCCGCTTGCATTGATATTTCAAAACCCATTTGGTCAGCCTTAAAGATCAGGGCTGCGATGCAATCGCTTTCACTTAAAGGTTTCAGTTTTAGCGACAACCCCCAACTCAGCCGGGTCTTGAGGTCGGGCAATTGGATGGCGAGCTTGGCTGGCGCACAGGCTGCCGAGACGATCAACCGGTGCCCGCCACTGCGGTGCTGGTTAAAAAAATTAAAAAAAGCCTGTTCCCACACCGGGTCGCCCGCGATGGTTTCGATATTGTCCAGGCATACCAAGTCGAATTTGTCTAAACCGGCCAACAGCGCAGGGTCGGGCAATGCGTTGGCTGCTAATGCAAAATAGAAGGCGCTGAGATGGTGTTGGTGGGCATGCTGGCAACAGGCTTGCAGTAAATGGCTTTTGCCCAGACCGGGTTTGCCCCAGATAAAAATTTGCTGCTCACCGTCGCCGGTCACGCATTGTTGCAAATGATCGACGATTTCCTGATTGCTGCCCGGAAAAAAATCTTTAAACGTCTGGTTTGCCCTGAATTCAAAGTTTACAGGTAGTTGTTCGGCCATAATCAGCTATGAGTTCCTGTGAAACGGGTTCCTGCAAAACGTATATAAAGGCTGGCGCCTAGAAAAAGCATCAGGCTCAGCAGGATTTCCAGCGCTGCGTACAGCCGTCCGTCAGCATTGATATAGGCTTCTGCGGAACCGTGGACAAAATAAATCAGGCTGATATAGGCTGCCCAGGCACAACTTTTCAGCTTGCGGTCCAATAAGCCGCGCATCGGCAACAACAACGGCGTGACGGTAATGAGCAAAACCAGCGCAATGGGGAAGGTAGCGGAGGGCGCTAGTACCGTATGCCATAACATTAATAATGCAAACAGCCCAAAAAAGCCGGTCAGGGCAACCGCATAATAATAGATCGGTTTTATAATCATGTCTGGCTATACAGGTTTCAATAATGACGCGGTTCTAGCCAGACGAGCGCCTAACGCCCGGCACAGGTTTTTTTCGTGTTCGGTCAGACGGTCGGGGTCGGACGCCAGATGGCTGGGGCCATAAGGTGTGCCGCCTGAGCGGGTTTCGTGCAAGGCCGTTTCTGTATAGGGCAGGCCCAGTAATAGCATGCCTTGGTGCATAAGCGGCAGCATCATGGACAGCAAGGTGCTTTCCTGACCGCCGTGTAAACTGCCTGTGGACGTAAATACGCCGGCCGGTTTGCCGACTAAAGCGCCGGAGAGCCATAGCTCGGTGGTATTGTCGAGAAAATATTTCAGCGGCGCTGCCATATTGCCGAAATGGGTGGGGCTGCCTAAGGCCAGCCCGTCACACTGTTTTAAATCATCCAGAGTTGCGTAAATGGCGCCCTGTTCAGGAATGCTGTCTGCGATTTTCTCGCAGACGGCCGACACGTCGGGCACGGTGCGGAGTACCGCTTCAGCACCGGGTACGGATGCTACGCCGCGGGCGATCAGGTTCGCCATTTCTGCAGTGGCGCCGTGGCGGGAAAAATAGAGGATCAGGATATTTGTTGTCATATCAGGGTTTGGGGAAAGGATTACAAAATGGCCAGTACAGCTTCCGGTGGGCGGCCAATAGCTGCTTTGCCGTTCGCTACGACTATAGGTCGTTCCATGAGGATGGGGTGGGTGACCATGGCATTGATCAGCGTTTGTCTGTCCAATGCGGGGTTGTCGAGCTGGTTAGCCTGGTATGCGGCTTCTTTTTTACGCATGAGCTCGCGCGGCTCCATGCCGAGCTGGCGCAGGATAGCATCGAGATCGGCGGCGCTTGGCGGTGTTTTCAGGTATTCGATGATGTCCGGCGTGATGCCTTGCTCCTTCAGTAACTGCAAGGTCTGGCGTGATTTGCCGCAGCGCGGATTGTGATAGCAGATGACACTCATGGTTCCCACACTCTTTAACACAAAAAGCTATAATAGCACTATAACAAATAGGGCATATTGAAAAAGGTAAGGGGATGATGGCAAGAATTATCGAAAGGCTAGGGCAATATTGGTTGCTGGCGCGTTTTGACCGGCCTATCGGCATATTGATCCTGTTGTGGCCCGCTCTATGGGCGCTGTGGGTCGCAGGCGACGGCAAGCCGGACTTGCCGGTTTTGGCGGTGATCTGCTCAGGCGTTGTTTTGATGCGGGCTGCGGGCTGCGTCATCAATGATTATGCCGACCGGGATTTCGACCCGCATGTGGAACGCACCAAGCAGCGTCCTATCGCAGCCGGTAAGGTTAGTCCGAAAGAGGCCTTGCTGGTTTTTGCCGTGCTGTGCCTGCTGGCTTTCGGGCTGGTGCTGTTGCTAAATCGTTACACGATATTGCTGTCTTTTGTCGGCGCTTTTCTCGCCGCCAGCTACCCGTTTATGAAGCGCTACACGCAGTTGCCGCAAGCCTATCTGGGCATAGCGTTCGGTTGGGCGGTGCCGATGGCTTTTGCCGCGCAAAGCAACAGCATCCCAGCGGTCGCCTGGGTGATGTATCTGGCGGTGGTGTTGTGGTCGTTGATTTATGACACGATGTACGCGATGGTCGATAAAGACGATGACCTAAAAATTGGCGTCAAATCGACGGCGATCCTGTTCGGCGCTTATGACCGGCAGATCATCGCCGCTTTGCAAGTGCTGATGCTGGGTTTGTTAGTCTGGGTCGGGCAAATGGCGCACACGGGCTGGCCCTATTACCTGGGGCTTGCGGTTGCCGCAGGCTTGTCGGTTTACCAACAAAAGCTGATTTTTCACCATGAAAAAGCCTTGTGTTTTCAAGCATTTTTAAACAGCAACTGGTTTGGGATGGCGGTTTTTACAGGCTTGGCGGTCGATTATCTGGTTTGATACCGGATATTGTTTGGGGAGAATCAGACCTGGAAGCCTGACCAAAAGCGCTGGCTCCATCTGTGTTGACTAGGCCTATGCCCTTGCCGGTGAGACGGCCTTTTAATGTTACAATATAGCCCGGCCTGCTATGTTCAAAGGTCCAAACATTCTGCATTAACTTCTGTCACGGCTTTGCTTAGCGTCTTTAGGGTAAGTTAATCCGTTCATACACTACGCCACGTCCTACATGTCGGTATCCCAAAAAAATTATTCCCTATTGCCTTATTTTGCCGACAGTGCAGCCCTGTTTTCATCGCTGGCAGGTCAGCCCTGGGCGGTTTTTCTCGACAGCGCCCATCCTTATTGTCTGCAAGGCCGCTACGATATAATCGCCGCCGATCCGGTATGCACATTGCTTACCCGTGGCGCTATCACCGAAATTACCCAGGGCGGTGTAACGACCTTATCCGATGCCAATCCGTTCGAATTGGTCAAGCAGCAGACGTGCTTATATGCCGGTCAGGATACGAATGCGTTTGGGCTGCCGTTTAATGGCGGCGCTATCGGTTATTTTGCTTACGATCTGGCGCGTCGGTTGGAAAATTTGCCGGTCATTGCCGCAGATGCCGAGGGCATCGCCGAAATGGCGGTGGGTATATATAACTGGGCTGTAGTGGTTGATCATCACCGGCAAAAAACGGTGCTGGTTTGGCAGGGGCTGGATGGGCGAACGCATGGCGAATTGCTGGCGCGGTTTAGCCGCTTGCCTGAACAAGCCTGCCAGCCTGTGTTCAAGGTGGTCAGCGATATTACCTGCAATATGGACAAGGCCGCTTACACGCAAGCATTTAACCGTATTAAGCGGTATTTGATGGAAGGCGATTGTTATCAGGTGAATTTAACCCAGCGCTTCGTCGCGGCTTGCGAGGGTAACCCGTGGGCGGCTTATCAATTATTGCGTCAGGTCAATGCGGCACCGTTCAGTTGCTATCTTAATTTACCGGAAGCGCAAATTTTAAGTTCGTCGCCGGAGCGCTTTTTAAAGCTGGAAAACGGTGTCGTTGAAACGAAACCGATAAAAGGCACACGACCGCGCAAAGCCGATTATGCCGCAGACCAACAACAAATAAGCTTACTGGAAAACAGTAAAAAAGACCGCGCAGAAAACCTGATGATCGTCGATTTGCTGCGTAATGATCTAGGTAAAACTTGCAAGACCGGCTCGATAAGAGTGCCTAAGCTATTCGCCGTGGAAACCTATGCCACGGTGCATCATCTGGTCAGCACCGTGACCGGCGAGCTGGCGACTAACCGGCATGCCCTGGATTTGCTGGAAAGCTGTTTCCCCGGCGGATCAATCACCGGTGCGCCGAAGATACGCGCGATGGAAGTCATAGAGGAACTGGAACCGAACCGGCGTGGCGTATACTGCGGCGCCATCGGTTATGTCGGCTTTAACGGCAATATGGATACGAACATCGCCATTCGGACGCTGGTGCATGCAGGCGGTACGATACGCTTCTGGGTAGGCGGCGGCATTGTTAATGACTCGGTCGTGGATGACGAATATCAGGAGTGTTTCGATAAGGCGGCGGCGTTGCTTAACGTGTTGCGGCAATTGGCGGTAAATTGACCTGGGGCGCTAAACGCATGACAAATTTATCGACACAAAAGAATGGCCTCTGCTAAACCGAACAGATAACAGGGCAACCATGAAGCGTTTATTTTTTGGCCTGGAACCGGGTTACGAGACCCGTCAACAATGCACGACCATCATGCAGGCTATCGACAGTCCAGACAACCAACCGGTCCCTGCTGCAAACCTGCATGTGACGTTGGTATTTTTAGGTCTGGTTGACGCAGCCCAGCAAAGCGCGTTGCTAGAAGAGGCGGCAATGATTCCTGGCGCCAAGCTGACCATCACCTTCAACCAACTTGAATACTGGCAAAAGCCCGGCATTTTGTGTCTGACGGCTAGCGATGCCAGTGCTGAACTGTTGATGCTGGCCGATAGCTTAACGGCAATGGCTAAAAAATTGGCGATTCCCGTTGATGAACGCCCGTATCTGGCGCATGTCACGCTGGCCAGAAAAGCCAAGCACCCGGTTGAATTGGCGTTCGAACCGGTTATTTGGCAGGCCGATATGTTTTGTCTGTTTGAATCCGTCTCGTCTGAAAACGGCGTGGAATATCGCGTAATCAAACGATGGGCTATGGAGAGCAGGGCGGGTTAACAGTGATGTTTAAAGCCCGTTTTCCCTTGTTTTTCCGTAGACTCGATGGTTTGCTAATGTAAACGATGTCCCTGGTGATTTTTTTATCTTGAAGTGCTGTCGCTCCTGCATGAACGGCTTAACTTAAACTATGTTCTGTGCTACGTTGAAAGTCCAACGACAAAAAATGACAAATATCTTATGAACAATCAGGATATGGCTAACCGTGACCTTGCCGTGCTGTGGCATCCGTGCACGCAAATGAAAGATCACGAACATCTGCCGATGATCCCCATCAAAGCAGGGCAGGGCGTTTGGCTGGAGGATTTTGACGGCAACCGCTATCTGGATGCGATCAGTTCCTGGTGGGTCAATCTGTTCGGTCATGCCAACTCCGCTATTATTGCCGCGCTGAAGGACCAGCTTGATACGCTGGAGCATGTGATTTTTGCCGGATTTACGCACGAATCCGGCATCAGGCTTGCCGAAAAACTGGTTGAAATCAGTCCGGTGGGGCTTACACGCTGTTTTTATGCCGACAACGGTTCAGCGGCGGTTGAAGTCGCGTTGAAAATGAGTTTCCATTATTGGAGAAATCAGGGACAAACGCAAAAAACCAAATTCATGACGTTGGAAAACAGCTATCACGGTGAAACCCTGGGCGCGTTGGCCGTCGGCAATGTCGCCTTATATAAGGAAACCTACGCGCCGTTGCTGATGGAGGTCATCACCGTCCCTGGCCCCGATTGTTATCATTGTGAACCCGGCGAATCCTGGGCGGATTACTCCACGCGCCGCTTTGCATTGATGGATGCCGCCTTGCAACAGCATGCCGACAGCGTTTGTGCTGTCATTATCGAACCCTTGGTGCAATGTGCAGGTAGCATGCGTATGTATGATGCCGTTTATTTAAGCTTGTTGCGCGAAGCCTGCGATAAATACGGCGTACATTTGATTGCCGATGAAATTGCCGTCGGCTTCGGGCGCACAGGGACATTATTTGCCTGTGAGCAGGCGGGCATTAGCCCGGATTTTATGTGTTTGTCCAAAGGTTTGACGGGCGGTTACCTGCCTTTGTCCGCCGTGCTGACGACTGACCGTGTTTATCAGGCGTTTTACGATGATTACACTAAGCTGAGCGCGTTTTTGCATTCGCATAGCTATACCGGTAATGCGTTGGCATGCCGGGCCGGGCTGGCTACGATCAACATTTTTCAGCAGCAGGCTGTTATCGAAACCAACCGGTCGCTGGCCGTGGCGTTGACGAATGCGGCGGCCCGGTTTCATGGGCATCCGCATGTCGCCGAAGTGCGGCAGACCGGCATGATCGTGGCGATAGAGCTGGTTAAAAACAAGCAAACCCGCGAACCTTATCCGTGGCAGGAACGCCGAGGGCTTAAAGTCTATACTTATGGCTTGTCACAAGGGGTGTTGCTACGTCCGTTAGGCAATGTTATTTATTTTATGCCGCCTTATATTATCACCGAAGCGGAGCTGGAACTGCTCGCGGAAGTGGCGTGGCAAGGCATACAATATGCCGTTAGCAACTAGGGCGGCAATTAAATGCGTGTTTCAAGACTATATACATCGGCGCTGCTGGCGCAAGACACCCCGATAGAGCTGGATGACGACAACGGGCACTATGTCAGGTCGGTATTGCGGCTGAAAAAAGACGATGCCGTCATCTTGTTCAACGGTGACGGCGGTGACTATGCGTGCCGTGTGGACGAAGTCAGCCGTAAAACGGTGCGTATTGCTGTCGGACAACGCCAGGAACGCAGTGTGGAATCGCCGTTGCTGCTTAGCTTGGGGCTAGGTATTTCGCGTGGCGACCGCATGGACATATCGGTACAAAAAGCCGTGGAACTGGGCGTCCAGCACATTACGCCGCTAATCACCGAGCGCTGTGTCGTGCAGTTTAAAGGCGAAACCAAACCGCAACGCTGGCAGCATTGGCAAAAAATTGTCCAGCACGCGGCCGAACAAAGCGGCAGGACGGTATTGCCCGAATTAACGGCAATAGAGCCGATACAAAGCTGGGTCAGCAGCCAGCAAGGCTTGCGGGTGTTCCTAGACCCTTATGCACAAACGTCATTAGCCGAGTTGCGCCCGATTGCCATGCAAGTGTGCTTGCTGACCGGCCCGGAAGGCGGTTTTGCCGATCATGAACGTGACATCGCCAAAGCCGCCGGTTTTATCCCGGTGCGTCTGGGTAGCAGGATTTTAAGGACAGAAACGGCGTCGCTGGCAGCTTTAGCGGCTGCACAGATGTTATGGGGCGATTTTGGCATGGTTGGTACTACTAAACCATGATGCGGTATCTCGCCTATAGTCTGGTTCCGCTGCTGGTCCTAGTGTTTGCCGCTATGTTGGCTGGTGTCGCCGGTTATTTTATGGTCTTGTTGGTTGGCGACTTGTCGCTGCAAAAAGTCATCAATAAAATCACCCAGGTTTTTTTAGTGTTGGGTATTTTTCCGGCTATGGCCTATCTTAAAATCAACAAGACCGATTTGGGCTTTGCCGAAAGGCCGCTATTTTTCAAGCAGGTGTTACAAGGGTTTGGACTGGGCTTGCTGACGTTGCTGCCGGTGTTCATTATCTTGTACGGGCTGGACATCACTGTTATTGATCCTAGCCAATCCTGGACGCTGGGCTGGTTAGCCGAGAAAACGGTCATTGCCTTGCTGTTGGCCTTGCTGATTTCGTTGCTGGAAGAACCCTTGTTCCGTGGGATTTTATTCGTAGGCTTAAGCAGGAAATTGCCTGTTGTTGCCGCTATCGCCATCAGTGCCATGTATTATGCGGCGTTGCATTTTATAAAAACTAAAACGGAAATCCCCGCCCAAGACATTACGCTGTCCAGCGGTTTTTACCTGATGGCTGAGGCCTTTGCCAATCTGCTGAATCCCGATATTTTCCCGGCATTGTTGGCCTTATTGATGGTTGGCATGTTCCTGGGCTTGCTCAGGACCCAGGTAAAAACCGGTTTGGGCTTATGTATCGGCTGCCATACCGCTTGGGTGTGGCAGATAAAAATGAGCAAAACCTTGTTCAATACCGATTACAGCGCCGATTATGCTTATTTGGTGAGTCATTATGACGGCGTGGTAGGGCCTTTAGTGACGGTATGGTTGATGTTGGCGGTTGCGGGATATTTAATTTATCTGCGGATTAGTAAGCGGTCGAACTGTGTTTAGTGCGGCATGAGTGACCGCAGCTTTATCGTAATCGCATCCCGTTGCGGACCTGATGCTTAATCCCTAAAATTCTCAAACTGCAAGGGCATGTCCAGCTTTTCTTCCCGGAGCATTTTGATCACATCTTGCAAGTCATCGCGTTTTTTGCCCGTGACCCTGACTTGGTCGCCCTGTATAGCCGCCTGCACTTTGAGCTTTTTATCTTTAATCAATTTAACGATTTTTTTTGCCAGCGCGGTATCCAGGCCTTGTTTCAGCGTTATTTCCTGACGCATCAGTTTACCGCTGCCTTTGGCTACGCCGACTTCCAAACAGGCAATGTCGATGCCGCGACGGCTGAGCTTGGCGCAGACGATACTGAACATTTGCTGTAGCTGGAATGTAGACTCGGAAACCATAATCACTAATTCGTCAGTCAGTTCAAATGACGAGTTTGTGCCTTTAAAATCAAAACGGGTATCCACTTCTTTGCTGGCCTGGTCTATGGCGTTTTTAAGTTCATGTTTGTCAAATTCAGAAATAATATCAAAAGAGGGCATAGGCTTAAATTAGGTTTGGGTTAATGGGGTTACCGCGTAGGGTAAGAATGTGCTGTATTTTACAATGCTTAGGCCGCGTTGGTAATATCGGCAATGGCCTTGATCCGCAAGCGGCGGATCGCTACGCCGATTGCCGGGCCTTGCAGCCCGCTGTTGAGGGCTGCTGAGGTATCTACCGAGGCGGCGGCTTTGGCGGCTCGCCTGAAAATGTCGGCTTGAGGGTAAGCCCTGTCCTCAAACCCCGTCCTACCCCGGGCATCAGCCTCGCAGGCCAATAAAAAGGCCTCCAGCGTGTTGGCGGTTTTGTATGCGCCCAATGCGGACAAGGTGTCTGTGAGCGTCGCGGCGCGCAATTGCGCCGCTTGATGGCAGTGCGTGTGATATTGCATAACTTGCTGGGCCAGTATTTTAAAGGCATTGGGCACGCGCAAGCGCTGGCACATCGCATCCAGTATCGGCAAGCCGTGGGTTTCATGGCCGTAATGGTGCGGCAGGTTTTCTTTAGGCGAAACGGCCTTGCCCAAGTCGTGCATAACGGCGGCAAAGCGCACTTCCGGGCTAGCCGATAACAGCGCCGCCTGTTCCAAACACATCAGGCTGTGTATACCGGTATCGATTTCAGGATGATGCTGTGCCGGTTGCGGAACACCGAACAGGTTATCCAATTCAGGGAAGATTTTCGCCAAAGCCCCGCAAGCCCTTAGAGTATAAAAAAATGCCGACGGGGTGGCTTCGTTAAGCGCTTTAAACAGTTCCGCCCAGACCCGCTCCGGTACTAAATAATCGACTTCGCCGCTGTTGACCATCTCCGTCATCAACATGCGGGTTTCTTCCGCCACTGTAAAACCCAGATGGGCATAACGGGCGGCAAAACGCGCTACCCGCAAAATTCTGACCGGATCTTCAGAGAATGCAGGGGAAACGTGGCGGAATACGCGCAGGGCCAAATCCTGCTGGCCGCCGTAAGGGTCTATCAATTGCCCTTCAGGCGTCATTGCCATCGCGTTAATGGTTAAGTCGCGGCGGATCAAATCGTCTTCCAGGCTGACATGGGGGGCGGCATCCACGCTAAAGCCTTTGTAGCCGTGCGCGGTTTTGCGCTCGGTTCGGGCCAGCGCGTATTCTTCATGGTTTTGTGGATGCAAGAATACCGGAAAATCCTTGCCTACAGGCCGAAACCCTTGTTTCAGCATCGATTCCGGTGTTTCGCCTATGACCACCCAGTCTTGCTCTGTGACGGGAAGTTGAAGTAATTTATCGCGCACTGCGCCGCCTACAAGGTAGATTTTCATCGTGGTTCTGAATAAGTCCATAGTGCAGGTAATTTACCGCTTGATACCGGTCCTAAGCAAATCGCAACCTAAATTAGCGCGAATGTTTGCCAAAATGCGGAATTGTGCCGATAGTTGATTTTTGACTAATTTCTGTAACTAGAGCCGGTTATCATAGTGTGTCTAACGCTATTTATGGCAACCCAGCTTTAAGGCCCGAATACTGATATACTTTGCCCGGACGTAGGAGCTGTGGGGTGTTTTGATGGTGGTGCGGGCTAGGCCTGATTACTTTTATAAGCTGTGCTTGGGCGATGATAAAGATGTGTATGAACAACAGCGCTAATAAATACTGGGGGTTGCTGGTGTTGGTCTGTAGCCTGATTTTTTTGCCGTCTGCCGCATGCGGCAGTGTACTGGAACAGCAAAGACAGGATTTTTTACTTGCAGAAAAGCTGCTGGCGCAAGGTGACGAGGCGGCTTTTTTGGAGCTGGGCCGCACCTTGACCGCTTACCCGCTATATCCTTATTTACAGTATCTATGGTTAAAAAATAACTTGCAAGATGCTGGTCAGGTGCAGTTTTTTTTGTTGCGCTATAGGGATAGCCGTTATGCCGGCTTGTTAAGAACCAGATGGTTGGCATATCTTGCCGACCATGAGCGCTGGTATGAGTTTACCCGGCAGTATCAAGCTGATGGCGACGCCACGCTGGCCTGCCATTATTATTGGGGTTTGTACAACACCGGCAATCAACAGCAGGCCTTGGACGAGGCAAAACGCTTGTGGTTGACAGGCGATACGCAGCCCAAGGCCTGCGACCCGTTATTGACGGCATTGACGCTGTCGGTTGGTTTTACCCGCGAGTTGGTTTGGCAACGGTTTGAGTTGGCGTTAAAAAAGAATAATGTTGCATTGGCTGAATATGTGCGCCGATTTTTCGCTAAAACCGATCAAAACTACGCCGATGTTTGGCTGCAAGTGCATAAAAAGCCGGTATTGATTCAAAATAATGGCTTTGGGCTGAGTGATGCGGCACAAACAGGGCGTATTTTTGCACACGGTGTCGGGCGTTTGGCCCAATCGGATCTGGATTCAGCCATTCAGGTTTGGGATGGCCGACGGCAGGATATGGGCATGGATAAGCAAACCATCCAAGATGTTGAGCGTAAGCTTGCCCTCGCCTTAGCTTATCGGCAAGACAGCCGGGCCTACCAACGCCTAAATCAGTTAGCGGTGGTTGATGACAATGTTCAGGAATGGAAAATCAAAGCCGGTTTGCTTGAACAGAACTGGCAGCATGTCCGTGATGCGTTGGCGAGTTTGACGGCGGAGGCGCGGCAAGAACCGGGTTGGCAATATTGGTTGGCCCGATCGTTGGCGGCGACAGGTGACAATGCTGCGGCGCAATCGGTTTATCTTAAGCTTGCCGAAGACAGGAGTTTTTACGGTTTTTTAGCCGCCGATGCACTGGATAAACCGTATAATCTCGGCGATAAGCCCGTTTCGCTGGCTGTAAACGCGCTTGAAGAACTGGCGGAGGAACCCGATTTTAAGGTGATCCGCGAATTTAACGTCTTGGGCAGGGAACTGGAAGCCCGCAGGCAATGGTGGTATGCGGTCAGCAAATTACCAAAAGAGCGGCTCATGATTGCGGCTAAGCTGGCACAGCAATGGCAATGGGATCAATTTGCCATCATCACGTTGGTGAAAGCGGATTACTGGGATGATCTAGGCTTGCGCTTTCCTGTACGCTATCGGGATGAAGTCCACCGTAATGCGGACCGGCATGGGCTTGCCCCGGCGCTTATTTTCGGCTTGATGCGTCAGGAGAGCATGCTGGACAAACAGGCCTTGTCGCCCGCCGGGGCTCGCGGGCTAATGCAAGTGATGCCGGCAACCGGCCGTCAAATAGCCAAGGAAATCCATGAGGCTTGGCAGTCGGAAGCCAGCTTGTTTAATGCCGAGGTGAATATCAGATATGGCAGCCATTATTTTAAAAAACTGCTGGACCGTTTTAATGGGCATTTTGCCCTGGCCATTGCCGCTTATAATGCCGGGCCGTACCGAGTGATGAAATGGCAGGCATTGGACAGGGCGGTGCCTGCCGATATCTGGATCGAAACGGTTCCCTATAAAGAAACCAGAAAATATGTCGCATCGGTATTGGCTTACGCTATTATCTATCAACAGTATTTGCAGGCCGTGGATGCACAGGCAACTGGTTTACCAACACAACCACTGAAACTAAAACATCTGTTAAGTGATGTGCCCCGCCGTTAAAATTTGAGCTGATTTTTATCGGGCTCTGTTAGATAATATACGGTTCAATTATAAAAATAACTCAAGGTAGATATACAGTATGGAGAAACAGCATAGTTTTACGCGCGAAGAATTATTGAAGTCCGGTAGGGGGGAGCTTTACGGACCGAAAAACGCGCAATTGCCGCTACCGAACATGCTAATGATGGACCGGATTACCCTGATTACCGATGAAGGCGGCTTATACGGTAAAGGGGAAATTATTGCTGAGCTGGATATTAAACCTGATTTGTGGTTTTTCGCTTGCCACTTCCAGGGCGATCCGGTCATGCCCGGATGTCTTGGGCTTGATGCCATGTGGCAATTGGTTGGCTTTTATTTGTGTTGGCTGGGCGGGCCTGGTAAAGGCCGGGCATTGGGGGTTGGTGAAGTCAAATTTACCGGCCAAGTATTGCCTACCGCCAATAAAGTGATTTACCGCATTAATTTAAAACGCGTCATCATGCGTAAACTGGTGATGGGTATCGCGGATGCCACTATGGAAGTTGATGGCAAGGTTATTTATGAAGCAACTGATTTACGGGTTGGTTTATTTACTTCTACAGAAGATTTCTAGAGGCTATAGTAATGAAAAGAGTCGTGGTAACCGGTTTAGGCATTGTTTCCAGTATTGGCAACAACCAGGCAGAGGTTATTGAATCCCTGAAGACAGGCCGTTCGGGAATCGTTTTTGCAGATATTTATAAGGAGCTGGGTTTTCGCAGCCAAGTCCACGGTGCGGTCAATATAGATCTTGATGCGTTTATAGACCGTAAAATAAAGCGCTTTATGGGCGATGGCGCTGCGTTCAACTATATTGCGATGCAGCAGGCCATAGATGATTCCGGCCTGGACGAGCAGGATGTGTCGAATGTCAGGACCGGCCTGGTCATGGGCTCCGGCGGGCCGTCAACATCCAATTTGGTTGAAGCGGCTGACATACTCAGGGCAAGAGGCGTCAAACACGTTGGGCCTTATCGGGTGCCTAGGGCGATGTCCAGCACGAATACGGCCTGCCTTGCCACGCCTTATAAAATTAAAGGGGTGAATTATTCCATTACTTCGGCATGCGCGACCAGTGCCCATTGCATTGGTCATGCCATGGAACTTATCCAGATGGGTAAGCAGGATGTCGTGTTTGCCGGCGGCGGCGAAGAAGTGCATTGGACGATGTCCGTGTTGTTTGATGCGATGGGCGCGATGTCATCCAAATACAATGATACACCGACCACTGCGTCCAGGCCTTATGATCAAACGCGCGACGGTTTTGTCATTTCCGGCGGCGGCGGCGTTCTGGTGATAGAGGAGTTGGAGCACGCCAAAGCGCGTGGGGCCAAGATTTATGCGGAACTGGTCGGTTATGGCGCTACGTCGGATGGGTATGATATGGTGCAGCCATCCGGTGAAGGTGCAGTGCGCTGCATGCAGCAGGCGATGGCGACAGTCCACGGTAAAATTGATTACATCAACGCCCACGGTACGGGCACTCCGGTAGGGGACACCAAGGAATTAGGTGCGTTACGCACAGTGTTTGACGCGGATGACATGCCCAGCGTCAGTTCAACCAAGTCGCTGACCGGCCATGCGCTGGGTGCCGCAGGCGTGAATGAGGCGATCTATTCAATACTGATGATGGCAGGTAACTTTCTGAGTGCATCCGCCAATATCACGCAGTTGGATGCGGGTGCCGAAGGCATTCCTATCGTCCGCGAGCGGCTAGACGATGTCGCCTTAAATACGATTATGTCGAATAGTTTTGGTTTTGGCGGCACTAACGCGACGTTGATTTTCCAACGCTATAACCGTTAAATCGGTTAACCATAAGCATCCGCACTGGGCATAAGTCACGGAGGGCACGGCGCTTCAAGCCCGTTCCTTTCGTGGTCTCTATCAATCAGCCCGTTCTTCAGTCATTGCGAAGATGATTCATTTTCTGCTGCTGAATTTCTTTTCCTTTCTATCTTAAAAATACTGCTGACCATGTCAGGTACCATTCAAAAATCCAGAACCCAGTTCAATAAATTACAGAAGCGCCTACGTCACTACGTCGGCGATGCAATAGCAGACTACAACATGATCGAAAACGGCGATAAGATCATGGTCTGCCTGTCAGGCGGCAAAGACTCTTACACCTTGCTGGATATTTTGGTGAATTTGCAAAAAACTGCGCCCGTCGATTTTGACCTGATAGCCGTCAATCTGGATCAAAAACAGCCCGGATTCCCTGAGCACGTGCTGCCGGCTTATCTTGAATCCATAGGCATTCCCTATCATATTATTGAAAAAGATACGTACAGCGTCGTCAAACGTGTTATCCCGGAGGGACAAACGACTTGCAGTTTGTGTTCGCGTTTGCGCCGGGGTACCTTATACGGCTATGCTGAAGAAATCGGTGCAAGCAAAATTGCGTTAGGCCATCATCGCGATGACATCCTTGAGACATTTTTTTTGAATATTTTTTATGGCGGTAAACTCAAGGCGATGCCCCCTAAGTTGTTGAGCGACGACAAGAAAAATATTGTCATTAGGCCGCTGGCCTATTGTCGGGAAAAAGACATAGAGCGTTATTGCACTTTTAGGGACTTTCCGATTATTCCCTGTAATTTATGCGGTTCCCAAGCAAATCTGCAAAGGCAGGCAATGAAAGCTATGCTGAAAACCTGGGACAAACAGTTCCCAGGCCGTCTGGAAACCATTTTTACCAGCCTGCAAAATGTCGCCCCGTCACAATTGGCGGATCCCCGTTTATTCGATTTTACCGGATTGGCGCTGGGGCGGGAAATTGACGTGGGCGAAATGGCAATGGCTGAAGGCTTGGAGGTGTTGGACCAATAACGGTGTGCGTAGCTACTTGGCCTCCAGTCCGGTAGCAGCAAGCTGGAGTTTTTCCTGCCGTTTGAGCTTTTTGATGGCTATTTCCCGTTTGCCGGCAGAACTGCGATTATGGCCGGTTTCTACATATAACAGCTGTTTAGGTTGCCGCCCGCGAAAATACTTGGCGCCTTGTTGGCTGGCATGCTGGGCAAATCGTCTGGACACGTCTGTGGTGATGCCTGTATAAAGTGAGTCATCCGTACACAGAATGATGTAAACAGACCAATTCATTGCAGCGGTTGGGCTAAGGAGTTATGAATGACAGAATTATTGATGGCATCATTGCCAGACAAACCGATGTTGGGATGGCGGGAATGGGCGGCGTTACCGGAACTCAACATAGATTTGATTAAGGCTAAAATAGATACGGGTGCGCGTTCGTCCGCGATACATGCATTTGCTATTGAGCCCTACCGCAAAAATGGGCAGCGTTGGGTCATGTTTGCGGTACATCCTGTCCAGAAAAATTGTGAGGTGGCGGTAGAGTGCCATGCGCCGATTAAGGATAGGCGCTTGGTGTCGGATTCAGGCGGGCACAAGCAACGTCGTTATGTGATAGAAACGCAACTGATTTTGGGGCATTCTGCAATTAGGGCGGAAATGACGCTGACCAACCGCGATAGCATGCTGTTTCGATTATTAATGGGCCGTACGGCGATGAACACGCGCTTTGTTATTGACCCTCATGCGTCGTACTTGCAGGGCCAGCCGCAAGCCATTGGGCAGGTCTTGGACATGTCGGCCATTAGCTAAAGTGTAGCGCGATGCTGCCGAAATCATCGATTAAAATGATCAGTATTCATCTAAATTGGGTGCCTAAGGTATCAATGCCTTGCCTTTGGACCTGCCCCATCAAACCGATGCCCATGCCGTGACCAGTATGAGCAGCAAGCACTGACCGGATGCACCCCATACATAATCGTGTCGTTGTCGATAAAGATGCTAACACTCTACTGCAATCGTGCCGACGCCGCTACTAAAATCTAAGGAACTCATGCTGTACAGGCGTTTGGGTGCTCGTCCAGCCAATATGAAGTAACGCCTGTCTGTCATGGTCAGTCAACCTAATTGCCCAAAACCCGGACATATTGCCTAGTTAAGCTGACGGTAAACGAGCACAAAACACCGGGCTGTTTCAGTGTGTTTGCCTAGTCAGAGTGTTGGCCTTTATTGACAACGAACGGGTGAGCTGATATTTTCAACTGCTGGCACTCCTCTTGCTTGAGTGCTAATCTGTTTCCTAGAGGTGGTTGTGGGTCATAATGCTCAACAGTTAAATGAACGGTCGCAACAGCTATTAAAAACTCTGGTTGAGCGCTATATCAGCGATGGTCAACCGGTAGGTTCGCGCTCGCTATCAAAAGATTCGGATTTGAAACTGAGTCCGGCAACGATCCGAAATGTGATGGCGGATCTGGAAGATTTGGGTTTGGTGCATTCTCCGCATACATCGGCCGGACGGGTGCCTACCGTCAGTGGTTACCGGTTGTTTGTCGACAGCCTGTTGACGGTCAAGCCATTAAATACAGAGGATTTGACGCGGTTGCAAGAGGGGTTTTCGGCACCACAAGACACGGGTGACGCAGTAGGCGCCGCTTCGAGATTGCTTGCCGACTTGACGCAAATGGCGGGTGTCGTGACCTTGCCGCGAAGGGAAATTGTTTGCTTGAGGCATATTGAATTTCTGGCGCTATCGAATAATCGCGTTTTAGTCATTTTTGTGACCAATGAGCAGGAAGTCCATAATAAAATCATCCACACATCCAAAGTGTTTAGTGCGGCGGAATTGCAACAGGCCGCCAATTATCTCAACTCGATTTATTGCGGACTAAGTATTGATGCTGTCCGGGAAGCGGTCTTAAAAGAATTGCAGGATGATCAGGTGCATATCAACCAAGGCATGCTGGATGCGATAAAAATGGCGCAATTGGCTTTCAAGCAAGACCAGAAAAAAGACGGTTATGTATTGGCAGGCGAAACCAATCTGATGGGTTTTTCTGAGCTGGCAGACAGGGATCGCTTGAAAATTTTATTTGAGGCTTTTAGCCAGAAGCAAGGTGTCATCCATTTGCTTGATCAGTGCATGAAAGCCGAAGGCGTGCAGATTTTTATTGGCGAAGAATCCGGTTATCAGGCGTTCGATCATTGCAGTCTGGTGACTTCTTCTTACTCGGTCAGCGATGAAGTGGTCGGCGTGCTCGGTGTCATCGGCCCTACGCGCATGGCTTATGAGAAAATCATTCCGTTTGTTGACATCACGGCAAAATTATTAGGCGCAGCCTTGAATCCGAAATCTACATCCCCATTGTAGAGGCTTAACTAACTTCTAAGGTATAGAGTATGAGCACTGAGCAGGAAACAGCTGAACCGAAGGTTGAAGGCGAACCCGTTGAAACCGTTAACGAAGAGCAGGCGCACACCGAAGTGGGCGAGCATGAGTATACGCTGGATGAGCTGAAACTGGAGTTGGCGGAAGCCAAGTTAAAAGCCAAGGAAAATTGGGACAAGGCCTTGCGTATCCAAGCGGAAATGGAAAACCTGAAAAAAAGAACTCAAAAAGATTTGGAAGACGCACATAAATTCGCCTTGACCGGTTTTGCCAAGGAATTGTTGTCGGTGCTGGACAGTTTGGTGTTGGGATTGCAAGCGGCGGCAGGCGACAGTGAAGAAGTTAAAAAATTCAGGGAAGGCAGCGAATTAACCATCAGACAGTTTGAATCTGCGTTTGCGAAATTCAATATTGTTGCGATTGACCCTATAGGGCAACCGTTTAATGCCGAGCATCATCAGGCGATGGTCATGCAAGTTGTGGAAGGCGCAGAACCTAATACGGTAGTGAACGTGTTTCAAAAAGGTTACATGTTGAACGGGCGGTTGCTGCGTCCGGCAATGGTTGTTGTCGCAAAAGCAGCAGATTGAAGTGTAGGCTTGAAATAAAGCTTGAAATCATAAAAAACGACCTTATATCGGTCATAACGTTTACATTTTAAAAAATTCAAGTCTGGAGAATTCAATGGCTAAAATAATTGGGATAGATTTAGGCACCACAAACTCGTGTGTTGCCGTGCTGGAAAATGGTGTCGCTAGGGTAATCGAAAACAGCGAGGGTGCACGGACTACGCCTTCCATTATCGCGTTCAGTAATGATGATGAAGTGTTGGTAGGCCAGTCTGCAAAACGTCAGGCTGTCACCAACCCCAAAAATACGTTGTTTGCAATCAAACGCCTGATTGGCCGCCGCTTTAAAGACGATGTTGTACAAAAAGACATCAAAATGGTGCCTTACAGTATTGTTGAAGCAGAAAATGGCGACGCCTGGGTTGAAGTCCACGGCAAAAAAATGGCTGCGCCGGAAATTTCCGCGCGTGTGTTAATGAAGTTGAAAAAAGATGCGGAAGCCTATTTGGGTGAGGCCGTGACCGAAGCGGTCATTACCGTGCCTGCGTACTTTAACGACTCACAACGTCAGGCAACTAAAGATGCGGGACGTATTGCGGGGTTGGAAGTTAAGCGGATTATCAATGAACCTACCGCATCCGCCTTGGCTTTCGGTATGGATAAGCCTAAAGGCGACACCAAAATTGCAGTTTACGATTTAGGCGGCGGTACGTTCGATATTTCCATTATCGAAATCGCTGAAATCGATGGCGAACACCAGTTTGAAGTGTTGTCAACGAATGGCGACACGTTCTTGGGCGGCGAAGATTTTGACTCGCGCGTTATCGAATATCTGGCCAGCGAATTTAAAAAGGAAAGCGGCGTTGATGTCCATAACGACCCATTGGCCTTGCAACGTTTAAAAGAAGCGGCAGAAAAAGCCAAAATAGAGTTGTCATCCAGCCAGCAAACCGATGTCAACTTGCCTTATATTACTGCCGACGCGACAGGCCCTAAGCATTTAAACGTTAAACTGACGCGTGCCAAACTGGAATCGCTGGTTGAAGAACTGATTAACCGCACTAAAGGCCCATGTGAGATGGCCTTGAAAGATGCCGGATTGTCTGCAAAAGAAATCAATGACGTGATTCTGGTCGGCGGTCAAACCCGCATGCCGAAAGTGCAGGAAATGGTTAAAAACATTTTCGGCCAGGAGCCCCGCAAAGATGTCAACCCGGATGAGGCGGTTGCTTTAGGCGCGGCAATTCAGGCAGGCGTGTTGGGCGGCGAAGTTAAAGACGTCTTGTTACTGGATGTTATTCCGTTATCCCTTGGTATTGAAACCATGGGCGGCGTTTTGACCAAGCTGATTGAGAAAAATACGACGATACCGACCAACGCGTCACAGGTATTCTCTACGGCTGACGATAACCAAACAGCTGTCACCGTGCATGTTTTGCAAGGCGAGCGTGAGAAGGCGTCAGCCAATAAGTCACTGGGACGTTTTGATTTGGCGGATATTCCACCTGCACCACGCGGTATCCCGCAAATTGAAGTGGCTTTCGATATCGACGCAAACGGCATCTTGAACGTATCGGCTAAAGACAAGGCTACCGGCAAGAAGCAATCGATCATAATCAAAGCTTCTAGCGGCCTGTCCGATGATGAAGTGCAGCGCATGATCAAGGATGCCGAAGCGCATGCTGATGAAGACCGTAAGCTGACTGAATTGGTCCATGCCCGCAATCACGCGGACAATATGATCCATGCGACTGAAAAATCGCTGAAGGAATTGGGTGATCAGGTTGCGGCAGATGAGAAAACCAGCATTGAAAATGCGGTCCATGCGTTGAAAGAGGCGGTTAAAGGCGATGATAAGGCTGACATTGAAGCTAAAACCAATAGCTTGACTGAACTATCTGGCCATTTGGCGGAACGTGTCTATGCCCAAAAAGGAGCAGCCGAAGCCGAGTCATCTTCTTCCGAAACACATGCTCACGCGGCTGATGATGGTGTGGTTGACGCCGAGTTTGAAGAAGTAAAAGACGACGACAAGAAGTAACAGAGCGCTGGTCGGGCTATACCCTCTAGGGTAAGCCCGACCTCTTGATAGGCATCATAACAACAAAGAGGCTGAAGCCTCTTTTTGCGTTTGTTATTTTGAGTTACCCAGTCTTATTGAGATTTCAGCACGCATGCCTAATACTGAGCAACAACGATTAACTAGGTTTTATTCCTGATATTTAATTGAGGTCACATAGTAAAAGTGCTGGCACTTAAAGCTAAATTGAAGAATCTTTATCAAACATACAAATATAGAGTCAATGACAAGCCATGGCAGAAAAAGAAGATTTTTATAAGGTTCTCGGCGTTGAGCGCAATGCCAGCGATGCTGAAATAAAGAAAAAATACCGCAGCTTGGCGATGAAATTTCATCCCGACAGGAATGCTGATAACCCTGAAGCTGCTGAAATTAAGTTCAAACAGATTAAAGAAGCTTACGAAATCTTATCTGATCCCAAAAAGCGCTCGGCTTATGATCAGTTCGGCCATGCCGGCATTGACCCGTCTATGGGCGGACGGCCAGGCGGCTTTGGCGGCGAAGGTTTTAGTGACATCTTTGGTGATGTGTTTGGCGATATTTTTGGCGCAGGAAGACAACGTAGTGGCGTTCAGCGCGGCTCAGACCTGCGCTACAATCTGGAATTGACGCTGGAAGAGGCTGTTGCCGGTACCGAGGCCAAGGTTCGTGTGCCGGTCTTGGTGGCCTGCGACGAATGCAATGGTTCAGGTGCCAAAAAAGGTTCGAGTCCGGTGATCTGTTCAACCTGTCATGGTCATGGTCAGGTCAGGATGCAGCAAGGTTTCTTTTCCGTGCAGCAAAATTGCCCAACATGCCGAGGTACCGGCAAGCAGATTAAAGATCCTTGTGGAAAATGTCATGGTCAAGGCCGTGTTCAGGAAACTAAAACCTTATCGGCGAAGATTCCAGCAGGCGTCGATACCGGAGACCGCATCAGGCTGGCTGGAGAAGGTGAAGCCGGGGAGCGTGGCGGGCCTGCCGGTGACCTTTATGTTGAAATTCGTGTCAAGGATCATGAGATTTTCACTCGTGATGGCGCGAATTTGTATTGTGAAGTGCCTATAAGTTTTCCTACAGCGTGCCTAGGTGGCGAATTGCAAGTACCCACCCTAGATGGTAAAGTCGTGCTGAAGATTCCTGCAGAAACACAAACCGGAAAACTGTTCAGATTGCGCGGGAAAGGTGTAAAGCCGGTACGGGGCGGCCCAGTCGGGGATTTGCTTTGCAAAGTACAAATAGAAACGCCGGTGCAATTAACGAAAGAGCAAAAACTGCTGGTTGAAAAGCTGGGTGAATCCATAACTGGCGGCGGTAAACATCACAGTCCACAAGAGCATTCCTGGACTGACGGCGTGAAGGATTTTTTTGATAAATTAACGGGATAGCCATGATACGTGTTGCAGTGGCCGGTGCATCGGGCCGGATGGGGCTTAGTCTGATTAAAGCGACAGTATTGGCTGATAAAGCCATTTTTGCCGCGGCAATTTCGCGTGTGGACAGCGACTCGGTCGGTAAAGACGTGGGAGATTTGGCCGGCATCAGTGCACTGGGCATTAACGTAGTGAGTGACTTGTCCAGTGTTATCGACCAGTTTGATGTTTTGATTGATTTTACCCGACCTGACGCATCAATGATTTTTATTGAGCAATGCCGCCAGTCAGGGAAACAACTGGTCATAGGCACCACAGGCTACACTGCGGCGCAAAAGGCCGCAATTACGGAAGCTGCTGATGATGTTGCGATAGTGCTTGCGCCTAACATGAGTGTCGGGGTAAATCTGTCACTTAAATTACTGGAAATAGCTGCCAAAGTTATGGGCGACTACACGGACATTGAAATTATAGAAGCCCATCATCGGCATAAGGTTGATGCGCCGTCCGGCACGGCGTTACGTATGGGTGAAGTCATTGCCGATGCGTTAGGCCGGGATTTGCAGGACTGTGCGGTTTACGGCAGGGAAGGCCATACCGGCGAACGCGATAGAAAAACCATCGGATTTTCAACCATTCGAGCCGGGGATATCGTCGGCGAACACACCGTGATGTTTGCTGATGAAGGTGAACGGATAGAAATTACCCACAAAGCAAGCAGCCGTATGACGTTTGCGAATGGTGCGGTAAAGGCGGCGATTTGGTTGCAGGATAAAAAAAACGGACTTTATGATATGCAGGATGTGTTGGGTTTGAAAGGATATTGATACGAAGACCGCCCTATTGTCCAGGTAGGGTACGCATCGCGTACCTTTTCTGGGGCTGACTACCGCGAAATGTTTGAAAAGGCGTGTACGTACCCTAACTACGCTGTCTTCGTAGTGAACGTATTGGGGCAGATGTTATTGTTTGGCTATCTTAACCAGCCAACCGGTTTGATTGTCGCATCCTGACACCGCTTTAGCGCTGGTGCTGATTCTAACAAATTGTCCCGCCAATGCAGCCGGTAATTTGGCTTTGACTTTATGGAAGCTATTGTTGCTTTCCACGCCGAAATTGAGTGCTTGTTGTTTTGCAGATAAGGTGATGGTGGTGGGATCTACCCAAGGCGACACTTTGAAATAGAACTCCGATTCAGGCGCAACTTCAATATTTTCCGTAGCGTTATAAGTGGTAAGGCTGAAATCAGTAAAACGCGGTTTTTTGCATTCGACTTCTGTTTCTTCGGGGCTGTATGCCGATGCAACGCCATTCATGAAAATGGCGGCGATAAATAATACGGATTTAAATAGTATTGTTATTTTCATAATTAACTCCTCAGTCAAATAGTGGTGTTATCTGGTATTTTTTTACACCGAAAGCCACTTTAATTATTTTTTTTACCGAATTCAACTAAATCCCTAGTATTTTATTATGAAACCATCGGCATAAGTCAGCCGACAGGTTTTCTATTATGAAAAGTCATACGGAGCTCGGCAACTTTTAACGAGCGCTGACATCCTGCACACAAGGCCGATATTGTCTTGTACAATATGGTCATTTTACCCTAGAGAGAGCATGACATTGAGCGCGAATAACCAAGAAAGCCTGGACTACAAAAGTGCCGGTGTTGATATTGCAGCAGGCAATGAACTCGTTGAACGTATCAAGCCTATTGCCGCCAGGACCAGGACTGCAGGTGTGTTGGCTGGTTTGGGTGGTTTTGGCTCGTTGTTTGAACTGCCATTAGAGCGTTATCAACATCCCGTGCTAGTGTCAGGCACCGACGGCGTGGGCACTAAATTAAAATTGGCTATCGAGTTGGGTGTCCATAACACCGTAGGGATCGATCTGGTTGCGATGTGTGTCAATGATATTATTGTGCAAGGCGCCGAGCCGTTATTTTTTCTGGATTATTTTGCAACGGGCAAACTTGATGTCGTGACGGCGGCGGCGGTCATTGAAGGCATAGGGCAGGGTTGTGAATTGGCGGGCGCTGCATTGGTTGGCGGAGAAACAGCTGAAATGCCCGGCATGTATGCCGATGGCGAATATGATTTGGCCGGTTTTTGCGTCGGCATCGTCGAAAAAACTAAAGTGTTGGACGGCAGCGGCGTAAAAGTGGGCGACAAACTAATCGGCATCGCGTCTTCAGGACCCCATTCTAATGGTTATTCGTTGATCAGGAAAATAATAACCCACAGCCAGGCTTCCCTAGCCGATAAATTTGGCAATACCACGCTCGGTGCTGTGTTGTTGGCGCCGACTAAAATCTATGTCAAGCCGCTACTAACCTTGTTGTCCCAAGTGCCGGTGCATGCGTTGGCGCACATTACTGGCGGCGGTTTGACCGAAAACCTGCCTAGGGTCCTTCCAGTTGGCATGGATGCCGTCATTGACCTTTCCAGTTGGGAATACCCGCAGATTTTCAAGTGGTTGCAAGAACAAGGCAAGGTACAACAAGCCGACATGTTGACAACCTTCAACTGCGGTATCGGCATGATAGTTTGCGTTGCGCCTGAAGATGAGACGGCAGCAAAGGACGTATTGACGGCATCGGGTGAAACTGTTTTTTCTATCGGTGAGTTGGTAGCTGCCGAAGGGAAGCCGAAAGTTCATTACCAATAAAAGCCAAACAGTCATGGGCTACGCAAAACTATATTCAGGACAGCAGCCCCGTAGGGACTATCCGTTTAGGCCGGCAGCGAAAACTATTGATAGAGACTAACGCGTGCGCTTAATTGTAGTGTGAGGGATACCATGGTGAATGGACTTTATATGGGGCTGAGTCATGAATAATTGCGTAGTTGGGCGGTTTTTGCTGGTTTGTTTGCTAGGTTTTTGCGCTAACAGCGTATACGGCGCAGCAAAGCCGCTATTGTCCTGCCAGTCCTTGCATGGGGCATTGAGTTTTTTGCAAGCGCCGACGCGGGTGCTGATAGTGCCTTTACTTAGCGGTGATTCCGACGCTACGGGATCTCAGCGGTGGGCTGAACAACCAGCCCGCATCATAGCCGCCTTTTATCGCAACCGTTTCCATGCCCATGTCCAGCAATTGCATGATGTGTGGGGTTGGGAAGATTATTACCAACAGGCCGGGGCGGTGTTGCAGCAGTCAGCGCCTTTTGACCGGGTTATTTTTATTGGTCATGGCGGCTTCGATGGCCCGGTGCTCAAAAATAAGGTATTTTTGCAAGAGCTTAAAATTTCTGGGGGAAATGGTCAATTGCTCCAGCTTTCAGAAGCCCAGCCCGGACTCAAGAATGTGTTGTCCATCGTCTATAACACCGAAAAAAACCAGATATTTACCGATTATATCGCCGCGCATGTGCAGGAACTGGCGCAGTCGGCCTCCAGCGAAATCTGGCAGCGGCTAAAGGGGCTGGAAAAACAGCTACAGCCGCTGGATAACGCTTGTTTCAGCCGCTATTGTTCGCCCGATAAGTTGGCAATCGTCCGGCAAGAAACGCATGCAGACAGGCTCAAGCTCTGTGAATTGGTCTGCCGTGAACCGCTGTTCCAGCTAAAATCATCCGTTGAAATATCCCCGGAACGTTTTTTACTGTTTGCCCACACCCTGAATTCGCTGGTAAGCCCGGATGGGCTGGTTTTTTTTGGTGCCTGCAACCCCGGTAGCGAGGCGCCTGAAACAGTGGCTAAGCTGACAGAAACCGAGTTATTGATTAACTCAACGGTAGCCGGCGGCCCCTACCAGAGTTATGTTCACCTGGTCAGTTCAGCCGCTGCCCGTGTCACGGCAGGCCCTATTGGGGAAAGCAGCGCCGAGGACATTGTCAATAGAATCATGCTGTTTGAGACCAACCAACCGCAACATTTTTTGTGTGTTGTCGCGCCCGGCTTACATTAAAGAGCCTAACGTTTTAGCGATGCCTGAGCTTTAAATCTGAGTTTGTCCAACGAAGCGTGCCAGGCAGATGCCCCATCCGGCGCAGGCCACAGCGACTGAAAAACGCCCAGCAATACAGATGCCAGACTGCTATCTAATAACAATAAACCGATGTCCACTCCCGATCTTATTAAACAACTGTCCCATCAATTAACGCTGTGCATGAACCAGGATAGGCACGTATTAAAGCGACAACTGGACAGGCTGCGTGGCGATCAGCAGAAAGGCAAGCCGCCTGCTGCCGACCAGCTAAACGCTTTGGCGAGCCGGATCGAAAAATCGCTTGCGTCAAGACAGCAACGGCTTGCCAGCATCCCGGTGCTCAATTTTCCTGACTTGCCGGTCACCGGTAAAAAAGACGAAATCGCCGCGTTGATCAGCCAACATCAAGTCGTCATCATGTGCGGCGAGACGGGTTCGGGCAAGACCACGCAATTACCGAAAATCTGCTTGTCGATAGGGCGCGGGGCAGCCGGGCTTATTGGCCATACCCAGCCACGGCGAATTGCCGCCCGTACCGTCGCCGACCGCATCGCCGAGGAACTTGGTGAGCCCTTAGGCAAATCGGTAGGCTATAAAATTCGCTTTAATGACAAAACCCATCCCGGCTCGCTGATCAAACTGATGACCGACGGCATTTTGCTGGCCGAATCGCAAAATGACGCTTATCTGAACCAATACGATACGATCATCATTGACGAAGCGCACGAGCGTAGCCTGAACATCGATTTTCTGATCGGTTATATGAAATGGCTGCTGCCCAAACGCCCAGATCTAAGGTTGATTATCACTTCGGCAACAATAGATACACAGCGTTTCGCCGCGCACTTTAACAATGCGCCGATTATTGAAGTATCGGGGCGCACTTATCCGGTGGATCTGCGTTACCGTCCTATCGAACAAAAAGATGAGGATGAGGATGATGAAACCAGTGACGATTTGCAGGCCGCGATACTCGATGCGGTCGATGAGTTGCATCGGGATTTACGCGGTGACATACTGATTTTTCTCAGCGGTGAGCGCGAAATCAGGGAAACTGCTGATTCCTTAAAAAAACACCACCCTACACAATATGAAATCCTGCCCTTGTATTCAAAACTCAGCGTTGGCGAGCAGGAGCGGGTTTTTAACCCTAAAGGCGGCAAGTTGCGTATCGTGCTGGCGACCAATGTCGCGGAAACCTCATTGACGGTGCCGGGCATACGCGGCGTCATCGATACCGGTCATGCCCGCATCAGCCGTTACAGCCACCGCAGCAAAATCCAGCGTTTGCCGATAGAACGCATTTCGCAATCCAGCGCTAACCAACGCGCGGGACGTTGCGGACGTGTCGCTGAAGGCATTTGCATACGCTTGTATTCACATGATGATTATCTGGCGCGACCGGAGTTTACCGAGCCGGAAATCATGCGGACCAATTTGTCGGCGGTCATTTTACAAATGGCTGCGTTGAAATTGGGCGATATCGAAGACTTCCCGTTTATCGAGCCGCCTGACGAGAAAATGATCCGTGACGGCAAAACCATGTTGCAAGAAGTCAATGCGCTGGATAAGTCCGGCCAATTGACTGACACGGGGCGGCAATTAGCGAAATTTCCGACTGACCCGAAGCTGGCGCGTATGCTCATCGCCGCGCATGAAGAAGGTTGTCTGCATGAAGTCGCGATTATTGTCGCTGCATTAAGCGTACAAGACCCTCGCGAAAAACCCGCCGATAAAATGCCCCAGGCTGATGCCAAACACGCCGCTTTCCGCCATACGGAATCGGATTTCTTGACGCTGCTGAATCTATGGAACAGTTACGAAGAACAGAAAAAACATCTGTCCAACAGTAAATTAAGAAAATACTGTACGGATAATTTTCTGTCGCATCTGCGTATGCGCGAGTGGTTTGATAGCCATGCACAAATCATGCAGGTGGTGAAAGGGGATTTAAAAATGCACGTCAATGAGCCACCCCCTAAGCCCGGCTTTACAAAAGCCGTTGCTGATGGCGGCGCCCCGCTACCTGCAAGCGGGATGGAGCCCATACCCGACGCTCGCTATGAAAACATCCACCGCGCGTTGCTGACCGGCCTGCTGTCCAATATCGGTTTTCGCCACGACCAATATGAATATTTAGGCGCGCGCGGCCTGAAGTTCTTTATTTTCCCCGGTTCCGGTTTGCACAAGCTCAAGCCTAAATGGATCATGGCCGCCGAACAGGTCGAAACCAGCAAGGTCTATGCGCGGACTGTAGCCAGGATTGAGCCGGAATGGATAGAACAATGCGCGGCGCATCTGGTTAAGCATACCCATTATGACCCGCATTGGGAGAAGAAAGCAGGGCGTAGCGCCGTGTATGAGCGCACGATGTTGTATGGACTGACCTTGCAGGCGGGGCGCAAGATCCCTTATGAGCGTGTCGATGCGAAATCGGCGCGGCAACTGTTTATCCAATCGGCGCTGGTTAGCCACGATTATCATAGCAATGCGCCGTTTTTTACCGCGAACCAGCAGTTGCTGGAAGAAGTCGGCATGATCCAGCATAAAGGCCGCCGTGTTGATCTGGTGGAAGATGAATTATGGTTGTATTCGTTTTACGACAACAAGCTGCCGCCAGAGATAGTTAGCGGTATCGCGCTGGATAAATGGCGTAAAACCGCCGAAAAAACCGACCCGAAAATCCTGTTTTTGACCAAGGCGGATTTAACGCGCGAACAGGACCATATCGTCAATGAATGGGACTATCCAGACAGCAAGAAAATAGGCAACCTGACGATCCCGTTGCAGTACCGTTTTGAACCAGGGCATGATGAAGACGGCGTGACGGCGATCATTCCGGTGCATCAGCTTAACCAGCTATCGGAGATGCCATTCGACTGGCTGGTGCCGGGTATGCTCGAAGAAAAATGTATCGCCTTGATTAGGGCTTTGCCCAAAAATATCAGGAAGCATTTTGTGCCGGTGCCGGAAACCGTCAAGGCCTGCCTGGAGATAGAGCCTGATTTCAAGGGCTTGTTACAAGAATGGTTAGGTAACCGTTTACGCAAATTGACTGGGGAAGCGATCCCATTGAATGCGTGGGCAATGGACGGCGTGACCGACCATTTGAAAATGAATTTCCGAGTGATAGATGACCAGGGCCGGTTACTGGATTACGGCAGGGATCTGAAAAAACTGCAAGGTAAATATACGGTTGCCGCCGTCGACAGTTTTGACCAGATAGCCGCCGATGAACTGAATTACACGGGTTGTATCCAATGGGCTTTTGATGACTTGCCGGAGACCTATAGCTTTATCCAAAAAGGGCAAACCGTAGTCGGTTTCCCCGCCATAGTCGATGAAGGCGATGCCGTGGGTGTGCGTATTTTCGATACCCGGCAAAAAGCCGATAACGAGCATCAATCCGGCTTGATGCGCTTGTTCCAGCTCAGCTTGCGTAAGGATTGCACGTATTTGCTGAAGAACGTGCTGCAATCGGCTAGCGCCGAACTCAGTTACAGCCGTTTGCCGAAGCATCCTATCTTGGACACGGGCAACGCCCGTTCGTATAAGGACGACATGCTGATGCTGATATTGCACAGCGTTTTTATCGAAGGTCGCACGATTCGTACGCAACAGGCTTTTGAACAAAATTTACAACAACACAAGCAGGGTTTGGTCACGATGGCCAATGAGGCCGGACAAACGGCGCTGGACATTATGGCCCTATACAATGCGCTGCAAACCCCGTTACAGCGTCTGAACGCCAATGACCCCTTGGCTAAGGATATTAACGGGCAATTAGGGGTATTGATTTATGCGGGTTTTATCCGTAATACGCCGTATCAGCAATTAAGGGCTATCCCGCGCTATCTGAAAGCTATCCAGTACCGGTTGGATAAACGCGATAACAACCTGCAAAAAAGTCAGGAAATCAACCGTTATGTGCTGCGTTATTGGAAAGATGTCGAAAAAAAAGCTCAAAAAGGCAAGGTATTCCCAGAGCTGGAGCCATTTCGTTGGATGCTGGAAGAGTTGCGGGTATCGTTATATGCCCAGCAATTGAAAACGGCTTATCCGGTGTCTGCCAAGCGGCTGGATAAAGCCTGGGATGAACGGGGGTAGCCTTACATCACTTATTCGGACACGTTATATCCTTGCATCACGCCGTGTGCGCCTTATTCACTGCTACGGCTTTCGTACTGCGTAATCAGCTTTTGTAATTGCGGCGTGTCTAGCCGCTGGTTATCGACCTTAAGATAAGCTACGGCATCTTCGAAATTGGGCGTGACTTCTTCTACGCCGGTAATTTCCAGCATTTGGCCGGTAAATTGCTCCGCGTCTTGTGCATTAAGCTTATTGAGTGAAATCAGCATATTGGCCAGATAACGCGGCGGTTTCATGCTGAAGGACAACAACAGCCAGGAGCAGGCTGCTACGGCGCAGAACAAGAAGACGGCGGTTACGCCGTAAGCGCCGTTAAACCAACCGCCAACCAAGCCGCCGATAAACAGGCCCATGAATTGCGAGCTGGAATAAGCGCCCATTGCCGTGCCTTTCAGGTCGCCGGGGGCGGTTTTTGAGACTAGCGATGGCAAAGTCGCTTCCAGCAAGTTAAAGCCGCAAAAAAACAATCCTAGAAAACCGATAATGCCATACAAGTTTTGATGGTATTGCGACAAGCCCAACTCGGCGAGCATTAACACGGCAATTGCGCCGATAAAAACCGGTTTCATTTTGCGCTTTTTTTCCGCCAGGATAATAAACGGTACGGCAATACCCATTGATAACACAAATACCGGTAAATAAACTTGCCATTCATATCCCGCCGGCAGGCCTGCGTGACGTAGTTGTGTCGGCACGACGACAAAAATAGCCATTAGTACCAGATGTAAAATAAAAATGCCGTAATCCAGGCGCAATAATTCGGGGTTTTTTAACGCATCGAACATTTGGCTGGGCACAAATTCCGCATCCCGGTGCCGTTTGGACTGCTGCGGATTAGGCACGACATAGATCACCGCGAGTATGGCCAAGATCGTGAGCGCGGCAGTCAAGCCGAAAACCGCCTGGATACCGCCGAACCCTGCCACAATAGGCCCTGCAATCAAACCTGCGCCAAACGACATACCGATGCTGACGCCGATGGTTGCCATGGCTTTAGTGCGGTGCACCTCCTGGGTCAAATCTGCAACCAAGGCCATGATGGCCGCTGAAATGGCGCCCGCACCCTGAAATGCGCGGCCTATCAGGACGCCATAAATTGTCGTCGACAACGCTGCGGTAACACTGCCGATAAAAAACAGCACCAGACCGAACACAATGACTTTCTTGCGTCCGAAGCGGTCGGATAACAGGCCAAAAGGGATTTGCAGCAACACCTGCGGCAAACCGTAAATGCTCATGGCCAAACCTATCAGTGCAGGCGTTGAACCTTCCAGTTGTTCGGCAAACAACGACAACACCGGTAACATCATAAACAAGCCCAGCATACGCAGGGCGTAAATGCCAGCCAAAGACAGGGTGGCGTATCTTTCCGATGGCGTCATCGGGCTCGTTATATCCTGCATGTTTGTCAAAACCAGTTTCCCCTTATCTCAATACCAACTTCAAACGTAGGTAATCATTATAACAATCTTTCGCTATCCTGCTCATACGCTGACGGACACATCAAAGCCCAGTTGCCGGATATCATCGGCAAACGCGTCCAGCGTTGCCAAGGGCAAGGGCTGCAACAGCCCGGCTTCGGGTTGCAATGAAGGCCGGGCTATCGTGTACAGCATGATGCGCCGCACTAGACTATGGCGTTTAATGTCTTTGAGGGCATCCAGATAGGCCTGTTTTTCCGATTCGGGCAGGCCGCGCTGATCATAATCCAGCACACAGGTTTGCAGTTTTGTCGTGCACAACTGGCTGGAAATGTTCAGGTTTTCCAAGGCTGCGCGGCAGCTTTGTCCGGTGTTATTAAGCAATTTACGGCCTGCTTCCGTCGCGCTGTCGAACTTAAACCACACTTGACCGCCATAACCGCTTAATACCTTCAAGCCTTGCTGGACCCTAGTCTGGTGTATCAGGCTGCCATTGGTGATCAGCACGTAATCGCCTGCCGGAAACACGCCCGCTTCAGTCGCTATCTGGCCAATCAGCGCTATGGCTTCGGCAAATGCTTTCAGGCTAGTAGGTTCGCCATTGCCGGCAATGGCGATATCTTTAATGATGCGTTTGTCTTGATTAACCTCAAAGCGGTCGTAAAAATCGCCGTTGAGCACATCGTCGAGAAAAGAGCGCAGTTCGTGCGCTAACAGCCCGATATCCAGTTCGGGTGCCGTGCCGATGGTTAAATTGGGTACTTGGCAATAAATGCAACGCCAGTTACAGGTATTGTTGGTATTGAAATTAATGCCTATGGATAAGCCACCGGCGCGTCGGGACAGCACCGGATAAACGTATGTTAACCCGATTATATCGGAGCGGTGGTTATTGATTGATAACTTTGAACCCATGGTTCCTGCTTAAAAAGTGACTGTGTGCGTGGTATTCTACGGGGTTACCGGCGCTTTTATCGGAGTTTTTTGGGCTTGCCGAAAGCGCCTTCCCATCTTGTTGGCAGAGCTATGACAGTGAACTATGACTAGCATATTAAAAATTGACGATATAACCGCCTTGCTTGAAGAAGACATAGGCTCTGGCGATATTACCGCAGAGATAATTCCGGCCACGATGACGGCGGTGGCGGAAGTCATGACCCGTGAAGCGATGGTTGTTTGCGGGCAAGCTTGGTTTGATGCAGTTTTTAGGGCATTGGATGCCGGTGTCGAGATTAACTGGCTGGCCGCAGAAGGCGAGTTGCTGCAAGCCGACACGCTGCTGTGCAGGCTCAGCGGTAATGCCAGGGCTTTATTGACCGGCGAGCGTACTGCATTAAATCTATTGCAAACCTTGTCGGCGACTGCGACCTTGTCCAGGCACTATGCCGATGCCGTTGCCGGTACCGGCTGCAAAGTGTTAGATACCCGCAAGACCATACCAGGGCTTAGGCGGGCGCAAAAATACGCAGTTGTTTGTGGCGGTTGTTATAACCATAGGATGGGTTTGTATGATGGCGTATTGATTAAGGAAAACCATATTATCGCGGCAGGTTCGATTGCCGCAGCCATACAGATGGCGCGCCAGCAGACAGCGCTCACGGTGGAAATCGAAGTCGAATCCATGCAGGAACTGGAAGAGGCGCTAGCAGCCAAGCCGGATCGCATTATGCTTGATAATTTCACTATTGAAGAGTTGCGCGGGGCGGTCAAATTAACGTCCGATACGGTAACAAAAGGCGGAGTGGAGCTTGAGGCTTCCGGCAATATCGGGCTCGACACCATCAGGGCTGTCGCGGAAACCGGCGTTGATTTTATTTCCATAGGGGCGTTGACCAAACATATCAACGCGGTTGATTTATCGATGCGTATCCGGCTGGTTAATGGCTGAAAGGTTTGTGCCGGTATTGATAGACATATCCCAGTTGGCTTCAGGGCTTATTGTTGCTCCGTCACAAACGATAGCTTGCCTATGCCTGACCGCTGTGCACTGGCCATGACTTTTGCAACGGCATCGAAAACGGCAGTACGGTCGGCCTGTAATTGCAGGCTGATTTCGGGGTCTTTTTCCTGTAGCGATTTTAATTCAGCTTCCAGCGCTTCCAGTGCAATCGGGCGCTCATCCAGTACAGGCCGGCCTTCGGCAGTGATAGCCAGGATAGCAATATGCTGGTCGGGTGCGGGTTCAGTCTGTTCGGTTTTGGGTAATTTGACGCGCACGACTTGCGTTAGCAAGGGTGCGGTCACGATAAATACCACCAACAGCACCAGCATCACGTCCACCAGCGGCGTGACGTTGATTTCGCTCATTTCTCCATCGTCATCATTCGGGGTGTGTAAGGACATGTTCGCTCACTGTATGTTGTAAAAGATGGGTTTGTATCGTCGTATGCAGGACATCACTGGCAAAATGTTCCAATGTTGCGGCGCTTGAACGGTTTTGACGCAGGAAAAAATTGTACGCCAGCACCGCAGGTATGGCTACGGCGATGCCTAGCGCCGTAGCGATCAGGGCTTCCCCTATGGGCCCTGCGACGATGTCCAGGCTGGCCGAACCGCTGCTGCCGATGTCTTTTAGCGCGTGCATAATGCCCCATACTGTACCAAACAGGCCGACAAAAGGCGCGGTGCTGCCAAAACTGGCCAACCAGCCCAAGCCGGATTCCATATGCGCTTTTTCTTTGTGTATCTGCTGGCGCATGGCCCGTTCCAGCAATTCATGCCAAGCCGAATATTGTTCCGTACGTGAAATGTGCTCCGTCGGAATTTGTGCCAGCGTTTTCAGGCCCGCGAGGTAAATTCGGGATGCTTGCGATTTGGCTTTACCCGTATCGGTATCGTAAGTGAGGAGGGGGCGCTCCCAGAATTGTTTGATAAAGCGGTGGTTACGGAACGCGTTTAATGCTGACTCGCCAGCCTTCAGCAGAATAACGCTCCAGGTGAGCAGTGAAAAACACCCCAGCAAACAGAGTGTGGCGTTAACGATGCTGGTTTCTGATAAGTCCAAAGGAAGTCTCCTGTTTTAACGTGTTAAGTGAGGTGGCATTATGAATAATGTGATGTTTGTTGTTGTTTCTGGCGACGTTATCATGGGGCGTAGCCGAGCATGTTTTATTCCAGCTCGAACTGGATAGGTACATTGACCCAGCTGGACACCGCCGTGTCGCCATGTTTGCCAGGTACGAAACGCCATGCTCTGACGGCTTCCATAGCCGCTTCATCCAGTGTTTCATGACCGCTGCTGCGTTGCAGCACAAGCTCTCCGCAACGGCCATCAACGGTGACCAGCACCCGCAGCACGACTAGCCCTTCCCAATGCCGTTGCCGTGCGTAGCCAGGATATTTAGGTTTAGGGTTGTTCAGGTAATCGGCATTGGCATGGGCCGGTGTATCGCTGGCTTGGCTGCGTTGTGATGCGCTGTTCGCATGAGAACCGGCAACAGGCATGGCATCCGATAGTTGTTTGGCCGGTGCCGCGCTTTGTGGTTGCGCCTCGGCTGCATGGTTGTCCGGCTTTGCGATAGGTTTCTTAATCTCAGCTTTGGCTTGCGGCTTTTTAATGGGCTTGAGTTTAGGCTTAGGCTTAGTTTTTTTTTCAATCGGCTTGACGATGGATTTCGGTGGTGTGGGTGGGGCAATTGCTTGGGTAGGTGCTCCGGCATTAGGCGCTTGCAGGGCGATGTCTATCATTGGCAACGCCAGCGCTTGTGTATAGGCTTCTGAGGCGGGCCGATCCAGATACCAGACCATGCAGGCGCCATGCAGCAAGGCCACCAGCGTTGCGGTTATCGCGACGAACAGTGGGCGTTGCCAGTTTGTCGGCAGTGAAAGTTCTGTAGGCAGCTGGAAATTACCCCGATGTGCCGGTTCTACGAAAAAGCTCCTCATTTATCAGCGTTGGAGCCGCCAATCTCGGCAATGGTTGACCCGAAACGGATATGCAACTCGGCAACTTGCTGTTGCAAGGCTTCCAGGCAACGCTTGGTGTCGTCAAGCTGGTTTTCCAAATGCTCGAAGTGGATTTGGAAATAACGGGCCGCTGGAAATTTAGGTTTGTTAGGTTCTTTGGCTACGTTTTGATAGGCTTGCTTATTGAGCGTCATGGCATTATCCGAAGGGTGTCAAGTTTGAATCGCTATTCTGTTGGTTGTCACTCGTTTTTCATTTTATTGCCGTCAACTAATAAGACGTTTGTCGAAGAAATAACCTCACCCCTTAAGTTAAATATTTTGTAATTATATTTAGGATTCGGTTAAAAATGACTTTCCGGTATTGATTTTAGGGTAGGCAAGGAGAGGCTGAAAGCGGTGGGTTGCGGGATGTGGGACATTGCATCCCGGCAGCTGGTAGTCCCTACAAATCAATGCAGGTTGATTTTTATCAAGGAGTTACCGAAATAGGCATCACGAATAAGAACCGCCAAGTTAATGCCGCTTGAGTCAATCCCATTGCCATGGACGGTGTTCGATGCGTCCATTTTTTTT
>JAURZI010000104.1 GCA_030653435.1 Methylovulum sp.
CGTGCCTACGCATCAAGCATATCGTTACCGCTATGCCTGCAAGGCTCAATACCAGGCTCGTGGCTAGCGATTACCTGGGCGGGTTTCACACCCGCTAGTTTATGCCGCCTTGCCAGGCCGCAACGGACTTCAAACCCCATACCTTGCTGCTGTATGGCATAGCGCCCAGCTTTTATTTTTACAGCCGCCAACTCTTAATTGCCGATAACCACTATCAATGGCGCGATGTTTTTCATGCCGCCCCATTCCTGCTGGGCTTGATTTTGCCGTATCGACTGGCGTTACCCTGCGCTTTTTTAATCGGTAGCGGCTATTTATTATGGCTGGCTAAAACCGTTTATACGCTACGCCGGCAGCGACAACGTTTTCGCCTGGAACTCTTTGCTTTAGGTACTTTTTTTGCGATAGCCGTCGCCGTGTTACTGCTGGGCTTTATTTGGCCGTTACTGGATGAAGCGGATTTTATCGTCGGCTACAGCATCCTGATCGGGTTGGCGTTTTTTGCCGCGACCATGACTTTGCTGCGCTTTCCGTCGATTACCGCCGACGTTTCGGAAGCGGTACAAGCGGCCTACGCAGAATCGACGCTTAAAAACATCGACAAAGCGGCGGTTCTCGCCAAGCTGGAAAGCCTGATGAACAAAGATCGGCTGTATACCTTGGAAACATTGACTTTGGGCTTACTGGCGGAACAAGTGGCGTTAAGCCCGCATCAATTATCCGAATTGATCAATACCGAATTTCAACAGGGTTTTTCGCGCTATATCCGGCAGCATCGTATCGATGAAGCTAAAAGACTGTTATTGGCAGAACCTAATGCTTCGGTATTATCGATCGGCTTGTCGGTAGGTTTTAATACGCAATCGAATTTCTATTCGGCTTTTCGCGACATCGTCGGCATGGCGCCGGGACAATACCGCAAAATCCATGCTTAGCCGCTTCCTTTTTTATCATTTTGCAATGCTTTAACATCGTTAAATTCAATAACTTGTTGTCGCCATAGAATTTTTTATTCCGGTCTTATCAAAATGGAAGTTTATCGGGCTCCTGTGCATTAAGCTCACATGGCCTGTTAACTTACACGTGGAGACGATCATGAATATTTTACTCACCGGTGCGACCGGCTTTATCGGTCATGCCGTATTGCGCGCCTTATTGCAGGACGGCCATCAAATCACCGCCTGCTGCCGTAAACCGGAAGAGCTGTTAAGCAAATCCGGCAATATAAAACCCTTTCGCATGGATTTCACAAGCGCAGGCAGCATCGAGCAATGGCTGCCTCAGCTTAATGGCATCGATGCGATCATCAATTGCGTAGGCATTATTGCCGAAAGCAAAGGCCAGGCCTTCGCGCAGTTGCATGCCCAAGCGCCTATCGCGCTGTTTAATGCCGGTGCGCAGGCCGGCGTTAAAAAAATCATCCAGATTTCAGCCTTAGGCGCTAATGCCGAAGCCGAATCGGCCTACCATTTAACCAAGCGGGCCGCCGATGATGCGCTAAGAAGCTTATCGACGGCTTGGTTTATCTTGCAACCCTCAGTTGTTTATGGCGATCGCGCGCAAAGTTCGGCCCTTTTTCACGCGTTAGCCGCACTGCCTGTCCATCTGTTGCCGGATGGCAACAGACAGCTATTGCAGCCTATCCATATCGATGATGTCGTGGCTTCCGTTTGCAAGTGTCTTGAAGCGTCTAGGCCGGCGCAAAAAACGCTGGCCCTGGTCGGGCCAAGCCCGATTGCCTACGCGGATTTATTGCAAAATCTTAGACATCGACTCGGCAAGCCGCCGGCGCGAACGCTTGCGCTTCCCTACCGTTTTGCATTAGCCGCCGCAGGTTTCGGTAAATGCCTGGGCGAGCCGATTCTGTCCAAAGACACTATCGCGATGCTGAGCCGGGGCAATAGCGCCGATCCGGGCGAGCTTACCGCGCTATTGGGCCGGCCGCCGTTAGGCATAAACCGGCAATTATTCGAAAAACCCGCCTCCCAAGCGGAACGCTGGCATGCACAATTGTATTTTCTTAAACCCTTGCTGCGTGTTGGCATTGCCTGGGTTTGGCTGTGGAGCGGCTTGACTTCGCTGTTCTTTTACCCGCATGAACTCAGTTACCAGCTATTGGCGGCTACCGGCATGACCGGTGTTGCCGCGCCGATCATGCTGTATGGGCTGGCGCTGATGGATATTGCGCTGGGCCTTGCGACTTTATCGCTTCATCGCCCGCGCACGCTGATGTCAGCGCAATTAAGGATCGTGTTGCTATATACGCTGGCGGTCAGTTTCACGCTGCCTGAATTCTGGCTGCATCCGTTCGGCCCTTTGCTGAAAAACATCCCGTTTTTGTTATGCCTATTAATTTACAGACTGCTTGAAGGAGAAAAACCATGATTTATTTAACGCTGAAATTGATTCACATTATGAGTGCCGTCATTTTATTCGGCGTAGGTTTGGGCACGGTTTTTTACAAAATCATGGCCGATAACAGCGGCGACCATGCCGCGATTGCCGTTACCAGCCGCCATGTCGTGCTGGCCGACTGGTGGTTTACGACGCCGACCGTCATTATCCAGCCGTTAACCGGTTTTCTGTTGGTCGAACAACTGTCGGCCTCTCTCGGCGATAGCTGGCTGTCGTGGACGATGGCGTTGTATCTGATCACCGGTTTCTGTTGGCTGCCGGTCGTCTGGCTGCAAATCCGCATGCGCGATCTCGCCGTCGAGTCTTTAGCGCAGGGCCAAGCTTTGCCGTATCGCTACCGCTATTATTCAAAAATTTGGATGTGGCTGGGTGTGCCGGCATTTTTCGGCATGATAGGCATTACCACGCTGATGGTTTTCCATAATTCACTTTGGAGCTGAACCATGTCCGAGTCCCTTATGCAAAAAGTGTTGGGCCCCGATTGGAAACAACTGCCGCGCGTTATTCAAAACCATTATGAAGTCAGCGAACATCGGGGCAGTTGCCTTGAAGGTATGATGACCATCACTTATCCAGACTACATGCTGCCATTAATCTGGCTTATCCACCGCTTCGGAGGGCTCATCGTCCGGCGGGGCAATGGTGTGCATACGCGGGTGCAAAAAACAGCAGCCGGCAATCAGCTACATTGGCAAAGAACAATGACCTACAACGATGGCAAAACCGATACGTTCCTTTCGCAAATGGCTTATTGCGCCGGACATGAATTAATCGAAACCATACGCTTCGGCTTCGGTTTGCGTTTAACCGTCGAAGTTAGCGACGGCGACCTGGTTTTTCACAGCAATGGCCACTTTTGGCAATACGGCCGCTGTCGATTAACCCTCCCCGACTGGCTGCTGCTAGGCTCGGCAACCATCAGCGAACACGCGCTTTCGGAGGATGAATTCCATTTGGACTTTACGATTAACCATCCTCTTTGGGGCGTCACTTATTGTTACCGGGGGGAGTTTCATTATTGTCGGCCGTCGTTAGATTCAGCAGCAATTCTCATTATTGAAAATTAAATAAAATAGACATTATCGAAATTAGCGTCTGTAATTAGTTGCCATTCCAAGGTTGCATAAACTTCGGCTATCTATCACACTGATGTTTTTACAACCCAGCTCTTTATCTTCAACATGCTTTTTTATTGCAACGTCAAAACCAACC
>JAURZI010000112.1 GCA_030653435.1 Methylovulum sp.
CAGCTACACGACGCTGCAGGACAGCATCGTGCTGCCGGACGTGAACATCGCGCGGCATTGCCGGATCAGCAAGGCGATCATCGAGCGGGGCTGCGAAGTGCCGGAAGGCACGGTAATCGGTGAAAACCGCGCCGACGACGAGCGACGTTTCCATGTCAGCCACGGCGGCGTCGTGCTGGTGACCCCGGACATGCTGGGACAGCGGTTGCATTATGTCAGGTAAGGCTTTGGATAAGGTAACAGATAAGACAGTGGGGGGTGACAAATTAAAACTGGTGTTGTGCTGGCACATGCACCAGCCCGAATATCGGGATTTAGCTGCCGGGGAGTTTATATTGCCGTGGACTTACCTGCATGTTATTAAAGACTATGTCGATATGGCGGCGCATTTGGAGGCGGTTCCAGAGGCGAAAGCGGTCATTAATTTCGCCCCTATTTTACTTGAGCAGATTGAGGAATATGCCAGGCAGGTCGGTGCTTATTTTCACGATCAAACGCCGCTTACCGATGCTTTATTAGCGTCTCTGGTTGCAACAACGGCTCCTGATGATGCCGAAACCGTCTTGAAATTGATTAAAGACTGCTTGCGGGCCAATAGGGAAAGGCAAATTAACCGTTACCCCGCATTTAAAAAATTGGCGGACATGGCTGATTGGCTGGATCAACATTACGAGGCGCTGATGTATGTCAATACCCAGTTCGTCAACGATATACTGGTGTGGTATCACTTGGCCTGGATGGGCGAGACCGTCAAGTTAAGCGACAGCAGGGTACGGCATTTAATCGCAAAAGGTTCGGGTTACTCATTGCACGACAGATTGGAGCTCCTGGAAATTATTGGCGAACTGCTGGCGAACGTGGTTTGCCGGTATAATGTACTGGCCAAGAAAGGGCAGGTTGAGCTTTCCGTCACGCCTTATGCACATCCGATCATGCCTTTGTTGCTGGATTTGAATTCAGCCCATGAGGCTATGCCCGATGCGCCTTTGCCGGAGTTGCGGCGGTATCCTGGCGGGGAGGCGCGGGTGTTATGGCAGCTTGAAAAAGGCGTGCAGACATTCAAACGTTTTTTTGGCTTTCAACCTAAAGGCTGCTGGCCTTCAGAAGGCAGTATCTGCGGACAGACGCTGAAAATACTCAGTGATTTCGGTTTCGAATGGGCGGCAAGCGGCGGCTCTGTCTTGCATAATAGCTTGAATCAGCCTGAGAATAGCCATCCCGTGACGCCCCATCATCCATTCAAGTTGGATAAAACGGATATCGCCTGTTTTTTCAGAGATGACGGTTTATCTGATCTTATCGGTTTTGAATACTCAAAGTGGCATGCTGACGATGCGGTGGCGGATTTGATTCATCACCTGGAGCATATTGCGGTTAACGCGGCTGGTGATAAAGTGGTCTCGATCATTATGGATGGCGAAAATGCCTGGGAGTATTTTCCCGAAAATGGTTATCACTTTCTGAGCAGTTTATATCAGCGGTTGTCGGTGCATCCTATGATCGAGCTGACGACATTTTCTGCATGCTTGCAGGATAAGACAGCTATCAAGCCCTTATCGCGATTGGTTGCCGGTAGTTGGGTTTACGGGAGTTTTTCAACCTGGATAGGCGACGCCGATAAAAATAGAGCTTGGGATATGCTCGGCGACGTTAAAAGCGAATTCGACAAAGCCATTTTAGGCTGCTATTTGACCGACCAGCAAATCCGGGAAGCTGAATTGCAACTGGCTATCTGCGAAGGTTCGGACTGGTTTTGGTGGTTTGGCGATTACAATCCTGGGGAAGCTGTCAGTAATTTTGAAAAACAATATCGTCTTAATTTAGCTAATTTATATCGCTTATTAGGCAAACAGCCACCCGCTTATCTGGCGCTGTCATTCACCCAAGGATCCGGTGCACCGGCCATGGGCGGTGCCATGCGACCAGGTGTTGAACTATAACTTGAGATCACTAAACGTGAATGAACTTTTAAACAAACGTCGTGCCGGTGTTTTACTGCATATTACCTCTTTACCTGGCGCTGACAAATCGGGTGATTTGGGCGAAAATGCCTATCATTTTGTCAATTTTCTCCATAGTGCTGGAATAACTGTCTGGCAAACCTTGCCTTTAGGCATGACGCATGCTGATGGCTCGCCTTACCAATGCGTGTCCGCTCATGCGGGTAACCCGAACTTAATCAGTATTGAAGCACTGGTCAACAAGGGCTGGCTGCAATTGTCCGAGAAATGTGAAGAGTGTAAGGGGACGCCCAAATTTAATAAAACCTGCTTAGTGACCAAAGCCTTTAATGGTTTTTTGGAGCGTGCCGAACAGGCGGATAAAGACAGTTTTGCACAGTTTTGCCAGGACAAAGCATTTTGGCTAGAAGATTTTGCATTATTTTTGGCACTCAGGAATGAATTTAATGAGAAATGCTGGAATGAATGGCCCGAATATTTTAAAGAACGCGACAGTTGGGCAATTAAAGAGGCGCGCAGCCGTTTAAGCGGTCAAATTGAGTGCATTAAATTTGAGCAGTATGTCTTTTTTCAGCAATGGATGGCGTTAAAGGCGTATGCCAATCAGAAAGGGGTGTTGTTGTTCGGAGATATTCCTATTTTTGTGTCTTATGACAGCGCCGATGTCTGGGCAAACCGTGATGTGTTTAAGTTAGATGGCACTGGCAATATGTCCGTGGTCGCAGGGGTGCCGCCTGATTATTTTTCTGAAACCGGCCAACGTTGGGGCAATCCGCATTATAACTGGGGTTATCTGAAAAAAACGGGGTTTAACTGGTGGGTTGAGCGTATGAGGACGCAGCTTGAGCAGTTTGATATTTTGCGTATCGACCATTTTCGTGGTTTGGAAGCGGCCTGGGAAATACCCGCTAGCGAGCCGACGGCGCAACGCGGAGAATGGGTGGGCGCACCGGGCAAAGCCTTGCTGAACGCCATAAAATCAGAGCTGGGAGCGATACCGTTGGTCGCTGAAGATTTAGGCATTATTACGGCCGAAGTCGAAGCATTAAGGGACGAGTTTGGCCTGCCCGGCATGAAGATTTTGCAGTTTGCGTTTGGCGGTGACCATGACAATCCCTATTTGCCGAACAATTATGAGAAAAACTGTGTGGTGTATACCGGCACGCATGATAATGACACGACTGTGGGCTGGTCTGAACACTTGAGCGCTGACGAGAAAAAATATGTTTATGATTATTTGGGTAACCCGCTGGCAAGCTTGCATTGTGCATTGATACAGGCCGCGTTGGCGTCGGTTGCCAATCTTGCCGTGATTCCCATGCAGGATATTTTGGAGCTGGGCTCCGAACATCGCATGAATACGCCGGGCACGGTAAATGGGAATTGGCAATGGCGTTTTCAGTGGGACCAACTGTCACCCGAAAGGGCAGGGAGGCTGGCGCATCTGGTCGAACTGTTTAATCGCAACGTATCCCACTGACACGGACATTCTACAAGCCACACCATGACAGACCAAGACCAGTTATTTAACAAGACGGGCAGAGTGCAGGATTTTGCTTTTGACGAACAGGTTGCCCAGGTGTTCGATGATATGGTGGCGCGGAGCGTACCTTTTTACAATGAGATTCAGCGCATGCAGGCTGATCTGGTCATGGATTTTTTACCGGCAGAATATGGGGTGGTTTGCGACCTGGGCTGTTCCACCGGAACAACGATAGCGCACTTGGCCGGACATCCGGGATGCCCCGCCACGACGCATTTTATCGGCTATGACAATTCTGGCCCTATGCTCGATAAGGCAGGCTGTAAATTATCAGGGCAGGTCAGTAGCGGACAGGTGTCATTACGTTTTGCGGATCTGAGTTGTCTTGCTGAATTGCCTGATTGCGACGCGGCTATCCTGAATTGGGCCCTACAATTCGTGCGGCCTATTGATAGGGAGCGTTTATTGAAAACGGTTTATCAGGCGCTGAAACCCGGCGGTATTTTGCTGTTATCAGAAAAAATACTGGCCACAGACACGGTGTTGAACCGCTTATACATAGACCATTATTTGCAATTTAAAAAATCCCAAAGCGGTTATACCGACACTGAAAATCAGCGCAAAAGGGAAGCGCTGGAAAACGTCCTGGTGCCGTATCGTCTCGATGAGAACTATGAATTACTGGAACGGGCCGGATTCAAGCACCGGGACACCTATTTCCAGTGGTTTAATTTTGTGTGTATTATTGCCGTTAAAATATGACGTTAGACATATCAGGCCTGTACAATAAAGACTTAAAGCATAAAGTGAGCAATTGAGTACGCAATGCGTTTCTTCAGAGATGTATTGTTGTCTACTGCATATAGCCTTGAGGATTTTTAGTCTGCCAGTTCCAGGTATCGGCCACCATGTCAGCGAGATTTTTTTCTGCCTGCCAATCCAGTTCTTTTAACGCCAATTCAGGATTCGCAAAACATTCGGCCAAATCACCGGCCCGGCGCGGGGCAATTTTATAATTAATGGCTTGCCCGGTCACTTTTTGGAAGGTGTCGATTATTTCCAGCACACTATAGCCCCGACCGGTGCCCAGGTTGTAGGCTTTGCAGCCGCCAGGCCCGAATGCGTCGCCTTCAAGCGTAGCTATGGCCTTGATATGGCCTTTAACCAGATCAACAACATGAATATAGTCCCTGATGCCAGTGCCGTCCGGGGTAGGGTAGTCGTTGCCGAAGACGGACAGTTGCGTCAGTTTGCCGATGGCAACTTGGGCTATATAAGGGAGCAGATTATTCGGGATGCCATTCGGGTCTTCGCCTATCAGGCCGCTTTCATGCGCGCCTATCGGGTTAAAATAGCGCAACAAGGCGATTTTCCAAGGCGACTTGGCCTGGTTGATGGTGTCGGCTGCCGACAAATCCCGCAAGATATCTTCAACCATGGCTTTGGACCGACCGTAAGGGTTAATGGGGCCCAACGGGAAATTTTCGGCATATTGGGTACAGCCGCACTCACCGTACACCGTCGCCGAAGAACTGAACACCAGCTGCTTGACATTGGCCTCAGCCATGACTTCAGTCAGCACCAAGGTGCCGTAGACATTATTATGGTAATACAGCGCCGGTTTTTCACAGGACTCGCCAACGGCTTTCAATCCCGCAAAGTGCATTACGCTGCTGATCGCTTCTTTAGCAAAAATATCGGCTAATGCGGCTTTATCACGGATATCGTGTTGATAAAACGTCAGTGTCTTGTCTGTGATTTGCTGCACACGCGACAATGCTTCCGTTTTACTATTGCACAGGTTGTCGACCACAACCACGTTGAAACCCGCCTGCAATAGCTCAATACAGGCATGGCTGCCGATATAACCGGCTCCACCTGTGACTAATATGGTTTGTTGGTTCATAAGCCTACTGTATTTTCAGTTTAATAAGATGTAAGCGTCGGTTGTCCGCCTTGATGATTTCAAAGCGTAGATGGCCGACGACAAGGCTTTCGCCTTTTTTAGGCATGTGTTCAAGCTGGCTGACGATAAAGCCGCCGATGGTGTCGTATTCATCGGTTGCCAGATGGGTGGAAAAATACTCGTCAAATTCTTCTATCGGAGTCAGCGCTTTGATCATGAATTCATGGTCATTACGCTCAAAAATATAGCCTTCATCTTCATGGTCGTCGTGTTCGTCTTCGATTTCACCGACGATTTGTTCCAGCAGGTCTTCAATCGTCACGAGGCCGGCCGTCTGCCCATACTCGTCGACAACGATGGCCATGTGGTTGCCGTTCGTACGCAATTCCTTAAGCAACACATTCAGGCGCTTGCTTTCAGGAACCACACAGGCGGGACGCATAATCTTCTCGACGGTCAGCGACTTGTTTTGCAACACGTGCGCCAAAAGGTCTTTAGCCAGCAATACGCCCACGACATTGCTGCGGTCACCTTCAATGACCGGGTAGCGGGAGTGGCAGAATTCTATTACCAGTGGATAGATGGATTCCAGTTCGGCTTCACGCGACACAACCACCATCTGTACCCTAGGTATCATAATATCCCTAACCCGCATCTGCGATACCTGCAATACGCCTTCAATCATCGACAGTGCGTCGGTGTCTAGCAAATGATTTTCGCGGGCTTCCCGTAATATTTCCAACAGATCTTCGAGATCTTGGGGCTCCCCGGTCAGTAAGTGGCTGATTTTTTCAACCCAGCTTTTCTGCGGGGAGTGTCTACTAGGAGGTTGGTCATCACTCATGGTTGCTACCTGTGTAAGGATTATTGATAGTCAATTTATGTAAAATGGCGATTTCTTTCTGTTCCATTATTTCTGCATCATCATTGTTAATGTGGTCATAGCCCAGCAAATGCAACACACCATGAACAACAATATGCGCCCAATGGTCGGACAGGGTTTTGTTTTGCTGTTGCGCTTCCCGTTCCAGAACTGGCGCACAGATCACCAGATCGCCCAATAAATCGGACTCGATACCGGCAATGTCCGGCGCTTCAAACGGAAAACTGAGAATATTGGTTGCGCCGCGCTTATGGCGGTATTGCTCGTTAAGTTGGGCGCTTTCCGGCTCACCGACGATGCGTATAACGATTTCGGTGTCTTGGTTTATGTTGTCAAGCGCCGTATCAACCCAGAGCTGAAATTGTTCCTGGCTGGGTTGCCCTGATGAAACAAAAATGTTCTGGATGTCCAGGAAATTCATGCGGATTTGTTTTTGTTGTCGTAAGCTTCATACGCCGAAACGATGCGCTGTACCAGGGGATGCCTGACGACATCGCGCACATTAAAAAAAGTAAAGCTGATGCCTTCAATATCTTTGAGGACTTCAAGAACATGCCGTAGACCGGACATTTTTTCCGAGGGCAAGTCGATCTGCGTTACATCACCTGTGACTACCGCAGTTGAGCCAAAGCCGACACGGGTCAGGAACATCTTGATTTGTTCAACGGTGGTGTTTTGGGCTTCGTCGAGGATAATAAACGCGTCGTTCAAGGTTCGTCCGCGCATAAAGGCTAGCGGCGCGACTTCAATGATGCCGCGGTCAATCATTTTTTCCACACGCTCATTACCAAGCATATCGTACAAGGCGTCATACAAAGGCCGCAAATAGGGGTCGACTTTTTGCGCCATGTCGCCAGGCAGAAACCCCAGTTTTTCTCCTGCTTCCACAGCGGGCCGCACCAGAATGATTTTTCTGACTTTTTCACTTTGCAAGGCTTCAATGGCACAAGCGACGGCTAAAAAAGTTTTGCCGGTGCCGGCTGGCCCGACACCAAAATTAATGTCATGCGAGACGATCTTTCTAAGGTATTCCTGCTGGTTGGCGCCACGGCCTTTAATCATGCCGCATTTAGTTTTAATGCTGACATTTTGCCGGGTTTCGGTGTCCGTTCCGCCCAGCATATCGTCAATTGACGCATCTTGCATCGCCAAATGAATCAGTTCGGCGGTCAGCAACTCTTTTTCAGTGCTTTCAAACAGTTTTTGCATGACGGCGCAAGCGGCATTGACCGCATGTTCGCGCCCGGTCACCTTAAATTGATTGCCACGGTTGGCAATTTCAACTTGCAAACGGGTTTCTATTTGTCGTAAATGGGCATCCAGTTGGCCGCAGAAATTGGATAATCTGCCGTTATCAGCAGGTGACAAGGAAATTTCCAGTGAAATCATGTGCGTTTATCTGGTTTGAAAAGGATTTTAAGATTTGTAACCATGGACGGAAGCCTCTACCAGATGGCCACGTAAGGAATTAGGCAGGGCTTCGGCAATCAGCACATCGACAAATTGCCCGGCCAATCTGGGATGGGCAATAAAATTGACGACCCGGTTATTTTCGGTGCGTCCTTGCATTTGCAAGGGATTTTTTTTGGATTGTCCTTCAACCAAGACGGTTTGCACGGTATTGATCATGCTGTTGGAAATGGCTGTGGTCATTTCATTAATGCGCTGCTGGAAGCGATCCAGGCGTTGCTTTTTGACTTCCTGGGGCACGTCGTCAGGCAGGTCGGCGGCAGGCGTCCCTGGCCGTTGGCTGTAAATAAAGCTAAACGACAAGTCGAAGCCGACTTCATCAATAAAAGCCATCGTTTCTTCAAATTCGGCATCGGTTTCACCGGGAAAGCCGATGATGAAGTCTGAAGACAGGCAAATGTCCGGGCGCACGGCCCGTAGTTTGCGGATAGTTTCTATATAATCGTCACGGGTGTGCCCGCGTTTCATCATTTTCAAGATATGGTTGCTGCCGCTTTGCACAGGAAGATGCAAGTGGTTGACCAGTGCCGGAATTTCGGCAAAGGCTTCGATCAGGCTATCGGTAAATTCAACCGGGTGCGACGTGGTAAAGCGGATGCGGTCTATGCCGTCGACAGCGGCGACATAATGCAGCAGCAGCGAAAAATCGGCGATGTCGCCATCGTCCATAATCCCGCGGTAGGCATTGACATTCTGGCCCAATAAATTGACTTCCCTTACACCTTGTCTGGCTAAGGCGCTGATTTCGGCAATGACATCATTGAGCGGGCGGCTGATTTCTTCGCCGCGCGTGTAAGGCACGACGCAGAATGTACAATATTTGCTGCAACCTTCCATGACCGATACGAAGGCTTTAGGCCCTTCGGCACGGGGTTCCGGCAGCGCATCGAACTTTTCTATTTCCGGGAAAGAAATGTCGATGACCGGCTGTTGTTTGTTGCGGGCTTGGTCGAGCAACTGCGGCAAACGGTGCAGGGTTTGCGGGCCGAAGACAATGTCTACAAACGGTGCGCGCTTTTGGAGGTCGGCTCCTTCCTGGCTGGCAACGCAACCGCCGACGCCAATGATGACATCAGGGCGTTTTTCTTTGATGATGCGCCATTTTCCTAACGCGGAAAATACTTTTTCCTGGGCTTTTTCACGGATTGAACAGGTGTTAAGCAATAACACATCGGCGAGTTTGGGGTCATCAATCAATTCAAAACCATGTGATGTATGCAGCACATCACGCATCTTGTCCGAATCATATTCATTCATCTGACAGCCATTGGTTTGAATATACAGTTTTTGGGTCATTTGCAGCTAACTTATCCTAAAAATTATCGGCCTTTGGGTTTGTGTAGGGTACGCAAACAGTGGGGCGCTGGGGGTAAAAACAGCTTGAAAGCGTTATCGAAGTGGGAGCATTATAACCTGAACGTAGTTTGAACCGGTAATAAGATACGTTGCTCCTCCATCGCTGGCCGATAGACGCAGGCCGTGCGGCGGTTATTTTCCCGACAATCCAATAACCGGCTTCCGCCAGTATCAGGCTATACGCCCAAACAGCTGATAAGTGACTTCTCCAGCTGTTTTGCGTTTCAATAACTGCCAGTTATCCGGTATGCCTGCGAGCGTTAAGCCGCTTTCAGTCTCCAGATAGATTTTTGCCCCCGGCCCCAGCCAGCCTTTGTCTTCCAGCCAGGCACAGGACTGTGCAGCCAAGCCCATTGCAAACGGCGGGTCCAGGAAGACGATGTCAAACGTTTCCGCATCACCAGCCAGATAGCGGAATACATCGGCTTGCACCAATTTGACTTGTGTCGCGCCCAAAGCGACGGCATTGGCTTTTAAAACACGACAGGCGACAGGGTTGTTGTCGATTTGCACGATCGAGCTTGCACCTCGGGATGCCGCCTCAAAACCTAGCGCACCGCTGCCCGCATAACAATCCAGGCAGCGGCTGCCGATAATGTCGTATTGCAGCCAGTTGAACACGGTTTCCCGTACTCTGGCCGGTGTTGGCCTTAAACCTGGGACATCGGCTACTTGTATTTGTCGGCTGCGCCAGTCACCGCCGATAATTCTGAGCTTATTTTGCACTTTTTCCTACGGTGATGGTTTGTAGCCGTTGCGGGTTAACGCGGCGTTTAAAGGCATCGGTAATCGACGCCACACTGGTTTGCTCTACGTTGTGCTGGAACGTGTCGAGATAGTCCAACGGCAAGCCATAAAAGCCGATCATGCTGACATAGCTGGCCAATTCTTTATTGGTATCAAAACGCATGGCAAAGCCGCCGGTAATATTTTGCTTCGCGGCAACCAGCTCGGCTTCGGTAGGGCCCTGGGCAATAAAATCGCCCAGGGTTTTATTCAGCACTTGCAAGGCCAGGCCGGTCTGGTCATTGCGGGTTTGCAGGCTGACTAAGAACGGTCCGGGTTTCAGCATCGGTATAAAGGCGCTGGATGCACTGTAGGCCAATCCGCGTTTTTCCCTGATTTCGTCAAAAAGTTTGGACACCAGGCCGCTGCCGCCGAGGATATGGTTGCCGACATACAGGTTAAAATAATCGGCATCTTTACGGTAAGTACCGGGCATGCCGACCAGGACATGGGTTTGCGTAGACGGGAATTCGATATGTTCGACCGTGCTTGTCGCCGGCATTGCGACATCCGGCAACAATTCCGCTTTTTGCCCGACAGGCAAGCCGCCGACCAGCTTTTCGGCGGTTTGTTCGGCCTGTTGTTTCGATAAATCGCCGACGATCACGATGATGGCATTGGCTGCCACATAATATTTTTTATAAAAGCCCCGGACATCGGCTGGGGTAAATGCCGGTACGGTTTTTAACGTGCCTGAGTCGGGGTGTGCATAAGGGTGATCCCCGTACAAGGCCTGATAAAAAGCAATGCTGGCTATGTCCGACGGCGATTCCTGCTGTTGTTTCAAACCTGCCAGGGTACGGTTTTTTTCGCGTTGAAAATCGGCGTCATTAAAACTCGGCTGGGCCAAAATGACTTGCATGGTGTCCAACGCTTTGTCGAACAGGGGATTGTCTGTCAATGTCCGTAGCGAAACCGTGGTGGTGTCTATTGAACTGCTGGCGCCAAACAACGCGCCGACGCTTTCGAAGCGTTGCGCTATGGCATCGGCGTTCCAGCTGCCGGCACCGGTATCCAGCAATCCGGCGGTGAGGGCGGCCAAGCCATACTGTTGTCCATCCCGCGCACTGCCCGCATCAAACACCACTTGAATATCCGCCATCGGCAAGCCTTCGGTACGCACGTAATAGACGCGGCTGCCTTGCGGGGTCTGCCAATGGTCAATTTTTGCCGCCGCCCAAAGCGCGGGGCTGCAAAGTAAACATATTAAACTGTATAAGTAAAATCGCATGAGGTTGGTTCCTGTTTGTTTTTAGGAAAAATTGATTAATTCGGTGGCTTATATTTCTTCAAACAGCTTGGGCAGATCAATAGCAAGATCAGGAAATAAATGCGGAATAGCCTGATCATCGCCGGAATAACTGTTAAGGAATTGGTAGGTAGCCGTCTGCTCGCTAAGTACAAATTGCTGAACTACCTCTTCGTAAGGATAGATCAGCCAGTATTCGCCGACACCGCTTTCCTGGTAAAGCGCGTGTTTGATGTTGACTTCTTTTTTGGCATTGCCTTTGGACAGGATTTCAATAATCCAGTCCGGCGCACCGTTGCAGCCTTGTATGTCGAGTTTAGACTTATCGCAGATCACGCATAAATCCGGCTGGACGACGGTGTAAATGTCGTGGTTGGCTAACAGGGCTTTTTTGCGGTCATATAACCGCACATCGAATGGCGCAACAAATAATTCACAGGTTTTTCCATGCAAAAAAACATCGATAGAAGAACATAAGCGACGCGAAATGCGCTGGTGTTGCACATTCGGCGCAGGCGACATGAGCTGGATTTTGCCTTTGATCAATTCAACGGCATCGTCAAGCTGCCAGCTAAGATAGTCTGCGTAACTATACGTGCCGTTTAGATCAAGCTGTGACAGTTCGGTGATTTTAGTCATAGTCTGTGCATGGTTGCGTGCAACCGAAAAAATTAACGCGCAGCCGGTCAGCCGCGCACCAGCCGGACGGCGCGATGGAAGCTTGGGTTTTCATTGAGGGCAAGGCCTTCGTTGAAATTGACAAACCATGAGCCGCCGCCATACCCGGCATAAGGGGAACATGACCAAACCCAAGGCGGGTTTCTTGGGAACACGGCATGATTGATATGCTGGGTCTTTGCTGTCCCTGCTTGCCTATCGAGCAAGGCCTTTAATTCACTGATGTCGGGCATGCGCCAATCGGTGTGGCCTGCGTAGCCGCCTTGCCCGTTAAACGCTTGCACCGCGTCAAAAGCATCTTGCCAGGTGTAGACCCTGGCGTCGCCATGTACCGCGTCGTTGTCCCAAGTTTGGCCTAAAGCAAATCGGCACCACACCAAGCGGGTTTCTGTATCAGTGGCGGTGCCGTTGGTGGACGCGGTATATTTGCCGATAAGTTGTTCTTGGTCGGCTTGGGCCGTGCCTTGAGGCCGTTTTTCCGGCGGTTCCTGGTAGTCTTCAGTTGTCCCCGCGGCATGTTCCTGGGCTGGTCGCGTATGATGATGTTCCTGGCCTTTAATCCAATCGTCATGCTGCTTTCTTCGGGCCGGATCCAGCAACACATCACGCGCCTCGTTGAGTATTCTGGTAATGCGCTCGGCGGCTATTTTGTCACTGGCCTTATCTGGATGGTGCATCTGCAACAAGGCCTTATGCGCCGCTTTGATGACTATGTCCGGCGCGTTGCGGGTGACTTTTAAATTATCGTAATGGGTACGTATTTTGGTCATGGTGTCTGTTCCTCACACGGCTCATCGTTGCCGCATTTAATCGCGGCTTGATGAGAACGCATTATTTTGTCCTTTTTTTATTGGCGGCTTGTTTATTGATGGCTTGAGGCTCCAGATAGGCAACACTCAAATGGTCCTCAAGCAAATATTTTCGTGCCACATCGCGCACTTGTCCGGCAGTTACTTTATTGATTTTATTGACGTACTCATCCGCTTTTTGCCAGCCTAGCCCGACAGTTTCCAGCATCCCCAACTGCATGGCCTGATAAAAACCGGAATCCCGCTCATAAACCGCACCGGCTAAAACCTGGGCTTTAATGCGTTGCAATTCATCTCCGTCAATCAACTCCTTTTGCAGCTTGCTGATTTCATTTTTTAATGCGGATTCCAGCTCCCATACTGATTTGCCTTCGGCTGGTGTCGCTTCCAGCTCAAACAAACCGGACAACCTTGAACTGAGCGAGTAGCCCGCAGCAGCGGACACCGCGATTTGCTGTCCGCGCACCAGTTCCTTGCTGAGTCGGGCGCTATTGCCGCCATCGAGGACACCGGCCAAGACTTCCAGGGCATAAGCATCGGTTTCCGAGGCTGCCGTTTTCAGGGATGGCACTTTATAGCCCAAGGCTACGGACGGCAGTTTGGCTGGGACTTTAACGGTCATTTTGCGGACGCCCAGCTGTTCAATTTCGGTTTGCGGTTTTAACGGTTTGATCTCACTGGGTTTAAGGCCGGCAAAATAGTGTTCCGCCAAGTCGAAAACTGCTTGCGTCTGAACATCGCCGACCACTACCAGCGTGGCGTTATTGGGCGCATACCAACGCTGATACCAGGCTTGCAAATCGTCGACGGTATATGCCGCTATATCGGCAGGCCAGCCGATAATAGGGTGTTGGTAAGGGCTGTTGGCATAAGCCATCGCCATGAAATGCTCGGACATTTTGGCCTGCGGGTTGTCGTCAGTCCGCATCCGGCGCTCTTCGGTCACGACTTCCAGCTCTTTTTTCAGCTCATCGGCGAGGAGGTGCAAATGGCGCATCCGGTCGGCTTCCAGTTCGAGGCTGACGGCTAATTTCGATGCCGCCATAGTTTGAAAATAGGCCGTATAATCCTGTCCGGTAAAGGCATTCTCATCACCGCCGTTTTCGGCAATGATGCGCGAGAATTCACCGGCAGGATGCTTGTCCGTGCCTTTGAACATCATGTGTTCCAGCATGTGTGAAATACCGGTGATACCGCCCGGTTCGTAGCTTGAGCCCACTTTATACCACACTTGCGAAACCACCACGGGCGAGCGGTGATCTTCTTTGACCAGCACTTTTAAGCCGTTGCCCAGTAGGTGTTCTGACACTTTTGTTTCCGCCAAGCTGGAAAAAACCGGCACAAACAATAAGATGGCACTTAATATTCGATTCTTCATAAAGCTCTCTATGTGATAGGTAAGTATTTCAATAACCGCTTAGCCCCCGCTTAGTTGAAAGGTGCCTAACATCATAGCGATGTTTTGAGGGGCAGGCTGAGAAGTTAGGTATTTTAAACGATAGCCGCCTGGTTATTTATGTCAACAGGACAAAAAAACCGGCTTGGCATAGAATAACTTTGTCGGCATGAGTTCCGGCATCGTTTTCATTTGTGCCAGCTGCCGACAAACCAACCATACACCCAAAATGGCTGGCCTTGTCGAGGATGTGTTTGTATTCAATTAATTTTATAAATTAAAGATCAAAGAGTTGGCCTGTAAACTTAATGTCCGGTATTGAAAAATATTATACTCGGCATCGCAAAACCAGTGTCCTTATAAAAGGCAGAGTAATGGCTAAGACTAATGAAAGCAATCGGTAACAAAAAACAAGGCATCTTGTTGATGATGCCCCGGTAGTCTACGATCTGCCCTGACCTCACGATGCTGGACATCATGATGCCCGACATGGGGTTATCAAGTGCTTAAATGGCTTAAAGCCAATGCTAATATGGGAGACATTACACAGAGATAACGCTTATATAACGGATTGCGGCTGTCCCAAGTTATCAGCGGGCATCTATTTGGAATAATCCATGCTTAGCTGTATTATTCCAGCTGAATAAATAAAATGCGGATGCCCACATAATGCCTACCCCCCCCAATATTTCCTGGAAAAACTATCTTACGCTGTGCAAACCCAATGTGGTGTTGGAAATGCTGTTTACCGCCGTGGTCGGCATGTTGCTGGCCGTGCCGGGCATGCCTCCCATTGCCACGGTTTTTTACAGTACGCTGGGTATTGCGTTGGCGGCTTCTTCAGCGGCTGCCATCAACCATTTCATCGATAGAAAAGCCGATGCACAAATGGGTCGCACTGAAAACCGGCCTTTGCCCAAAGGTACGCTAACGGCTGCGAATGTGCTGGTGTTTGCCGTAATCTTGGGTGTCAGCTCGATGTTGCTGTTGATTTTTATGGTCAATACCTTGACGGCAGTGCTGACGTTTTTATCGTTGTTCGGCTATGCCATAGTTTATACGCTGTATCTGAAACGGGCGACGCCGCAAAATATCGTCATCGGCGGCGCTTTCGGCGCGACTCCGCCGTTGTTAGGCTGGTGCGCGATGACGAATACGATACATCCTTATGCGCTATTGCTGGTGCTGATTATTTTTGTCTGGACACCGCCGCATTTCTGGGCGCTTGCCATCGCCAGACGTGAAGAATACGCGAAAGTTAACATACCGATGTTGCCGGTTACGCATGGGGTTGAGTTCACACGCTTGCAGATCTTGTTATATACGGTTCTGTTATTAATAGTGACCTTGCTGCCTTATTTAACCGGCATGAGCGGGCTGATTTATCTGGCATCCGCACTACCCTTGGGGCTGGTGTTCATTTATCTCGCCATCTTGATGATGCGTACTAAAGATAACAAAACGGCGATGAAAACCTTTGGCTATTCCATTATATATATTACGGTGTTATTCGCCGCCCTATTAATCGACCATTATGTCATGTTGACTTTATGAAGCTGACCCATCACGAGCAAACACCCTATCAAGAACACCCGTTCGCAGAAATTGTACGGATTTTAGGCAAGGGCAAAAAAGGTTCCAGACCGTTAACGCAAGAAGAAGCCTGTCGTGCGATGAGCATGATTCTTGCCGATCAAGTCTTGCCGGTGCAGTTAGGCGCGTTTTTAATGCTGATGCGGGTTAAGGAAGAAACGCCGGAAGAACTGGCAGGTTTTGTCCAGGCCGCCAGAGCCTCTTTCAAGATTGTTGACGACGGCATTGTCGATCTGGATTGGTCGTCTTATGCCGGAAAACGCCGGCATTTGCCGTGGTTTTTATTGTCGGCCTTGTTATTGGCGGAAAACGGTATCACCGTTTTTATGCACGGTGCTAGCGGGCATTCTGCGGGCAGGTTGTATACCGAAAACGTGTTGGGCTACTTGGGCTTAAAGCCTGCGCGTTCACAGGCCGAAGCGAAGCAGCAACTTACGCAACAGCATTTCAGTTATCTTTCGCTGGAACATTTTTGTCCAAAACTGCATGAGATCATAGAGCTGCGGCCAATACTGGGCTTGCGTTCGCCGGTGCATACCCTGGTCCGACTGTTAAATCCGTTTAACGCGGCCTACAGCATCCAGGGCATTTTTCACCCCAGTTACCGCCCCGTGCATCAGCAGGCCGCAGCCTTGTTAAATCAAGCGCACATGGCCGTGTTAAAAGGCGAGGGCGGTGAAACCGAACGCAATCCGGATATGGAATGCCTGGTGCAAAGCGTCCATCATGGGGAATTGTCGGATGAAGTGTGGCCTGCGCTATTCCCGCGGCGTCATATCAAACCGGAGCAGCTGGAACCTGAGCAGTTGGCGCAAATCTGGCAGGGGCGCTACGACGATGAGTTTGCGGAAGCATCCATTATCGGCACGGCAGCGGTTGCGCTTAAGCTGCTAGGCAAGGCGGATACCCAGGCTAGCGCACATGAACTGGCGACAGCCTGGTGGCTAGGTCGGGATCGACAACGATATGATAGAAAACATCAGTGAGTTATTTAAGCACATCAGCCACGGTGTGTATGTGGTCGGTGTCAGTGACGGCGTGAGCCGGAACGCGTTTACTGCGGCGTGGGTGATGCAGGTTTCTTTTAAGCCGCCGTTATTGGCTATCAGTATCAATCCAGGGCATTATTCCTACCGGCTGATGCAAGCTGGCGGTATCTGTACCGTGAATGTGCTGGGGCGGGACCAGTTCGCGATTGCCGAGCATTTTGGTCGTCCAGGCATTGCCGATAAGATGGCGGGGTTCGCCTGGCAACAAGATAAAACCGGTGCGCCGATATTGTCACTTAGTCTGGCATATTTTGATTGTGAGGTCTGCCATTATGCCGATGCCGGTGATCATAAAATAGCGATTTGCCAGGTGCTGTCCGCCGCCACGCTCAAGCAGGGCGAACCTTTGTTGTATGGGCAGACTGGCGATATGGATAACAGCCGCGGGCTTTATCAATAACGACATTAATGGGTTGTGTGTGGGCAGTTTTTCAGCAGCCCACATCAACGCGCTCGCTCGTCGGCGGCTTGATTAATCGGCCTGAGGGCTACCCGGAAACAGCTTGGCGCTGATTTGCCCGGCGACAGCCTCACCGACTTCTTGCATATTGCCGCTCTTACCGTAAAACCAGGCGACCCTTGGTTTCCCCTGCCAGCCTATGTCCGGCTGTGCAGACCAGCGTTCTGCCATTGCCCTGAATTGTCCGGCTACGCTGTCTATGTCAAACAGATCAAAGTTTGAGATATTGTCATGCAAGCCGGAAAGGTCTTTACCGGCATAGCCGTTAGTCAACACCAACACACCCGCTTCCGCCATTTCCAAGGCCGCTTGGCTGGGATGGGGCGATACCATCAATGAAACGGCGAGCGCCGCCTTGGAGGCCAGTTCGGCATATTGTTGCACCGGAAGCTGCCCCAACACGGCTATAGTCGGGCAGGTTTTAAAGGTATGGTTGTCGATGTGGTCGCCAATGGCCAGAAACTGCCATGCCGACCAAAATACCGGATCGGCGGCGATAATGGCCTGGAGCAGCACATCAATAAACGGAAAGCCTTGTCTTTCAATATGCGGACGGGTATGCACCAAAACGATTTTTTCTTTGGGCGTGTTGTAGCTGATGGCGGCCTTGAGGGCAGGATCCATCTGCGGGTACGTAACATGGCCGCTGCTGAAATACCCGTTGCGTTTGAAATAATCAAATACCCTGTCGGTATTGAACACAGGAATAATCTTGTCGGGATGGCGATAGGTTTGTTCGGCCAACGCAGATTGGCTGGACCAGGGATAAAAACTGAATTCGACATCCTGGATAAAATAGACAAAAGCACGCTGGCGTTCGCCGAACAAGCTGTTCTGCTGCTTGAGTATGTCCAGCGTATTTAATGCCGTCCACCAGGCTGTCGCTATGAATATATCGTTGTTACGCACCAGGAACGGGTAGCGGAAGCGTTGCGCCGCATCGGTGACGACATCAACATCCAGCTGGTCTTTTGTTACCGGTGTGCCGGCTTGGTAGCCTTCTGGCAGCAGGGATAACAGTTCCGGTGAGACATCGGTGGTGATGATACGCGCATCGTAGCTCGTCCCCAGGGTTTGCCTGATAACGGCAAACAAGGCCAGCGCCGCGCCCGTGTCGATATGGCCTTGGCCGGGATTCAGCGTGGGAATGAGCAGGTTTATCCGGGGTTTTTCGATTAAACTGGGGTGCACCAGAAACCGCGTGCATTGGCCGAAATAGCGGCGCAAACCGCCTAATTCGCGGTTGCATGGGAATAAACGGTTGGCTAAGTTTGCGATAGGCCCCTGGTATGCCGCAAGTGTCGCGACAGCACGTTCTGCGGCTATGCCGCTGACTTTCTCGCCGATTATCCAGGCATGGCCGGATATTTCCACGAAGTAAAAAAAACTGCGTTCGATAGCATGGGCCAGGGTGTTGTCGGTTTGCCCTTTTTCGGCCTCAAAATGATAGGGGCGCAAGTTGAGGCTCAGCAAGGGTTTAAGCGCTTTGGTCTTAAACCAGAACATCGAGCCGGAAGGGAAGTCCAGGCTATGTTCTTTGGAAATATCTTCAGAACACATTTCCAGCAATTTTTTTACCGTTGAAAAATTGCCTGTCCATTGGATTAGCGGACGTATCGGGTCGTAATGTTCCGGTGCGTAGGCGCCAATGCGTTCATCGGACAATAACGCCAGGATATTGCGGACCAATTCGGGGCTGCCCAGGTTGCCTTCGATTGAATGCCGCCGCCAGCCGTCTGCAAATGCGCTGTCAAAATGGCTGGAACGTTTGGAATGGATATGCACACCATAATCGACTTCTTGAAAACGGTCACGAAAGCCACAGACCATCGTCGCAATATCACGTCCCCGGTTGGGCAGTATGCGTATTTCGAACGGATGCCGTGACAACATTTGGCATACGTCGTTAATCCCGCGCATTTTAACCAGCGTGTCTGTGCTGATAAATACCGTACAGTTATCAGGAATGTTGTTGCTCGCCGTGATCATTTCAGCGGTCAAATCAACGTGAAAAATATGTGCAAAAACACCGATACGGGGATTTTCGGCTGAATTAACGCTGTTTATTGGCGCTAACAGCCGGTCATCCGGTACGCAAAGCGTGATCCGGGTATCGGGCAGTTTTTTGGGGATAAGCTCACGGGCGTCTTCGCTAGGACGACAGTTGTAGCCTTTATGCCAGCCCTGCATAAGATAGTGTTGCAGCGGAATGCAGCCGTGAGCATGGGTATTTTGTTCGAGATAATACTTGGCGTTGAACAGGGGGTGTACGGTCTGGTTTTTCTTCCAGCCGCTTTCCAGGTAATGGATTAAGGCATCGGTGTGCTGTTTCTCCAGGCCTTGTGCATGCTTGTAGTAAAAAGATTTGGAAAACATCGGATTGGGATCTATGTCGCCCTGCCAGCCGCGTTCCAGATAGTCGATTAACGGGTGCTGTGCAAGCCCGTCTCCCACCTGTTCCCGGTAAAAGTCAACGTCAAACAACGGATGTGGGCTGACAACCTTTTCGGTTGCGAAAAAGTCCGCCAATGGCGAGCGCTGGGCTAGCTGGATGTTATAGCCACTTTGCATGGCATAATAAGTAGGATCAAACAGAATGTGCGGCTGAAAATTTTCGCGCCAGCCGACATGGATATAATGCGAAAGCGGATCCGGCTCAATGCGGCTCTTTGCCGCATGCTCTTGCAGATAATATGCCGTGTCGAACAATGGGTTGGGGTTATTATTGTTTTGCCAACCTTCGGTTAGGAAATGATAGAAAGGATCTATTTTTCCGGCGTTTTTGCCCAGGTAGGCCTTTTCATACCAGCGCGTCCAAAATAGGGGGTGGGGATGATAGCCCTGCCGCCAGCCGTCATCCAGATAATGGAACAACGGTTGTGCGCTTGGATGGTCATGAGCCAGATAGGTCTGATAATACCACTGGGCATCGAACAACGGGTGCGGAGAGCGGTGCGCCGCACTGCCGGTGTTGATAAAATGCTGTAAAGGGTCTATGTCTTGGGCGATCACTTCCGGGTTATTGACACGGTACCAGGCAAGGTCAAAATATGGCGATGGCGAACGGTTAACCCGCCAGCCTATACTTTGGTAATGTTCCTGCAGGGCATGGCTTTCGTAAATGTTCAGTGCATCATGGCTGGATTGTGCATAAAACTGGGGGTCGAACAGTCTATCCCTATTCTGGATGAGGGCATTGATAGCTTTTAGGTACTCAGGGATGGCGGCATTTTCTGGTACGAATGAATGTTTTTTGTCACCGATGGTGATGGAGATTTTTTGTTTGTTGTCGGTTTGCGGCAACAAGGCAATGCCAAAGGCTTTCCACGCATGGTTTTGGCCATGGCTGCTAAGTTCATATGCACCTGCTGAATACGGTGTCCAGGCCGATGGATGGGCTGTATCAGCAACGCCAAAATACAGGTGGGCGGCAAACAGAAAGCTGTCCGGCGAACCACCACCCGTATAAGCGCCGAGACTGCAAGCCAGGCTGGCCTGGGTCGCGCCCTGTATAGGTTGTACATCCCATTGCTTATATTGGTAATTTTCCGGCAATAATCCGCCTAGATGCTCATCCGATTGGGGAATGCGGAGAACTTCACTGCCTAAACTAAGGTTATCGGCGTCGAAAAATTCGATAGTGATGATGCCGTCGGCCCGATGGGTGCCGAAAAAGCCTGAAAGCCGATAATTCAAGGCCTTGCTGGAAGCCAGGTCAGTAATCAGCGGGATAGCTTCTGCCAAGCGTAAAACTGGGCGCGGTGCTTCGGCAGGAGCGAAAATGAACGCCGTGTGACCATCGGCCAACCGCCATTTATCGGAAAAATCCACACCCACGGAGGCGACGCCATCAGTTTCGCTTTCCCAGCCGGATATGTGCTGCCCTAGGTATTCGCCGAAGTCGGAATTCATCAATAGGTTGCGTCCCTGCAAGACCTGTTGGAAAAAGGCTGTCCGGTTTGCTAGCCATTGTAAGGGTAAATATTCACGATGCTGTCCCGTGTGTTGTGGTGCCAAAGGTGCGCTGGCGGTAGCGAGGACATATAAGCAGTGTTGGGTTATTCCGACGATATATTCCGGTTGTGCAAGAGTTGGGGTTTGTTTAGTCATTCGTTTTCCAGGAAGGCTGCACGCCTTTATTTTTACATGAAGTACAAGCTAACTAAGCTGGATGTATCAGCATTGGTCGCCTGTTGCTAAGTAGAAAAAGCTTTTAAAGCTTCGTTAATTTGTTGTTTGGCGTCATGCAGTAGGTTTAGCGATAATTCCGGTGACAGCGTGTAGTTCTTTAATTTACTGGCGGCAGGGATAGAGGTGATGACCGGCAAGTTGGTTAAGTCGGTGCGGCCCATATCGCTATGCAGGCGGGACAGCACAACGATGTCGGTCAGGCTGAGTTCTTCGCTGCTGTTCTGATACCAGTCGTCCGAGTAAATCGGGATTTTAATGAAGTCCTCTGAAAATCCCCATTCCAGCAGTATCTTGTAGCCTATAGGCCCTTTAACACAGGCTAAGGCGCTGGTCAGTTCGGCTTCGGTGTAATAATCTTTCGGCAGATTATCCGCGAAATGCAGAAACGGCACTGCGCCCAGGTCGCAGATAAGCCCTGCGAGCAGGGCTTCCTCCGGATTGGCTTGTCTAGATGTTTTTGCCAGGACAAAACTGATGGCGGAAATATAGATGCTTTGTTTCCAGATCTTGTCCAGAAATTTTTTGACCAGCGGCGAGCGGCTCTTGAAGATGTGGTGGATACTGAGGCTGATGACCAGATTGCGGGTGGCGTTTAAGCCAATACGGTTAATCGCTTCAAAACATGATTTTGCAGGGGAGGCGCAAACATATAATGGACAGTTGGCCAGCTCAATGAGTTTAGCGGACATGACCGGGTCCAGTTGGATGATTTTCGCGGCCTCAACAACACTAACATCCTGCTGTATGGCATTACGCAATTTAACCGCGATGTCGGGTAAGGTGGGTATCTCCAGTTTTTCGTTAGCATAATGTTCGGCAAATGATTGCAGCAGTGGGTTGGATGCCAGTTCGTCGGGGATGATGATTTGTGAAAAGTGGTTGTTTGCGGCACTTCTGCTGGCCATGATTTTTTGTGAAACGCGTAATAAGCTGACATCGGTTTCGGCTAAGGCTGTGGTAGTGTGTTTGGCGCCGCTACACAGCGGAAATCTTGATTTTGCGGTGCCGTCTTGCACTTCATAAGTCTTGCCGGCATCATCCGAAAGTGTAATGATGCCCTTCAACAGGTACAGGGCGGAGTCGGTTTCCTCGCCAACATGGAACAAGATTGAGCCTTTTAGGTGCATTTCTGATTTCAGGTTAGTCGCAAATGCTTCAAGTTTTTCACTGTTAAAATTTCTGATTGGAATAAGTTCCTTTAACCGTTCTACAGAAATGTTTTCAGAAACAAGGTTGTTTACTGGCGGTGGATTTTTCTTGTTTTTTAAGAAAGCTGGCAGGAATGACATGTTTATTCCGAAAAACGTCTGGCGTTAAAGTGACCGCAAAATGGATAATTCAAGGAAGAGTCGGCTTATCGGTTAATTATAGTGTTTATTACGGCGATGGCTCGGTTTTTATCGCTAATCCATTCGCTCCATGAGCCTGCATACAATTTAGCGCCTCTTAATCCGGCGTGTTCCATAGCCAATAGGTTATGGCAAGCCGTTACGCCGGAGCCGCAGTAATGGACAACCTGCTCGGCTGCGGTTTTAGCTATTAATGCCTGAAATTGTGCCTGTAGCTGTTGGGCGGATAAAAATAAACCGTTACCGGCAAGATTGAGTTGAAAGGGTCGGTTTAACGCACCGGGTATATGTCCGGCAATAGGATCTATCGGTTCCTGTTGACCTCGGTAACGTTCAGGTGTTCTGGCATCGATCAGACAGATGTTTTTTTGCGCCAAACGGTTTTGCACAGCCTGTGCTGTCAACCAGTTTGTGCTGTCCAGATAAGCCCTGAAAGGCGCGGGCTTGATGTCCGGTAATGTCGTGGTGACCGGCAAACCCTGTTGTCGCCAATAACTGAGGCCGCCATCCAGTACGGCGACATTGGTATGTCCCAGGCAGCGCAATAGCCACCACAAGCGTCCGGCAAACACACCGTTGGCATCATCATAAACAAGCACTTGGCTCTGGTTGCTGATGCCCCAGTCCGCTATTTTTTTTGCCAGGGCTCTAAAGTCGGGTAGCGGGTGGCGACCGTTGTAGCCGGTAAGCGCAGATGACAAATCAAGGTTCAAATGTGCATAACGGGCATGGGGTATATGGCCGTGGCGGTAAGCGTAACCCCCGGCATCGGCATTGTTTAAGGAAAATTGGCAATCAACAATAATCCAGTCAGGATTGTCCAGGTTTTGTTGTAGTATTGCGGCAGAAACAAGCGTTGTGTAGTTCATCTAGTCATACCTGTAAGATAATTTTGCCTATGTGTTCGCTGCTTTCCATGAGGTCATGGGCAAGGGCAGCATGCTCCAGCCTAAAAATGGAATGAATGACGGGTTTGATTTTGCCTGTTGCCAATAAGGGCCAGACGTTTTTGTATAGCCGGTCGGCAATGCCTGCTTTAAACGCATTGTCCCTGCCCCTTAATGTGGAGCCGGTAACCGTTAAGCGCCTCAGCATGATAGTTAACAGGTTGATTTCGGCCTTAACGCCGCGTTGCAGCGCAATTTGCACCAGTCTGGCATCAATCGCCATGCAGCGTAGATTACGCGGAAAATAGTCGCCGCCTATCATGTCAAGAATCACATCGGCACCTTTACCACCTGTCAACCGGTTGGTTTCTTCAACAAAGTCTTGCTCCTTATAATTGATGGCGGCATCGGCACCCAGTGCGAGGCAAAATTTGCATTTGGCTTCAGACCCTGCCGTGATGATGACTTTGGCAGCAAAGGCTTTAGCCAGTTGTATCGCGGTCGTGCCTATGCCGCTGCTGCCGCCATGCACCAATAAGGTTTCGTTTGCTAATAAGCCGCCCCGGTCAAACACATTGCTCCAGACCGTGAAAAAAGTTTCCGGCAGTGCCGCAGCCTCAATGAATGACAGGCCTTTAGGTATGGGCAGGCATAAGGCTGCCGAAGCTAGGCAATATTCTGAGTATGCGCCACCGGCCACTAGCGCGCAAACCTTATCGCCCATTTGTAAAGAGGTGACTGCCGTGCCTAGTGCCACAATAGTGCCTGCGACTTCCAGTCCGGGTATATCGGATGCGCCGGGCGGCGGCGGGTATAAACCTTGGCGTTGCATGACATCGGGGCGGTTGATGCCAGCCGCTACGACCCGGATCAGGGCTTCGCCTTCCGTAGGCACCGGGATGGCACGTTCACTGGGTTTTAGTACATGGTCTTCTATTTCAATAACGCGCATCATGTCAATGGCATAGTGAGTTCGGTAAAAAAAACAGGATGCAGGTATTATATGCGCTGGTTATTTTTATAAACAATGAGCCAGTAGGATAAAAGATGATTCGCGCAGGTATTGTAGGTGGGACAGGTTATACCGGAGTTGAACTATTACGGATTTTAGCGCTGCATCCAGAGGTTGAGATTGTTGTGGTGACGTCACGCACGGATGCCGGTTTAAGGGTAGATGCTTTGTATCCGAGCTTGCGAAAACACATCGATATTGTGTTCAGCTTGCCTGATACAGCGCGGCTAGCGCAGTGTGATGTGGTTTTTTTTGCCACGCCGAATGGCACAGCGATGCTAATGGCGGAAGAGCTGCTGGAACGGGGGGTAAAAGTCATTGACCTTTCGGCCGATTTCAGACTACAGGATGCGGAACAATGGCGTCATTGGTACGGCATGGCGCACGCCTGTCCCGATTTGATACGGCGGGCGGTCTATGGTTTGCCCGAGGTCAACCGTGAGGCGATTAAGCAGGCAGATTTAATCGCCTGTCCGGGATGTTACCCCACTGCCGTGCAATTAGGTTTTTTGCCCTTGGTTGAAAGCGGCTTGGTTGATGTAAGGCATTTGATCGCCGATGTTAAGTCCGGGGTCAGCGGTGCTGGCCGCAAAGCCGAACTGGCTATGCTGATGAGTGAAACGGGCGAGAGTTTTAAAGCTTATGCCGCAAGCGGGCACCGGCATTTACCGGAGATCACCCAGGGACTTGCACAGGCGGCGGGCAGCCCAGTTACGCTGACGTTTGTGCCGCATTTGACTCCGATGATACGCGGAATCCATGCCACTTTATATGGGCAGTTGCATGGTGATGCGGCTGATGTCCAGATGCTATATGAGCGCCGTTACCGTAATGAACCGTTTGTGGATGTGTTGCCGCAAGGCTCGCACCCTGATACGCGCAATGTGCGCGGCAGCAATCATTGCCAGATTTCCGTATGCCAACCCCAGGGAGGACAGACTGCGGTCGTGTTGTCAGTGATCGATAATCTGGTCAAGGGCGCATCGGGCCAGGCCGTGCAGTCTATGAACCTGATGTTTGGTTTTGAGGAAACGCTGGCTTTAAACACGCTCGCGCTGTACCCGTAAACATCTACATGATGGGCATAGTGGGTTGGATTTTTCAAATCATCCAACCCATATGGCAGAACGCGAGCTATCTCATGTATAACCGTTGCTGCCTTTGCGCTGAGCGAAGCGTTATTGCCGGTTTATTGGCCAACTTGGGCAATCCAGTCCTGCAGATTATAATAGTTAGTGATGCGGGCAATTTTGCGGTCACGGATTTCAAAAAAAGCGCCTGCCGGTAAACGGTATTTTTGGCCTTTTGCAACCGGCAAGCCTTCGTCCGTTTTAATATATTCGCCCAGCACAATAAATTCAGCGGCAGCCCGGTTACCATCGGCCGTGGCCATTATGACCATGTCGGCCAGCTGTTCTTTGTAGTTGTAATTCATGCAGGCCATGAATTGGGTAAACGCTTCTTTGCCTATTTCCCGCTTGCCTTGATTGATGTCATGTATGACATCATCGGTGAGCAGGCTCAGGAAAGTGTCCATATCGGCGTTGTTAAAGGCAGTATAGTATTGTTGTATCAGATTTATGCTGTCTTGGTTCATAATGGCTCCATGATAGGGATATGTTAAAAAGAAGGGGTGTATTTTACAGTGTGCACAGATTTAGCCTTGAATATTTTGCTGCATAGGTCGTGCTTGGGCAACGGCGGGGTGAATTTTATTAGTCAAGCAGCTTGTAAAATGATAATTTACAGCTATTCTCTAAGCCATTAAGCAAATTCATGAGCATTGATAACAATTTGATTATTCGCAGCAGTGAAAATGTTACGGAATTGCCAGGGATACAGACCCATTCTTTTTCGTTATCGAATATAGAAATGCTCTGGAGTCCGGAAGCCTTCGACTATAATGACTTTTTAGAAAAATGGGTATTTCGGATTGCCAGGAAACCCAAACATCTTCTCGCCCATGTACAGCGTATTTATTACTGTTTTCATGCGAATTTGAATGAACAGCTTTTTGCTGCTATCGTTGATTTTTTGTTTGTTTTAAACAAACGGGGTCAGGCAATCAGCTGGCGCATCGTAATGGGTGCAAAACCCCGGCTCAACGCTGATCAATTTGACGTGCTCAAAAAATATTTAAAAGACGAGCATGCTGACATTAATCTATTGCCTGGTAACCAATATTCAATTTTTACCAGAGGTTTGGTGGGCGCCAACAATTTGGTCATGCAGCTTAAAAAACAAGTCCAGCATGACTATGATCCTTTAGCATTGGCGCGCGACTACATTGAATTCAGCCAATTGGAGGAGGCAAAGCAGGTGCTTGAAATGGCTATTTTGGATCAGCCGACAAGGCTGGATATTCATCATGAATTATTAGCCTTTTATCAATCCACACGTGACTCAACAGGATTCAATCAAATGTTAGCGGAATTGACCCAATTAGGATGCGATTTGATCGATGAATGGACAGAATTAAATATTTATTTTAAAGGCCGAAACAGCGATGGATAAAAACAAAAATCCATTAAAAGTTGCACTGCATGGGATGGATGGACGCAGCTATAAAATGATGTCGATGTATTTGCAAGGCCCCTGCAAGGGCGTTGCTATTGTTGTCAATGAAAACAATGCAGAGTGTGATATTTTTGATGCTGATGTGGTTAATGGGCAAAAGTTACTTGCCGAGTATCTGGAAAAGGAGTCGCAGAGGCCTATTATTGTGTTGTCGCTAAACGACAATAAGCTGGCCAATGTGCTGGCCATCAAAAAGCCGGTGAAGACGGATGATATGTTAGCGGCAATAGCTAAGGCGAGGCAATTGTTCTACGACAAGACAAAAAATGTTGCAAGCCAAGCGGCTCCTTTGACGGGTCAGCAGGCCGATAAAGCCGCAGACAGCATCCACGTCCAACCGGAAAGTCCAAAGCTTAAGAAATATGTAAATACCGACGAGCAAAATAAAACCTCTAAGCATCAGGCGGCAATGCAGCTAAATGAAAAAGGTTTTGGTGCTTTCATAGGCAGCCTTACGGGTATAGATGTTAATGACCCCAAACAATTCGCTAAGGCGCACTATAACCCTAAAGAATATTTTCAAGGCTATGTTGATTCCGCCTTTAAGGTGAGCCGGTCAAAAGGGCAAATAAGGCAATTGAATTCAGGCTGGAATCCGCTGATCATTTTTCCTCAAAGTGACGAAGTCTGGCTTGATGTTGATGAAAGCCAACTGAGGGCTTTTGCAGGATTGGCTATAACCAATACGTTAGGCTCAAAAATGTCTATAACCCCATTGGGCCCCGAAGCATCCGCAGCAGAAAGGGCACTGGAAAGGTTTTACAGTATGGATGGGTTTATCTGGAAAGTGGCTTGCTGGGCATCAAAAGGACGTTATCCGATAAGCATAGATATTACCCAACCGGTTTATCTGAAAAACTGGCCTAATTTTACACGCTTGTTAGTTACCCCCCATGCGTTGCGTATTGCGGCGCTATTGATCCAAGGGCCAAGAACGTTAAGCAATGTTGCTGAAGTCCTTAATATTAAGCCCCAGTACGTCTTTGTATTTATTAGTGCAGCCTCTGCATTGGGTTTGGCTGGTCAAGTAAAAAGAGAAGCCGATGTTTTAGTGCAGTCACCTGAAATCAAACCAAACAAAAACCAAGGCTTGCTGAGTCGGATTCTCAGTGTATTGCGTGGCAAGAAAGCATAGCGGAATAAATATAACATGAGTCAATATAAAATTATCTTTACCGGCCCCGTGGGGGCCGGGAAAACGACAGCGATCAATTCCATCAGTGATGTCCCGCCGATAAAAACAGATGCTTCTGCCAGTGATATGACCAAATTCAGAAAGGCTTCGACAACGGTAGCCATGGATTATGGGATTATGAATTTGCCTGGTGGGGAAAAACTTCATCTTTATGGTACGCCGGGGCAAGAACGTTTTGATTTTATGTGGGATATTTTGGTGACGGGCGGGATAGGCTTGGTTTTATTGTTGGATAACACTAGGGCGGATCCTTTCCAAGATATGCGGTTTTTTTTAGATACGTTCGATAAATTTATCGCCGATACGACAGTGGCAATAGGTGTGACGCAAATGGATTTGAGTGGCAAGCCGACCATTGATGATTATCATATTCAACTGCTGGGCATGGGTTTAAAACCGCCGGTTTTTGCAGTTGATGCTAGAGTGAAAAACGATGTTTCCTTATTGATCCAAGCGTTACTGTATTCATTAGATCCTGGCTTAGAGGAGTAAGAATGAGCAGTGAATATACGCTAACGGAAGGGCTTTATTTACATCCTACGCCCGCAGGGGCTTATTATGCGGTTTCTTCGTTAGAAACCGACAAGCCCCGGCAATTCTTAAGAAAGTTACTGCAACAACCTGAAACGCAAGCGCTTAACCTTGAAAATTTACAACGGTTGATGGCTAGTGATGATGAAGAAAAATGTCTGGAATTGCTGCACCATTGCCAAAAACTACGTTGGGTCCAGGGGTTGCACTCAGTATTAGAGTATCCTAGCGGGTCTTTGGAAGATATTTTGCCAGGCTTGTTAAGTAAAGTTTCAGAAAACGGTAAAGTCTTACTGGCTGAAAAACAGGGTTTTTATCTTGCCACCCATGGTTTTCCTCATGAAGTTGCCGAAGAGTTGTCGGCTTTGAGCGCAGAAATCGCAACCGTTCATGAACGCCGGGCGGGTTTATTAATTAATAATATGGGGTTGACCAGCCATGCCTGGGCGATAGTCGATGTTTTCGGAAACAGTGATGTCGGATTTTGGCCTTTATTTATAGCCAACAACCGGTTTGTCATTGCAATTTATGGGATACCTCATTTTAATCAGCCGGAGTTTGTTTCTCTGGTTTGGGCATTAAGCATACGCTATGCTGCAAAGGAGGGTTAGTTTGAACGTTGGCACACTATTTTTAAAGAGAAAAAGAGGACATTAGTATGCGTGCAAATATGTTGACTTCTGTATTGACAGAACTTAATGGTACATCGGCAGATATTGAGGCGTCAGGCATCATATCAACTGATGGTTTGATGATAGCATCGGTTTTGCCGGCATCCATGGACGAGGATAGGGTTGGAGCTATGAGTGCGGCAATGTTGTCACTCGGTGATAGGACGGCTCAGGAATTGGCTAGAGGAACATTAGAGCAGGTCTTGATTAAAGGTGCTAATGGCTATGTCTTGATGACTTATGCAGGTTCGGAGTCGGTGCTAACGGTGTTGGCGAAGCCTAATGCCAAATTAGGCTTGATTTTCCTTGACGTAAAGCGTGCAGCAACAAGCATCGCTGATTTTTTGTAATCTACACCTCTCATTATCGGTGATGCATTATGATGCATGACATGGAAGTAAAAGATATCGTTGGTGATTATAAGGAAACAATTCTGAATTTGTACGGCGGTTTACGCAGGGTAGTTTTGTATACGGAGATTGAAACGCCTTATCCTGATGGTAAGCTGATTGTTTCCACAACCGATATAACTGGCGTTATTACTCATGTCAATAAAGCGTTTGTTGAAATGTCCGCTTATACCGAAGACGAATTAATTGGTTCGCCCCACTCAATATTAAGGCATCCCGATATGCCTGCCGTTGCATTTAAGGATTTATGGGATACTGTGAATAGAGGCGAGCACTGGCAGGGATTTGTTAAAAATTTACGCAAGGACGGCGGCTATTATTGGGTCAAAGCCACGGTTATACCCAATATCAGGCAGGGTAAAGTAGTGAGTTATACCTCAGTGCGGCGAAAACCCTCACGAATTAAAGTAAACGAGTGCATAACGCTTTACCCGACGTTGTAAGGCAGGAAACATTATGCCGTATCAGTTTACCGTTAGCCCAGATTTTTCCCCCGAACATCTTCCCGGTTGGTATATTTTCAATACCTGGCTGCAACGGCGCAGCAATGAAGCCATCCACTTGGAACTGTATGATAGTTTTCAAAAGCTGGGTAGTGCTATTGAAGCTGATCAAGTTGATTTAATTTACGCCAACCCTTTCGATGCTGCTGTGTTGGTGCGGAAAAAGGGTTTTTTGCCGTTGGTTAAAGCTGCCGGTGTTTCAGACGAAGCGATTATTGCCGTACATGGCGATTATCCCGCCCTTGATATTGGCGATTTATCGTCTGGAATCAAGGTTGCTCTGCCTGAAGCTCCTGATGTCAGTATGATAGGCATGATGTTGCTGGAAGCAGGGGATTTGAATGCCGGCAATATCCGGGCGCTTATGTGTGATTCATATATTTTGATAGCGAAGCAATTGTTGCAAGGCAATGTCGATGTGGGTGTTTTTTTCGCAGAAGCTTATGATGATTTGTCGAATATCACTAAAAGCAAGCTTAAGGTCTTGGTGCGTAGCCAAATCAGCGTCATCCACCATACTTTAATGATAGGCCCCAAACTGGCGTCTCGGAGAGACGATATCCAGCATTCGCTAGTGACGATGAATCAGGATGAAAAAGGCAAACATGTCGTAAAAAGCCTTGGTTTTGATGCCTGGGTTACTGTTGAAGACGAAGAAATGGAGTTTATGATCGACCTGATGGATGCCTTGGCGATATAGCCTGCTGTGTTGTAATGAATGGGTATGGGCAAACCTGCGATACAACGCGTTAATAATCGGACAGTGTTTTAGGCGGGACCGCTGCTCGCAAGGCATTTAACACAGCCAATACATCAATAACTTCCTGTGCAACCGCCCCGGCTACCGGGCTCAGGTAACCCAACCCTGCGAACAGCATGCCGATTAGGCTCAAAGCCATGCCGCCGATAGCGCTTTGCAGGGCAATTTTTCGCATACGTGCGCCGATATGAAACAGCTCATCAACTTTTTGTAATGAACTGTCCATGATAACGGCATCCGCCGACTCGCCGGTAATATCGCTGTTTTGACCAAAGGCAATGCCGATGGTCGCCGCTGTTAAGGCTGGCGCATCATTAATCCCATCCCCCAAAAATACGGTTTTTGCCACCAGGGTTTCCTTGCGGACCAATTCCAGCTTTTGTTCGGGGCTTTGGCTAAAATACACATGCTGGATGCCGACTCGCTCAGCCAGATAGCGGACTTCTGATTCTCTATCACCCGATACCAGCATAACCTTGTCAAAAAGATGGTTAGGCCGCAAATGATTGATAAACGATGAGCTGTCTGTACGCACTTCGTCCCTGAATTGCAAGCTTGCGGCATACTGGCCGTCCACCAGCACGATACATTCCAAACCGCTGCTGACCGGAGGCAATTCATTGGCCGCGTCTGGATATTGGCCGATAAACTTCTTACGGCTGGTGATTTGCACCAGTCGGCCCGCCACAATGCCGCTAAGTCCTTCACCGGGTAATTCGGTTATATTGGTGACGTTCAGCAGGGACAGCGCGGCTTTCTCTGCGGCTTTAACAATAGCGCCCGATAAAGGGTGCTTGGAATAGCGCTCCAAACTTGCGATTAAAGCCAGCACTTCCCGTTCAGTATGAGTCTTGCCGGGAATCAGGGCAGTCAGTGATGGTCGCCCATAAGTCAACGTGCCGGTTTTATCAAAAATAGCGGTGCGGCAAGTGCCTATGACTTCCAGGATAGTCGGGTTTTTGATGATGATTTCACGGCGTGCAGCCAGTGAAATGGAGCTGATAATGGTGACCGGTATGCCGATCAATAGAGGGCAGGGTGTGGCAATTACCAACACGGCCAGAAAACGTTCGACATCAGCACTGGCTGCCCAGGCGATAAGGGCAATGAGCACTGCCAATGGTGTGTAAAACGCTCCGAGTTGGTCGCCTAGTCGTCTCAGCTTGGGGCGATGTTGCTCGGATGTTTGCATGACATCCATGATTTTTGCATAACGGGAGTCGACCGCCAGTTTGTCGGCGCGGATAGTCAATGCCGAGTCGCCGTTGATGGCGCCGGATATGACCGATGAGCCGCTGGTTTTCGACATCAGATAGGGTTCGCCGGTTAAAAAAGACTCGTCCATGGTGCTGGACCCTTCCAGTACCGTGCCGTCAACAGGGCAAATTTCGTGCGGAAGTATGAATAAGGTGTCGCCAATGACGACCTGTTCGGTGCCAATATCTATCAGCTTGTCGGTCGCTTTTTTATGTGCGACGGACGGCATCCTTTTTGCCAAGGCTTCAAGCACTGACGATGCCTTACGCACCGCATAACATTCCAGGACTGCGCCACCGGACAGCATCAGCACGACCAAGCTGCCTGCCAAATATTCACCAAGGCACACAGCGGTTATGATAGAGACGCCTGCCAGCAAATCAGCGCCAAAATTACCTTGTGTCAGCTTTACGGCAAGCTGATAAACAAGCGGGACGCCGCCCAATATCAGCACGGCTAGCAATGGCAGTTGACCGACGGTCACCGGCAACGTCAAGTCGTTTTGGAACAGGCTTGAAACTGTCGAGGTCAATGAAATGGTTAAGCTTAGCGTGTAGCTTTCCTGCCCGCTATCTAATGCGTAGTGCAATACCAGATACCAGATGATGCCGATCAGGCTTAAGGCCGCAATGAAGTTTTCGGTGCCGGATGAAGAGCGGGCGGATTGCCTTGTAGCCGTCATAGGCTTGTCCGTGCTATTGGTCGGACGGTTTTTTATAGCCATGCCACATCGCTTTTGCCAGATTTTCACGGTGTATATAGCTTTCAACGGCCACACCCAGGACGTGCACAGCAACCAATATCAGTGTGAAATTAGCTAACCATTCATGGCTTTCCTCCCACAGTTTTTCATTGCCTAGCTCTATGCCGGCTAACGGCCCCGCACCCTGATCTGTGCCATAAACGGCAAATCCCGTGAGCGTGGTCAGCAGCAGACTGAGCAGCAATAAGACGATCATGGCCGCACCAGCGGGATTATGGCCGATATAGCGTTTGGCTTTCGATGCGGCCAGATCTTTTATATAGCGGACTGCATCAGCTGGCGGACATACAAAGTTAGCAAATCGGGCATATGGGTTGCCGATAAATCCCCAAACCAACCGGAACAGCAATAAACCGAAGACGGCATAACCGGCCCATACATGAATGGTCAATAAATCGTCTTCAGTCAGGTAGGCTACGAAAAATCCGGCCACCAGCAGCCAGTGAAAAATTCTCAGCGGGAGATCCCATACTTTGCACAGTTCTTGAGTGTTCATCGCGTTATTCCTAGTTAAGTGAAAAGTTTTTATCGTGCCACTAAAAATATCAGTGTGTAGTTTCAACAGTTGGAAACTCAGGCCTAGGCAGTTACCATAATGCGCTTTACAACGGGTTGCTTAGCAAGCCTCCGTTCAAATGCCTATTAATATTTCATTATACCGACTAACGCTAATAACCATGCCATTATTAATACAATATATCCAGCTGTGCTGGTTTACCAATAATCCCATTGATTTGCACCCTTCAAGCTCATTTTTATGGAAATGCGTGTTGTTTTATCTGGTTTCAGGCATCATCGTTGAAGCTAATATCAGCGATCCTGCCGATGCCACCCTCGAAGTGGCAATGAGGACAATAGTTGCGTTGTCATTACTGTCCGCCTTAGTGTTGGCGACCAACAAAAGGCCGCTGTTCATGCAATTGCTGATAGCGGTCTTTATTTGTGAAAACGTTATGATGACGTTGGGGATAGGCGTCGAGATATATGATGTCTTTGTAAAAGGGACCCCCTATGAAGAATACCCCACTTATCTGGGGGTGCTATTAATCTTTTGGTATATGGCCATCCTCAGCTATATATTTAGGCAGGTGTTTTCCTTTAAAACGGCTAGTAGCGTCATCTCGGCCTTGTTCTATTTTCTGTCAACTTATGGTGGGCCGTTTTTGGTGATGGAAGTCATTTGACCATCATCGGTGCACACTATGCTTTAATTGGCGAATCTGAACTTCTTTGAGCCCTTATTTCAGATCGTTAATCCCGTTCTCATTGAAAAACTGACGGTAAGACAAATAGGGGTAGCTGCCTTTGCGGATGTTGACAAAAACCAGTTCGGGCAAGCTCATTAGCATGCCTGAAATGCCGGATGCCAGGCTTTTGCCGCCGTCAAAGGGTAGCGTGGCTAGGCCTGACAGCGTTTGCCCTGCGCCTGCCGACGCATTGATCGCGCCGAATAAAGGCCGTAACAGCCAATAGTTATCGGTGAAAAAAATAAAAAACGCATCCTTGGGATTGTAGCCGTACAGTGTGGAGCTTAAGGTGTTGGTTTCCCGCAATGAAGCCAGTAGTGGATTTTCTTCATGGTCTTGTTGCAATAAGCGCTGCTGGCGAAAGGACAACAAGGTTTGCTTGCCAGTGACCCGGTAGCTGTCGTTAACTGCATGATAGGCCAAAACCGGTATGAAATAGGTGTTTTCGTCAACATATCCGCCCAACTGTTTAATAATGTTGGCTGGGTTAACCGGCAATCCCTGGCTGTCTGGCTCCAGTGGCAAAGCTAATGCTTGGTGGATCGTGCGGAATAGTTCGGTCACGCAATTTTTGCTGACCAGGTTATAGGCATAGGGTGGTTGTAGCTCAGCCAGCAATTGTTGATGATAATGATCGAGCTGCAATAATGCCGCGCTGATTTGTCGCTCCGATAATTCAGGGATTAGCCATAGCGGTAGCTCGATACTTTTGGATGGTAGCGGCGCCTCAGCGTTTAAACGGATAGGGCGCTGGCCTTGCGATAGTTCAATATAGCGGTTAGCCGCCATTTCAAAACTGCTGTAGCGGCTTTCGGCGTAGTGCTGGTCGGCGCTGAATTGTCGTCTGGCTAACAGTAGATTATGCTGTGCGTCGATGGTCAGCGCTTTTATTTGCGAAAGCTGGTGTGCGGTGTGCGGGGCGTCGATAGTTTCGCCCTGGTCGCTAAAATCATCAACGAAAACCCAGTGCCGGGTTTCTAGCGTACGCTCAACGGCAGCTAATCTGGCTAGGTTGACCAGTAAGGCATAACCCCAGTCAGGGCGGTCGGAATGAAGTAGAGCCAGTACGCTACGGTGCAGATGCTGCCGCATGCTATCCAATAGCGCCGTCTCCTTGGCATTAAGCCGGGATTCCGCTAAGGGTATGGTCACCCACGCATCAGATCGCAGCGGCCTAGCCTGTTGCAACACGTAAATCGCCAACGCATCTGTCACTAAATTGCGGTAAGCTTCGTTGAACGCATAGCGGACTTGAGGAAATTTGTCGGTTGACAGCAAAGGGACATGCGTTGTTTGCCAGTTATCGGCGGTTAATCGGTGGATAGCGGTATTCATGTCGGCTAAGCGCTGTTGGAGATATTGTTCGCCGTAGTGTTGTCCGATGTCTTTCCGTAACTGGGTTAATGATGGCGATGGTTTTGCGGGTGGATATGGCGCGTCACTCGGCGGTATGTCATTAATGTTAAAAAATAAGCCGACGCCTTTTAAGCGCATTGCGTCATCCGTTTGTGGGTCGGTTTGCACTTGGTGGCGCTTAATGCGTAACAAGTATTGCAACAACCATCGATCATTGCTTAATTGATCCAGTTGTTCAAATTGTCTTTGCTGTGCCCAGAATGTGGTTTTGAATTGCTCGATTAAGCGGATATAGGTTTCTGATCGGAGCGCAATATGGGATACATGTAGCGGACGGTTTTGCAAGTATTGGTAACCGAACTGGAATTCTGTGGCGTTTTGGCGTTTGAGCCGTATCAATCCGGTACTGTCATGTTGGAAATGATAGACCTTATCGCCGAATTGTACGGCGGCGTGACCACCGCTGGAATCGCCTTCGCCGGGTTCGATATAAATAAATGCAAAGCTGTCGGCATACGCAGGATAATAAAGGCCTGAAAAAAGCAGCCAGAAAACAGCCCGCGCCAGCATGCGGAAAAAACCTATGACCAACTGGCGGGCCAAGAATATGTGGTGCGGGCTGAAAATAATGCTAACACTCAAGATGGTTGTGCAGATGATTAATCATCATAACCCTGTTGGATATATTGCATTTTTTCTACATTCGAACCGGCAAAATTTTTCTTGTAGGTTTCAAAAGTAACGCCAGTGACTTTGGCTTTTTGCAGGCCTTGGCCTATGCCTTCGTAAGTCGCTTGATAGTCCCCCCAGTTATTAATGCCTTGCTCAGCTGCGATGCTGCCTATCCCCTTTAAAAAAGCATTGTAATCGGAGATTTCGGCTGACGATTTAAGATAGGCCGCCGTGTAATCAGCAACCTCGTCCTTATAGGCTTTGTCGCTTTCCGAATTCGAGGAGCGACTACTGAAAATTGAGCTGCTGGAATCGGAGATGCTTTTGGAACTGTCGGAAAATGAACAGCCTTGCAAGGTGGCTAATAAAGCGAGCAGGAAAACCAACGAGCAATATCGGGGGAATAGGGCTAATTTTTGCATAAATGACTCAGGGGCAACAGGTTAGGGAATGGTCAATAATAGCTCTGCAGATAGCAGGCCTTGGGCATATTAATCTATCGGCAGTGGATACTGAATTAAAATTTTAAGAAAAAGAGTCAGCCACTCATGCTTTAGTTCGTTGATGCCATAGGGCAAGTGCGGGTGTTCAGTGGAGTTTGCGTTCAATATCCATAACCGCGCGGTTGAGTAAGCCGAGGTTTTTTTCTTCGCAGATTTGCATGCCCATGACATAAAGGATGGGCATCCATAGCGGGTTGATCAGAATGCCGCCCAATATACTGTTTATCGTCCGTTTACTATTTTTTAACAGATTGAATGAGTCCACCAAGGGAGGCATGGGGTGTTCGGCAAAAACAGAGGCTAGTGGACGGAACATGGCTTGTTCATGGTTTTCCAGCTGTGCCAACGATGCGGAAAGTTTGCGTTCCATACGATGGTAATTTTTGCGGGCAAGGCCGGCAGAAATCGCAAAAGTAAGCGCCACTAAGGGCAGTAGGACAGTTGGGGGCGCCACCGGCGCGAACGTGGACGATAGCATCACTAAGCAGAACCCGAACATTAGTGTGTCTTCGCCCCGCTCGACATCCCGGTCTATGCCTGCGAGCACGACCAGCACCGCATCGTCAACTGGAAGACCGGTTAAATAATTTTTTTCTTGCGGCATGGCGCACCTCGTGCTTAGGTATACTTAAAGGATACCTTTATATAGGCATGAGTTATAAAAATGTCAACTGCATATTTGTCCAAGCTGCGTCTATAGGGGAAAGTTCCATGATTTTCGTTTTAATCCACGGCATCTATGACACCTCCAGCAAGTTCAAGACCATGCAAGCCGCTTTTGAAACAAAAGGTCACCGCTGCGTAGTGCCGTCTTTGACGCCCAACAATGGCAGCAAGGGTTTGGCATATCTGGCCCGGCAGTTGCAGGCCATTATCAGTGCAGAATTAGGCTATAGCGAGGCTGGTATTGGCCTGGTCGGGTTCAGCATGGGCGGATTAATTGCGCGATATTATTTGCAGGAATTGGATGGTTATAAGCGGGTTAGCCAGTTCTTCTCGATTGCTGCACCGCATCATGGCACCGTGCTGGCTTATTTGTCGGCTAGTTTGGGGGTTAAGCAAATGCGGCCAGGCAGCGAGTTTATCCGTTCACTGGAACATGGGCAGGGGCGATTGCATGGCGTGACCTGTTATTCCTATTGGACGCCGTTTGATGCCATGATATTGCCGCCGGTCAGTTCGGTCTGGGAACAGGCTGAAAACATACGTATCAGTGCGCTATGCCACCCGTTGATGCTCACCAATGACCGGCTCATTGCAGATATTATGGCGAAGGCGGAAGCGGCTTGCGCCACTTTGGGTGATGGATAGTCGATGTCCGGGTTAAAACAATTTATCGTGCGGGATGCGATGATGGGTTGCCAACACCGCTGGGTTGGGTTAAATCCTTCTTTTCGGGCAAGTGCAGCAGTAGTTACCGTTTCAATGTGGTTCCGGTGTGGGGCCAAGGAATACAAATGCTAGATATTTTTGCAGCCAGTCTCGCCCTAGGCTTGGTCGCTGGACTCTTGGCCGGTTTGTTTGGCATAGGTGGAGGGGTGGTCATTGTTCCCGTTTTAGCTTTCTTATTTTCAGCTCACGGCTTTCCGGCGGAAACGGTGTTATTGATGGCTGTCGCCACGTCATTGGCCACTATTATTATGACCGCCTGTGCTTCGGTCTTGGCGCACCATCGATTGGGTGCTGTGCTGTGGCCTAAGGTGTTGCGTTTGAGTCCGTTGATTATGGTCGGCGCAGCGGTCGGTGCCGTTGTTGCCGGGTATATCAGCGCTGATCTGTTACGCTATGCGCTGGTGGCATTTTTGTGCTATGTGGGTCTACTGATGGCATTACAAGTGAAACCCAAAGCTGGTGCGGCCTCGCCCTCTATAGCGATGGACTTTGCAGCGGCTTTTATCATTGGCTTATTGTCGTCCATCCTAGGCATCGGTGGCGGTTCGCTGACTGTGCCTTATTTGGTACATGGTCAAACGCCCATGCGTAACGCAGTTGCGGTATCCGGTGCATGTGGTTTGCCGATAGCGGTTGCCGGAACGGTCAGTTATGCGCTGTTAGGTTGGCATGTCGCCGGTTTGCCGGCATGGAATTTAGGTTATATCTATTTGCCGGCATTTGTTGGCGTCGGTTTGAGCAGTATGTTTACGGCGCCGATAGGCGCAAGACTGGCCAACAAACTCCCGGCAGCGAAGCTAAAACGATATTTTTCCTTGTTGCTGTTTGTGATGGCTATCAAATTATTATGGCAGTGACGGCTATGCCTCCGCAGCGCTATCAATATAAATGTCTACAGGATGCTCAGGAGTAATGGTGGTGACGGGTAATGCTTGGCCCGCATGCCAGGCTTTGACGATCTCCCGCTTATTGCTGCCGGTAATCAGGAACATCAGCCCTCGGGTGTCGCTTAAGGCTTTGGCGCTGATGGAAACGCGCATGGGCGGTGCTTTGGGTGAATCATAAACCGCATGTACCAGCTCGTCTTCGTTATGGACATGGCCGGGGAACAGGCTGGCGGTATGGCCGTCTTCGCCCACGCCCAGCATCACCATGTCAAAGGGCAGGGCGCTGGCGACGATAGGACGGTAAGCTGTTGCAGCTTGCTCATTGCCGAGTTCGGCGGCTATCGTGAAAATTTGATTTGCCGGTATGGCGACCTTATCCAATAATGTCCGGCAGGCGATCATGCTATTCCTGTCAGCATCATCGGCAGGTAAGCAGCGCTCATCGCCGTAATATATCACCCAGTTGGCCCAGTCTGCATCGGCTTGCGCCAACAAGCCATAGACTTTCTCTGGGGTGCTGCCACCAGCCAACACCAGCTTGAATTTGCCATGTTCGGCAATCGCCTGCCCTGCGGCTTTAAGGATGTGTTGGCAGGCTGCGCTGGCAACCTGATCGGCGGTTTCTAATCGGTGCCAATGGCTAGTTTGTTGCATTTATTTACACTCCGGTGTTAAGGAACTGCGCCAGAATTGGCTTTCTTTATCAAATAATCGGCTGTCTTCAGGTCCCCAGGAACCTGCAGGGTAGGTGGCGATAAAATCACGCTCGATAGCCCAAGTTTGCAGGATAGGGTCGACTATGCGCCAGGCATGCTCCACTTCATCAAAGCGCAGGAACAGGGAACGGTCGCCTTTAAGCACGTCCAGCAGCAAGTCTTCATAAGCGTCTATGGCTTTTTCATCGGAATTGCGAAAACTGGCGTCCAGGCTGCTGGTGCGTGTGTTCATTTCCAGACCGGGTTCTTTGACGGTCATTTCTATGCGTATACATTCTTCAGGCTGTATGCCTAACAGCACCCAGTTGGGGTTCATACATTGTACATTAGTGTCGCGGAAAAACTGCAAGGGTGGATGGCGGAAACAAATCGAAATAGTCGATTGCGCTTGTGCCATGCGTTTGCCGGTACGCATATAAATAGGCACGCCGCGCCAGCGCCAGTTATCGATATACAATTTCATCGACGCATAGGTTTCGGTGGTGCTGTTGGGCGGTATATTGGTTTCTTCCAGGTAGCCGTTGACTTTTTCGCCATTGATATGGCCTTTGGCATATTGCCCGCGAAAAGCTTGTGCGTGTACGGCTTCTTTGGGGATAGGGCGGATAGACTTTAATACTTTAACTTTTTCATCGCGCAGGGATTCAGCGTCCATGGATACGGGAGGTTCCATGGTCACCAGAGTCAGCAATTGCAGCAAATGGCTTTGCAACATGTCGCGTAACGCGCCGGCGCTATTGTAGTAATCGCCGCGGCTGTCTATGCCTATGCTTTCCGAATGGGTGATTTGGATATGGTCGATGTAATTGCGGTTCCATAGGGGTTCCAGCATGACATTGGCAAAACGGAACACTAATACGTTTTGTACCATGCCTTTACCCAGGTAATGGTCAATTCGGTACACCTGTTCCTCGTGTAAATAGTGACTGATGCGTCTTTGCAGGGCTTGTGCGCTATCCAGGTCATAGCCGAAAGGTTTTTCAATAATGACCCGTCGCCAGCCGCTATCTTCAGTGAATAAATGGTTGTCGCTCAACATGCTCATGACCGGGCCGAAATCGGCCGGGCTGATCGACAAATAAAAGGCGATGTTTTGCGAAAATTCTTTTTTGCCTAGGGTTTCGGCCAGCGTTGCATAGCATTGCGCTTGACTAATATCGCCCTGGTGATAATGCAGGCGCTCACTGAAGCGTTGAAAAACGGTGTCGTCAAAATCGTCTTTGGCTTTTGCTTGGACCATATCCTTGGCCTCTTCCAGCCATTTTTGCTGATCCCAGGGTCTACGGCCTATTGCCACGATTCGCGTGCCTTCAGGCAGGCGCTCGGCGACATCAAGATGGTACAAGGCGGGCATTAATTTAATGCGCGAGAGATTTCCGGTGGCACCAAAGATGACATAAGTACAAGGTTCGGCATTCATAAGCTTTTATATAGGGTTAACATTAAGGTTTTGGCTAGTGGCGCGGGTTTTCGATGGCGTTCGGCACACGTGGCGCCGGCATTAGGCCTACGGGTGCCATCGTCTGTTGGCGGGTGGGCGTTTGCGTATCCCTCTGGCGCTTTTTTATAGCATCGTTGCCGCAACAATGCAAACGGCGGCATGATAAGCTATAAGGACAGCAAGGCTTATCAGGATTGGGCACACGCGTCGATTACAGCTGGCTTTGGCTACTTCTCCCATCTGATCGAAAAAACGTCTAAGTTTTTAATACCGGCAACGCCTACCGTCACACGAAACGTAGGCGCGCCGCGCGCCCTACGGTGGGAAAAGGCTGAATAATGACCTCTGGCAAAAACTTCAACGCTTTTTGACTCAGATGGGAGTAGAAAGCGGGTAAATCGGTACAATAACCGCTAATCCTTGCGGTGTCACGTATTAAGCCCTAGGTTAACAAACTTTGACGCCTTTTATAACAGGAATGACACTACTTATGTCTATCGTCCGCCAGCTTTTTTACCATCATCCGCATCCCCGGTTGATGGTCGCCGTATTGATAGGCGTTGGTTTTGGGCTGTTACTGCCGGGTCATTGGCGATGGGTAACGCAAATACTGGTGGGCTGGAATATTATGGTGTGGTCTTATCTGTTCCTGATGGCCTGGTTGATGACGCATGCCGACCATGCACGGGTCATCAAAATGGCCAATCAGGAAGATGAGCATGGAGCAACCATTTTGGCGTTGTTTTCAATCGCCACCTTGGCGAGTTTGGTCGCTATCGTTCTGGAACTGTCGCTTGCCAAAGCAGAGACGTCAACTGGGCTTCATGTGTTCAACTATTTGCTGACAGGCGCGACGATTTTAGGTTCTTGGGGGTTTATTGGCATGTTGTTTACCTTCCATTATTCCCGCATGTATTACTTGTCCCCGGTAAGTCAGCGACCACTGTTGTTTCCGGATGGCGAACCCTGTCCTGATTATTGGGATTTTCTTTATTTCGCCTTCACGATTGCCGTGGCTGCACAAACAGCCGATGTTTCGGTGATGACGCGGTCTATGCGTAAGGTGGTGTTTGCCCAGTCGATTCTCAGTTTTATGTTTAATGTGGCTATCATTGGCCTATCGATCAATGTGTTGGCGGGTGTGGTGGGCTGAGGGTGTGATTAAAAGTGCGGTTTTTCAGTAGAATGAATATAGAATCTTTACCATCTACAACCCTAGAAAGTCGCGGTAATGCTTTTAGCAGAAGCTGATATGACGTTTATACAACCCATAAACCAATATCGGTCTATTAAAAATCGAATTGAACGGTTGATGAATGTCCTTGAAGATGGTGTGCCGGAGGTTATCAAAAAGCCAATGGAACAGAAATAGATACTGGAATACCCGTAGGGCATAAAGGGCATATGATATAAGACCATGTCCCTATGCTGATCCGACATTCCGCACCCTGTTAGAGTTAAAAAATAATTTAAACTGTACATAACATCACTAAAGTCAGGAGACAAACCATTAACACCGAACCTTGTTACAGCAGTTACAACTTGGATCATTTGGGCCTGATAGCGGGCAT
>JAURZI010000115.1 GCA_030653435.1 Methylovulum sp.
ACGCCGCTGAAGGACCTGCAGTTGCTCAGTGAGCATGAGTTCCGGGAGGCGCGCGCGACCTACGGCAACGATGCCTTCGTTGCAAAGATGGGCGCCGAGGCGGTCCGGGACGGCCTGGCGAAGATCGAGTTGGAGAAGACCGTCGAGGTCCTCCAGCAACAGATGCTGGAGACGAAGTCCAAGCAGAACCGCAAAAAGATCGCCAAACGGATCAAGCTGTTCCAGGGCTTCCTCAAGTCCAAGAGCCGCCCCGAATGGATGATCCTGACGGTGTTGCCGGTGATTCCCCCCGATCTCCGCCCGCTCGTGCCCCTCGAGGGAGGGCGGTTCGCGACCTCGGATCTCAATGATCTCTACCGCCGGGTGATCAACCGGAACAACCGGCTGAAGAACCTTCTGCAGCTCAAAACTCCCGAAGTGATCATCCGCAACGAGAAGCGGATGCTTCAGGAGGCGGTGGACGCGCTGTTTGACAACGGCCGACACGGCCGCGCGGTGACCGGTGCGGGCAATCGCGCCTTGAAGTCGCTCTCCGACATGCTCAAGGGCAAGTCCGGGCGCTTCCGTCAAAACCTGCTGGGCAAGCGGGTCGATTACTCCGGCCGATCGGTGATCGTCATCGGACCCGAGCTCAAACTGCATCAATGTGGCCTGCCCAAGAAGATGGCCCTCGTGTTGTTTGAGCCCTTCATCATCCGCAAGCTCAAGGATCGCGGATATGTTCACACCGTGCGCTCGGCCAAGAAGATGATCGAGCGTCAATCGCCCGAAGTGTGGGACATCCTTGAGGAGGTTACCCGTGGACATCCGGTGATGCTCAATCGCGCCCCGACGCTGCATCGTCTCTCGATTCAGGCATTCGAGCCGATCCTCATCGAGGGTGAGGCGATCCGGATTCATCCGCTGGTCTGCACGGCCTACAATGCGGACTTTGACGGCGACCAGATGGCGGTGCATATCCCGCTGTCGATTGAAGCGCAGTTGGAAGCCAGGACGTTAATGATGGCGACCAATAATATCTTGTCGCCTGCAAATGGTGAGCCGGTTATAAACCCGTCGCAAGACGTGGTATTGGGGCTTTATTACATCAGTCGCGAAAAAATAAATGCCAAAGGCGACGGGTCTATTTTTGGCAGTGTCGGTGAAATCCACAAGGCTTTGGCCGCTAAGGCTGTTGAGTTACAGTCAAAAATTCAATTACGCATAACCGAAAAGACTGAAGCCATTCCCGGTGAAATAGAGGAAAAGACTCGCCGCGTCAAAACGACGGTGGGTCGGGCGTTAATATGGGAAGTCGTGCCTGACCGTATGCCTTATGAGTTGGTTAACTGTGATATGACAAAAAAGAACATATCACGGCTAATCAACTATAGCTATCGCTACTTGGGCAACAAAGATACTGTGGTGCTTGCAGACCAATTGATGTATCTCGGATTTAGATATGCAACGATTTCAGGTGTGTCGTTTGGTATTGAAGACATGGCAATACCCGCTAAAAAGGTGGATATTATCAAAGCTGCAGATGCTGAAGTAAATGAGATACAAAGCCAGTATGCTTCGGGGTTGGTTACTGATGGCGAGCGCTATAACAAAGTAGTGGATATTTGGTCTCATGCTAATGACCAAGTTGCCAAGGTTATGATGGATGGGTTGGGTGAAGAATCTGTGATTGATGCCGACGGCAATACCGTAAAGCAAAAATCCTTTAATTCGATCTTTATGATGGCCGAGTCCGGCGCTAGGGGTTCTGCTGCACAGATTCGCCAGTTGGCAGGTATGCGCGGATTGATGGCCAAGCCAGACGGCTCAATTATTGAAACGCCGATTACAGCGAACTTTAGGGAGGGCCTTGATGTATTACAATATTTTATTTCTACACATGGTGCCCGTAAGGGATTGGCCGATACCGCGCTGAAGACTGCAAACTCAGGGTATTTGACTCGTAGGCTGGTTGACGTCGCCCAGGATTTGGTCATAACCGGCCATGATTGTGGGACGTCAAACGGGTTAATCATGACGCCTATCATTGAGGGTGGCGATGTTGTTGAGCCGTTGTCAGAGCGGGTGTTGGGACGGGTTGCAGCTAGCGACATCATGGATCCTGGCAGAGAAAATATTATTGTCCCTGTTGGCACTTTGTTGGATGAGCATTGGGTCGCAGTACTGGATGAGCACAGTATTGATCAGGTTCTGGTTCGGTCCATCATTACTTGTGAAAATAGGCATGGCGTTTGTGCTGCTTGTTATGGTCGTGATTTGGGTCGCGGTCATCTGGTCAACATTGGCGAAGCCGTTGGCGTTATTGCGGCACAGTCAATAGGTGAGCCAGGGACGCAGTTGACTATGCGTACTTTCCACATCGGTGGTGCGGCATCAAGATCGGCAGCAATCAGTAATGTGCAAGTTAAGTCTGCCGGTACCGTGAGGCTCAGTAATTTGAAATCGGTGACCAACCGTGAAGGGCATTTGGTCGCGGTTTCAAGATCCGGTGAAGTTGGCGTGGTCGACGATTACGGTCGTGAAAGAGAGCGTTACAAAATCCCTTATGGTGCTGTACTTTCTGTACAGGAAGGCAGCAAAATTAATGCCGGTGACATTATCGTGACATGGGATCCGTTTACGCACCCGGTTATCACGGAGGTTGATGGTGTAGTTGAGTTGGTGCACTTTGTTGACGGCGTCACCGTCCAAAAACAATCGGATGAAGTTACAGGACTAAGCTCATTAGTAGTTACTGATCCGAAGCAACGTGGAAGTGCCGGTAAAGAATTACGGCCTATGGTTAAGCTATTGGATGGCGAAGGCAATGGTATTTATTTGCCAGGCACTGAAATTCCGGCGCAATACTTCTTGCCGGCGGGTGCGATTGCCGGTATCAAAGATGGTGGGGAAGTAAAAGTTGGTGATGTTCTTGCTAGGATTCCTCAAGAATCGAGTAAAACCAGGGACATCACTGGTGGTTTGCCGCGTGTTGCTGATTTATTTGAAGCACGTAAGACTAAGGACCCTGCCATTCTGGCTGAAACTAGCGGGACGATTTCTTTTGGTAAAGAAACTAAAGGGAAGCAACGGGTTATCATAACCGATTCACAAGGTGAGCAGATTGAGACACTGATACCAAAGTGGCGGCATATCACTGTGTTTGAAGGTGAGTATGTTGAAAAAGGTGAAACTATTGCTGAAGGCGAGTTAACTCCTCATGATATTCTGCGGCTGCGGGGCATTGAGGAGCTGGCTAACTACCTGGTGAAGGAAATTCAGGATGTGTATCGGCTGCAAGGGGTAAAAATTAACGATAAGCATATTGAAGCCATTATTCGTCAGATGCTTAGGAAGGTTGAGATTACTGCTTCAGGTGACACCGGTTTCTTGAAGGGTGACCAGATCGAGCGGGCGGCAATGAGGGTTGAAAATGACAAAATGGAAACTGAAGGAAAGATTCCGGCCAGCTACGAGTCGATATTGCTAGGTATTACTAAGGCTTCCTTGGCGACAGAATCATTTATATCTGCTGCGTCGTTCCAAGAAACAACCAGGGTGCTTACCGATGCTGCTGTTCGCGGCTTAAGCGATGGGTTGCAAGGCCTGAAAGAGAATGTAATTGTAGGGCGATTGATTCCTGCAGGAACGGGGCTTGCTTACCATGAAAATAGAAAAAATAGGTTTAGCCAACACCAAACCGTAGAAACTGAAAATATTCCGGTTGTAGATACGGAAGAGGCTTTGAAACAGGCTTTAAATATTTAGTGAGAGAATTAGAAAAATCAGCTTGACCTATTTATTGTTAGCAAGTAATATATCCTGCTAACATAAGCTAACGTGCTTTGGTCGGGTCGGAAAATAAGGCCGCCAGTGATAAGGCTTGGCGGTTAAGTATTTTATTGTCGACAGTTAAATTGTATTTCGGAGTAATCAAAGTTATGGCCACGATTAACCAGTTGGTTCGTAAGCCGCGTGCTAAAAGAATAGAAAAAAGCAATGTGCCTGCTCTGGAGGCATGTCCTCAGCGTAGGGGTGTGTGTACTAGGGTATATACGACGACGCCTAAAAAACCAAACTCAGCTTTGCGTAAAGTGGCTAGGGTGAGACTTACTAATGGTTCTGAAGTTAGTAGTTATATTGGCGGTGAAGGTCATAATCTTCAAGAGCATTCTGTGGTTTTAATAAGGGGTGGTCGTGTCAAAGATTTGCCTGGTGTGCGGTATCACGTTGTTCGTGGTAGTTTGGATGCGTCAGGTGTAAATAATAGGAAGTGCGGTCGCTCTAAGTATGGAACAAAACGCCCTAAAAGCTAAGAACCGGTTGGTGAGAAATGTCTAGAAGAAGAGTTGCGACAAAAAGAGAAATTATTCCAGATCCAAGATTTAGCAGCATCATGCTAACTAAATTTATGAACATGATTATGGAAAGCGGCAAGAAGTCAGTTGCGGAAGGAATTGTGTATGGTGCTTTGGATGTTATTGAAAACAAGGGTCATGTGACTCCGTTAGAGGTGCTGTCTAAGGCCTTGGAAAATGTTCAGCCTAGGGTTGAGGTTAAGTCTCGTCGTGTTGGTGGCGCTACTTATCAGGTTCCTGTTGAAGTGAGGCCGTCCAGGCGGATGGCGCTGGCGATGCGTTGGTTGATTGATGCCTCGCGTAAGAGGAATGAGCGCGGAATGTCGGCAAAATTAGCTGGTGAATTGATGGATGCGTTTGAAAATAAGGGCTCCGCTGCTAAAAAGCGCGAGGATACGCATAGAATGGCAGAGGCTAATAAGGCGTTTTCCCATTATCGCTTTTAAGTCGTAAAAAGGTTCTGTGTGTGGCACGAAAAACACCGATAAGCCGTTATCGTAATATTGGCATTATGGCGCATATTGATGCGGGTAAAACCACAACTACAGAACGAATACTCTATTATACCGGTGTCTCTCATAAGATAGGCGAGGTTCATGATGGGGCTGCAACAATGGATTGGATGGAGCAAGAACAGGAAAGGGGAATTACAATAACATCCGCTGCTACCACATGCTTTTGGAGCGGAATGGATAAGCAATTTCCGCAGCACCGCATCAATATTATTGATACGCCTGGACATGTTGATTTTACCATTGAAGTTGAGCGTTCATTGCGGGTGTTAGATGGTGCTTGTGCAGTTTTTTGTGCGGTAGGTGGTGTTGAGCCGCAATCAGAAACGGTTTGGCGTCAAGCGGACAAATACCGTGTTCCAAGAGTGGTTTTTGTAAATAAAATGGATCGGTCTGGGGCTGATTTTTTAAGGGTTATTTCGCAAATTAAGTCTCGATTAGGTGGTGATGCTGTTCCTATGCAACTGCCTATCGGATCCGAAGATGGTTTTGAAGGTGTTGTTGATCTTATTAAAATGAAAGCCATTTATTGGGATGATGCCAATATGGGAATGACTTTCATTGAAAAGGAGATTCCTGAGGGCATGCGCGCCCAGTGCGAAAAAAGCAGGGAAGCGATTGTTGAGGCTGCGGCTGAAGCAAGCGAAGATTTTATGGACAAGTATTTGGGAGATAGCGAATTAACGGATGAGCAAATAAAGCAGGGTATTCGCATTCAGACGATAGCAAACCGTATCGTACCTGCTTTTTGTGGGTCGGCCTTTAAGAATAAAGGCGTTCAAACTCTTTTAGATGCGGTTGTAGAGTATCTTCCAGCGCCAACAGATGTTGCAGCTATAGTCGGCGTGCTTGATGATGAAGTGACTGAAGCTTTACGACCTGCCAGTGATGAGGGGGCTTTTGCTGCTTTGGCATTTAAGATTGCAACTGATCCTTTTGTTGGGACATTGACTTTTTTTAGGGTTTATTCGGGTGTTTTAAGTTCTGGCGACAGTGTATATAACTCCATAAAAAGAAAGAAAGAGCGCATTGGTCGTATAGTGCAAATGCACGCGAATAGCCGGGAAGAAGTAAAGCAAGTTTATGCTGGGGATATCGCCGCGGCAATCGGATTAAAAGATGTCACGACGGGGGATACCCTGTGTGATATAGGGTCGGTTGTTATGCTTGAGCGCATGGATTTTCCTGATCCTGTTATTTCTGTGGCTGTGGAAGCAAAGACGAAAGCTGATCAAGATAAGATGAGTGTCGCTTTGGCAAAGCTAGCCCAAGAAGATCCCTCTTTTAGGGTGTATACTGATGAGGATTCGGGGCAAATAATTATTTCTGGAATGGGGGAGTTGCATTTAGAAATTATTGTTGACCGGATGAGGCGAGAGTTCAATGTTGATGCTAATGTGGGCAATCCACAGGTTGCATATAGAGAAACCGTTCGCAAGTCAGTGGAGCAAGAAGGGAAGTTCATAAGGCAGTCGGGTGGTCGTGGGCAGTATGGACATGTTTGGTTGCGTATTGAGCCTAAGGAAGCGGGGAGTGGCTATGAATTCGTTAATGAGATTGTGGGTGGTGTTGTTCCAAAAGAATACGTGCCCGCAGTCGATAAAGGAGTTCAAGAACAATTGAGAAGCGGTGTTCTCGCCGGGTTTCCTGTGTTGGATGTTAAAGTGTCTTTATTTGATGGTTCGTATCATGATGTTGATTCGAACGAAATGGCTTTCAAGATTGCAGGTTCAATGTGTTTTAGAGAGGGCGCGAGGAATGCAGATCCAGTTTTGCTGGAACCAATAATGAAAGTCGAGGTTGTAACACCTGAAGAATACATGGGTGATGTCGTTGGTGACATTAATAAACGCAGAGGTACAATTCAGGGTATGGAAGATGCGCCTTCAGGGAAAATAGTCAGCTGCGAAGTGCCGTTGGCGGAAATGTTTGGTTATGCAACTGATTTGCGGTCTGCAACCCAGGGGCGAGCTACTTATAGTATGCAGTTTGAAAAATACAATGAAGCACCTGGATATATTGCCGATGCTATCATTAAAAAATCTTCATAAAATTGAATAACACAAGGTATTAACTCATGGCCAAAGAAAAATTTTCACGTAGCAAGCCACATGTCAACGTAGGCACAATCGGTCACGTTGATCACGGAAAGACGACACTAACGGCTGCTTTAACGACAGTAATGGCTAAATTGCACGGTGGTGCGGTCAAGGCTTTC
>JAURZI010000121.1 GCA_030653435.1 Methylovulum sp.
GTACGCTTTAAATTCGCCACCGTAAGTCTCAGCGGCTACTTTAGTAATCGCTGCGGTCAATGTAGTTTTACCATGGTCAACGTGGCCAATAGTTCCTACGTTAAGATGTGGTTTTGTTCGTTCAAACTTACCCTTTGCCATGGTATTGCCCCTTTACTCTTTAATTAATTATTTTTGTCTTTTTTCGATAATTTCTTTTGCAACGTTACTTGGAACTTCTTCGTATTTTAGGAATTCCATCGAGTAACTAGCACGACCTTGGCTCATTGAGCGTACGCTGGTCGCATATCCAAACATTTCAGCAAGTGGAACTTCAGCGTCTACCACTTTGCCCATAACACCATCATTCATACCGACGATAACACCACGACGACGATTTAAGTCACCGATAACGTCACCCATGTATTCTTCTGGGGTTACGACTTCTACTTTCATTACTGGCTCAAGAATAACGGCACCTGCTTTTTTAGCACCATCTTTTAGCGCCATCGATCCTGCAATTTTAAATGCCATCTCGCTAGAATCCACTTCATGGAAGGAACCATCAAACAAGGTTACTTTAAAGTCGATCAATGGATAGCCTGCAACCACACCATTTTGCATTTGTTCTTGAATACCTTTATCAACGGCCGGAATAAATTCTTTTGGAATCGAACCGCCGACGATGGCATTAATAAATTCGTAACCTTTACCGGTTTCATTTGGCTCAATGGTAATCCAGACATGTCCGAACTGACCCTTACCACCTGATTGACGAACAAACTTACCTTCTTGTTCCGCTTTCTTTTTAACGGTTTCACGATAAGCAACCTGTGGTTTACCGACGTTAGCTTCAACGCCAAACTCACGCTTCATACGGTCTACAATAATTTCTAAGTGTAACTCACCCATTCCGGCAATAATGGTTTGACCGGTTTCTTCATCGGTAAACATGCGGAAGGATGGATCTTCATCAGCCAATTTACCTAAAGCGATACCCATTTTTTCTTGGTCGGCTTTGGTTTTTGGCTCAACGGCAACGGAAATCACAGGCTCTGGGAAATCCATACGTTCAAGGGTAATAATATTGTTTAAATCGCATAAGGTATCACCGGTAGTCACTTCTTTTAGACCGATTGCCGCGGCGATATCACCTGCACGAACTTCTTTAATTTCTTCACGGTTTTTAGCATGCATTTGTACTAAACGACCGATACGTTCTTTTTTACCTTTAACTGGGTTATAAACGCTATCACCGGATTGTAATACACCGGAATACACGCGGATAAAGGTTAAGTTACCAACAAACGGGTCATTAGCGAGTTTAAATGCTAAGGCTGCAAAAGGAGCATCATCTTGAGCCGGACGGGTTGATTCGGTTCCAGCCGCATCATCCAATATACCTTTAATCGCTTCTCTTTCATCAGGCGCTGGCAAGTATTCTACTACGCCATCAAGCATCGCTTGAACACCTTTATTTTTAAATGCAGAACCACAGAACGCGATAACCACTTCATTAGCAAGTGAGCGTTTACGAAGAGCCGCTTTAATTTCATCAACAGATAAGGCAACTCCATTGAAGTATTTATCCATTAAGCTTTCATCAGCTTCAGCCGCCGCTTCAACCATTTTTTCACGGTATTGTTTAGCTTCTTCTAAATATTCTGCTGGGATTTCTTTCACTTCGCAGGTTAAACCTTTATCGGCATCAGACCAATAAACGGCTTTCATTAACACTAAATCAATAATACCTTCAAAGTTTTCTTCAGCTCCGATTGGAAGCTGAACGATTACTGGGTTACCCCCTAAACGTTTTTCGATTTGATCGATAACGCGTAGGAAGTTAGCACCAGCACGGTCCATTTTATTAACGAACACGATACGTGGCACGCCGTATTTTGTAGCTTGACGCCATACGGTTTCAGATTGGGGCTCTACGCCTGAAGTTGCACAGAATACAACGACAGCGCCATCCAATACACGCAGGGAACGCTGAACTTCCATAGTGAAGTCGATATGTCCTGGGGTATCGATAATATTGAAACGATATTCATGAGGAAATTGTTGTTGCATACCTTTCCATTTAACGGTGGTAGCAGCAGCAGTAATAGTAATACCGCGTTCTTGTTCTTGCACCATCCAATCCATGGTAGCTGTACCATCATGGACTTCACCCATTTTATGGGTCAACCCTGTGTAATATAACACGCGTTCGGTCGTTGTAGTTTTGCCCGCGTCGACGTGAGCGACAATACCAAAGTTGCGATAGCGATTTAATGGGGTTGTACGTGCCACTATTATTTCCTTTTTATCAAATTCTATTAGTTTGTATGTCATTCCCATGTAGATGGGAATCCAGTTTTAAAGCTGGATCCCCGCTTTCGCGGGGATGACGACTTTCTAAGCGGCTAACCCGCTAAGAAACTCAGTCATTTTACCAACGGTAATGAGCAAATGCTTTATTAGCTTCAGCCATACGGTGGACGTCTTCACGTTTTTTGATTGCGGTACCGCGACCTTCTAAGGCCTCAAGCACTTCAGCCGCTAAACGCATAGCCATTGATTTCTCTTTTCTGCTACGAGCAGCATCGATTAACCAACGCATAGCGAGTGCACGACCACGATCGGTACGTACTTCGACTGGCACTTGATAAGTAGCTCCACCCACTCGGCGAGATTTAACCTCAACCATTGGGCGAACGCTCTCAAGTACTTTTTCAAATAGTTCGAGCTCTGCTTGTGCTTTATGTTTTTCTTTGATGGCTGTTAAAGCGCCATATACGATACGTTCAGCTACGGCTTTTTTACCAGAAAACATTAACTGGTTAATAAACTTAGTTAGCTGTTGGCTTTTATAAACTGGGTCTGGTAATACAACCCGTTTCGCCGCTTCTCTTCTTCTTGACATTGCTTCTTCCTAGTCTCAATAAAACTTATGATTTAGGTCTTTTCGCACCGTACTTGGAACGTGATTGTTTACGATTGGCAACACCAGCCGTATCCAAGCTTCCGCGTACTGTATGATAACGAACCCCTGGCAAATCCTTTACACGACCGCCACGAATTAATACAACACTATGTTCTTGCAAGTTATGGCCTTCACCACCGATATAGCTTGTTACTTCGAAGCCATTGGTTAGACGCACACGAGCTACTTTCCGCAAAGCCGAGTTAGGCTTCTTAGGAGTAGTCGTATAAACCCTGGTGCAGACGCCACGACGTTGTGGACATCCAGCTAATGCAGGAACCTTTGTTTTTACTACTTTTTTAGTACGTGCTTTACGTACTAATTGATTGACTGTCGTCATCGATTATAAACTCCAACTCAACGTTACGTTTTTTAAACTAAATTTCAGAGGCGCCATTGTATGTGAAATACCGCAATCACGTCAACAGAAAACTATCCTATTTATCACTATTCTTTTATTCTTAAACAAGAAAGCCTGCAAAGCCCTGACAACCTTGACCTTCTATGCTCGGTACGCTTACGCGAAAAGCAGACTATTTGATAACATAAAGCCCTATCCAAATGGATAAGGCTTTAATAATGCGAACTGCGATTTATGCAATTTGTTTTGTTTGCTCTTTATCAACTTCACCTATGATATTGATACTCATGCTGTGAAGCGGTGTTGCTGTACTGTAAATAGCAGGGGCAGCCATCTCAAGCGACTCTAAATAAGCATCATATTCATCATTCGTAATTTGCATACAGCTTACCGATTCACCGTTCCGGTTACAGACTACTACTTCAGGCTCACTTTTAAGAGTATCTATAGATAAAAATTTGAAATATGGGTTCAATGTTGAATCAACAGTTGAAGTCCCTGCCGAAAATAATGCCGGCTTGGACTCATTCGTAATACTTGATAATCCTAGATAAGCTAGCACGGCTCTTACTGCAAACATATTATTCTCCTGGTTGATAATAAAAAATATTAAAGCCATCTTATATAATCTGTTTTTATATGCAATTAAATCCCAGCAAAATAAAACGTCATTCTGATAATTAGTAGCATTCGTCAGAACCTAGGTCTTAAACTGGATCCTGATGAACAACGTTGTCAGAATGACGAGCGTAGAAAGGCTGATCATAGCTGTCAAGCCTTGTTTATTAAACGGAGTGGCAGCTATTATTTATGCAGGATAATGGGCAGGTAAAATATCAACTCCTCTCTCTAACCCATTGATGAAAGCCGTCCTGGCTTTAACTCCTAATTGAGCGCCCTAGTGAAGTGGGCGTCCAAAATTGATCCAGTCAATTTTGTCCCGCAAAGGGAGAGGGGACTTATGAGAACCCTCCGGCTGGCTTAAGGCATACGGTATGGGAAAGCCTAGTTTATTAAACGGGGGGCAGCTATTACTCCTATTTCTGCAAAGTGATGAACTTTGCATAAATAGGAGTGGTAGCTGACAGGACCCCTACAAGAGGATGGCTTTACGGTTGCAGACTGGATTCCCGCCTGCGCGGGAATGACATGGGGCTTGTGGAGTTTAGCTATGCTAAAGCAAGTCACAAATAGGGATGTCAGAAAGCAAAAAAGCCCTATCCGTCACGCAAGAGCTTATCGTAACTGACAAGCCTAGCCCAAATAAAGCGGGGTGGCACCTATTACCACTATTTATGCAGAGTGATGAACGGCGCATAAATAGTGGTGGTAGGTGACAGGACCCCCACAAGAGGATGGCTTTACGGTTGCAGACTGGATTCCCGCCTGCGCGGGAATGACATGGGGCTTGTGAAGTTTAGCTATGCAA
>JAURZI010000129.1 GCA_030653435.1 Methylovulum sp.
TAAAACGTGTTGCAATGCACGGGCAACTCTTGAAAAAATGTTCATGTTTCCTTTTTTGTGCCTGATTGTTGTTTTGATCTATCATGCGTGAAATAAGGGAAGTTTGTCTAAGTTTTCTTAAGTTGATGCCTATGGGGCACACCTGATAGCCATCAAGGTCAGTAAAACAGGGCAATTTGACATGACCGGGAGGACGTGTCTCGGCTTGATAGCAGATCGGTGCTGGCGGGGTCTCGGGAGGATCGGGAAGAATATCCTGCAGAAATGAATGGCTTTCCGGGACACTGGAATCGATGGTCAACCCACCAAACGTGCGTGAATCATCAGCGTCCGTACATTGCCACCATTCTGTTGATGCCTTGTCGTTCATGGTTTCTTCAATAGTCCAACTGGGTGGTGTTCCGTGCGGCGACCAGACATTGAACAGGCGTTCACGACAGCCGGCTGGTGTATCCATAAACACATCTTCGTAATCAGGTAGCTTACTGATGACCACTTTGAAACTGTTGGAGTAACGGATGCAATTCCGGTCAAAACCAATTTCAAAGACGTTCCGCCCTTCAACCAACTGCGATTTGAAGTCGAAGTTCGGACGCATCTCTGGGTCAGAATCATGGCAACTGCCCGTCGTATACACAACTGTACCGTTGACCTTGAACTGTACGACATCGGCAACCTTATGCCAATCAATGACCGCTGTTTTGATTCGACCCAAATCATGGATATCCAGAACCATACACCGTTGATCGCTACCCGTGCATTTTGTGTAACCGTCACCTGATTTTTCGCGGGTGAGGGTAAAATTTACCTGTAGGGCAGAATCGAAAAAACTTTCGCTACCGGCCATCCGAGTGAGAGCCTTGACCGGAATCTCTTTGATTTGCCGGTTAACCCGACACACTTCAGCTTTAGCCGCCTTCTTGCACGTCCTCAAATCCTTGACATGCACCGAACAGGATTTTTCACTGAAGGTCGTGTTTTTCTCGCAGCCCGTGAATTGCTCATTAATATCGGAGGTTTTCTGTCCGAGGGCATTATCCGAGGTTGTCCAGATCGGATCATCCTTGATATTCGGCAGGGCGGTGTTGGAACCCAAGAGGGTTTGGTAGGCAATCCCTTGATTGGAACCTGATGAACCGAGTTCATCCAGCTTGTCGTTAATGTGTGTGCTCATGGCGGCATTATCGCGTAGGCGGCCACGGTCGCATCCATAGAGCCGGGCTGGATTTCCTGGAACAGTTCGTTTTGCTGGACGGTTTCACCCGCCACGGTACCATTCTTTAGCGTCATTGTGCCGGTGGGTGCATCCACATTGGGCAATGTAAAATCTGACCGCAATGCACCGCCGAGCGTTTTGCCACTGTTCGCTTCATCCAAAAAGGCATCGGCCACCGCAGAAAATGGCGTGAAAAACAGCACGCGGGTGGCCAAATAGACACCGGCGACACTGTTGTGCGCCAGGCACATAATCAATAGCCGGGCAATGGCTTTCATGCCCTGTTGCCCAACCCCATTCACTATGGGTTTCACGGGGCTACTCACCATCCGTCAAAATAGACAACAATCCGTGTACCTCCATATCAGATACACATAATCCTCGCCTACCCCCGGAATAGTCCGATGTTCACCCCAGCGGAACGTGGATTCTCCAAGCGAATGGCAACACCGCCCTTCCGATTCCGCCACCGGGAACAGGGTGCTGAGTTTGTATTGTTGTTTGGGCAACATCGGATAAATCTGGCCGCCGCACAAGGCATCGTCACCATAAGTTTTGTGGGCAAGGGCTTTGCGGTGCAGGCTGGACAATAGCCTGGCTGTCAATAAACTGGTGTCCCTGGGCGCCGAAGCGTCCGAGGCGATATTGCCGGAAAAGGGATAAAGGTTGCCCCAGCACCCCGCGCACCACCACAGCGAGGTGATGGGTTTGTCCGCCGTGGTCTTGGCACAATCGACGGTGCAGGCGGCCAACGCCAACGGGTTGGCGAAAATGACCGCTTCGGGGTTCAAAAAGAACGCCAATTCATCGACGTTCCAGGTCGGGTCGAGTTCGGACAGGTACATCATGTCCAGATTACGCAGGCCACCGGCATTGCAATGGGTCTGCACAAACAAATCCAGGATGGCGTACAACGGGAACGCCCAGTAATGGTAGTTGTAAAACGTCTTATCCGAGCCGTCATTTTCGGTTTCTTTGACCCCGCCCCACAACCGGACGCTGTTGTTGAAGGAGGTGCCGCCCAGGATTGGCGAACAGTAAGGCTTTCTGACGACTTCGACCATCCGTGCGGGCAGCCATGCCCCTGCGGTCACCCCCAGTGACGGGGTGCCGTCCTTACCCGAACACGAACAAAGGCTCTGTTCGGTGGCGCCATCCGGGACGAAGTTGTCGCCATCAAACGCCGTGAAGCCGAGCAATCGGATTGGAAACAGGCACGACCAACAGACATCGGTCAGCATACCCTTACCCCAGAAATTCGCATCAGGACACAACAATTTGCTGCTGTCCGTGGTGGACGACGAACTGGATGTGCTGTCTGCTTGGGCCGCTAATGATGAAACTAAAATAATCACGGACAAAATTGCCCGTAATCCTGATTGGTTACTCAGGCTCATAAACTTTTCATTCTCAATTTTCTATGTGGATTTCCCTGATGATGAGCTTGTCGCCCTGCCCTTCAATCACGCTCGGCAATGCTTGAATCTGGAAGCGTGTCATCAGCGCCTCGTTCAGTTGGTAAACCGGGGCGTTCATCCGCTGACCAAGGACATTAAACTGCGTCCAGCCGTTTTGGGTGTCCATTTTGGAAAACAAGTACACGACCGGTTTCTTGTTGCGTAAATACGCATCGCCCCATTTCTTCGCTAAAGCAACCTGATCCGGCTGGGTGGCGTCAAAAACAATGTAAGTGTGTTGCATCGGCATGAAGGTTTGCGGATTGATTTTTTGGCCTTTTTCGGCAATCAGACGGCCATCGGGATGGACGATGTCTTGCGTGACCCTCAGCGACGGGTCGATCAGCCGTTCCCGGTTTCTTTCGGCGTTGGGCAGATCAAGGCCTTTGCCCTGCCCTTTCCAAAAATTAGCCAGCGCGTCCTGTTTCTGTTTTTCCCAATCCGTCACACGGATGCGCCGTTGGATTTCTTCAATCATGTCCGGTTCGGCGATGGCGTAGACTTGACCTTTTTGACCGGCATCGCCGATGTCCTGTTCGGACAACCAAGCAAATCCTGGCAAGCCACGGACACTGCGGACTAGCCCGTCCTTATCAATGACGACCATCGTTGGCACCGCCTTGACCCCGAAGCGTTTAAACAACAACGGATCGATCACTGCACCTGGCATGGGTTGTATGCCGTTAACCAAATGGGACAAACGGCGGGTCAATGCGCCCGTGTTTTCACCTTCGGCAACCCCACGGAACACCAAGGCGGAATGGGTTTCGGCCGCCTCTTTGGCGGCGGCTTTCAGTTCTTCGCCGGGCATCCCGAAGGAGACAAAAATCCAGCGTCCGGGATGGATGCCGTCACCCCCGATAGTCTGTGAAGAATTTTCACCTGGGTTAGCGTGTTTATAGCCTTGTTGGAGCGATTGGGACAGCGTCGCGTCAAGCTGCATGGGTTTTGCTTTTAACCAATCAGGCAACGCGTGTTGGGTGTCGATGATAGGTTGCTGTTGCTTAGCCAACCCATTAAGAAAAAAGTCGTCTTCTATACTTTCGGCAAGCGTAGAAGACGACAGGGCCAATAACAGCCAGGTCAGGACAAACAATCCGTAAGGGGGGAAATGGGTATTAGAAAATCGGGTACGCACGGCCTATGACATCCTTTTGATCGACTAGGCCGAGCAAGTTATAACGGGAATCCAGACTGTAGGCATGGTCACCGCCCACAAAGTATTTGCCTGGCGGAATCTGGTTCACGCCTTCCTGTAATTCGCCATTGGGGAACAACTGCCGGCCGGTCAAGCCGTGTTCTTTGCCATGTAAGTTGATTGGGCCGATATAGAAATCCCGGCCTTGGCGGACGACTTCCTCCCCGGCACTGGCCAACAACCGTTTGGTGAACACTGTCCCGTCCGGAAACGGCTTGCCGTGGTGCCAGGTGAAGACGATAAAACCATCAGTCGGTACCGCATCGCCCAAGCATACTAGGTAAACGCGATAAGGCAGGCTCGGGGTGCGGTTGATGGCGATGCGGTAATTCGCCTGTATGGCCATCAGCAAAGCGATCAACAACAACCAAGCCAACCCCTGTAAGCGCAGATGCCGGATTAGTTTGGGCGCAAAAGTCCGCGTTTGTTGGACTGCTTGTGACCACTCAGTCAACACTGACATACGCGTCCTCCGGTGCATCAACTATGGCTTGGGCATCAAGCACGACGATGCCCTGTTCAACTAACTTGGCCGTGGTTGATTTGATGCGCCGGGTTAGCGCTTGGGCATCAGCCTCACCTTGTTCCGGTGACATCGGGCTGGATTTTTTCACCAAGGCTTGGATATCAACAACCGCAATCTGCGCAGGGGCTGCCATGAAACTGGCTCCGTAATAACCGCCTGCTGTGCCACCAAGGACGCACAGCGCAAAAAATACCAGTGATTTTCCCATTTATTTTCCATTTTCCAGGATCGTGCCAACACACCTATCCAGCCTATGAATTAAGTCCGGGAAATGGTACGGGAAAACAAAATGGTCTGTCGCATCGAAAACGACCTAAAAACAGGCATAATTCGATGGGACAGGTTTTGGCCTGATCTTTTTCTGGGCTGGATCAGGATGCAATTTATTTCGTTTTACCAGGAAATCAGTGGTAAATTTCGACACCGAATTTGCCGCCTGTCCAACCTGAGTTTTTTGCGGCGGCACGGTTAAAAGAAGGATAAAAATAAAGGTTAAAAGGATAAGGGCAAAAAAACAGCCATTTTTCAATTTACAATCAAGGCCTTGTGATTTTGTGCCGCGACCAATTCCTACCGGAAGCCATGAAAAATCCCGTTAACAAAAGTCTGCCGCGACTCGTACCTACCTAGGGCGCGACCAAAACCTACCGAAAATTGACGGTGCCGCGACCAGATCCTACCGGCTTTTTGCCCTGCCGCGACCCATACCTACCGACAGAGAAACCCTTAAGGGCTCTTTTTGAAGGTCAAAATACCCCGCCGCGACTAAAAACTACCGGGTGGTGCGACTAATACCTACCGAAAAACTGGCTTTGCCGCGACCGGAACCTACCGAAACATCGACGCTACCTTGACCCATTCCTACTCCGTGGCCAGGGCGATATTTCTTCACAACATTTCTTTTGCCACCACTTATTCCCCCCCGATGATTGCCACAAAATCGACTTAATAAAAATGTGATCAACTCAACATTCTTCATGAGCCCATTTTAAATGGGCCGTATTTTTTCAAGCTATCGGCAAAAATACATCCGGATTTGCCTTTACCGCGACCAAAACTTATCTATAACCGGTGAAAAATGACCAAGATCCAGGTATCTTTTTTATCACGCCATAAAACCCTTTGCGGAAAATCCCCGATATTTTCCAGAAAACGTCTAACACCTTTTATTAGTCAATTAGTGATTGATCGTCAACAATGCCTTTCTTTGCATCCGACAAACGCTTATTGGAGGCTTTAATTTCCATTGAAAAAGTGATGGTCGGAAAGACGGTGTAAACCACGTCTTCGATTTTTCCTTTTCCGCCCAAAATCCTGTTTGCTTGCATGGACTCCAACACGCCCTTTTGCTTAAGCTCTTCCAACGCCTTATTGACGGCATCGATTGCATCACGGCTCCGGCTATAAGCTTCCAACAATCCGCTATCACGTTTCACGGTACTGAAGCGTATCTCAAAAACCTTACCAATTTGTGCATAGGTGAATTTATTGACCAGGTATTTATGCAACCAACGTGCTAATTGAGTTGAATGGCTCATCATCAACGTGTAATTGTACTGACGATACTCGACGGCACTGATGGCTTGGGTAATCAAGTGATGAAATTCTACATACCATTTGGCTTGGGGATCCTCTTTAAGATCGGCTCTTGACACCGAAGACAAATGGCTTAAATAGGCACTGACGCTGACGGCTTTGTTTCTATCGGCTTCTGTCTGAAGCTCGATAATACTGCGGGCCATTATTTTTAAACTCAAGACGATTTCGTCATAAGACCGCGTATGCCCTTGCCGTCTCAATTCCTCGCGTAATTCATAGATGGAAAACGACACACCGCTTCTCACCTCGCTTTGGTCGAAGTAGCCGTGTTGCTGTAGCGTTGCAATTTTCCTCAGGGCATCCTCAATCAACTCTTCGGTCAGCCCTGGGTAATATTCCATAACACCGCCCTTATCGTCCATAATACGCGCTGGCTGAATCTGCACGATGTAGTTTTGCCCAAAATAGCGGCAGGGTAAATTCATCAAGGGCGGTAATTTACCTTCTTTACGCAGTTTGTTTAGCGTTTGTCTTGATAATGTGTAGCGGGGCAGACAATCCCATAATGGAATAGCATTGGACAGTTTTTCCTGATGCCCATCACCGTTACATAAGAAGGATTGGAATAAGTCGATTTGCTGGTTGTGAAAGGATTCTTTTAACGGCGGTACAAATTTTTTCGGTTCAGTTTCTTTTCCTGATGAGGTTTTTTTCATACGGTTTTTTTAGCGGCAAAAAACCGTAAACTATTGCATATTTGAAAACGGCCTGTCGGGTCGAAAAGCACACTAAAAAGGGCTGGATTCGACCCGACAAAGACTCATAGTGGCCAACTGAAAGGCAATCATGTCAAAAATCAAACGAGCATATCTACCGTAAATGAAAATCCAACGTTTATTGAAGACGATTGTCACCCGTTTTCGACGCGGCTTTTGATGGCTTTGTTCATCGCCTCGAATCCCGCCTTGGTGCCACCCTCCAATTTGGCTTTGAAAAATCTGACCAACAGACCGGAGAATTTTTCGCCGTGAATGAATTGCACCCGCCCTGGGGCGATAGGCACAATTTGGAAATAATGCTCACCATCAAAAACACCCGGCAGAAGAAAATGCCCCAGCCAACGCAGTTCTTGATTGGGCACGGCAAGTAATACCTTAGGCCGGAAAGTCATCGGCTTGTCGCCTTCAGGCTGGACGGATACGCTCAGTTACCCGCCGGTTTTAGCCTCACCCTGTATGGTACGGATAAACGGGTTCCACTGCGGATAGGCCGCGAAGTTGGTCAGGATAGCCCAAAGCGGTTCCGGTTCTGATGCGATTTCAATCTCAGTTCTAATTTCCAGCATGGAATTCTCTCAGTTTATGGATTTTTCGGGATGATGGTTTTGGATTATAGTAGGCCGAAGCAAAGACAAAGCCTAAATTTATCAGTCAACCCGCACGAGACCCCCATGTACCAACCCGTCCAATTCGTCCAACCCAATATAGAAACTATGCACGGGCTGATGCGCCAATATCCATTGGCAACGCTGGTGACGCTTGCTAGTGATGGCATCAACGCCAACCATATCCCTTTGCATCTTGCTGACACGCCGTTGCCGTTCGGCACCTTGCGCGGTCATGTCGCACGGGCGAATCCGCTATGGCATGACCTGAATTCGGAAATTGAAGTGTTGGCGATTTTTCACGGCCCCGATGTTTACATCAGCCCGTCTTGGTATGCCACTAAACAAGAGACTGGGAAAGTGGTTCCCACTTGGAACTACGCGGTCGTTCATGCTTATGGCAAATTGCAGGTGATTGATGATGCCAATTGGCTACGCAGCCAACTGGAAACCCTGACCAACCAACACGAGGCGGCTTTTGCCGAACCGTGGGCCGTTGCCGATGCCCCGCCTGATTTCACGGAAAGGCTTATGGGCTCGATCATTGGTATTGAATTGGTGATAACCCGCTTGTCCGGCAAATGGAAAGTCAGCCAAAACCAGCCGCCGTGTAATCAGGCCAGTGTGGTACAAGGGCTTAATGCCAGCGGACAAGCGGATGCGTCAAGCATGGCGGCTTTGGTAAAGGCGGAGCGAATGTAGCTTGATAAGATTAATGCCATCCGCCTGATTTATCGCCCAATCAAAACAGGTGATTGCGCCTGAAATCTCTCGGCGAGCAGTCAAAACGCTGCTTAAACGCACGGCTAAAATGAGACAAATCATTAAAGCCCCAACGGAAGGCAATGTCTGAGATACGGGAACTTGAGCCAATACCGTCCAGAAGGTCTTGTTGGCAATGCGCCAGCCTTCTGTTCAGAACATAACGCATCAGTGAAGTGTCTTCTTCGGCGAACAATTTATTGATGTAACGTGAAGAAAGCCCTACCCCTTTCGCCACCATGTGCGTATTCAGCTCAGGATTCGGAAGATGCTGTTCAATAAACGCCTTGACCCGATTTAGCGCAAACGCTTGGCTACTAGGCCTCGCCAGTCCCATTGGCTTTATCGAGTCCAGTGTCAAGGTCAGCAATTCGAAAGCCGAATCGCATAGGCAGGCATGATCTTGCGGCCTTAATTGCCCAGCCTGGTCAGCATAGGAACGCAGGAAGTTTGCAGTGACGGCGGCAACACCCTGATCACCAGGAATACGGATAGCCGAATACGCATCCACTGCCGCAAACCGATTTTTCAGGCGAGTGCGGGGGATGGCATAGATCAATTTGGCACAATCCGTTGGACACTGGATTTGATGATTCCGCGTGGCATCATACATGACCATATCCCCAGGCTGTAAAAACGCCTCCCTGCCTGCCTGCTCCAAACGGTATTGTCCGGACAACAGCACCGCGACAAAATAAGCATCCTGCCCGTCGGGTGAATCATCATTAGGTCGTTTTTTTATCGAAATGGCACTGGAGCGGATTTTCGACAACTGCATCGCGTCCAGCGGCACAATAAGCGTTTCGCCATAAAACCTATCATCAATCCTGGAGGTGATGTCAACATGGGCATATTGGCGGCAAATGACCTCGCGCCACCATTCCCCCCGCTCAACCACAGGCCTGTCGGCCGTCGAAAATTTTAATAGCCCCAAAACGTCATGGGCTGGCTTTTTATCTGCATGATCTGGCATTAGTGACATAGCCATTACCATAAATTCCCCTTACTTCATTTTTGATTGACACAAGTTCCGTTCCAGACAAGTTTTCGGGCTGTTTCTGGCAAGTGTAATTCGCCCGATTGCCGGATACTAGCAGCAGGGTAAGTGCTGTTGGCATTGCGGATATTATTGGGTGGTCGATCCAGCCGCCTTACCCCAAAACAATCACTTAACAAAGGGGATCCTAATGGAAACATTGCTCAATAATCCCGCATCGTGCATTGCGCTCGCTGCATCTGGCATTTATTTTTTGGTAGGTTTGCTGACGGGGTTATGGAAATATCTGTGCATGAGGAAACACCCGCAGGCGGAAACGCCACACTACGTCAACATCGCCCATCGGGCCGCGTTGATGTACGCCTTTTCCGCGCAATTGCTGGCCGTGTTTGCCGCCATCAGCGCGTTTCAACAGTGGGTCAATACCCTAGCCGTTATCCCGCCACTGTTGTTTTTTGGCATTGCCATCATCCACTACATCCAACTTGGTTTGACCACTACCAGCAACAACAGCTTGCGGGACTCTACTGATAAGGCCAAGGATTATCTCATCCTCAATGTCTTGGCTACGGCAGAAATTGGAGGTTTTTCGGTGTTGTTACTGGGATTTTTCGTTCGCATAGCGGCATAGGCCGACCAACCAAATTCTGGAGTATTAGCGGTTTGGACTATGATGACCAAACTTTTAATCCAAACGAACGCGCTGCGCGCGTTCCAGATAACGTCCAACAGCTATGGGATTCATGCTTGATAAAGTTGTGCCTTGGGGGCGTTCGAATCACGAATACGTCACTATGTTAGATCTTAATGAAGCCGATTTGCAATCGCCGCATTTTAGGCTGCGGCGACGGCCTCGCAAGTTTTAATGCGGAACTGACCTGACGCGGCGGACATATCGTTTCCATAGATCCGGTTTATGCCTTTACCGCTGATCAAATCAGCTGCCGTATTGCCAAAACCTATAAAACTGTGATGGGCGCATATGCACCAGAACCGACACAATTAAGTCTGTGATGCCATCTCCTCCGTGGCGCAATTTTGGCAGGTGCTGTCCGCGATGGAAACATTTCTCGCTGATTTTGAATCCGGAAAACAAACGGGGCGGTACGTCGCCGTAGAGTTGCCCTGCTTGCCTTTTGCCAGTAAACGGAGGGCTTGTGGAACAAAGCTGGTGGGTTCGTATAATGGACTAAAGTCCGGATACGAGGTAAGCTTGTAACCAACCATTTCGCCATGAGGGTGATGTGGCCAAACTATTTTATTAAGGCCAATTAGATGGCTTATGAAGAGCTACAGAAATTACGGGCTGCGTAACATCAGTTACAATAATTAACTAACTAAATTTCTTTTAACTGGCTCCATGCGTCAATTGGTTTCATTGCAGCCATCCACACAACCATGTTGGGTGGATCACCATAATTACCCAGAATAACAAGCAGAAAACTATCCATCATGCCGTTGAAAGCTTCAAGATATTCTCGCGTAGTGTTGTAGTCTTGAATCGACGGGGATGGGAAGGCTTCCGGGTGGGTGTGCCACAAACCTACGGCATGTCTTCCTAACTTGAATTGGATGTGCCTATCCCTTGTGGCCAATGGTAAATCTGGTATAAAGTTGTGGCGTGACCGGCTGTCTTGTGGGCGCGTGGGCGTGGCACCTTGGCGACGGAAAAGCCACCCGTCTTCGGCATGATCCAGCGCAGGGGGGAAGTCGTCATCAGGATGCTCGACAACGTGCAACAGGCCACCATCAAACCTTTGATCCTACAAACCATTATGC
>JAURZI010000130.1 GCA_030653435.1 Methylovulum sp.
GAGGCCGGCCGAAAAATGCCCGCCGGAGACGCTGACGGATTGCGTCAGGAATTCGCGCAGTTCCTTCGCTAGCGGTTTGAGCAGCTCTTTCGGGAGCTTGCGGACATCGGCGGGGCTGGCTATGTCGTTGAGTAGCGGGTAGGGGTTTAATGTGTTCATAGGCCTGTGAAGTTAATAAAGCGGTTCGCGGTAGAACATCAGGATCAGACCGATCTGGAACAATGCGGCTACAGAAATAAAGCCCGCGATATCCTTGCCGGGTTTGTCCAGCTTTAATTCCAGCCAACGGCCGCAAGCGAGTATCAATGACAAGACGCCCATAAAGGTGTGCCCTACCTGGATCAGGAATGCGCTTTTAGCCTGGAATCCGATATGTGAGTGGGTCAGCAGCATCAAACCGCCGAACGCCGCCAGTATCGGAAAAAAATACGGTAAGCGGCTGTTTTGGTTGCGTGGCATGCGGGCAATCAGTTCGATGAGGCCTAGCACGAAGACGAGTAAGGTGGCGATACGGTGTTGCAGCACTTCGCCGTTGTTAAAGGTGCTTTCCCAGAAGCCGATAGGGCCTAGCGGCCACGTTTCCGCATCGCTACGGAAGAACAGGAAAATGCCCAGGCCGACAAAGCCTATAGGCCAGTACCGGGTCAGATAAACAACATAGCGTTCGAGTCCGGAAAAAGCCGATGGCAAGCGTTTGACGTATGACAGCATCGCAAAAAAACTCATCGTGGTCAGGAAAATACCGGCGATATTGTGATTGTAATCCGACCAGGCCGTGGCGGCTTCCGATGGCACTTGACCAATAATAGCAACCCGTCCGGCTTCACCGGCAATCAGCGCCTGGTGGGAAGGCGAGGCCGTCCTTGGGATGCGGGGCGTGAACATGTCCAGCACTTCCTGCCAGCTGGCGGTCAGGTTGGGGATGTCTATCGCGGGTGGTTGCGAGGCGAGGCTGGCTGCGGTAAACAGCAGGGTGATCAAAACAAAAGATTCCGCTTCGATATAGTAAGGCAAGCGGTAGGTTAACGTATGGTTGTTACGGGTGACGAAATAATCCTGAACCGCTGATTTATTGAGCCAAGCCAGCCCTAATGCCAGACCCAGCAGGACAATTTTCACCATCAGCAAATTGCCGTAGCCGGTGCCGATAAAACCGTTCCAGCTATCGATATATTGCAAGGCCATCGGCAGTCCTGTCAGCAGGATAACGCCTACTGAGGCCATGCCGAATACGGAAAAACGTTTGAGTAGCAACGGCCATAAATCCGCAGCAATTTGTTGCTTGCTACGCATCATCCAGATGTTGACCAGATGGAATACCCCACCGATCCAGGCGGCTGCACCGAGTTGATGGATGACGGTCAGTGCCATCAATACATACGGATTATCAAAACGTCCGGCGGCATGCACCAGCCATGCACCGGAAATAATCATCGGCACGGCAATCAGGCCGGCGGTTTGCCAATACTGTTTGGAATAGGGATTTTTGCTCAGCACCACATAACAATAAGTGGCGAGCACCAGCGTTAACATTGTGCGGATGATGCCGCCGATAAACTGCGTGGTCTCGGCAAATTCAGGGAATGGCCATTTGTCCAGTACTGCGGTCATTAACCAGACTTTAAGGATGATTTTAAACAGCTGCGCGGCAGCCAGCGCAAAGCCGCCCGTATACATCAGCTTGACTGTCCTTTCCAGCAACTGGGCTGAGTAAGCGGCTTCACGCTGCCAAGGGCGCAACACAAATAGCCCCCAAAACAGACTGCCGATGGCGAATGCAAAGCAAATCAGCGCAAAGCCGCCAATCAGGGAGTCAAGAAAATCAGCGATACCGGCCATGATTAAAACCTATTATGGGGCGACAGTAAAATGGATGACGTCTTCGGTTAGATGGCCGTCGGCGGCGAACACCTTAAGTTTTAATGCGTAATCGCCGGGCGGCAAAGCCGGGACAGCAATGGTCATCTGGCCCTGCCGGTCGCCTCTGGCAATCTCTAAAGGACTGAGTTGGTCGCCTTTGCTGACGAGGAATACCTGTGACAAGCCCAGCTCTATTTTGGAATTAAAATTCAGGCTGACCTTGTCCGCCTGATGGGCATGGATAGGGGCGAGTTTTAATGAATAGTCAGTCACGACCGCATGGGCGCTGGCGACGGGTTGATAGCCGGCTAGTAATACCAGGCTTAATAGGCCGCTTATTTTTATATGGGCTTGCATGTCAGTTTCCTTTTTTGCCTTTCAGTGCATGGCTGGCGAGATTTTTGCCTAACTCCCAGATGGAACCCGGCACTTGATGCGTATCGGCAATGGTTTTGTCAAAAGCGTTGACGATACGGTCGCGGTCTTGTTGCGTTAAGTTTAATGGCGGCAACAGCTTGACGACATTCATGCCGTGCCCGGCGACTTGCGTCAGGATGTGATGCTCCTTAAACAACGGTATTGTAATCATCTGGCAGAACAGCCCTTTATTGGCAGCCTCCAGCATGGCCCAGGCCGCTTTTAGCGTCAGGCTTTTCGGCTGCTTGAATTCTATCGCAACCATCATGCCTTTGCCGCGGGCTTCTTTGAGGAATTCGTATTTGCCGGATAAGGCGTTCAGGCTGTCGATAATGTCGGTGCCTACTTTCGCGCTGTTTTCGACCAGCTTTTCTTCGGCCATGACATGTAAGGTCGCCAAGCCTGCCGCCATCGCCATATTGTTTTTCGAGAATGTCGAGCCGTGCACGACGGCCCTGTCCATACGGTTATACACGGTATCCATGATGTGTTGCGTCATTGCCACGCCACCGACCGGAATAAAGCCGCCCGATAAGGCTTTTGCCATGCAGATCATGTCCGGTTTGACCCCCCAGTGCTCAATGGCCCAGAATGTACCGGTACGTCCCAGGCCGGTCTGGACTTCATCGGCGACAAACAACGTGCCGTATTTTTTACATAAACGTTCCACTTCCGGTAAATAATGGTCGTCTGGGATGTTTACGCCTTTGCCTTGAATCGGTTCAACGATAAATGCGGCGACATCGTGATCACTCAATGAGGCTTCCAATGCGGCCAGATCGTTGAACGGCACTGCGCTGCAACCGGGTAGCAGGGGGCCGAAGCCTTCACGGAAAATGGCCTCGCCATTCAGCGATAAGGCACCCATCGTCAGGCCATGGTAGCCGTGTTCGCAGAAGACGATTTTTTCGCGCTTGGTCGTATAACGGGCAAATTTAATGGCTGCTTCCACGGCTTCGGTGCCGGAATTGCAAAAGAACATCTTGTTGAGATTATCCGGCGTGGTCTTTAACAATTCCTGTGCCAGCAAACCGCTCAGCACCGACACATCGAGTTGCACCAGATTGGGCAATTCCAGCGTCAGCGTTTCTTTCAGCGCGTTGATGACGGTCGGGTGGTTGCGGCCTATGGCAAAGACCCCGAAGCCGCTGAGCAAGTCCAGGTATTCAGTGCCATTCTGGTCGTACAGGTATTGGCCTATCGCTTTTTTGTAATGGCGGTCATAACCTATGGTTTTTAACACCCTAACCATTTGATTATTGAGAAACTGCTCGTGCAGATCGAATTTATCGGTGCTGTGCTGGGCAAAAAGATCGGCGATACTGAAAGTCATGGTAGCTACTAAATTAACAAAGTTCAGGATAAAAGCTTCCGGCGTTTCGGACAGAAGCTCATTGGAGCTTATTAGGGAAATTGGTTAGCGCATCAAGCTGTCTGGCTACCCGTTTTAACGTCGATTTAGCGGCATTAAAATAAAATCCTAAGCGGATCAAGCCTGGCAATTCGACGGGGTGCAGGGCAAGAAACAAGAATAACCGACCCAGTACAATATCGCCTTCTGAGTTGGCGGCATAGCTAATAGCTCTGGGCAGATCCATACCGGCAGGGTCAACAATGGCCCTGATAGAGAGGAAAGGCAGGGCTTTTTTTGTCGCCGCTTTTGCTACAGAGATACTTTCCATGTCGAGCGCGATAGCCTCCGTGATGAGTTGCAGGTGCAGCTTTTCCTTGCTCGATGAGATGATGTTCGCACTTTCTGTCAGGCTGCCTATATGCACTTTCATCTCAGCGGCCAGCAGATTTTTAGCGTAGTCGTGCCAGTTAGGGTTAACGGTTATTTCCGTGTCATCGGTATCAATCAGGCGGTCAGCCAAGGTCAGGTCGCCCGCTTGTAACGTGCTGTCCAGTGCTGCCGCGCAGCCCCAGCTGATGAGCTGGGTCGCGCCTTTACTGATCAATAATTCAGCGGCGGCACTCGCATTTTTTGCGCCGGCCCCTGAATAAGCGACTAATAACTTGTCGGCTATGAAGACACAATGCCCTTTATCAATTCGTTTTGATGTCAGGGTGGTGAGTTCTTCAGGCAGCGCGACGACAATACCGGTGATCACTATCTATCGCCAGGGATGGTGTGTATGCCGTCAGCCAGCAGGGAACTGGCACGGCGATCGCCAGGGATGGTGTGCAGGCCGCTAACCGCTACGGAGTTGGTGCGACGGTTAAGTTCGTTGCGGTATTTGGCCAGCGCCCACAGCGGGAAGAATTTGTCATAACCATGATATTTGAGGTAAAACACTTTAGGAAAGCCAGGTGCGGTATAGCATTTATCATTCCAGACCCCGTCGGCTTGCTGGTGGCGCAAGATGAAATCTATGCCCGCTTTCACTTCAGGGCTATGCGCTTCTCCGGCCGCCATCAGCCCCAACAGAGCCCACGCCGTTTGGAACGATGTGCTAAAGCGATATTTTCCGCGATAGTTGTCATCATGGTAGCTGTAATTGTCTTCACCCCAACCGCCATCGGCCCGTTGTACGCTTTTCAGCCATTGCACCGCTTTAGTGTAAATGGGGTCTGTTTTGGGCACGTTGGTTTGCTCTAAACCCGCTAAAACAGACCAGGTGCCGTAAATATAATTGGTTCCCCAGCGGCCAAACCAGGAGCCGTCAGCTTCCTGCTCGCTACGCAGATAAGCTATCGTGCGTTCCAAAATAGGCAAATATTCATCGTGATCCTTGGCGACCCTTGCCATCAGCATCACGCAGCGGGCGCTGACGTCAGCCGTAGGCGGATCCAGTAATGCTCCGTGGTCGGCAAACGGGATTTCATTCAGATAATAGCAGGTGTTGTCGACATCAAAGGCGCCGTAGCCGCCATTTTTCGACTGCATGCCCGCTATCCAATGGGTTGCTCGGTGTATGGATTCATCCAGGCCCGGCAGTTTGGAATCCGCCATTGCAAAAGCGACGACTGCGGTGTCGTCGACATCGGGGTAATGCGGGTTAGCAAACTGAAATGCCCAGCCGCCACCGGCAAGCTCCGGTTTTTTAATACGCCAGTCGCCGGGTTCGTCGGATAGTTGTTTCGATTTGAGCCAGTCGTAAGCGCGGTTAAGGCTGTTTTGATGGGCTGACTTATCGGCTTCCTGCAATGCCAGGGCTGCCAGTGCCGTGTCCCAAACCGGCGATAAACAGGGTTGGCAATACGCGTCATGCTCATTGATAACCAGCAGCTTATCTATTGCTTTGCGCGCCGTCACAACATGCTCATGGTCTTTCGGCATGCCTAACAGCAGCATGGCCTCATAAGAGTTGACCATCGCAGGGAAGATGCCGCCCAGACCGTCTTCGCCGTTAAGCCGTTCGATAAACCAGTCTTTGGCCTTTTCAATAGCCTTGCTACGCACGGCCTTGGGGATGAATGGCTGGGTCGCCCGGCCTAATTGATCCAGCCCCAAGAAAATTTTGTTCAGTAAGGTCCTTTCCGGGAAATAATGCCTTTCCTTGTCAGGGTGCGTAACGAACAGTTCCAATATATTGACTTTATGAGGGTTTTTAGCCGTCGCTTTTAAGGTACACAGGATAAACAAAGGGACCATCACGGTTCTTGACCAGTAGGACACTTTGTCCAGATGGAACGGGAACCAGTTGGGCAGCAACATGATTTCAACAGGTATATAAGGCACGCCGCGCCATGGCAGTTGTTCAAAAGTCGCCAGCGCAATGCGCGTGAATACATTGGCTTTGGCTGCGCCGCCCTGGCTCAGGATATAGTTTCTAAGGCGTGTCATGTGCGGTGCGTCTACAGCATCGCCAGCCATTTTTAAGGCGTAATAGACTTTTACGCTACCGCTAATATCACCAACACCCCCCGTGAACATTGCATAACTGCCGTCTTCAGATTGGCGTGACCTTAAGTGGTTGGCTATTTTCGCCTGCAAGGTTTTATCAATGTCACCCAGATAGTGCATCATCATGATGTACTCTGACGGAATCGTACAATCGGCTTCCAATTCAAAAACCCAAAAACCTTCAGGATCTTGTTGGCTTAATAGTTGGCTCTGGGCTTCCTCAATGGCTTTGTTGAGGTCATAAGCATTGGAATGGATGGCCGCCGATGAGCTCGGCGAGTGGCTATTGTTTATTCGGTTAGTGGCATCGGTAAACATGGCGAGTCCTTAAAAGTTTGATTCGGCTTGAGTCGGTTGCACAGATGCTGGTGACCTGCCCTCCGGGACATAAAGTGCAGTGTCAGCAACGATTGTCGATGGCTGTGTGTTCTTTGCGCCTTGCTGGGCATGGGCAGTAACCGATGTTTCATGCCGGGTTGTCGACAATAAGCTTCGGTATTGCCAGTCCGGGGACTGTAGGCCACGGCTGACTAAATTAAAAAGTAAATTGAGCATACCGTTGCTGCGCCCTGCCGCTTTTGTTACAAAAATAGTCGCTTTGACGCTGTTGCGCGTAATCTTGACTTGGTCGGAATGGCTGAAATCAATATGTTGCTTGATTTTTCTTAAGGTCAAGACCGCCATGCCCAGCGCCCACAAACAAAAATTGCGGATACCCGTTTCATGGGCGGGAAGCAGTAACGTGTACTTAAGAGCATTAGCCAAATGTCCATGGGCGATGCTGACTAAATGTTCCAGGCCTTTCCTGAAGTATATGGAATGGGTTTCCGGTGTAAGGGTGTTAAGGTCAAAGCCGGTTTCTGTAAAAATGTCTTGAGGCAACCAACAAACACCACGCTGCGCGTCATCCCAGATGTCTTTTAAGATATTGGTCATTTGCAGGCCCTGTCCAAAAGAAACTGACAGTCGGAGCAGATCTTCCTGATGCGCGTTGATTTCTGCCGAGTAATGGCAAAACAAGGTGGTAAGCATTTCGCCGACGCAACCGGCAACGTAATAGCAATAGTTGTCCATATCGGCCAGCGTAGGCAGGCCACCGCGCAAATTTAACGCCTGAAAAACCGGCATACCCTCTGCCATGGTGTCTACACACGCGGCCAAGGCGGCTATTTGGTCGGGTTCAAACGTATGAGTAATTTGGATCACTCTTGGCAACACATGGATGAGCGTGTGTTCGGCCGGAATAGTCAGTTCGGACAGCAATGGCGCCAGTTCTACGGCAAAGGCTTCGGAATTGTCGCCGGTTTTTACAACATTAATGAATTCGGTACAGAAATAATGTTTTTGCCTAGGTGATAGCGACACTTCATCCTCAATCGTGTCAACAATGCGGCAAAGCAAATAGGCGTTGGCAACCGGGCGGTATAGTTGGGGCGGCAATTGCGGGATAGTGAGGGCAAAAGTCCTGGAAACGCCTTCAAGCAAAGCGGCCTGAAAGTCGTCATCTGACAGTTGGCTGAGTAATTTTGGGTTTTCCAGAGACATTTGAATGGCGCCCATCATTTTGGCTATTGACCCGTAAGGTTTCAGTGTTAGTGAAGGCAATAATAGACTGTTTGTTGGTATTTTGCAAAGCAATGTTGTTTTATTGCTAATGCTGATATTTAAAGGGTTTGGTGAGCATGTATATGGAATAAAAACAGCAATTTAATCGTTTGTGTTGTATTTGTGGTAATAACGTCAAAATGATACGCTAAGCACTTGTTTGCGGGGTCTGTGCGTAAAAATCTGGAGTCGCCGGTTAAAAGATAGTATTCTAGTTGGTAATAGCTAAGCGATTGTATTATATAAAACCCTGTGCAGAATTCTGGCTTGGATGGGCAAGTGATCTCAGGTGGTTGTAATTTAGTCACTGTTATTTGTTTGTTGTTTTATTGCTACATGCTTATTATTTGTAATCATTCAAGGTGGCTTGTTATGCAAGTTGCCGTCAGTCACTTTTTGGGGGTTTGTATGGGTGTGCCTTTACGTCAGCAGATAACTGTGGGTAGTTATCTGATCAAGCAAAAATTAAAAGGGATAAAAAAATATCCTTTAGTGCTCATGCTGGAGCCATTGTTTCGCTGCAATTTGGCTTGTGCGGGTTGCGGCAAGATTGATTATCCTGATGATATTCTCGATAAACGCCTTTCGTTTGAAGAATGTATGCAGGCCGTCGATGAGTGCAATGCGCCGATGGTGTCTATTCCAGGTGGCGAGCCCTTGATCCACAAGGAAATGCCACAAATTGTTGCCGGCATTATTGCACGTAAAAAATATGTTTATTTGTGCACTAATGCGCTGTTGTTAAAAAAACGTATTGATGACTACACGCCATCCCCTTATTTAACCTTTTCAATTCATCTGGATGGCATGCAGGAAAGGCACGACGCTTCCGTTTGCCAGGAAGGTGTTTTTGAACGCGCGGTCGAAGCCATTAAGTTGGCATTGGCTAAAGGTTTTCGGGTGACGATCAATTGCACATTATTCCAGGGCGAAAGCGCACAAGAAGTGGCCGCTTTTCTCGACTATGCTATGGAGTTGGGTGTTGAAGGTGTCACGATAGCGCCCGGATTCAGTTATGAGCGGGCACCTCAGCAAGATGTATTTATCAAAGGCAAAGATGTCAAGGACTTGTTCCGGGGGATTTTTAAGATTGGTAAAAATCGCAAATGGAAGTTAAACCATTCTTCGCTGTATCTGGATTTTTTGGCGGGCAACCAAAGCTATGAATGTACGCCCTGGGGCAATCCCACGCGTAATGTTTTCGGTTGGCAAAAACCTTGCTATTTATTGGCCGATGAAGGTAATGCGGCAAGTTTTCAGGAACTTTTGGACACTACGCCTTGGGAAAAATACGGTAACAGCACCAACCCCAAGTGTGCAAGCTGCATGGCGCACTGTGGCTATGAAGCCACTGCGGTTGAAGATATGTTGAAAAACCCGTTAAAGGCATTTTTAGCGTCGGTCAAAGGTCCGAAAACAGCGGGTAGCATGGTGCCTGAGCCTACGCCTCAAAATCTGATGGAAAAACCGATGTCTAGCCTTGCAGGCATTCCAATTAGAGTGGAGATGGCTGATTAACATGCCTGTTGTAAATGGCAGTGAGTGATTGGTCGTAGAAAATACGGTGTGATATATGTCTGCTTTAAGGAGGTGGCGATGGTTGTAAAAAAGAAGTTGATGATGGTGCTTATACTTATGTTCTCATTGTTTGACACAAGTCGAGTCGGTGCAGTGGATGCAGGCAGTGCCCGGCAAGTGGTCGATAAATTTCAGATGCAGTTGATTGACGTGATGAAGGGCGGTAAACAGTTAGGTTATGCCGGACGCTATGAAAAACTGTTTGGCGCGGTTACCAATAGCCATGATTTAACTAAAATAGTCCGCATTGTTGTTGGAAAAGAATGGGAGAAGCTGTCTGAGACGCAACAACAGCAGTTGGTTGATGTGTTTAGCAAATTTAGTGTGGCTTCGTATGCTCACAATTTCAAAGATTATGCCGGTGAATCTTTTGCAATCGATTCGGAAGAGGAAACAGCGAGAGGCGGCGTTGTTATTCATGCCCATCTGACTATTCCCGATGAAAAAGATGTCAAATTTGATTATATGCTCAAAGAAATAGGCAATAGCTGGAAGATAATTAATATCATTGCCAACGGCGTAAGTGATTTGGCGTTAAAACGGTCAGAGTACACCAACATTTTGCAACGAGAGGGCTTTGATGCTTTAATAGCTAAGATTAACGAAAAAATTGATAATTATTCAAAACTATAGGTTTTATGGCGATGAAAAAATCCGGCAACATCATCCGTGACGGTGTAATTCAGCATGCTTCTGTATACGTGTTGGTTGGAATGCTTATGTTGGGGGGATGTGCAACAACTGCTGTTGGTCAGCAAGTGAGCATCGTCAAAGCAGATCCTTACGAGTCTATTAACAGAAAAATATTCACGTTTAACGATCAAGTTGACAATTATGTCGCCGAGCCTATCGCACGTATTTACCAGCGGATTACGCCACAATTTGTGCAGACTGGCGTATTCAATTTTTATAATAATTTGAAAAATATCAATGTCGTTGTTAACGATATGTTGCAGGCCAAATTTAAGCAAGGCGCACAAGATACCGGGCGTTTTGCGGTCAATTCGACATTAGGCCTTGCAGGATTGTTCGATGTCGCCAGAAACATAGGGCTCGAACAAAATGATGAAGATTTTGATCAAACCATGGCGGTATGGGGTATCCCTAGAGGCCCCTATATGGTGTTGCCGATATTAGGGCCGCATACGGCTAGAGGTATTCCGGGCGCTATCTTTGATACGGCGGCAAATCCGTCGAGTTATGTGGGCGCACCGGTACAGTTGCTTTCCCTGCTGAATACGCGGGCGAATGCTGAAGGCGCGTTAAAGTTTATTGATGAGGCCGCCCTTGACCCTTACGTGTTTACGCGCGAATCTTTTTTGCAATGGCGTAATAGTTTAGCGACAGACGGCAAATCGCAGGACGCCTTAGATTTTGACGAGGAGTTGGACGACGGTGCAGAAGATACTGGTCAGTCAGTATCGGTCGGGCAACCAGGCGCTATGTTGACAATAAACCAGTACACCAAAAAATTTGAACAGGTATCGCAGTCATTTAGCAGCGTCGCCCAGTCATTTGAGGCAACGGCAAAATCATTTGAGGATGCGGGCAACAAAGTGGATAAGTTGAAAGACTGACGACATAAGTTTCACACGAAGCCACATCCATGCCTAGTATGAGCTGATCCACAATTTGCCCGGTTTCACTTCACAACAGTTAGCCGTTATCCAGTCTTTCTGTTTACTCCGAACTGAATCAAATAGCGCTGAAGTTTTTGCCAGAGGTCATTATTCAGCCTTTCACCTCTGTAGGGCGCGTTGCGTTTCCTGTGACAATTAGGCGTTGCCGGTTTTCAAAACTTAGACGTTTTCTCGATCAGATGGGAGTAATATGCTTTGAGTTGGGCATAAACGCGCACCTTTATGCCCAACGGACAAGTCATCCTATACGGCAGTACCCACTTGCAAAGTGTCAAACCAATCTAAAAAGCGCTTGACGTCATCGCCTTTAAAAATACGCCCATGTTGCGGCGCAAGAATATCAATATCCAGGTTCCTTACCCGCTCAATCCAGGCTCTTTTGGCTTGGTTTGAGGGCATCCAGCGCTGATGGAAATAACGCATTTTTTCGATATGGCTATCAAAGTTTTCAACAAACATGGGGGCTCCGGGAGCTTCCAGTGCAGCGCCTACATCGCCGGACATAAGAATTTTGGCTTGAGGATCATAGACGTGAAAATTGCCCGAGGAGTGCAAATAATGGGCGGGAATAAGCTGTAGCTCCACCGAATCCAGTTTTATGGTGCCGCCATTATCGGGGATAGGCACATATTCTATCGATTCACAACCAAAATGGCGTAAAAAACTTTCCCATAGTGCCGGAGCATGTAGTTTGGCGCTCGATAAAGCCTGATCCCATAAGCCTAGCGACGAAATTACATCAGGATCCTGATGCGATGCGAATAGGTCGGTTATTTGTTCAACAGGCGCATGGTGCAACACCGCCGCCATCATCGGCGCAAATAATTCAGAACCGCCCGGTTCCATGAGTAAGCAGCGGTTGGCTGTGCGTACGGCGTACTGGTTGCTGTCGATGATATTGGCTGGCTTATGTTCGTCCCTACCAAACATGATCCATTGGTGTGAGCCTTCATATATTTTTGTCATTTTCATGAAAATAGCGCCTTCTGAGTGTCAACTATTGCGATAAAGAGATAATGCGATTCTACAACGTTGCACATTATCATGAATGGTGTGTGCAGCCTTGTCTACGCTTTCAGCAACAGCTTGTAAGCTTTGCAAATATTCACCGGCCTGCGAGGCTTCAATTCTAGAGTTGGCAGCGATCACTCTGGCGGCACGTGCATGATGCATCACCGCTTCAAGTTGGTCTAGCAATTGCTTGACATCGCGTTTAAATTGCCGTTGGCACAGCTGCATGGACAGCTGTGCATGCGCCAATGGTGCCTGCATAGATTGTGCGTAAGCGGCACCCTCAGACATTTTTGTGACTTGCTCAAATTTATTGTAAGCAACCGTTTTGCGGTATTCATTTACCGTCAGTTGATACAGTGACAAGGCGTAGACATTTATGCTGGTGACCAGCTCTATAGTTTCTTTGGCCAGTTCATTAATAAAGTCAGTAATAGGTTGGAATCCTTTTGCCTTATCACCGGCTCTAAATGCAATGGCCTTGGCGTTGGCGGCCGCTAAAGAAATTTCCTTGGCCACGACCATGACGGCGCTTAATTCTGACGTAATGGAAGCAACGGCGACAAATTGTGATTTAGTCTGATTATTCATATTTAATGACATGGTGTAGTTGGCTGTTTAAAAATCACGAAACGGCTTATCAATCAGAAAGATATTGCTGCGACGGGCCATACCTATCATGTTCAGCGTCGCTATCAGTTGGTGCCGACCTGTTTGACTAAGGCCAGTATCTTGTTAGCCACTTCTTCCAAGGGCAGCACATAGTCCGCGCATCCGAGTTTGAATGCCGCCCCCGGCATACCCCATACCACGCTGGATTGTTCGTCCTGGATAACCGTTTTCGCGCCTGCGCTATGCATTTCTTTCATGCCTGCCGCCCCGTCTGCGCCCATTCCGGTCAGCAACACGGCGATAGCGTTATTACCGGCGCATTGGGCCACGGAGTGGAATAATACATCAACGGCGGGTTTATGCCGATTAACAGGCGGGCCATCACTCAATTGAATAATATATTTGCCGGCTTCCTTGATGACCAGCATATGCCGGTCTCCGGGTGCCAGATAAATATGCCCTTCTTCGACTAACTGCCCATGTTGCGGAATACTCGCCGACATCGCCGACGCAAGGTCGATATGCCGGACAAATGATTCACTGAAAGCGGCCGGTAAGTGTTGGGTTATAAACACTGCGGGCGTATCTGCGGGCAATCCTCTGGCGACTACTTTTATGGCTTCCGTGCCACCGGTAGAAGCGCCTAACACAATAAGCTTGTTGCTGGCGCGGGCGGGTTTTCTTGTTGCCGGTATTAAAGGCGTATCGTCGCCATGCTTGCTTGAGATATCGGGATCCCTGGTTTTAGCTGGCCTATAGTCGATATTTCGCACATTAGCCCGTGCGGCGGATTTTACTTTGGCGATGATTTCTTCGGCGTAGTCATTTAGTGTTCTGGCAACATCGACTTTAGGCTTAAATATAAAGTCTACAGCACCTAGTGCCAAGGCTTCTAAAGTGACTTCCGCCCCTTTTTCCGTTAGGGTTGAGATCATGACCACCGGCGTTGGCCGTAGCCGCATTAAATTCCTTAAAAAGGTTATGCCATCCATGTGCGGCATTTCAATGTCCAGCGTCAATACGTCTGGATTTAATTGTTTGATCATTTCCCTGGCGATCAGAGGGTCTGCCGCCGTGCCGATGACGTCAATGTCCGGGGATGACATCAGTACCTCGGTCAATATTTTTCTGATTAACACGGAATCATCAATAATCAATACACGTATTTTATTCATATTGGAATAACCTGAAGCCCTTTGCGCTGCGGTAAATAAATACGCCATTCATTATTCAGGCCTCCTGATATTGGCGTGGGATGCCATGATAACTTTGTCGATGATCTCTTCTGCATAATCATTCAATGTGTTTTCTACATTAACTATCGGTTTAGCGATAAAATCCACAGCACCCAGAGCCAGCGCCTCTAAAGTAACCTCGGCATTGCTTTCTGTGAGCACAGAAATCATCACTACCGGCATGGGTCTTAGCCGCATCAGGTTCCGTAAAAAAGTGATGCCATCCATGCGGGGCATTTCGATGTCCAGCGTCAATACATCAGGGTTTAGTTGCTTGATCATCTCCCTGGCAACAAACGCATCTTCCGCAGCGCCGACGACTTCAATTTCTGGAGATGAACTCAAGATTTCAGTCAGCACTTCCCTGATCAATAACGAGTCGTCAACAATCAGCACACGTATTTTATTCATGCCCTACTCTTTAATGCCTGTGGTTCTGGTCTGGGTCTCAGAACAGTTCAACATCACCTTCGACAGGTGCATTTTTAATGTTCTCAAAATATTGGCGTTCTCTTTGTACAATTGTTGCATTATGAAGATCCTGTATTTTTTTCATGCCGACTTTTCCTGTTTTAGGAAAATAAATAATTTTTCTGGGGTAGATGTCACCCAGGTCTTGGGATAATAAGTGCAAACCTTCGGTATCGATATAATCCAGGACAAAGTCAATGTTTTTAATTCCCACATCAGTCAATGTAGGGATTATTTTTCCGCCGCCAAACACTTTGACTTCGAGGTTTTTTCTTTTCCCGCCATTGCTTAATATGGTGTTGATTAAGTGTTCCATCGCATAATTGCCATATCGGGTGGCATTGCCTACAACAGCCTCATTCCCGTGTTTCAGTTTGTCCGAGGTTGTGACAGGCAGCATAAAATGGTTCATACCGCCGATACCTGATTCCTTGTCGCGTATACAAGCAGAGATGCAGGAACCTAAAACGGTGGTAATCAATTCATTTTCCTTGGTCACATAATATTCACCGGGCAAAATCTTTGCCGCAATAATGCCGTGGGTGTTGTCCAAATAACGACTTATTTGTTCAAAACCGGCGATAGAGGGGCTGCTGATATTATCCTTATTACTCATTATAGATTACGTATTTTTTCTGTAACTGGTGCATGCGACCAATTCTAGTTCGGTTGAAAGTTGGTTTAATGATTCGGAATGGCCGATAAATAGCCATGACCGACTGGTCAAAATTTGGGCATACCTTTTGGCAAGCATTATTTTAGTTTCACGGTCAAAGTAAATCAGTACATTGCGGCAGAAAATAAAATCAAACGGGCCGCGCATTGGCCATTCTTGCATCAAGTTCAGTTGTTTAAAGCTGATAACGTGCTGTAAATGGGGATGGACTTTCACTTGACCGGATTGACCCGATTTGCCGCGCATAAACCATCGTTTAAGCCTGATGTCAGGTATGCCGCTGACTCGGTCTTCTGCATAAACTCCCTCGGCGGCTAATTGCAAAACGTTGGTGTCCAGGTCGGTCGCTAAAATTTTGATGTCCCAATCAGCAGGCACATTTTCCAATAACGTGATGGCTATTGAATAAGGCTCTTCACCAGTAGAGCATCCAGCCGACCATACCCTGATTTTTTTTGTATGACTATTCCTGATTAATAGTTCTGGAATAACAACATCACTAAGATAATCGAAGTGATGGTTTTCCCTGAAAAATGCGGTTAAGTTAGTCGTAATGGCATTGATGAATTCCGTAAACTCTTGCTCTGGGTGTTCGTCGAGATAGCGGCAGTATTCTTTGAAATTGCCCAAGCCAAGCTTTCTTACCCGCTTGGACAACCTGGAATAAAACATATCGAAACGTTCATCTGGAACCTGAATTCCAGAATATTGATTGGACAATTTTCTTAAAAAATTGAAGTCATCAAAAGTAAATTTAAATTCGCGTTCTTTTTCTTGTACTGCCATGGTCAGATTATTTCCTGGCAGTTGAAGGTGCTGGGGTTATTCTAAAGACAGGCTTTAGCTGAAACTCCGCGCATCGGAGAGCGCTCATGCTTTTATGCCCCAGAGGGTCTGAGGGCAAATCCACCCTACGAATTTAAACATCAAGTATCTCTAACAATCCCAATAACTTCGCAGATTCAATAAATCTAGGCGATGGAGAGTTAAAAATGACAATTTTTTGCAGTTTGACGGCGTCTTTTTTTAATGCGACCAACAGTTGAAACGTTGCTGTGTCTATTGACGCCACATCTGAGGCATTAATTTCAATGAGATCATGGGCAGTCAGGACTTTTTTAAGCCGCTCGTGCAACGCCACGACATGTTGTATATTTAACGTTGCACTTAAATGAACAGGACTATCGCTATCATCGTCGGCTATTTCGGGCTGGCTAGCTTCGTTTTCCCATGAACTGTCATCGTCATTATTAACACCTATCGCCCGTTGCAACTCAGCGATATCATCATCTGGCAAGATTGCGTTGGTTGGCGGATAATCTTCGGACGCCTCATCCATCCAAGCAAGAGGATCGTATCCTATTAGGCTGTTTTTGTTGCTTTCTATGTCATCATTTTCTGCCATACATCACCTTGCCTTCCAAAAAATCATTTGCAAGCTTACGGAAATCTTTTGCTGAACGACTTTCCGGACTATATTCTAAAATGGTTTTACCAAAACTTGGGCATTCTGCCAACAATGTCGTTTCTTTAATGGCTGTCGCTAATACGCGTTCGGGAAAATGTGACAGCAGAATATTCAGCACTTGTTTCGATATTTTTCTGTTTGGTGTATATCGTGATATCACTAACCATAAGGTGTAGTGTTTCTTCAATACCTTTTCAAATCTTTTGACGGTGCCCATTAAATGGGACAGGCCTTGCAAGGCAAGAAAATCGCTGGTCATAGGGATCAGAATCTCATCGCAGGCAAACAGCGCATTAACAACCAGCAGTCCGGATGAGGGCGGGCAATCAATGAAAATAAAGTCTTGATCGTCAAGCCCTGTTTGCAAGGCGTTTTTTAACAAATCGCCACGATGGCTAACATTTCCGGTTAATTGTTCTATTTCCTGAAGCCTAGATCCGGATGTAATCAGTTGCAGGTTATGCCTTACTTGAATAATTTGTTCCTGTATGGTTTTCTCGCCCCTCATGGCTTCATCAATACCGCCATGTTGTTGCAAACGTATGCCCAAGGAAACGGCTAAATGGCCTTGTGGGTCCAGGTCAATGACGGTTACTTTTTTCCCTGATTCAGCTATAGCGTGGCATAAATTTGCCGAAGTCGTCGTTTTACCAACACCGCCTTTTTGGTTTATGATCGCGACAACTCTCACTGCTTACTCCAAACTGTCCAGGCTCTCAAGCTCGTCAGGATTGAGTAATTTATCAACGTCCAGCAACATAATCATGTTTTTCTTATAAACATGCATGCCGCGCATATAGCGGGTATCAATTTTGGTACCAAAATTAGGTGCTTTTTTTATGTCTTCCAGTCTTATATCCAACACATCAGATACGGCATCTGCAACGATACCCATTACAAATGTGCTGTTTCTGTGTTTAACACAAAGCACGATAACAACGGTTTTCTGGCTGTATTCGCTATGTTCAAGCGAAAAGCGTTCCCGCAGGTCAACTATGGGCACAACCGAACCGCGCAAATTTAGCACGCCTTTAATAAATGACGGTGTATTGGGTATGATGCGTACCGCTTCCCATCCCCGTATTTCCTGAACTTTCAGGATGTCCACGCCATAGGCTTCGCCAGCAAGCTCAAAGGTAAGAAACTGTTCTATCTGATTATTATTGGCTTGCGTATCAGTTGTCATATTTATAGCACCCCACAGATTTATAGTGCTGCGTTAACATCAAAATTCTTCCCATTCGTCAGCAGCTGCTGTTGATTTGGCGGGCACAGCCGGTTTTGTTGCCGGCCGCTTTGCTGGCACAGTTTGAATTTTAGTTACCGACGGCTTACTGGCGGTTGATTGTAATGTTGAGTTAATTTTGAAGAAATTCAGTAAATGTATCATATTCGACGACTGTTCACTCATCGATATGCTCGCTGCGGAAGCTTGCTCCGCTAACGCCGCGTTTTGCTGGGTGATCTCATCCAGCTGCCCAACCGCGGTATTGACTTGTTCAATGCCTGCCGTTTGTTCCGCGCTTGCCGCAGCAATTTGGGCAACGAGTTCGCTGGCTTTTCCGACGCTGCTGACAATTTCATTAAGCGCGGCGCCTGTTTCATTGACGAACGCTGTTCCTGTACGCACTTTATGCACACTGTTTTGTATCAACTCACTGCTTTGTTTTGCGGCGGCGGCACTACGCTGTGCCAGATTACGCACTTCTGAGGCAACCACCGAAAATCCGCGGCCTTGCTCGCCCGCCCTTGCCGCCTCTACCGAGGCGTTCAGTGCCAATAGATTGGTTTGGAAGGCGATTTCGTCAATAACAGAAATAATTTCAGCAATCTGATTACTGCTTTCGTTGATTTCCTGCATGGCGGCAATAGCTGATTTAACCACATTGCCGCCTTTCATAGCCAAGTCTTTTGCCGAGTTAACCACCTGGCTGGCATCATTGGCATTTACCGCAGTATTTTTGACAATACTGGTCAATTCTTCCATGCTGGCAGCGGTTTCTTCCAGATTGGCCGCTTGCTGTTCGGCGCGGTGTGAAAGATTGTTGTTTCCTGTCGAGATTTCTTGTGAAGAATTGTCTATAAAATCAGCCGCATCTCTGATTTGGCCAAACACTTCGTTGAATTTTGCGACGGCTTCATTAATATTGTCCTTGCATTCACCATAAACGCCATCGTAGTCATTGGTGATATTCTTGGTCAAATCGCCATTGGCCAGATTTCTCATGATATTGCCTATATCGGCAAAAACTTTCTCAAGCGTCTGATTGGTAATGGTTTCCTTGGTCACGTCAGATGCGTATTTGACCACTTTATACGGTTTGCCGCTGTCGTCTAAAATCGGATTGTACGAGGCACGCAAATAAACAACTTTACCGTTTTTGCCGATACGCTTGTATTCACCTATATCGGGCATGCCCCGGTTCAGCATGTCCCATAATTGGCGGTACTCAGCGGTCTGTGCAAAGCTGGGGTCAACGAACATGCGATGGTGTTGGCCCTTGATTTCGTTAAGGCTATAGCCCATGGTATCAAGAAACAACTCATTGGCGTCAATGACCGTCCCATCCATATTGAATTGGATGACCGGTTGTGATCGGCTGATGGCTTCAACTTGGCTGACAAAATCCCTGTTTATGGCGTCTTTTTCCAGAAGGTGGGTTTCGCGCTCCTTACTAAAAGCCAAATCGGCATTAAATTTAACTCCTAAGGAGAATAATGCGCGCAAGCAATCACCCAGCTGGTCATTTCGAGTCAAATCAACAGATATTTTGAAGCTGTCATTTAGGAAACGGTAAGTAATGCCAATAAACGTTTCTAAGGTGCTGTCGATTATTTTGAACAGGTTGATCGCAATCGCTATTGTGGTGACCAGCAATAACGCGGTAAAGGCCAATACCGTGTAATTTTGTGCTAATACTAATTGATACAATAGAAAAAAGTTTGGCAATAACAGACCCGTTAAGACTAATATGCCCTTTTTCCAGATGGCCATTTCCCTAAACTGTTTGAATTTTATGGCCGATTTACTAGGGCGTGTTTTTGCTGTCCGTGGATTACGCTGCTTGTTCTGCTGTTCTGCATTGGCTGCTTTTTCCCGGTTGACGGCATAGCGGACGGCCAGATATTCCTGTACTTTGCCATTCGTGAAAATTGGCGTGATATTGATCTCTGCCCAGTAATAATCGCCGCTTTTAGTCCGGTTTTTTACCACGTTTTGCCATGGTCTACCCTGTTTCAAGGTTGCCCACAATTCCGTGTAGGTCTCCTCAGGCATATCGGGGTGACGGATCATATTATGGTTGGACCCAATGAGCTCTGCACGGCTAAAGCCGCAGGTTTCGACAAAAGCATCGTTGGCGTAGGTAATTATTCCATCCAAATCGGTTCGGGTAACCAAAAAAGTACCTTTTGGCATCGGAACTTCTTTGTCAGTTACAGGCATATTTATTTTCATTTTAGTTCCACGCTGTTAACCAAGAGTTTGCACTTAATAGGTATGAGTTGGTCATTAGCTGTCATTCTGATCCAAATCTTCGAGTTTCAGTAGTTTATCCACATCAAGCAGCATCACCATGCGCTCATTGACAGATACCAACCCATTAATAAATTCGTTGCTGATTTTAGTGCCAAAATCGGGTGCATTTTGTATCTTGGTCCTATCGACGCTAATGACGTCTGACACGGAATCAACCACGACGCCCATAGTCCGTGTTTTTTTGCTGTCGCCGGTTTGCAGCACGACAACGACTGTCAATAAGGTGTAATCGGCATTCTTAAGCTTGAACCGTTCCCTTAAGTCGATAATGGGCACGATAGAGCCGCGTAAATTGACCACGCCTTTTTCGTAAGACGGCACGTTGGGTATTCTCGATACAGGCTCCCAGCTGCGTATTTCTTGAACCCTAAGGATATCAACGCCATATTCTTCGTTACCGAGGGTAAAGCTCAGATACTGTACGGCATTGTCCAGCTTTTTGCTGTAGTGATCCTGATCGCGCTCTTTATTTTCAGCTGCCTTCGCTATATTTTCGTTCATGATAATACTGGCTGTGTAATGTGGGTTGATAAGCTATCAGCGGTTTGAAAAACGCACCAAGCCAGGAACATCAAGAATGAGTGCAACGGAACCATCGCCTAATATAGTCGCCCCTGAAACACCTTCTACCCGGCGGTAATTGGCTTCCAGTGATTTAATGACGACCTGCTGTTGGCCTAATAAATCGTCGACAAACAATCCGCACAAGACACCTTGGCCTTCTACGACAACAATGACGCCTTCGGCCATTTTTGACGCATTTCGGGATTGCACATTAAATATTTTGTGCATTCTGATAATGGGGATGTACTGGTTTCGCAAACGGAATGTTTCCCCTTTTCCGGCGACTTTATTGAGCATTTTTTCTGTGATATTAATTGATTCGATGATCGAAACGAGAGGCACAATATAAGTTTCGTCGCCTACCGCAACCGATTGGCCATCAAGTATTGCCAGCGTTAACGGTAAATGGATGGCAATGGTTGTGCCTTTGCCGACTTCTGAGGTGATTTCTATATTGCCGCCTAGCGCTTCGATATTTCTCCTGACCACGTCCATGCCGACGCCGCGTCCGGAAATGTCAGTCAATTTTTCGGCAGTGGAAAAGCCGGGCATAAAGATCAGCTCAAAGGCCTGTTTGTCGGTCAGTGTGGCATTTTCTTCGACCAAGCCCTTTTCAACGGCTTTGGCAATTAGTTTTTTTCTGTCCAGACCGTGACCATCATCAATGATTTCTATCACGATATGGCCGCCGCGGTGGTAGGCTTTTAATTCGATGATCCCGGTTTCCGGTTTGCCGGCCGCCAAACGGCTGGCGGGCAGCTCTATGCCATGATCTAGGCTGTTTCTGATCAAATGGACTAAAGGGTCGTTAATCAATTCGACGACGGATTTGTCGATTTCAGTGTTTTCACCAACCAGCTTTAACTCAATTTTTTTGCCTAGTTTGGAACTGATGTCATGCACCAGCCGGGGGAAACGGCTAAACACAAAGCTGATAGGCAGCATCCTTATATTCATGACGCTTTGCTGCAAGTCCCGGGTATGCCGTTCCAATTGCGCGAGCCCTTTTTTGAGCTGGTCGACTTTGTCCATTGCAAAGTTTTCGCCGACTAAGCCGAGCATGGATTGGGTGATAACGACTTCGCCGACCATATTAATGAGCGCATCAATTTTTGCCGTGTCAACCCTGATGGAACTGGATGCTTTGACGGTGTTCTTGATTTGTTCAGCGTCGGTTTGGGCAGGTGTAATCAGGTTTTTAGTGGTTACGGCATCAATTCCGTCGGTGTCTTGAGCGGTGGCAGGGGCGGGTATAGGGGGGGGGGCCGGTGCTGGCGCAACCGGTTCAGCCTCGGCTTGTTTGGAGGCGGGCGCTATAGTGGGGGCTACGGGTTTTGCCGTTTTAACGACCAGCGCTTGAATATCGAGCTCACAATCACCCTCCACCCAGTTAAAGATTTCTTTGATTTCTGCTGCGGGAATATCGCCTGTGACTTTTAGATCCCAAGATATATTGCATTCCTCCGGATCCAGTTCATAGATGCCGGGTATATCTTGCGTATTGGCATAGGTGGTCAGTTCACCCAATTCAGCCAGTTCGCGGAACATCCTGACCGGATCATTGCCGGTTTTAAGCAGGTCAAGATAAGGGCAGAAGGCTATTTTCCAGCCTTGTTCAGTTAATGCGGCAGCTTCAGTCTTGTTGGGGGCGTCAATGGTTACGGTTGCCGCCGGGCTGGCGGCAACAGCGGCCGATGGCGGGGCAGCAGTGGTGTACCCATTCAGCTCCTGTTCCAAAGCGGCCTGATGTTTTGCTACGCTGGCTACTTCAACAGGTTGTTCATTTTGGATCGAAGTCAGCATTTCCCTAAGACAATCAACCGACCCTAGCAATACGTTGACAGCTGTTTGTGTTACCTTTCTGCGCCCATCCCGCATTTCATCCAGCAGGGTTTCCATGATGTGGGTAAAATCTGCAACCACGGTAAAACCAAAGGTTCCGCTGCCGCCTTTAATGGAATGCGCCCCCCTGAAAATGGTATTGATGACTTCCGAATCAATATCCCCCATATCAAGATTAAGCAACCCTGATTCCATGGCTTCCAGGCCTTCGAAGCATTCTTCGAAAAAAACCTGGTGGAATTGCGACATATCGATAGACATAAACTTACCTGTGCGTCTTTAGTTCAATTAAACAAGGCTAATTTCAACCCAATACTTTTTTCAAGGTCTTTAACAATTGGTCGGGGTCAAAAGGCTTGACGATCCATCCCGTAGCACCTGCCGCTTTTCCTTCCATTTTTTTTTCCATCCCTGATTCTGTTGTCAGCGTAAGCATAGGCGTGTATTTGTAGCTGGCAAGGGCTCGCAAGTCCTTGATTAAGCTGATTCCGTCCTTATTTGGCATATTGACGTCCGTTATAACACAATCAAATTGCCTCGTTTGTGCTTTGGCTAAAGCATCAACGCCATCTACTGCTTCTTCGACATCATATCCGGCACTTTTCAAGGTAAATGTGACCATTTTTCTCATTGAGGCCGAATCGTCAACTGCAAGAATACTTGCCATTGTTTTCTCCATTAAGTTCTATTTTCAAAGCAGCTTATATCAGCTTATAAGTGCAAGTGTTTTAATTGTAACATTCAAGGTTTTTGGAATTATATAAATTTTGCACGGCATTATTGAAGTTTTTACGCGATAGCTTAATTGTTCAGTATAGCCTAATCCAAAGTGATGTTTGTTTTTCACGTTATGGCATCGTGGATTATAGACTCGGAAGAGCTTTACAGTACGCATTTGCTTTACCGATATGCCGGACGGGGCAGGATATATTCGGAAGATAAACCAATACGGTTCTGCTTAAGGGCAGCGGTTTTATCGGGTTGCGCGAGGGGGGTGACAGATTGTACGGCGCAACATTGATGCTGGCGTGGGCTGATTTATCAATCAATGCCTATAATTTGCAAGCCTGTTGTATATTATATCGCCGGTGGACGGCGCCATCGCAGCTAAGCCGTTTGATTTTTAATCCACCTGTTTATTTTATGCTTGATTGTGGGGTCGGAAAACCATAACTCTATCTTTTAATAATGGGTTATGGGCAGGCCGAATAACGACGCATCCCAACTTACGTTAACCATTATTACGGGTAAGTCCATGAATACTTTTAATTCCCTCAAGCTTACTTATCGTTTTGCGCTGTTGATTGCTGCATTTACGATGGGTTTGGTCATTTATGGCAGTTGGTCGTTTAATGTGTTGAACGAGCTTAAAGTCAACGGCCCGCTTTATCAACGTATTGCCCAAGATAAAGACCTGCTTGCCGATATTTTGCCGCCGCCGGAATATATTATTGAATCCTATCTGGTCACCAGTCAGTTGCTCAATCAAACCGGCAGTAGCCGGCAAGACGAGCTGATCGGGCAGCTTAAGCGCTTAAAAGATGATTATGATAAGCGCCATGAGTATTGGCTTAAGCAGCAGGAGCAAGGTAGCGTAGCGGTTGCCCTAGAACAAGCCTATAGGCCCGCTATGGATTTTTATGACGCCGTTTTTAACACGCTTATCCCCGCCCTGCAAAAAGCTGACCGCGCAACGGTTAATTCAGTTTTGCCCCGTATTGAGTCCGCTTACGGGGCGCATAGAAAGGCTATAGATCAGGTTGTTCAACTGACCATCCAACAAAACAAAGCTAACGAAGACTTCGCAACCGAGCGCCTGAATAATGAGGCGATGCAATTGCTGGTCGTTTTAATCGTAATCCTGGCCGTCGGCTTCATGATTGCTTTGGCCATTATCCGTAGCGTATTTGCCCAATTGGGCGGCGATCCGGCTTATGTGGCCGATGCAGTCAAAAGGCTTGCCGAGGGGGATTTTTCTAAAGAGCTGGACGTCGCGGGCGATGATAAAAGCAGCTTGATGTATGATCTGAAAATGATGCGGGCTTCCATTATGGGGTTTGTTGCAGCGCAACATGTGATGGCGCAAAAGCATGCGGACGGCTGGATTTGGGAGCAACTTGATGATTCCTCGTTTCATGGTGCTTATGCGGTAATGGCCAAGGAAATCAATACGCTGGTGCGTTCTCATATCAATGTGAACATGCAGGTCGTCGACGTTATCAGCCGTTATGCCCAAGGCGATTTTTCCGTCGATATGGAGCGTCTGCCTGGAGAAAAAGCCAAAATTACCCAAGCTATCGATGGCGTCAAGCACACGTTGTTTGATGTTGCCAGTGAAATCAAAACGCTGACTGAACTTGCTGCCCAAGGGGACTTTTCCAAGCGTAGTGATGCCAGCCGTTTTAATTATATGTTCAAAGACATTCTTATCGACATCAACATGCTTATGGAAACCTGCGACAACGGCTTTAGCGATGTGGGGCGTGTTGCCCAGGCACTGGCTAAAGGCGATCTGACCCAAACGATCAGCCGTGACTATCCGGGCACGTTTGGCACGGTTAGCCGTGACGTAAACAGCACGGTGGCCAATCTTAAGTTGTTGGTAGGGGAAATCAGCGTGGCCACTGATGCGATTAATATGGCGTCTAAGGAAATTGCGGCCGGTAATAATGATTTGTCGCACCGTACCGAGGAGCAGGCGGCCAGCCTTGAACAAACTGCCGCGAGCATGGAGCAGTTGACATCCACTGTCCAGCAGAACACCGAGAATGCCAAACTGGCCAACCGGTTGGCAATAGGTGCCTCGGAAGTTGCGGGTAAAGGCGTTGCCGTTGTCGGGCAAGTCGTCACGACGATGAATTCTATCCATGAATCGTCGCGTAAAATTGTGGATATTATTTCGGTGATAGACAGTATTGCTTTCCAGACCAATATCCTTGCCCTTAATGCCGCCGTCGAAGCGGCCCGGGCCGGTGAGCAGGGCAGGGGCTTCGCCGTAGTCGCCGGGGAAGTGCGGAACTTGGCGCAACGCGCTGCCGCAGCGGCCGGGGAAATCAAAAGCCTGATCGGCGATTCGGAAGAAAAAGTGGAAGACGGCAGTAAGCTGGTCACCCAGGCCGGGCATACGATGAAGGAAATTGTCGGTTCCATTCAGCGCGTCACGGCCATCATGGCGCAGATTTCCGCAGCCTCCGTCGAGCAAAGCTCCGGCATTTCGCAAGTCAATCAAGCCATTGCCCAAATGGATGACGTCACCCAGCAAAATGCCGCGCTGGTGGAGCAGGCAGCCGCTGCCGCAGAATCCATGGAAGATCAGGCCCAGAGCTTGTCGGCTACGTTAGCCGTTTTTAAAATTGATGGTGATGGCTACGCCCCCGCCGCCGTGAGTCCGGCAGCACAAAAAACGATGCCAGTGAAAATAGAAACCTATAAGGGCAAACGCAAGGCTAGTGTTCCAGAAGGCAAACCTATCCATAATGTGGAAGACATAAGCAGGGGGCTCGATAATGCATTGCACAAACACGCTGAATGGAAAGTGAAATTTCGTGCGGCTATATCCCATCACGAGAAACTGGATGTAACAACGATTGCAAAAGATGACTGTTGTGATTTTGGCAAATGGTTACATGGGGACACCAAGCAGCAGCTCGGTCACTTGGAGAGTTTTACAGAATGTTTGTCAAAACATGCCGTGTTTCACCGCGAGGCAGGCAAGGTTGCCCAGGCTATCAATGACAAAAAATATAATGACGCGCATGCCATGCTCAGCACTGAATCCTCAGCTTTCATAGCGGCGTCGAGCGCGGTCGGCACGGCCATCATGCGTTTGAAAAAAGAGGTGTCCCAGGCAACAAAGCCTGTTGCAACCCAACCGAAAGCCCGGCCTGTAGTCGTCGCCGATGACGAATGGGAGGAATTTTAAACCTCGATGTTAACAGTAATCTCCGTCGACCACAGCCCAGCAAAAACAGGGATTCCTGATTAATAGTCTGCAATGGGGGCGGCTTGAAGTATAATTTCCCGCACTCGATAACGCTATTGCCGCCGATGTATCGACGAGTGCAGTTGTCCTTACACCTGAAATAAGGCTGAAAAGTGTAAAACTTTTTAGCCTTATTTATATAAAATTATTACCCGGTATAACTATGTTCCCTTCCGACTCAAAAAAACCTGATCTTGATTGGAGCCAGGTGCGAGAAACTGTCAAATTGTTGTCTTTATCAGCGGCTCAAGTAGAAGAGTTGCTGAGAGAAGGTGATTTATCCGTAAACACTTTAACAGAGTCGTTCACCACGCTGGCTGAGCATATGGGGACGATTAACGGCCACCTGCTGGCCCTTGACTCCTGTGCAATAAGGGATCAAGCATTAGTCAGCTGCTCAGAAACCAGCGACAAGATTCAGACCTCTGTCGTTGCTTTTCAGTTTTATGACCGGATGGTGCAATGCCTGCAACATGTGACCTCCAATCTGATAGGTTTGTCCCGATTGCTGGATAGCCCTGAGCGGCTTTATAACCCAACAGAATGGCTGAAGTTCCAGAATGAAATTCGCTCAAGGTACACAATGGAATCTGAAAAAATGATGTTCGATGCCATCCTGCAAGGTAAAACAATAGACGAAGCGCTTGCGGCAAAAGAAGTTCAGCGGAAGGAACAAGGGCAGGAAGACAATATAGAATTGTTTTGATGGGCAGGCCCGAAGCCGTGCGTATTTTCTCACTATCTCCATCCCAATCTTAGTGACGGAGCAGTGCCCGCCCATGCACAACACTGGCGGTGAGGCATGTGGGCTGTGTTATGCGGATGGGGCCCTAGGAGAGGGCTTTGGGAAGGCTTTAAGGCGTTGGTAAAGGCGCTGTTCAGGTGTGTAGGGAGGCACACTCTTGCCGTTGGGCAGGTGACGATGGGGGCTTAGCTGAGCTTGCTGATAACCTGCTTTAATAAATTATCGGGCTTATAAGGTTTAATAATATAAGACGTGATGCCTGCTTGGATAGCTTCTTTCACCTTATCGCCCTCTGATGAGGAAGTCAGCATGATCCAAGGGGGGGCAACCAGTTTAGGGTCTTTTTTTACTTCTTTATACAACTCCAGACCTGTCATGCCCGGCATATTCCAGTCACAAATGACGACGTTAATTTTTACTTTTCTCATCAGTGCCAAGGCTTCAGGCCCATCCGGCGCGTCAAAAACGTGAGTAAAACCGGCTTCGCGCAGAATAGCTTTGGTTAGCGAACGTATTGATGAAGCATCATCTACGATCAAAATTTTTTTCTGCAGCATTTCTAGTGATATTTCCATTTTTTTCCCAAATTATGCTTATATGGATTCAATATACAACAATCATACTTAGAATCCGTTGATAAGTGCAATCCATTTTTTAACTGTGTTCGAATACGTGTGCAGATATGCGCCCGGAAGGGCAGGTTTGCGTAAATAAGAGGGGGCTTATGGGTTTTTTCTAGGTCTTTTAGTAGCACAACGTATTTGATATTAATATGATTTATGACTAGGGGGGGCCTGGCTGTCAGCGCGCATCGGCCAATTCAGGTTATGACTAGCGGCAACCAGTATCTGTCACCGTCAGTGCAGGATAGGCTTTGTGCAAGTTAGTCGGTAATTCCAATGGGGTATTATCATTTTTAATCAGCAAGTATTTTTGGGCTTTTGTTTTGTATTCGATATTAACTGTTGTGTTAATGCTTTTAGCGCGCATTTGTTGTTGCATGGTTCCCGCTCTTGCCGCTGTGCTGAAAACACCTAATGAAATCTCCTCTTGTCCAGTTGGGGTACGGTGTATAAAAAAATCTTTAACGCCTTGTTTTTTAATTGACTCAATGAACTCTCCTGCCTCTTTTGCGTTGCCGGGGCGGAATGAGACAACGTAGCGGTTGGCATATTGCTCGTTTTTGCTGATAGGGGTGACTGCATATTGATTGCCCATAACGTTAAACCAGTGCTGATAATCCTTTTGGTCAGTAAACGGCCCGACTTCATAACAACGGAAGGCTGGTGCTTTGGGTTGTTCAGGGAGAGGAGCCGGTGGTGGCGCTGGTGCGGCATCCAGCGCCGCGCTGCCGGTGTCCGCAACATCCGGAGCTGCTGTTTTCAGCTCGCTCAGCAAGACAATAGGCTCCTGGCCAGCGGGTTGTTGCTCCGTTGTTGCAATATGGGGGGCAAGGGCGCCGGTTTTATATTTCCACATAAAGAAAGCAATATTGGCGAAGGCAAGCAGCAAAACCAGGGTTTTCATGGCGTTTGATCCAAAGTGATCGCGAGTCCTTGTAAGACCAGATCGGCATTAATGGTTAGAGGTATGGCGAGTTGCTGTGCAATAAGCCCGGCATCGCCGCCTGTTAAAACCAGTTGCACCGGTTCTGGCTGCGCCCTTAACACATGCTCTACCAATCCGGCTGCGGCTGATACGGTTCCGGCATAAATAGCGGCTTCGGTAAACGTGGCGGGTGCCACGGCGTATTGGTTGCCGTGAAAAGGCAACGCATTTGTGCCCTGCGCCAGTGCTTGCCTCATCAGTGCCAATCCGGGACTGATAAAACCGCCTTGATGTATGCCCTCAGCTGTCAGCAAATCCACCGTCTGTGCCGTGCCGCAGTCGACAATACAGAGGGCTCCGTGATAGTGCCGCCGGGCGGCGACTAAGGCCAGCCAGCGGTCTACCCCCAGTTTTTCGGGGTGCTGGTAAGCGTTGGTGACGCCGAAGGCGTGCGCTTTGGGTGTGACGGCAATGATTTCAGTGCCGGGCCACAGCTCCAATGCCGCCGATTGGACTAAGGTTAACAAGGGGCCGGCACTGACACAGGATATGGCAATGGCTTGCGGCGGGTTTATTGCTTCCCAGAGCTCAAGCAGCGTCTGCCGGTTAAGTTGCCGGTTCGTCAGCGTCGGGCCGACGGTAAGCCCGGCGTTATGGCTAAGTGCCCACTTAAGCCTAGTATTGCCCATATCAATCAGCAGATTCATCGTGCACTACCGCTGAAGCTGACTTCGCCGGACGCAAATGCCTGGATTTTGCCATCAGCATGTTCAAGCAATAATAAACCATTGCCGTCTATGCCCCGCACGATACCGGTAAACGGTTGTTCGGCGATAAACAGCATTGCCGCTTGGCCTTGCAAGCAATCGTAGCTGCGCCATTCATCGAGATACGCCTTGATGCCGATGCTTTCAAACTCCGCCAGCACCGTCAATAGCTGGTTTAACACGCAGCCCGCCAAGCGGTTTCTATCCAGCGGGGTTTGTCCGGTGACCTTGTCCAAATCAGTCCATGCCTGGGCAATGCTTTCGGCTTCAGCTTCAGGTAAAAATAAATTCAGGCCCAAGCCTATCACAGCCGCACAAGGGCCGTCGGTTTCTCCGGCTATTTCTATCAGGATGCCGCCGAGCTTTTTGCCTTGGCTGTAGATGTCATTAGGCCATTTTAAGCCGACGTCATGGATATGCAGCTGCCTTAGTGCCCTGATCACAGCGACGCCTATCGCCAAGCTTAAACCCGCTGTGCCGGCATAGCCTTGCTGGAACCGCCACAGTATGGATAAATAAATATTGCTACCGAATGGCGACACCCATTGCCGACCTCGTCTGCCTTTGCCCGCAGTTTGAGTTTCGGCGAAACAGACCCGTCCGGAGACCGTGTCCAGTTGCGCGAACTCCACCAGATAACGGTTGGTGGAATCGATTTGGCCGTGAATTTCGAGCGAGGATATGAGCGCTTTGGTGTCGGGGTCAAGGCAGGCACGGATGTCAGCGGCAGCCAGCAATTCCAGCGGCTTGTCCAGACGATAGCCCTTGCCGCTGACGGCCGAATACGGTAACCCTAATTCAGTCAGCGTGTTGATGTGTTTCCAGATGGACGAACGGCTAATGCCCAACGCATGGGCTAGTTCGGTGCCGGAGTGAAATTGCCCATCTGCCAGCAAATTTAGGATTTTTTTTTGTTTATCAGAAATCAACACTAGACGGGTTCCTGCCAGTCGACAGCTGATGTTGCCACAGGTGCTGGCTAACCATTACCAACGTATAGGCAAGCGTTTTTTTAATTCGATACGGTGGTTTTCAATCGCGATATATCCGCCACGCTTAAGGTCGTTGAGGATGCGCGTCACCATCTCGCGGGAAGCGCCGACCATCGTCGACAATTCCTGATGTGTTAGCGGGTCGGTGGTTTCTTTGCCGTCTGCCTGGAGTTTGACCATATTGGTCAAGGTCTTGGCAATCCTGCCATAGACATCCAGCAAAGCCAGGCTGCTAACCTGTTCCGTCGTGCTACGCATCCTTTTGATAACGGTTTTCAACAGCTCGATAGCGATATCTGGATTGCGTTGCAGGCATTCAAAAAGATAGGCGCGCGGAAACAACGCGATTTTACAGTCTTCAACCGCCATGACCGTCGCTGACCGTGGCCGCTCATCAAATAGCGACAATTCACCGAAGGCATCGCCTTCTTGCAGGAAATCCAGCAACACTTCGCGGCCGTCTTCGTTGCTCATAAACACTTTAAGCCTTCCGGACAGGACGACGTAGAGGAGGTTATTGGAAATATCGCTCTGATTAACTAATGTTGATCCTTTGGGGAAGTTCTGTGTATGCATGCCGGCTTCCAGTTCGGAGCGGTCTTGCGGAGAAAGTGATTCGAATAAAGGTACATTTTCAAGCATAAGGGGTTGGTTCCTATAAACGCAAACATAATAATTCGGGTGATGTAGGATTCACACCAAGAGCTGTGAATATAACACAGCTTTTATTTCGTCGTTGTCGTTAAATATTGACCGTACCCAAGAAATTTAAAACCTGTATTAACGTAACCAGATCGGAAGAACGCCATGAAAACAAACTTTAATAAAACGCTGTCCGCATTTCGCAAATTTACTGTTGTACTGGTGGGATTGGGGCTTGCAGCCACAATTCAGCCTTCTTTTGCCGATGAGCCTGCTCATGTGCTGTGGGCCGATGATCTAATCAGCCATATCCAGCCGGAAAATAACGACTACGCTAGCAACCCCACGTTTATAAACTGGGCGGGCGTGAACGGCGCAACCAAGTATGAGAACCGTAGCCAATGCAGCACATTCCTGACCCATTTACTAAAGCAAGCCTATGGCTGGGACAATGCTGATTTTAAAGCCTGGTTAGGCAGCACCAGCCCCAGCGCTAGTTTGTATCATGATGCCATTGCTTCCGAAAACGGCTTTGCTATGACCACTAACGTGCAAAATATCGTGGTGGGTGACGTGATTGCGATCAAATATCCTGCTGGCATGAGCAGCACCGGGCATGTCATGCTGGTCCGGGGGATGCCTGACGAAATCACTGCAATTGCGCCTATTATGCCTAATACCCGCCAGTATACCGTTGAGGTCTACGACTCGTCGCAAAGCGGTCATGGCGCAGACGATACCCGTAAAATGGCTGACGATACCTGGGACACGGGTGTCGGTGCCGGTGTGTTTAGGCTCTATGCCGATGCCATGACAGGGGAGATCGTTGGTTATACCTGGAGCACTTACAGCAATTCCACTTACTACAACCAGTCGGAGCGGCATCTTGTCGTCGGTCGCCTGTACTAACCATCCGAGCCAATAATTCTATTTAAGGAGTGCGTCATGATTAAAAAAATAAGCGGATTAAGCCTGTTGTTGCTGTCCCAATTATCCAACCCTAGTGCGGCAGCCATCAGCTATCCTATTGCCTTTGTGACGCAAGTGCCGATACCGCAGGATTTTTGCACCTTGAATTCGACATTCTGCAACCATCAGGCCGGTATCGACATTACCGGGCGTGGCGGGGATTTATGGATACGCTATCCCGACGGCAGTTTAAAAAACCTGACCGAGGCGGCAGGATACGGACAAACCGGCTTGCAGGGCAATCAAGCGATACAGGTGCGCGATCCTGCCGTGCATTGGAATGGCAAGAAAATTATTTTCAGCATGGCCGTCGGCGCACCTACGCATTACCAGGTAAAAACCTATTACTGGCAACTTTATGAAATGACCGGGCTAGGTAAAAATGACATCCCGGTGATCAGCAAGGTGCCCAATCAGCCCGCCACTTATAATAATGTCAGCCCGACTTACGGCACCGATGGACGAATTATTTTTGTGTCCGACCGTCCCCGCAACGGCTTGGCGCATTTATACCCGCAACTGGACGAGTATGAAGAAGCGCCTTCGGTGACCGGCTTATGGAGTTTAAAGCCGTCCACCGGTTCGTTAATCATGCTCACGCATGCGCCTTCCGGCGATTTCAATCCCTTTGTCGATAGCTACGGCCGGGTTATTTTTACCCGCTGGGACCATTTACAGCAAGACCAGCAGGCCGCCTCGGACCGTAACGGTACGCCGCATTACGGCACCTTTAATTATTCGAATGAATCGGCTGCGGCGGCGGTTTTGAATAGCCGTAAAGAAGTGTTTCCTGAACCTTTAAAATACGATGCCGTTGCTTTGGCAGGCACTCATTTGACTGGGCATAGTTTTAACCATTTTTTCCCCTGGCAAGTCAACGAAGACGGCACGGATCTGGAAGTGATCAATCATATCGGCCGGCATGAACTGGGTGGCTCTTATGTCGATGCCGTCTTTACCGATGACCCTGCACTAAGTTATTTGACCAGCAGTTTTAACCAAAACAAGATCAGCAATTTTTTCCAGATCAAACAGGATCCTACTAACGCGAATGCGTATATCGGCATCAATGCGCCGGAATTCGGCACCCATGCTTCCGGGCAAATAGTACGCCTCATAAACGGTGCGCCATCCCATAATGCCGATCAGATGAGTATTGATTATATAACCGACAAATCGACATCGTCGTTCACGTCAGACGGCGAAACCCCGCCCCCGCAAAACTCGGGACATTACCGGGATCCTGCCGTGTTATCGGACGGCACGTTTATTGCCGCACATACGTTTGAAACACGTCAGGACAGGAACGAAGGCACAACGACAGCAAACTATTCGGACACTTACCCGCAATCGCGCTATAGCTTCCGGTTACGCACGCTAAAACAACAGGACAATGGCGTTTGGACGGCGGACCAGCCGTTGACTAACGGTATTTATAAAGACATCAGTTATTACAGCCCTGACAGCTTGACCCATTACTCTGAGGCTTTATGGGAATTGCAACCCGTAGAAGTTAAGCCACGGCTGAAACCGGCCCGTCGGGTTTCCAGTATGGAAGCGCCTGAATTACAGGTGTTGCAGCAAGAAGGCGTTACTGAAGCAAGTCTGCGCCAGTATCTGAAGGGCAAGGGCCTTGCCTTGGCCATCATGCGTAATGTGACGCAGCGCGACGACAGTGACATACAGCAGCCATTCAATTTGGCGGTGCAGGGCTCGACCACGCAGACTACCGGCAACAACGGAAAACTTTACACCGTCGCCCATTTCCAGGCCTTCCAAGCCGACCAAATACGCGGTATCAGAAGTTACGATTCGGCAACGATCAGGCCGGGGCGTAGAGTATTGGCCCAGCCGCTACACAGCGTCACCGCCAATCCACCGCTGGCTGGTGGCGCGCCTAAAGGCAGCGTAAAAATTGCCGTTGACGGTTCCGTGGCGATGTTATTGCCGACGCGCCGGGCTTTGAGCTGGCAGCTCACCGATCCGCAAGGCAATTTTGTCGTCAGGGAGCGGAACTGGTTGTCTTTGCAACCCGGCGAAATCCGCACTTGCCCTGCTTGCCACGCGGCTAATACCAAGGATCAGTCTGGACAAACCACGGCAACAAACTCCCCCGAGGCGCTAAGGGAATTGCTGGTATTTTTGAAAGCTAACGGTAGTTTGTGATATCGGCGACAGCTACAGGCTAATAGCCAGTTCGTGACGTTGAGAACCGCGGCCGGACAGATTTTAATATCTGTCTGGCCACAACTTGTTTACGGGTTTGCGCTGTTCGACCAACCTGCTTCCAGGTCAGGCTGGTCGAGCAGCCGCGTCAACCAGATTTCGGCGGCTTTTTGATTGATTTTAAGCACAATGTTCGGGAAAAAACCTAATATTAATATCAACAACGCAGGTACGCATAACAGCGCCCATTCACGCGGACGCAAATCCTGGGCCTGCTTGACATCGGCGTGGATGACCGGCCCTAAAAAAGCCCGTCGGGTAAAAGACAAGGTATAAGCGGCACCCAGCACTGCACCGGCTAAAGCGGTGATACCCAGGCTAGGATGGGCTTGCAGCGCCCCCAAAACCAGCAATAATTCAGCTGGGAAGCCACTGGTGCCGGGCACACCCATGCCGGCCAGGGCAAATAGAAAATAACAGCAGGTCAGTTCTGGCATGGTATTGAACAACCCGCCCAGATGCAGCACTTCGGTGCTGCCCAGCCGTTGCTGGATTAACCCGGCCACCAGCATCAGCGAACCGGCCACCAGCGTGAAATTAAGCAATTGGAAAATTGCACCCTGAATTCCGAGCATATTGAGCGAAGCAATACCGATGATGACCAAGCCGACATGGCTGATGCTGGCATAAGCCAATAACCGCCGCAAATTGGTCTGTTGCAGGGCAATCAATGCACCGTAAATCAACGTAATAGCCCCTAAGATACCCAATACCCAGTTATATTCAACGGCGGCAGACGGTGCTAACGGCAGAGCAAAGCGCAATATGCCGTAAACCCCCAGTTTCAGGCCGGTTAATAACGCCGTCATTTGTGTGGGCCCTTCCATTGCGGCTTGCGGTAGCCAGGTATGAAATGGCACTAGCGGTGCTTTAACGGCAAAACCGAGCAGCAATAATAAAAAGATGCTGCCTTGCAGGGCATCAGGCACGGGTGTGCCGAGCAGCACCGGAAAACTGAAAGCCAGATCGATGGGAATGCTGCCATGTACCTGGGTGGCATGGTTGGCTGCCAGCATGATAATGGCCAGCAGTAGCGGCACTCCGCCGAACACCATAAACAACGTGTATTTGCTGGCCGCATTGCGGCGCTTAGGGCCTATGCCCCACAGTCCGATCAGCAAGAAAATAGGCGGCAAGGTCAGTTCCCAGAACATAAAAAACAACACCATGTCCAGCGCCGCGAAGATACCCATGCTGAAGCCTTCGAGCAGCAAAAGCAATGCAAAGTGCAACGGCGTTAATTGATGTGTGGATCGCCATGACGCCATTATCGCCATCAAGGTCAATAAGGCCGACATCGGCAGAAACAATAGGGAAATGCCGTCGACGCCGACCAAATAACCGATGTTTAGGCTAGGTATCCAGGGCTGTTCTTCGACCAATTGAAAACCGCTGTCGTCGGCATTGAATAATTGTACGGCGATTAGCGTGGCGACCAATTCGAGACCGGCCATCACCAGGGCAAGCTTTTTTGCCCGATGGATATTGGCGCTAAGTCCGGTTAACAGCGCTCCGAGCAGAGGCATGGCGATAATAAGGCTTAATAGGTGCATCGTGCTTAGCGTCCGTGTTGGCGGAAAAAACCGGCGTTAATCATGTGGGGCGTCCCCAGGGTTGTCCTCGATGGGCTGGATTGCATCGGTCTGCTGTGAGCCGTGGATGGGGTAGTTTTTGCCTATGGCCGTGGCATCCTGGTCTATAAAATTCAGCCACGGCGTCGTATAAAAACCTGTGCCTATCAGCAATAAGCAGATTATGACGGTGATAATGCGCTCTTTTCTGACCGGATGATGGCCGCTGCTATAGGGCTGTTGAAAGCGTTGTGGCGTCGCGATGAAGATTTGCTGAAAAGCGCGTAACAGAAAAGCGGCTGCCAACACATTGCCCAGCAGTATCGCTATCGCAATCAGCCAGCCGTCTTCTTCGATTATGCCCTCAATCAATAAATGTGCGGCATCAAAGCCGGGTGTGCCGGGCATGACCATCGTGCTGAGCGCAGAGATCAGAAACAGCAACGCGATGGTCGAGTTGGTGTCGAACAGGCCGCCCAGGCGCGGGATAAACGCAGTGCGGGTGCGTTCATAAATCAGGCCGACGCTGAACAACATGCCGGCTGTCGCCAAACCATAAGCAATGGACAGCAATAGGCTGCCTTCCAGACCATATTCATTAAAGCAGAAAATACCGATGACCAGCATGCCGGTATGGCTGATAACGGCAAACGCGAGCAGGCGGCGAATGTTGATTTGCATGAGCGCCAGCAGCGCGCCGTAAAAAATGCTGATTAGGCCTAGCGTCAGCACAAAGCCCGCCCAATTTTCGGCGACGCCGGGCAGTAGCGGCAAAATAAAACGGATCAGCGCATAAATGCCGAGTTTGAGACCGACCAGAAAAATCGCGGCGCTGGCGACCGTGCCGTGTTCGGCAAGCAACGGTAGCCAGCCGTGAAACGGAAACAGCGGCATGCGGATTGAAAAACCGAAAAATAACAGGATAAAAATCAGCGTTTCGTCGTGTAAATAGGCGTTATTTTCTTTTAAGGTCAGCCAGTCGAACGTCAAATCATGGTCCGATCCGACTAGGCCAAAGGCGAGAAACAGGAAGCCTGCCAGCGTCATGGCGAGGCCGCTGCCCCAATACTGCAATAACAACGTGACGACCCAGCGCCGGTTTTGCCCGGTTCCGGCATGCACTGTTAGCAGCACGACCGGAATCAACTCCAGCAGCGACCATAGCCAGAATTGCATAACATTCAATGTTGCAAAAGCGCCTATCAGAATAGTTTCATAACCCAGCAAACAGGCAATAAAGAGTTTGTCGGTGACATGCCGGGTAATTAAGGTATAAACCAAGGTCAGGAAAGTCAGTACGGCTGTCAACGGTATAAACAGGATATTGGTGCCGTCCACCCCTACGCAGTAACTTAAACCGGCGAAATGCCATTGCTCGACCAGATGGATACCTGGATTGGCGGTGTCAAAAATCAGCAGCAGGTAAATGCTGAGCAATACCGCCAGGCTGGCACCGGCAAAGCCGAAACGCAACGCGATGGCTGATGATCGGGAACAGCCGGCCGCAATGGCCGCGATCAGCGGGATCAATGTTAAGGTGGTGAGCAAGGGGAAGCTGCTGGCGTCTGACCAGGCGTTTAACGGGGTATCCATCAGGCAAGTCTCAAAAAGCAACCAGAAAGGTTATACAGACAAATAACACCAGATAGCGCGGCCTGAGTATGATTTGCTCAAATTTATTGGCGGCATGCCCTAGCTGCCGACCATAATGGATGGCATCTTTGCCTATGCCCCGCAACACAAAGCGGTCTTCAAACCAATGCACGACAGCGGCGGCCCACTCGGTCAGTTTACCGGCCAGACCGCTGCCTCGGGCAAATTCATCCGACTCGTCACTGAGTTTAGCGCCGATAATTTCCTCCTCGACTTGCGCCAGCGACGATAGCGTACCGATGGCAGGCGTTGGGACGCCCATGATGCGGTCAATAATATGGTCATCAAAATAGCTCAAATCGTGTGCCAAGCCGCGTATGGGCTTGACCAGCGCCCAATCAACAATCTGGTCCAGCCAGAACTGCTGCAAAGATACCATATATAGCCAGCCGGAAACTTGCTGCGACTTAGCTTGCATGGCAGTGTGCCTGAGATTGTGCAGCAATGACGGCGCACTTAGTATCAGCCAGCACCGGACGATCGCATGGGCGCAAATATGCCAGCTGGCCAGTTGCCAAAGGCCTAGGCCACATTCCAGAAACATCAGGCCTAATTGCCCGGATGTCGCAAAAACCAGCGAGCTTTTAATATCGGTTTGGGTTTGCCCGACAATAAAACTGTACAGCGCAGTAAAAAAACCCACCAGTCCCAGCACTGCCATCGCAAACGGGGATTGCGAAAAAATCGGCGCCAACAGGCAAACCAGATAAACGCCGGAATGCACCATCACCGCACCATAAAACACCGCGCTGGATGGCGTAGGTCCTTCCATTGCCCGCGCCAGCCACGGCGTAAACGGTAATTGGGCCGATTTTGCAAAGGCCGCGAGTGCAAAACACAGGCTGATGCCGGTTGCTTCGCCTATCGTGAGTTGTTCTGCCGCCGCATTCAACTGGCTCCAGTTCACGCTACCGACCCAAGCATAGCACAGGCCTATGCCGATAATAAAACCTGCGTCGCCGATACGGTTGGTCACATAGGCGCGGGTAGCATTCTGTGTGGCAACCGGACGATGATAGGCATATGCTATCAACAGGTACGAGCATAATCCGGCAATTTCCCAGCCGATAAAGGTGCCGACAGCGTTAGCCGACAGTACCAGCAGCAGCATGGCTGCCGCAAACAGACTCAGCACAAAGAAGAAGCGATGAAAACCGGCTTCGCGGTGCAAATAATTGATTGAAAAACGGCAGACTATCGCCAACAGCAAGGCAAAAAGCGTAGCCAGACGCACAGGAAGTCCCGTGGTAACAAAATTGATGCGGATATCCAGATTATCGCTACCCAGCCATTGCCCTATGCCGAAGAATCCCGCGTTTTTGCCTAATCCATCCGCGCATAACAAAGCCAAGGCCATCAGGAATGATAAGGTTATCGCCCCGCCGGCCATATCTGCTGTAGCGGTTTCACCGGCTTCGCCACGCAATAGGCCAACGGTATGGCCGCTACCGATAGCGACGGCTGCCAGCAAGGGCAGCAACGGTATTAAAATAACTAGCGCATCCATTACCTTATTCTCTTCAAAAATACATAGGGGTACCCAATAAATGGGCACCGGACATCAGATGATGTGTTGTTCAGCCCGGTTGGGGGCAAGTAGCGGGCGAAATCGTATTGTATGGGATTACCACTCTCCTGGTAATCCCGGATAAGCTGAGCTAAAGCGCTTTTTTCGCCCAGTAAGCTACGGTTTTGTTACCGCTAAAGTGCGTGTTTAAAAGTCTCGGGCATCTCCACCAGCCCTTAATTTTAGGCAGAAGAGAGACGTTACTTTCCCGTTCAAACAAAATAAATTCACAAATAAAGGTCAAGTTGCACAAATATGAAGGCATCTCGGACTTTTAAAACACGCACTAAGCGATAACTTTTGTTTTTCGTAGTGTAGCAGATCGTTGCATGCCGGTTTAAAAAACCAGCAGTCTTAATTTATATGCGTGATTTGTCAGCAGCTTGCCGGCGTGTAATGAGTGGTGGGAGAGTGTTTTATTACCATAGCCTAGATAGGGCTGGTTTATTTATTTTCTTGCTATATAATACGCGGCTTACCAAAAATGACCGATGCCTCGGTGGCGAAATTGGTAGACGCAAGGGACTTAAAATCCCTCGGTGGTAACACCGTGCCGGTTCGACTCCGGCCCGAGGCACCAAATCACAGATTCAAGCCGTATCATACGGCGTTAGAACCCGCAAGCTGTAAGGCTTAGCGGGTTTTTTATTGCCTCAAGCAATGCCGCCTAGTATCATCAAATACCATCAACGTTGTTGGTATTCTTGTTGGTATTGGCTCTTTCCTGGTAGCCGATACCAACAAAACCGCCCTAGCCCTTGAGGATTGCGCCATGCTGGCAGACATTCAAATACGCAAAATCAAACCGACTGATAAGCCGCAAAAGCTGAGCGACGGCGGCGGCCTGTTCTTGCTGGTAACACCACAAGGCGGTAAGTTTTGGCGTTTGGCTTATCGGTTTACCGGCAAGCAAAAGACGTTATCCATTGGCGAGTACCCCTATATTTCAATCGCAGAAGCCCGCAAAAAGCGCGAAGAGGCAAAAGAGCAGTTGGTTAATGGCATTGACCCATCAGCGGCCAAAATAGCCGCTAAGATTGCTACTCATGGCATAGCGGCTAACAGTTTTGAAATAATCGCCCGCGAATGGCACAAAACGCACATGACCAGCAAAAGCGAAAGCCACGCTAAAAAAACGCTGGCTTGCCTTGAAAAAGATGTTTTCGCCTGGCTGGGCAAATTGCCAATAACCAACATTGAAGCCCCGGACGTTTTGGCAGTATTGCGGCGAATCGAACAGCGCGGAGCCAACGAGCTGGCGCACAATACCAAAAGCATCATAGGGCAAGTATTCCGTTATGCAATAGCCACGGGCCGCGCTGTCAGAAACCCGATTCCAGATTTACAAGGTGCATTAACGCCAGTCGTGGTCAAACATCACGCCGCCATTACTGACCCGGTACAAATAGGCGCATTGCTGAGAGCCTGCGAAGGCTACACCGGACATTTTGCTACGCGCACCGCGTTGCATTTGTCGTTTTTAGTGATGCTAAGACCCGGAGAAGTAAGAAAAGCAGAGTGGTCAGATATAGACCTGGAGCGGGCAGAGTGGCGTATCCCAGCCGCTAAAATGAAAATGAAGGATGAACACATCATTCCGCTTTCAAGGCAAGCCGTAGCCCTGTTTAACGAAATAAGACCGCTGACCGGTACCGGTCAGTTTGTTTTTCCCTCAGTGCGTAGCCTTTCCCGGCCAATGTCAGAAAACACCATCAACGGCGCATTAAGGCGGCTGGGTTACACCGGGGATGAAATGACGGCGCACGGTTTTAGGGGCATGGCTTCAACGCGGCTTAATGAAGCGCACCTGTTCCACCCTGACGCGATTGAAAGACAGCTTGCCCACGGCGAGCAAAACAGTGTTAGGGCGGCTTACAACCGCGCCCAATACTTGCCGGAGCGGGTAAAAATGATGCAATGGTGGGCGGATTATCTGGACAGTTTGAAAGCGGGCGGGGTGGTTATACCGTTTCAGCTTAAAACCGCCTGACGCTGAAAACTAAGCGGAGCCCGGTTAAAACATGCTTGGCTGACGACTTTAAGCGATGGCTGGTTAAAAGCCGTCTGGCGCGGCAACTAAGCGGAGTCTGGTAAAACATGCCTGGTCGAGGACTTTAAGCGATGGCGGGTTAAAAACCGTCTGGCGCTGGCAACTAAGCGGAGCCTGGTTAAAACATGCCTGATCGAGGACTTTAAGCGATGGCGGGTTAAAAACCCGCTTGACGCTGGCAACTAAGCGGAGCCTGGTTAAAACATGCCTGGTCGAGGGCTTTAAGCGATGGCGGGTTAAAAACCGTCTGGCGCTGGCAACTAAGCGGAGCCTGGTTAAAACGCGCCTGGTCGAGGAATTTAAGCAATGGCGGGTTAAAAACCCGCCTGACGCTGAAAACTAAGCGGAGCCCGGTTAAAACATGCCTGGCTGACGACTTTAAGCGATGGCTGGCTAAAAACCCGCTTGACGCTGGCAACTAAGCGGAGCCTGGTTAAAACATGCCTGGACGACGACTTTAAGTGATGGCGGGTTAAAAACCCGCTTGGTGCTGGCAACTAAGCGTAATCTGGTTAAAAGCTGTAAGCAGGCATTGTTTACTATAAACAGCACAATAAAGCGGAAAAATCCGTGTGTTTGATGAAAATTTTGGGGTGGCCAGCACTCGATCAGGCCGGAGCCGACCCCAAAAACGGAAAAATGCGCCGGATTAATGTAAACCGTATGGAAACAATGCAAACCGAATAAACCGCACCTAGCCCGACGGGGCGAACGTGGGCATCCTTTCACCCATTGGTGCGGTTTTCCTATTTGAAAGGGCAATCATTGAAAGGATGATTATGTCTGATGAAAAACCACAAAGCAGCGGCAGTGGTGCGCCCTTGCTTGATTTATCGCAATTTGAGCCTAAGTGCGTGTTTCAAAAGTATCAAAAATAGCTATGAGTTAGAATAGTGAACATTTAGCCCATGAGCAGAAAGACGCGTAAATCAAAAATTAAACGTTACCCGACCGACCTGAACGATAAAAAATGGGACATCATTAACC
>JAURZI010000135.1 GCA_030653435.1 Methylovulum sp.
CCGATCCCATCCCGAACTCGGAAGTGAAACCGCTTAGCGCCGATGATAGTGTGGCAGTTTGCCATGCGAAAGTAGGGAATTGCCAAGCTCTTAACATCAAAGCCCGCTAAGTCATCTTAGCGGGCTTTTTTTTGCCTAGCGCTTCAAAGAAGCGGATAAATAGGGTTGACAAATAAGCGGCTGATATTGAAAACTAGCTACCAGTCATGTAAGGCGAATTGACAAAAGTATAGTAGAGGTTATGTCGCTAACTTTACTTTGCGTTTTAACATGGCTATTACTAGTCCATTTTTCTTATTTTACTATAAAGGTTGGTGTCGTATGAAAAACGTATTGTTTTTACTGATGTTATTTTCAGCGCATGTCCTGGCATCGCCGGTTAATATTAATACGGCTGATGCACAAATGATTGCTGATTCATTGAGTAATGTTGGTTTGAAGAAAGCAGAAGCTATTGTTGCTTACCGGAATAAAAACGGGGCATTTAAAAGTGTTGATGAATTAGGACAAGTTTCTGGCATTGGTGACAAGACCATTGAGAAAAATAAAATGGATATTTTATTGTCTGACCCGGCGGCAACGACCTCGGCTAGTGTAGTCGAACCCACTGATAAATCAGATAAAAAGAAGTAACGGCACGTTAATATTTGTATGGTATTTGCGTAAATCTTACTCATGTTTGTGCGAATATCGGTGTACTTTACGTGGTGGAGGAGGGTAAGAAGAACTCCTCCACCACTAAGCTGCCGACATTAGCGCTAATCATGTCAATTAATTACAGCGCATCTAATTTGGCATAAGCCAGCATTAGCCACTTAACGCCGCTGGTTTTGCCCCCGTCTACGGGCGTTGTAAAATTAATCTGAACCCTTTCTTGGGCACCTTCACCTTCTATTTGTAGAATTATACCTTTACCAAACTTTTCATGACTGACTTTTTGACCTTGCTTATATTGTCCGGTTGTTTGCAGAGGTATTTTTTTGGGTGCTATTGTGGTTACCGGGCGGTTGATATGGCTGCGTATCCTGACTTCCTGCATACATTCGGCAGGGATTTCACGCAGAAAACGTGAGGGTCTGGGGTAGGTTTCGCGACCGTATAAACGTCTGGATTCTGCATAGCTAAAATAGACACACTGCATTGCCCGCGTGACGCCAACATAACAAAGTCTGCGCTCTTCTTCGAGGCGTCCTGCATCGTCAACCGATTGCTGCGATGGAAACAAACCTTCTTCCATACCGACTAAAAAAACCAGTTTGAATTCTAGTCCTTTGGCTGAGTGTAGCGTCATCAATTGTACGCAGTCCTCGAAATCATCTCCCTGCATATCGCCGGATTCGAGCGCAGCATGAGCCAAGAACATATCGAGTTCGCCCAGATTTTCTTCGTTTTCTATATCAAACTCAAACAATTTGGCGGCGTTGACCAGTTCTTCCAAGTTCTCTACTTTTTCCTCGCCTTTATCCATTTTGGCATGTTGATAAAACTCAATCAGTTTGGTTTTTTCAACAATCAGCTGCACTTTTTCATAAAGCTCCAGGTCTTGTGCTTGTTCAGTCAGTTGCTTGACCAGCTGCAAAAAACCTGTCAGTGCATTGCTTGCCCGTGCCGATAGATTACGCTGGTTAACCAACACAATAGCCGCTTTCCACAGCGAGATAGTTTGATCCCGTGCAATATAACGTATGTCGTCTATCGTTTTTGCACCAATTCCTCGGGTTGGCGTATTGATAATGCGTTCAAAAGAGGAATCGTCATCATGATTGGAGATTAACCGCAAATAAGCCAACGCATTTTTAATTTCTACCCGGTCAAAAAACCGCAAGCCACCATAAACCCTATACGGTATGCCTGCAATCATGAGTTTTTCTTCAAACTGGCGGGATTGGGCATTGGAGCGGTAAAGTATGGCGATGTCATTGTGGGAGCCTTGTTTATTTATCCATGCCCTAATACGTTCGACAACAAAATAAGCTTCGTCTTGTTCGTTAAATGCCGCATACAATGAAAGCAATTCCCCTTCGCCACTGTCAGTCCATAGTTCTTTGCCCATGCGCCCTTCATTAACGCTGATGATATGATTGGCCGCTTTAAGAATATTGCCGGTTGATCGGTAGTTTTGTTCCAGTTTGATGACCTGATGATTAGGGTAATGGCGTTGAAAATTATAGATATTTTCTATTTTTGCTCCGCGCCAACCGTAAATGGATTGGTCGTCATCGCCTACGACAAACAAGTTGCCGTTATCCCTGGTCAGCAGCCGCAGCCAAGCGTATTGGATGGTGTTGGTATCCTGAAATTCATCCACATGAACTTGTCTGAAGCGTTGCTGGTAAAAACTCAGCACGTCAGGATTGTCACGCAACAGTTCATGTGCCCTAAGCAACAATTCAGCAAAATCGACCAAGCCGGTTTGGTCGCATAGCTTTTCATAAGCTTGATATATCGCAAGCATTTGCCGTTGATAGCCATCCGCTGTTTCGACGGTGTGTCTGGCCCGGATACCTTCGTCTTTTTGGGCATTGATATGCCACTGCACTTGTCGTGGCGGCCACGCGGTTTCATCAAGGCCAAGCGTATCCAGCAAGCGTTTGATGACCCGCAACTGATCTGAGGTGTCCATAACCTGGAAGGTTTCCGGCAGTTTTGCCTGGTTGGCATGCCGCCGCAGGAGCCGATGGGCGATGCCGTGAAAAGTCCCTATCCACATGCCGGAGGGCGCTGAGGTAGAATGGGCGGGTATCTCTAGTAACGCTTCAATTCTGCAGCGCATTTCCTTGGCGGCCTTATTGGTGAAGGTGACCGCCAGTATGCTGTGTGGAGACAAATTTTCCACTTGAATTTGCCAAGCGATCCGATGCACCAGTACACGGGTTTTCCCACTGCCCGCACCTGCCAAGACCAACATGGCTTGTGACGGTGCGGTGACGGCTTTACGCTGTACATCATTTAAAGGGTCTAGAATTTTGGTAATATCCATGTGTTATCGCTTGCACATTTTTGGGAGCTGTGTATAGTTGCTTCGGCTCGTTCGAGCTGTAACATGTTGGTTTACTAAAGATAATAACAACTACTACTACACAGAGAGAGGATTTAAGATGAATTTTGACTTTAAGCGTATGGTTAAATTTGAACACAACGTCGGCGAGCAAGAAAAAAAATATCGCTTATATGCCGGTGCGGCACTTGTTGTGATTTCAATTTTCACGGCATCCATTGCATTATTGCTGATTGGCCTCGTTTTGGTTGGAACCGGTTTTTCCGGTTGGTGCCCTGCTTATTCAGGCCTTAATAAAAGCACCTGTGCGGCAACAACTGCTGCCGGCGGTGAAGAGAGCAGCACTGAAGACAACGCTACAAACGGCTAATCCAGTGGGGGAATTACAAGGATGTAGTTCTTTCCATCACTCTACGTCCTTATGGAATTCACCCTCTAGCACATTATTGTCAGCGGCTTTGCTGCGGCTAAAGCTTGCCGCCGCTTGTATGACATGATTTTCAATAAGATACTGGGCTATTTTTCTACGTAGTTGCGGAATTAAACACACCAATCCCATCAAATCCGTTATAAAACCAGGTGTCAGTAGCAAGACGCCGCCCAGCAGAATAATGGGGCCTTCGATAATTTCATAAGCGGGAACTTCGCCTTGTGCCATGCTGAGCTGAAAGCGCCTGAAAGTCGCTAGCCCTTGCTGCTTTAATAGAAAAGCACCTAATAGCGCAGTAAAGACGACTAAAAAAATAGTGGGCAACGCGCCAATAATTCCACCGACTTGTAATAATAAATAAATTTCTGCGAAAGGCACGACCAGTACGACCAAAAACAAAATTCGGATAATATTCACTCAATACTCCAACTATATATAATCATCGTCAACAATATAAGGGTAATTGCGGTTAATTTCTAGGATAATATCCAATCTTAAGTTTTAGTGGGCTGCAACCATGTCATCCACCTTTGAAATTATTTTCTGTACCTGCCCAGATAAAGACACCGCAAAAAAGCTTGCCCGTTTGCTAGTGACTAAAAAACTGGCGGCTTGTGTCAATATTTTACCCGGCATCACGTCTATTTATTCGTGGGAAGAGCAAATAGAATCGGTCCAGGAGCATTTACTGCTGATAAAATCGAAAAAAGAGTGCTATCAGACGATTGAAACCACTTTGTTTAAACATCATCCTTACGAAGTGCCCGAAATAATTGCCGTTTCTATTGAACGCGGCTTATCTGAATACCTGGATTGGGTCGATACATGCCTTTCTGTAAAATAATTTTTTTCTGGTTTTTAATAACTTTCGGCCAAGCCGTCTCGGCTTTTGAAAACGACGAACTGTTGCCGCCGGAGCAGGCGTTTACGGTCACGGCAAAAGCATTGGCAACGGACAAGCTAGAAATATCCTGGGCTATTGCTGAAGGATATTCGGTTTATCGCAACAATATGCGTTTTGAAGCTAAATCTAAGCAAATCGAGTTAGGCGCGGCTGTGTTTCCCGATGGAAAAATCAAACACGATGAGTTTTTGGGGGATATAGAACATTACCATAACCAGTTAAAAGTGGTTGTCCCCTTAACCAATCCCGACCGTGTTTCCGAGATACCGTTATTTGTACAGTACCAGGCTTGCGCGGATAAAGGCGTTTGTTACCCGCCACAGAAACTGACATTAGATATCCCTTTGCCGAATGCGTTGGTTGCCAAGGCCAATCCATTAACACAGTTGGTTAAAAGTTTTTCAGGATTCAATTTTAATAAACCACAAAATGAGTTATTGCCGCCCGAACAGGCGTTCCAGTTTTTTGCATCGCTCAAAGATAACGCGACTGTGCATGTGAACTGGGAAATCGCACAAGATTATTATCTCTATAGGGAAAAAATACAGTTGGCACTGGTGAGCGCCGATGGCGTCCAATTGGGTGGCTATACGATTCCCAGAGGGACGCCGAAACATGATGAGGCGTTCGGTCAGGTTGAAATATTCCATAATGAGCTCAGTTTTGACATCCCGCTGTTGCGTACCCATACCGCAGCCCAGACAATTACCCTGGAAGCCAAATATCAAGGCTGTGCCGACCGTGGTGTGTGTTATCCGCCGATGAGCAAAACCATTGATCTGGAGCTATTGTTGGCGACACAAGCAGCGGTGTCTGATTCCCGCGTCCAAGTTGCTCCGCCCCTTTCCGAACAAGACCAGATTGTGCAATCTTTGCAGAAAGACAGTTTGGCGATGACTTTGCTCAGCTTCTTCGGGTTTGGCTTATTGTTATCGTTGACGCCGTGCATTTTTCCTATGATCCCGATTTTGTCGGGTATTATCGTAGGCCACGGTCACCGTATCACGACTACCAGAGCGTTTTTGCTGTCGCTTTGCTATGTGCTGGCTTCTGCGCTCACTTATACATTATTTGGCATACTCGCTGCGCTATTCGGCAGTAACTTGCAGGCGATTTTCCAGCAACCGTGGATTATTGCCTTGTTCAGTGCGATTTTTGTTGTATTGTCTTTATCAATGTTCGGCTTTTACCATCTTGAACTGCCCAAGTCGTTTCAAGTTAAGCTGCATAATTCCAGTGAAATACATCGTGATGGATCGCTTTGGGGTGCGGCGATCATGGGGGCTTTGTCTTCGTTGATCGTAGGCCCTTGTGTTGCAGCGCCGCTGGCCGGGGCATTGATTTTTATCGGGCAGACCGGCGATGTTGTATTGGGGGGCTCCGCCTTGTTCGTTATGGGCTTAGGCATGGGCGTGCCGCTGCTGTTGTTGGGCGCATCTGCCGGAAAATTCCTGCCTAAGGCGGGAAATTGGTTGAATGCAACGAAGGCGGTTTTTGGGGTTGTTATGTTAGGGGTTGCCGTTTGGATGCTCAGCCGTATTCTGGCGCCTGAAATTACCATGTTGCTTTGGTCCATGTTGCTTATCATGCCGGCAATTTATTTGAACGCGATAGATCCTCTGCCCGAACACAGTTCCGGTTGGCGTAAGTTCACAAAAGGCATAGGCTTGATGATGCTGGCTTATGGTTTGTTATTGTTGATCGGCTTTAGTATGGGCAACGGTAACCCGCTAAAACCGCTACAAGGTTTCGTTGTTGGTAACGCAAAAGCAAAAGAGCAGGGGCTGGTGTTTGAACGTGTTGCTACGCTCGCAGAACTGGATGCCAGAGTTAGGCAAGCGGCTGCTGATAAGCGGCCTGTGATGTTGGATTTTTATGCGGATTGGTGCATTTCGTGCAAAGAAATGGAGACTTATACCTTCACCGACCCAACAGTTAAGCAATCTTTGGCAGGATTTGTCCTGTTGCAGGCCGATGTTACGCAGAATTCCACTGACGATAAAGCATTGCTGGCAAAATTTAAGTTAATAGGACCGCCTGCGATTTTATTTTTCGGCGCTGATCGCCAGGAAATGGCCGCGCAACGGGTGATAGGTTATCAGGACGCGCAAACGTTTATTGAAACGATACAGCGGATCCCTCTATGAAGCGGATCGCCCTGGTTGCTATCGTCGCAGCGCTGGCATTATTTGTTGGTATTGCCGTTAACGTTTTTTTGTCGCCGATGGGGCCGGATCAAACCGTGTCCCTGCCGCCGTTCAGTTTGCCGGATTTGTCGGGCAAGCAGCGCAGTGCTGCTGAATGGCAAGGGCAAATACGGGTGATCAATTTCTGGGCGACATGGTGTCCGCCTTGCCGTAAAGAAATCCCTGGACTTGTCGCTTTGCAGCGCGAGTATGCCGCCCAAGGAGTCGTGGTTATTGGTATTGCGATAGATGATCAGCAGGCGGTTGCCGATTACCTCAATGAAACCAAGATCAATTACCCCATCCTGATGGGGGCTAATGAAGGCATTGCGCTTGCCCGCGAACTGGGCAATCGCGTAGATGCTGTTCCCTATACCCTAATTGTTGACCGTCAGGGGGCCATCATATACCGGCACCAGGGCGAATTTCCTAAGGAAAAAATGCTGGACATTATTGCGCCGTTAATTCATTGACGGCGTGCTGTTGGGGGGGGCTTTTTTGTGACTAAACCTATCGTCAGAGCCTAAATTGATTAGCGATAATGGATTCATAAGCGTAGTTTTTATGGGGGGGTATGGTCAGTTGCGGTATAAATTAAGTTTTACAATAATCGGGTCGATGCCATGTGTTATGGTTTTATCGTGAATAATTACCTTGTTATGCTAAAAAAAACCTATATATTTTCATCAGCTTTCTGGCCCGCTACGGCGGCAGCTTTGAATCTGTTGATGGATAAGATGCCTATCAATCCATAGCATAGAGATAGCCTGATTGGTTTTTTAAACCTCACATCGGTTATAATCGCCAATTAATTTTAGTGAAAGGACAGATTTCTTAGGATGCATAGACGCGTTGCACTTATAGCTTATTCGCTCCGTTTTCCAGGTACAGATACACAAAACTTCTGGAATGATCTGCTGGCAAAAAAAGACTTGGTCACAGAAGTTGATTCAACGCGTTGGTCTAAGGACAGCTTTTTGCATCCAGATAAACGTCATCCGGGCAGCAGCTACACTTTTGCTGCCGGTAGTCTCGGTGACATATCGGGCTTTGATGCGGCTTTTTTTGGTATCTCACCGCGTGAAGCTGCGCTTATGGATCCTCAACAACGGTTGCTGTTGGAACTGGCGTGGGAAACGTTTGAAAATGCAGGCATAGTGCCGTCCTCATTGCGTGGTAGTGATTGCGGGGTTTATGTCGGCATTTCCAACGTGGACTACGCCTATCGTTTAGCCGATGATTTGGCGGCAATTGATTCTTCTGCGGCGACCGGCATCATTTCCAGCATTGCGGCGAACCGGATTTCCTATGTTTTTGATTTTCATGGTCCCAGTATCTCGATGGATACGGCCTGTTCATCATCCTTGGTAGCTTTCCACCAAGCCTGTTTGGCTATACGGTCAGGCGAGATCTCCCAAGCTTTGGCCGGTGGAGTTAATCTTCACCTGCATCCTTACGGTTTTATCTCCTTTTCAAAAGCGACGATGTTGTCAAAAACAGGCCGTTGCCATGTTTTTGATGAGTCCGGCGACGGCTATGTGCGTTCTGAAGGCGGCGGCCTGTTTTTGCTTAAGGATTACGACCAGGCGGTTGCCGATGGCGACCAGATTCTTGCCGTTGTGGCGGGTAGCGCCATTAATACCGACGGGCATAAGTCCGGCTTGACGATACCTAATCCTGATGCACAAGCGGCATTGATGTCCCGTGTTTATCAACAAGCGGGTATAGCTCCTGACGCGATTGATTATTTTGAAGCTCATGGCACCGGCACTGCGGTTGGCGATCCTATAGAAACGCATGCTATCGGCTTGGCGTTGGGGCAAAAAAGAAAAACACCGTTGTTAATCGGTTCAATCAAAAGCAACTTAGGCCATCTGGAATCGGCTTCCGGTGTTGCCGGTCTGGTTAAAGCCTTGCATTGTATTCAACACCGCGCCGTGCCCGCCACGATCAGCGCCCGGAATTTAAACCCCAATATCAACTGGGCGGACTGGAATCTCCGTGTTGCCACTGAAACTCAAGCGTTAAAGGCGACGGGCGACTTGATTGTCGGTATCAATTCCTTCGGCTTTGGTGGCGCCAATGCCCATGTCATCTTGCAAGGCCATAGCGAGGCAGCGCGACCAGCACCGGCAATAACCAATACTGTCTGCCGGGCCAGCCAGCTACCGCTTATCGTATCGGCAAAAGACTTTTCAGGGCTCAAGCAGGCGGCTTTGGAGCTGGCTGGTTTTCTTGACGGGGGGCTTGAAGAGCCGAATGCCAGGGCATTTTACGATATTGCACATACGGCTTTTTTTCGCCGAGAACACCATCCGCATGGCGCTGTTGTTTTTAGCAACACGGCTGACGATGCCGCTGAACAGCTTAGGCGTTTTGCAAATGCGGAAGGCAAACCCGATAAAGCCGCTGAAGTGCGGCGCGTCTATGCCGGAAGTCGCGTAGCGAACGCAACTGGGCCCGTGTTCGCCTATTCTGGAAATGGCTGCCAATGGCATGCTATGGGTAAGCAGTTGCTGGAACAATCGGCTATTTTCCGTAGCAAGATAGTTGAAATCGATAAGTTGTTTGGCGAATATGCCGATTTCTCCTTGCTCGATGAACTGGCTGGTGCCAACGGCAATCGCTATGGATACACGGAAATAGCGCAGCCCGCATTGTTTGCCTTGCAGGTGGGTATTACCGAACTGCTTAAGGGGCATGGCATACACCCTACAGCCGTTATTGGCCATAGTGTAGGCGAAGTGGCGGCGGCATGGGCGGCAGGCGCGCTTACGCTGGCCGCCGCCGTCAAAGTGATTTATTACCGCAGTCACTACCAGGGCAAGACCAAAGGGTTGGGCGGCATGACGGCAGTGGCGTTAAGCGCATCCGATATGCAGGCCTTGCTGGTTAAATCCGGCTTGGGCCAACTGTATCTGGCCGGTATTAACAGTCATCGGGGTGTAACGATTGCTGGTAGTGTCGAAGAACTGGCGGTGCTTGAAAGCGAGCTAGCCGTAACAGGCACTTTTTTTAAGCGCCTGGATCTGGATTACGCTTTTCACAGCCCGGCTATGGATGCTATTGAAGTCGGTATACGCACTGATCTTAAGGCGCTGGACCCGAAGCCGCCGATCATACCGTTCTTTTCATCGGTAATCGGTGCAGCATTGGGTACGCTTAAGCTGGATGCCGAATACTGGTGGTATAACATCAGGCAACCGGTGCTGTTCCAGCAGGCCGTCGATGCCATGTTGGGCACGGGGCTTAATGCTGTCGTTGAAATTGGCGCACATCCGGTCTTGCAGTCCTACCTGAATGACAGCCTTAAAATTACTGATAGCCAAGGCCTTGTGATTCCCAGCATCACGAGGAATAACGGCTCCAGCGCCCAGCTGATGAACAGTGTTGCGCTGGCGCTGCTTTCAGGGATCGGTGTCGAGCACGGGCACTGGTTCCCGATTGCGGGACAATTTGTCAATCTGCCCAACTATCCTTGGCAACGCGAAAAATTATGGCATCCCGTCACTGCAGAATCTTACGGCTTGCTGGCACGAAAAAAAATCCATCCACTACTGGGCTATGCCGTCCCGCAGCATGAGCTGCTTTGGGAAAACCAACTGGATACCCAGGCGCAGCCTTATTTGTCCGACCATAACGTCGGTGGTGCGGTCGTGTTTCCGGGTGCCGGTTTTGCGGAGCTGGCGCTGGCGGCCGCTATCCAGGTGCATTCTGGCGACTTTATTGAAATTGAAGAGTTGGAGATCCGCTCGCCGCTATTGCTGAGCCACGACCATAGCAAAATGATACGGTTTGCCATGGACGCGGTTGACGGCCGGTTTACGTTACGTAGCCGGGAGTTGGCGAAATCCTCCGAGTGGTTGCAGCACTGCGTCGGCCGGGTGTTGGTTGATGCCAGCGGCAATGCCTTTAAAGGCACAAGTAAATTTGATCTGACGGCATCCGTTACGCCGGATAGGGCGCCTGATTTTGATCGTGCCGGCCACAGCCGCTTGACGGAAAGCGTGGGGCTTGAATATGGTGCCGCATTTCAGGCGATCAGCCATGGCTGGGTAGAAGGCAACCGCGTGTTAGGCGTGCTGGTGCTGCCTGAAATGATCCGTGCAGATTTTGACCGCTATTACTTGCATCCGGCTTTGCTGGATTGTGCATTCCAGCTTATTTTTCAGTTGCTTAAAGATGATATCGCGCGGCATGAAGGCATGGCGTTCGTGCCTGTCAAAATGGGCAGGATACATTTACGCACGGACAAGGCCGTACCGGTTTTCGCAGAGGCCACGTTATTGCATCGTGCCCCGCATTCGCTGAACACCGAATTTGTAATATACGATGCTGATGGTCAGGCCATTGCCGTTATCAAAGATGTCCGTTTCCGTGCCGTACGTTTACATCGGCAGCATGCACAGCATGTGCATTATCTGGATTATCACCTGACCGCCGCACCGTTGCCGGTTGCTAATACGCTGTTTGGGGACGGGGCGCGTAGTATCCCCGCGCGGGCCGCATTCGCTATGTCAGCGGATATCGACGACAGCCAACGTTATAGCGACGAAGTCGAACCGTTGCTGGATAGTCTGTGCAATCAGTTCATGTTCGAAGCACTTGCTACGTTGGCTGATGCTAAGGGGTATTTGTCCGGCAATCGGATAGACGGGCACTGTGCCGCCCATCCCCAGTCAGAGGCTTTGCTACGCAGCATGCTTGCTGTTGCAGAAGAAAACCAATTGCTGACCGTCGTTGCCGAAGCGTCGTCCGCCCAGGTATGTGCAGGCGTGCACACGGGTTGGCAGCTTAACCGTGAAGAATTGGAGCAAGGCATTCCTGCAACCGCTATCTGGAACACCTTGGTCCAGGAATACCCCGATTATTTTTATCCGGTTCATCTGGCCGGTCGGGTGGGCATACAATTGCCCCGTTTATTAAGCGGGGCGCTTCAGGCCGAAGATCTAGGCGTAACGCCGGCGCTTTATGCTAACGTGACCAGCCATATACTTGAACAGACCGGTAAAAAAAGCTTGACGGCGGCATTAGCCAGGCATTGCCTGCACATCATGCAAGCCTTGCCGGTAGGGGAACGGCTGCGGATTTTAGAAATCGGCGCGCACAAGCCCGAATTTGCGGCCTTGATTTGTTCCCAGCTGGATTTTAATCAGGGCGACTATTGTTACGCCAGTTTCTGTGATGATGCGTTGAGCGCGGCGCAAGGCTTGCGGGACCAATTTCCATTGCTGCAAACCTTACGCTTGTCGGAAACGACTGAGCCCACAGGTCATGCTGTAGCGCAGGCCAGTGTAGCGATAGTCAATCTGGCTATGGGCAGTGTTCAGGATGTGCAGCAATTGCTTAATAGGTTGCCTGAATTACTGGCGCCGGGCTGCGCTGTTTTTTTTATCGGCCAGCAACCTGCGCGTTGGATAGACATGGTGTTGGGCACGGCGCCGGGGTGGTGGATACAGCAGGCCGGGCAGCCGTTGTTGTCTCCGCAGTTATCGGCTGATGCCGTTACCGAACAATTACAAGCCTTGCCGTTCGACGACATACACGTGCATGAGTTTATGCCGGGGCGCTTATCCGGCGTTTATGTGCTCTCTGCCCGAAGGGCGGCCGCCTCTTGCTCCGCTGGTCTGCCGGATGAACTCCAGGTCAGGCATTGGTTAGTGCTCGCAGGCCGACTGGAGAAAGAACGTACGCTAGCCCTACATATCACCGCGCAACTCCAGGCTCAAGGCCATTTCGCCGTATTACAGAATCCAGGGTCAGATGCAGATTTGCCGCAGTTGCTGAGCGATGCGAAAACGGCTGGCTGTGCGTATGATCATATCGTGCATCTGGCGGGTTACGGTCACGCAGATGCCGATATGCAAACGCAACGTTGCTGGTTGGCCGCCGAACTGATCCAGGCGTGTGAGACAGTGGCAACGCCGGTGACGGTGTGGTTGGTGACCCGGCAAGTCGGCTCCTTATGGCCTTGCGACCAAGATGGTGCGTTTACTTTTCCCGAAGCTATTGCAAATGATGCGGCATTGTGGGGATTTGGCCGCAGTTTGATGAACGAGGCGACGAATTACCGTGTGCAGTTATTGGACATCAACAGCGAGTTCTGTTCTGCGCCATTGCTGGATGCCGTGGTGGCCGAACTGCTGTGCGGGGATGCCGAGCAGGAAGTGGTTTTAAATGCAGTCGGCAAACGTTTTGCCCCGCGCTTACGCAGCAGGGACAGGTTGGCGCAAGACCAGCGTGTAGAACTGTCAACGCAAAGCCAAACCGTGCAATTGTCTTTCAAACTACCAGGGCAGCTGCGTAATTTACAGTGGCATGCCATTTCCGAGCGGTCGCCGGCCGCCGACGAAATCGAAATTGACGTAAAGGCAACCGGGCTAAATTTCCGTGATGTCATGTATACCTTGGGATTATTGTCCGATGAGGCCGTCGAAAACGGCTTTGTAGGGCCTACATTGGGTTTGGAGTTTGCTGGTTTGGTGACGCGCACAGGGCATGCGGTCACGGCATTCAAGCCGGGCGACGCTGTGGTCGGCTTGGGGCCTGCCAGTTTCAGTAACCGGGTTTTGACCAAAGCCAATGCCATTGCGCTGATCCCCGATAATATCAGCTATGCGGCTGCGGCAACGATACCCAGTACGTTTTTTACCGTCTATTATGCCTTGCATTATCAAGCGCGTTTGCAAGCGGGCGAAAAAGTGCTGATTCACGGTGCCGCAGGCGGCGTAGGTATTGCCGCTATTCAAATTGCCCAATGGCTAGGCGCGGAAATTTACGCGACGGCAGGATCGGATGAAAAACGTGATTTTCTGCGTTTAATGGGTATCGAACATATCCATGATTCGCGCTCACTAAGCTTTGCGGAAGAAATCCTCGCGAAAACCAATCATCGTGGTGTCGATGTCGTGCTGAATTCGCTGGCGGGCGAGGCGATTAACCGAAATTTTCAGGTCTTAAAACCATTTGGTCGCTTTCTTGAGTTAGGCAAGCGTGACTTTTATGAAAACACGCATATCGGCTTGCGGCCGTTCCGTAACAATATCAGCTATTTTGGGATTGATGCCGACCAACTGATGCAGGAGCGGCCTGAGCTGACGCAACAATTGTTTCATGACATGATGCAATTGTTTCGCACCGGCGTGCTGCATCCGTTACCGTATACCGTTTTCGATGCCAATCAGGCGATTGATGCCTTCCGTTATATGCAGCAAGCCAAGCAAATCGGCAAGATTGTCGTGACGTATGATAACGGCATCCATGCCAAACCTGCCGGGGAACCCGCTGAAAAAGCGCCGTTGCAACTTGCCGGGGACGCCAGTTATTTAGTGACCGGCGGCTTGGGTGGTTTCGGTTTAAGGACTGCCCAGTGGCTGGTTGGCAAAGGTGCGCGGCATCTTATTTTAATCAGCCGTAGCGGGCCGGAGTCGGAAGAGGCCAAGCTGGCGCTGGATGGATTTAAGGCGCAAGGTGTGCTTGTTTATGCCGCAGCCTGCGATGTGAGCGACAAAACTGCCGTTGCGGCCCTATTAAAACGCTGTGCTGCGGCGTTGCCGCCGCTAAAAGGCATTATCCATGCCGCAGCGGTGATTGAGGACAGTCTGGTACGCAATCTGAACGCTGAACAGCTGCAACGGGTCATCATCCCTAAAATCCAGGGGGCGCTGGTGTTGCATGAACTGACGCGGGCCCAGCCGCTGGATTTGTTTGTGCTGTATTCTTCTGTGACCACCTTGTTCGGCAACCCTGGGCAAGCCAATTATGTCGCCGCCAACCTATGGCTGGAAGCGCTGGCGGCGCACCGTCGGCAACAAGGGCTGGCATCAACCTGCATCTGTTGGGGCGCGATAGACGATGCGGGCTATCTGACGCGTAACGAAAAAATCAAGGAAGCCCTGCAAAGCCGCATGGGTGGTTCGGCGTTATCAGCTGCGGGCGCATTGGCGGTGCTGGAAAAATTATTGCAGGAGGATCAGGCCGATGCTGCTGTGGCGTTAGGCGTCATGGAATTTGACTGGCGTGCGTTAAGCGCCTTCCTGCCGACGGCAGGGTCGCCTAAGTTCCGTGAGCTTGCCATGCAGGCGCCTAAGGCTGACAGCAATGATGACCATAGGGCCGACATCAGGCGTTTGTTGGACGAGCTGGCTGATGACGAGTTGCAGGTCGCTTTTATTGCCATGCTGAAAGAAGAGCTCAGCCAGATCTTGCTGGTCAATAAGGAAAAAATTGATGCCAACCATTCCATGTATGATATGGGACTGGATTCGTTAATGGGCGTTGAATTGATGATTGCGATAGAAGCGCGTTTTGACGTGCAAATTCCGGTCTTGGCGCTAAGCGAAGCGCCGACGTTGAACAAACTGGCCGACAGGCTGATTACCCAGTTGCGCGGGGATAAGGTGCAGGATTCGGAAGCGGCTAGCACCTTGGCTAATATCAACGACTTATCCAAGCGCCATGGCTCAGCGGTGACCCAGGACCAGATTTCGGCATTGACCAAAGCGCTTGAAGCCGACAGCTCCAGCAGGATTATCCACTGATATGGCAGGCAAGAGTTTATCAGGCCAGGTCAAAGACAAACTTATCCAGCAGGCGTTGGAACGCAAGCTGAAAAAACTCGGCTCTGAGCAGCAGGAGACTAACCCGTTAAAAGCTCGTTCCGATATTCCTGAGACCTGGTGCCGGTTTGACCAGTATCCTGGTTATAAACAGTTGCAGATCATTTATAAAGGCGGTGCCCAGTTCGGCATAGCCAGCCCGTTTTTTCGTGTCCATGAAGGCATAGCGGGAGCGACTACCCGGATTGGTGGCCGCACTTACATCAATTACGCCAGTTATAATTATCTTGGCCTTTCCGGCGACCCACGAGTATCCGCTGCCGCCAAGGCGGCGGTAGATCAATACGGCACGTCGGTGTCGGCCAGTCGCCTGGTTTCCGGTGAAAGACCGATACACCGACAACTGGAAGCGGCTTTGGCGGACACTTACGGGGTTGATGACGCGGTGGTGATGGTCAGCGGTCATGCCACCAATGTCACGACCATCGGTTATCTGTTCGGTGCCAATGACTTGATCCTGCATGACGAACTGGTGCATAACAGCACCTTGGTCGGGGCGCAGCTGTCAGGCGCCAAACGCCTGCCTTTCCCGCATAACGATTACGCCGCGCTGGATAAGTTACTGGGCGAACAGCGCAGACACTATGAACGTGTGCTGATCGTCATTGAAGGGCTTTACAGCATGGATGGCGATTTCCCCGACCTGCCGCAGTTTATCGACATCAAGCAGAAGCACCGCGCCTTTTTAATGATAGATGAGGCCCATTCGTTTGGCGTTATGGGCAACAACGGTTTGGGCCTACGCGAATATTTTAATGTAGACGGCAAAGTGGTTGATATCTGGATGGGCACGCTCAGCAAATCGTTGGCCGGCTGCGGTGGCTATATCGCCGGTGAATCTGCACTCATAGAACATTTAAAGTTTTTGGCACCCGGATTTCTGTATAGTGTCGGTATGCCGCCGCAAGTCGCGGCGCCGGCGCTGTCGGCACTGGCTATCCTGAAACAGGAACCGGAAAGGGCAAGGCTGTTGCAGGCACGCTCCGACTATTTTTTATCGGCTGCAAAAGCGGCCGGCATTGATACCGGGCTTAGCCAAGGCATCGCGATCATTGCCGCGATCACCGGTAGTTCCATAGGCGCTGCCCGGTTATCGCAGGCGCTGTTTGATAAAGGCATTAATGTGCAGCCCATTTTATATCCTGCCGTGCCTGAAAAAAGCGCGAGGTTGCGGTTTTTTATTTCTTGTGAGCATACCGAACAGCAGATTGACGAGACTATTCAAGCCTATTGCGAAGAAATGTAATCCTTGTCTTCTAATCATTGATTAATCCAGGAGTAAATCTTGAGTGCCGACAAACGCTCTTTTCTTTTTTTGCAAGGACCTTGTTCGTTATTATTTTCCAGAATTGCCGATAGACTGGGGAACCATGGGCATGCCGTCCATAAAATCAATTTCAATGGTGGCGATATTGTCTACTGGTCACCACGAAAATCGATCTGGTTTCGTGAAAAACTTGAGATGCTGCCTGATTTATTGGAATCGGTATGGGTAAAGTACGGCATTAGCGATCAAATCCTGTTTGGTGACTGCCGCCCGGTGCATAAAGCCGCTGCAGTGCGTGCCGAACGCTTCGGCGTCCGCAGCTATGTATTTGATGGCGGTTATTTTCGCCCGCTCTGGATAACGCTGGAACGCGAAGGCGTTAATGGGCATTCGTTATTGCCGAGAGACCCGGCCTGGTTCAGGGAAACGGGCAGGAAGCTGCCTGAACCTCCGGCGCCGCAGCGGTTTCAACCCTCGTTTGCCACACAGGCCACGCATGATGTGCTCTATCATCTGGCCGGCATCAGTAACCCTTTATTTTTTCCGCATTATAAAAACCATGTTTCGGTTGCCGCACCCATAGAATATGCGGCCTATCTCAAACGCTTTGCGCTATTGAAACTGAATAAACGTCAGGAAGAGCGAATAATCGACAACCTGCTCAGCGATAAAAGGCCTTTTTTTCTGTTGCCGTTACAACTCAACAGCGATGCCCAGATTATTAACCACTCGCATTTTGAGAACATGTCTGAAGTGATTGCGTATGTCATGCGCTCTTTTGCAGGGCACGCGCCGGTTCATGCACGTCTGGTCATAAAAAATCATCCTCTGGATATGGGATTGGTCGATTATCCAAAAGACATTGCCTTGCTTGCACAGGAACTGGATATTGCGGGGCGTATTGTTTATATCGAATCCGGCAATATCACCCGCTTATTGGCACAGGCCGCCGGCACAGTCACTGTTAACAGCACCTCAGGGAGCGCTGCACTGGAGCTGATGTGCCCCATTATGACCTTGGCCGATCCTATCTACAATTTGCCGGGACTGACTTTCCAGGGACAATTGGATGCCTTTTGGAACGCTCTCCCAAAACCGGACTCGGCGTTGTTCGATTCTTTTCGCAAGATTGTCATGTACAGTACGCAGATCAATGGTAGTTTATATTGTAACTACGGAACACAACTGGCTGCTGAAAATGCAGCCCGTGTGCTTGAAGCTGAAAAATCACCGCTAGAGGAATTGCTATGAAGCAAGCTGGGCCGGTAACGGTGCTGATCACCGGTGCGACAGGGGCTATCGGCTATGCGCTTGCCAGATATTATGCAAAACCGGATGTTTGCCTGATATTGCAGGGGCGTAATGCCGACACGCTGGACGCATTGGCTGAGGTGTGCCGGGCGCAAGGTGCCGAGGTGTGGGTGCGGGTGCTGGATTTGCGCGATATACCGGCTTTACAGCAATGGCTGGCAGAAATAATAGCCGGGCGCTTGCCTGATCTGGTGATTGCAAGTGCAGGCGTTAATACCAATAACGGTCCCGGTCGGCAGGGCGAGTCCTGGCAAGATATCGAAGCCTTGCTGGATGTGAATGTCAAATCGACATTGGCGTTGGTCAACGGCCTGATTCCGGCCATGCGCCGGCGTGGTAGCGGGCAGCTGGCATTGCTCAGTTCGCTGGCGGCGTTTTACGGCCTGCCGCTCACGCCCAGTTATTGCGCCAGCAAAGCCGCAATAAAGGCTTATGGCGAAGCATTGCGGGGTTGGCTGGTTAGGGACGGTGTCCAGGTCAATGTCGTGATGCCGGGCTATGTCAAATCCGCTATGTGCGATGAGATGCCGGGGCCGAAGCCGTTTTTGCTGGCACCGGAACAAGCGGCGCGCTTGATCGCCCAAGGGTTGGCAAAAAACCAGGCAAGAATCAGTTTTCCTTTTCCGCTTAACCTGGGCTGCTGGTTGCTGGCGGTATTTCCGGCTGCGCTATCGCAGCGGTTTTTACGCTTGCTTAATTACGGAGGCTGATATGTCTGCATTACTGCTACTTCTACCGCCGATATTAGCAGGATTTGGAGCCTCTTTTTTTATCGAGTCATGGCTCATGCCCAAGCCTGCACCGGTGGCGCAGCGGCCGCTGCCGACGCTGCAATTGCATATCGGCACCTGGCTGTTTTTGTTTGCCGTGGTGCTGTTGCTGGTGCTGCGACCCTGGTTTGCGGTGGTCATGCTGCTGGCTTTCCAGTTGTTGCTGGTCTTGGTTAACCACGCCAAATATGACAGCCTGCGTGAGCCGTTTATTTTTCAGGATTTTGAATATTTTACCGATGCGCTCAGGCATCCGCGTTTGTATCTGCCATTTTTCGGCGTCGGCCGCACCTTGGCTGCCACGCTAGGTTTTGTTAGTGCCTTAGTGATAGGGATCATGCTGGAAACGCCGCTGACAGCGGCTTTGCCGTTGTCGCTATTAGTGCCGGTCTGGTTGGTGCTGCTGTTGGTCGGCTGCGCGCTGATTATCCGGGGTTTGAAAAATTGTCCGGCAATCACCTGTGATCCTGGTTTGGATTTGCTTAACCTGGGCCAGATTGCCTTTTTTTGGGCGTATCAGAAAGCCGAACGACACACCGCTATTAATCTGACCGCATCGCCTTTTCAGGTCATGCCGCAGTTTGCTGATAAAGCCAAGCCGCCGCATATTGTTGCCGTGCAAAGCGAATCGTTTTTTGATCCACGAATTTTATCCGGCAATATAAAAACGGATGTGCTGGCGCATTTCGACCGGATAAAAACCGAAGCCGATTATTACGGACGTTTACAGGTGCCTGCCTGGGGTGCCAATACCGTTCGCACAGAATGTGCGTTCCTGACCGGCTTGGTGCCGGAACAATTAGGCATACATCAGTTTAATCCTTACCGCTCGCTGGCGGCGCTCAGTATTCCCAATCTTGTTGCCAGCCTGAAACAATCAGGTTATCGGACGATCTGCATACACCCTTATCCAGCCAGTTTCTATTTGCGCCATCTGGTTTTTCCGCGCATGGGCTTCGACCGGTTTATGGATATTACCGAATTTAATGGGCAGCAAAAAGACGGTCAGTACATCAGTGACGCGGCGGTGGCAAATCGGGTCGCCGAGCTGTTGTCGACGCCGGATGCAGGGGGCGGCGATGAGCCGCCGCTGTTTATTTTTGTCATCACGATGGAAAACCACGGCCCGTTACATCTTGAACAGCCGCAAGCGGGCGACCAACAACGGTTTTACCAACAAACACCGGAATCTGGATGCGAGGATATGACGGTTTATCTGCGACATTTAAAAAATGCGGATTTGATGATAGCGAGCCTGAAAACGAGCTTGCAAGTCCAGGCCAGCGAACCTGGGCGCGGTCGCGGCGGGGTGTTATGCTGGTATGGCGACCATGTCCCTATCATGACGGGTGTTTATCAGTTATACGGTGAGCCTGACGGCCTGACGGATTATTTTATCTGGCAGACCCCGCCGTCTGCGCTGCAGGACAGCCCCAGGGTAGGCGAGGGGCGTAATATCTCCGTTAATGAATTGGCGGCCTTGATGTTGAAAGCCATCGCTTGATGGGATACGAAGTCCAACCCGATCCTATCTTGGTCGGCGGACACCGCGCGATGGTTTACGAACAATCCACACATAAATCAGTATATACAAGCCCAACCCCACCATAGCCGCTTGCCAGCGGACATCAACGGCAATGTCTTTTTGCACGGCAAAATCCCGGATTTGCAAAGCCTTAGTCAATTCGTCCTCTGTCGTTAATCGCTGGTAATGCAAGCCAGCCTCCGCGCTGAGTGCCTGCAAATAATTTTCCTGTAAAGCCGACAAATGTTCGGCGCCAACCGCCGCTGCACTGCCGAACGGCGCGTTGCGGGCGTTGTAACCCTGTATTTTTTCAGGATTCAAATCCGATTCGCCGAATGTTGAGCGCTGCGGCACGTCATCGGGGCCGTAAACTCCGTCCGGCTCGCCTTTGTTGTTGAATTTTGGTATGGCTACAGCTTGCAAGCCGCCGACACCGATAATCATGCCTTTCAATTTGCCTTTGACGGCGGAAAAATTGCTGCGGTAACGCGGGTTGATGGGCGGGGCTTCTTGCCCGTCGGTGATAAAGATAGGGTGGGTGTCGAGTTTTTGCAACATCTCCAGCGTATTTAACAGGCCGCCGGCGATGCGGCTGTCGGCGGCCCAGGCCATGCGCCAATCGACTTTTGCCAAGGCTGTGTCGATGTCGTTATAGCCTCGGCAGACTTCTATCGGCTCAAATAACAAGGCCGAACGACGTTCGGTGAACAAGCCCAAACCGACTTTGGATTGGCAGGGCAGTTTTGCCAACAAACCGCGCAGACTGTGTTTGACATGCTGCAAACGGCTGACGGCTTGACCGTCTTGTTTATAATCGGCGGCGTTCATGCTGCGGGTAATGTCGATGATAAAGGTGTAATTGTAGATAGGGCGTTGCTGGATGTGCTCTGGGCGCGCGAACAGCACCAGCATGGCGGCAAGGGCCAGACTTAGGCACCAGAAACGGTAATCTTGGTAGGCTTTTGATGGCATAGCTGTTATTTATGTTTACGCTCATTCCCAAGCTCCAGCTTGGTAACGAGCCGACGAGTATTTTTATGGCAATCCCCTGGGAAACCCCGGCACGGTTGTCCATAACTGTGATTTCTGGTTGACCGGGCTATTCTCTTCGTTAGTTATCTTGTCCATCTCCGGCAACAAACGCATGGCGACTTCAAGGTTATACTTGGCGTCCCAGAATTGGCTGTCCAAAGCCAAAGCCTGACGGTAGGACTGTTTCGCTAACGCGACCAAGGGCATGGCGTCGTTGATTGCCATTGCCTCGGTTTTGGCAATCGCCAGGTGCAGATAAATATTGCCCAGGTTGTAGCGAATTTTCGCTTGCAACTTAGGATCAGGCGTGTCGAGGATCAGGTTCAGTGTTGCCAGGGCTTCATCGTAACGCTGCAACCTTTTTAACACCATCGCCCGCGCCAAACGGACTTCCGGCGCGGCGTTGACGACCTTATCCAGGGTGACCTCTTGCCCGGAAGCCAAGGCGGTAATCAATCCGTTTGTTCGAGCTATGCCATATAGCGTCCATAATTGCGCCAACATCGCGCCACCGCCCAGCAGCAACACGCCCCATAAGGCAATGGTTCTTAATGAGTTTTTCATCGTCTCACCTCACAAAACTTTACCGTCAGCAACAACGCCAGCAACCCCGTCGCCGATAAATAACACAGACCGGACAAATCCTGCCTGGGGATGCGCTCCCGGTAATGCAGTGGCGCATGTTCCAGGCGGTTGATGTCGGCAATCGCTTGCCTCATGGCATCGGGGCTTTCGGCCTGGTAAGCCTGATACGGAATGTTCAGACTGGAAAAAAACAAATGCAGGTAACGTTCCGGCATAGCCCCGGCGTTGTCATCCCGTGCATCTTGCGGCTTATCGAATAGGCCTGGACTGTTGGCAGTGCGTAAAAACAACCAGTACAAACGGATTTGCTGTTGTTTGAAGTATTGCCGCAATTGCAATTCGCTGTCCGGGTCTATCGCCGCCGCACCGTCGGATACCAATAATACAATGCGCGAACCGCTTAAAGGCTGGTCGGCAAATAGTTCCAAGGCCATGCCCAGGCCTTTGCTGATATGCGTGTAGGCCAGGGCGGGCGTGGCGGTGGCGTTGATCGCCGCTTGTATCGCCTGCTTATTTTCGGTCAATGGCAGCACAAACAATGGCGCGGTGCTGTATTCGGTGATGCCCAGTAAGTCATGTGGGCGTTGTTTGACAAACTCAGTGAGCAAACGCCGTGCCGCCGTGGCTTTGGATTCGTCCGCCCCTTCCGGTGTTTTGCCGGCAAACGTGTTGTCCATGCTGTTGCTGCGATCCAGCAACAACACGATGTTGGCGCCGTAACCGATACGCTCGCGGCTTTGCTCGGTTCGGTGCAGTCCCGCCAGACCCAAGATTAACGCGGCGATAGTCGCCATGCCGCATAAACGCAGCAGCATGGAAATAACGCTGGACAAGGGGTCTACGGGCAGTATCGCCAGCCACGGATAAGTTGTGGGACGGATGCCGTTGTTGAACACCGGCAATAATGTCAATAACAAGCCCGCCAACAGCAACGGCGTATCCACGGCAAGCATTACCGCCGTCCCCCTTCAATGTCCAAACATAAAGCGCAGAGTGTGTGGCATTGCGCCACGGTATCGGCGGAGGTGTCACCCCCTGCAAAAAAATACTGGTTCGAGGTCTGGAAAAACCAATCCAATTGCGAACCGGCGGTTTGGTAATGCGGATGACGCCGGTAAAAATCCGCCAATTGATGACGGAACAACGGCGCACCGTTGACGACGTTCAAAGCCTGATGCAGCACGCTCAAGGCTTCACCGGTTTGCCGTTCCGAACAGTGCGCCAATTTTTTTCTGGCTTGTTTGAAAATGCGCCGCTTTGGCAGGCCCGGCAAATAGCCGTATAGATAAGCCAAATACACCGCGCTGGACAGCGTGACCGTAACCGCCACCAGCAAACCGTATCGCACGCCGTTATCGTTTAACAGCGGCGGCGGGGCATCGGGACGCATGTACTCGCCGGACTCGTCTTTCCTGATCGACAGCTCGCGCAAGGGCGATAACGTGAAATACCAGGCGGGAACGGTTTGCGTCGCGACATGACCGCCTTGCGCCAAAAGCAAGTCGAAAGCGGGGATGGTCAGCATCTTGACTTCCAGCGGCGCGTAAAAAGCCTGATACACCAGATCGATTTCATAATGGAAACCGCCGCTGATTTTTTGCTCGCTGATTGCCAAGCTATTCAGGTTAAGCCAGCGGTTGAGCGCCCCGCGTTTCGGCAAACCGCCGCGTTGCAGTTGTACGCCGTTGCGGGTTTCCAGCATAATCCGGTGGCGAATTTCATCGCCGTTGACATAGCCGAACGGGCGCGGGGTCAGAAATTCAAAATCGCTGACAGGAGTGTAGTCTGTATCGGTGCAAGCAGATAAGCACTGCAATAGCAGAAAGCCAGTCCAAAACCTTTTCATGCCGTTCTCGTCAAGAAATAATGCTGAAGCTGCGCCGCATTGTAGCTATCCTCCAAAAACAGCGGTTCACTACCCAAGGCGCGGAAAAATGCTTGCAATTGCCGCCGCCGCTGAGCGAACGACTGCACGATTTTCCGCCGCAACGCCGGACGCATGAACAACGCCCGTGAGGAACGGTTTTCGCTGTCCTGAAAACTGACCAGACCCCATTCCGGTAAATCCTGATATTCGCTACGTTGCCACGACACCAGCGGCACGACATCATGCCGGCGCAAACGGTGCAACAAGGGTTTTAAGATGCTTAAGTCGTAATGAAAATCAGACAGCAAAAACAGCAAGGACGGGCTCGTCGGCAAGTAAGGCAGGGTATCTTGCCAGCGCGGATGTTGCGGCGCAAAACGGGCGGTTTGTAACCGGTTAATTAAGGATAGTATCGTCCCATGCTGTTTGCATTGCATTAACACATAACGTGGTTCGACCGTCGCACCGCAAGCGATAAAACTGAAACTGTCCCCATAGCTGAAGGCGGATTCGGCTATGGACGCGAGACAATCTAAAAACATCTGTAGTTTGTTGGTGTCGCCGCTGTTCATGGATGCCGACATATCCGCCAGGAGCATCACCTCTATCACGCTATGCTGTTGGTAAACACGCACCCGATACTGGCCAAACATATCCAGGACACTTGCCCGCAAGTCTATGCGCCTGGGGTCGGGATAGGCAATGAGCGGCTCATGACGTTTAAACAATTGGCCGCTACTGACCATGCGTCCGGCATGTGCGCCTGGATAAACCCTGTTGCCGGGCAATCGTGTGCGGTATTGGAAAGTTTCGGGTTGACGGTTTGCCATAGCTAGCGCCTATTGTTGGCTGACAACCAACAAAACCACCAAACCCGTATATATTCCGTAGGCAGGCCAGGTATATTTGCCCAATCGCCTAAACAACCCTTGCAACAATAGGCTGTCCGGTTGCGTCAGCGCTTGGGCGGCACACCACCATAAGGCATTGAGCAAGGGCAGCATCACCAGCACCACTAAATTGTTGCCGCCAAAAAATAAATTGCCCCAGGCGGCGGGATACGCTCCATCAGCCAGCCGCAAGATGATTTGCGCCGCTAAAATACCACAAGCCGTTGCCCCCAGCGTAAATGCCAACAGGAAAAGCCGGTAGTTGATGCGGCACAAACAAGTCGCAGGCGTTATCCATGCAGGTGTTTGTCTGGACAGGTAAACGGCGGGCAGCGTCAGGCACAGCACTAATAGGCTGCTGATACTCAACAAGTCCCAGAATTTCGGGCTGATGGCTTCATTGATTGCCCCGACATAATAGGCGGCATAAGGTGCGGGTTCTTGATCGTCCAGGCCTTCGGCAATAATAACGACTAACAGGCCTAAACCTGCATAGCCTATGCTTGCCAGGCGTAATGCGTTCAGGTCAAGCGCCGATTTGAAGAAGTCGATGGTGTTATTCATGTCGATGTATGCTCGTTATGTTCGTTCCCAAGCTCCAGCTTGGGAATCTGACCTTGGAAGCGCTAGCTTCCTGTCATTGGATATCCGTTATTTGACATTGCCTTGAATTCACGGCGCGGCTATTTGCTTCAGGATACGGTTAATCAATTCAGGCATCAGCCCTGCTTTACGATAGGCGTACATCGGATTGAAAAATATTCGGTGCGCCATCGTCACTGGATAAACCGCCTGTAAATCCTCGGGCAATAAATTGTCACGGCCTTCCAGCCAGGCGCGGGTTTTCGCTGCGCGGATAAAATAACTCATGCCGCGAGGGCTGGCCCCGGCTTGCACCAGTTCCGCCATGTCTACATCGTCCAGCCCAATACCGTAATCGGCAGGACAGTGCGAGGCTTTCCATAAAGCCAAGGCGTATTCGCGGAGTTTGCCGCTGCTTTGGATTTGTTGCTGGATGCCGGCGGCGACCTCATTCAGCGCGTAATAGGCGATGTGTCCGGTCGGCATGTCCTGCACCAGGCGGTCGGTGTCGTGATAGCGCGGGTTGAACATCAGCTCTTGCAGGACAACATCGTCAGTTGGCGTGTTGATGCTGATTTCAAACATAAACCGGTCTTTCGCGGCGGCAGGCAATTCAAAAGTTTCTTCGCGCTCGACACTGTTACGGTCGGCGAAGACTTGCAGATACGGCAAGCTATACACTTGGTTGAACGCGCCGACACTGCGTTCCGCCATAGCGCGCAGCAGCAAGGCATGCACTTGCGGGCGGGCGCGGTTGATTTCGTTAAAAAAGAAGGTCGCCAAGCGTTCGCCGTGGCTTAATAAGGGGCCGGCATCGACCCGTGGCTTGCCGTTATTGTCCAGATAAGTGTAATAAATCAGGTCGGCGGGCATTAAATCAATCGTGCCTTCGACACGCTGGTAATCACCGCCCAAGCCGTGCGTGATAGCGCGCAACAAAGTGGTCTTGCCGACGCCGACATTGCCTTCCAACAAGACATGCCCACGGGAAAAAACCGCCAGCATCAAATGGCGCACGGCGCTTGTTTGCCCGATCACAATGCCGTTGAGCTGTTGTTCGAAGCGTAACGCGCTTTCGCGCCAGTCGTTTAGTTGATAATGGGTCATAAGGGGAAAAAAACTCCGACCCATAGGGGAATAAAGCCGGAGTGTAAGTGGTATTAGCCTAAAAAGGGTTGCAGCCAGATAGCGGGACTTCACAGCTCGTTAAACCGATTCGTCATTGAAACTGCCGTAATTATTCAGCCTTGCTTGTAGGGCGTGCCGTGCGCGTCACCAACGGGCTAGCACGTTCTCCACGCGCCGGAGAAGGCGCGCACGGCACGCCCTACGTATCAGGCAAGGAGCTGAACAGTTACAAACCGCCAGACATGCCGCAGAGAGCATAAGCAACGCGAAAACTATTTATGCCAGAGAACCATCAATTGGCGATTTCTTCTACGTCATAAACAAACTTCCCCGATTTAGTGAAATTTCGCCAGCGTTTTTCATTACGCGCTTCCATTTCCTTAATCGACTGGGCTTGTTTGTTCAGTTCGTTGACATCGTGCTTGGGGTCGTATTTGCTGCCGGCGACTTGGTCGGGATAGCCGGGTTTGGGCTCCCAACACACGCCGGGTTCTTTGCAATGAGTACCATCGTAAGACCATGCCGTAATTGACATACTGGCGGCAATTACCGCCATACTGAGCGAAAGTGATTTTTTCATAGGTTTTATCCTCATTATTTAGTTAACCATTTGGCTTTTTTCGGATCGCCTGTGTAGATGTCACGGATGAAAGCCATGATTTGCAACATATCATCGGTATTAAAGTTGACATATTGCGGCCCCATCATGCCGTTGGCGCCGCCGAACAAGAGTTCAAACAGGCCTTGGTCGGTGGCGTTGCGCGGATACGTCCAGTAATCATCGGCAAGGCCTGGGCCTAGCTTGCCTTCGGCTTCATGACCGTGGCAGCCGGAACAGCCGGTCATATACAGGCTTTTGCCTTTTTCCACGGCTTCTTGGTTGCCGTTGTACGGATTTTTGCCGTCCTGCATAAACTGCTTAAAGGCATCGGTATTACCGCCTTTTTTGGCAAAACTCATATCCAAGGTTTCGCCGGTAATGGCATGATGCAGGGTGATGTCTGCCTGTACGCCGGCTGATAAAATCAGTGCCAGCGATGCACTGAGGGTTAGTTTCGTTAATTTCATGCTGTTGGTTTATCCTAATGGCTAGCGGCGACGGCCATAGTGCCCGCGTCCAGCAAAGGTATGCCTTCCGCTTCGAGAATGAGCCTGATCTCTGCTTGTTTGGTTTTAATGGTTTGGTTCAACTGTGCCAGCAAGGTTTCATTGCCTTTACGCACCGCCATGGATGTGCTGTAGTGATGCCCCACTTTCGCGCCATCGGCGCGGCTGTTGGTGTCGGGGATCACGGTCATCGTCAACGGCGTTGTCGAGGCTTTGACATAACGGCCCGCAGCCGGCCCCCACAAGGCGGCGACTTCGGCATGACCGGACGACACTTCGCCGACCAGCTTCGCCGTGTCGTATTTGACATATTGGTTGCGTTTGGATTTATAACCGACCAGTTCCTGCGAATAATTGAACATATCGTTATAACGTCCGATAGCGCGCAACATCACTTCGGCGGGAGAACCCGGCACAAAGGCAATGCGTTGTACTGAGCGTAAGGCTGCGCTATCCCAATTGTTTATTGCCAGCTTATCGTTTTGCCGTGTGACGAACACATAGGCGGAGCGGTAATACGGCAAACTGGTCGATACGCGCGGATCGCCGGTATCGACGCCTATCACAACATCGCACAGGCCTTTGTCCAAGGTGTCGCGCAGGTAATAGCGCGGGTCGGTCCAGTACACAAAGCTGATTTTTTTGTGCAGCCCGTCACCCAGCAATAACGCGAGCTTGTTTTCAAAACCTTCGCCTTTATTATTGGAATACGGCATTTCATCTTCTGCCGCACAGACTTTTAGAACACTGTTTTCGGCGTTCGCCGCTGACAGGCTTAAACCTAAGCAACCGATGGCGATTATTAGTTTTTTTGTTAATGGCATGTAGTTTCTCTACTTATAGGTTGGCTCGTTGGCTTGTTCCCAAGTCGGAGCTTGGGAACAAGCACAAATGTTGGGTTACGGCTATCGCCTATAACTCAACCTACGATTTGTCAAAGCGAAAACACCATTACGCCGCCGCCCATTTGCGTGTAATGCGCCAATTCCTTAAACGCACCTACCGCACCGAGACCAGCGGTCGGGTCTTTCAGGTCAAACACCAAACCTACGCCGGGCCAACCGCCGACTCCGTAGTAAATCGCCACATATTGCTTGCCGTTATGCAAATACGTGATCGGATGACCGATGACGCCGGAAGGCAGTTTGAATTTCCACAGCTCTTCGCCGGTTTTCGAGTTCAAGGCCTTGATATAACCATCCAAGGTGCCGTAGAACACCAGGTCGCCGGCGGTAGCCGTGGTACCGCCCCACACGGCGAATTTTTCTTTCACTTCCCATTCAAACTCGCCTGTCACGGAGTTCATGGCTTTGACTTGGCCTAACGTGCCTTTGGGGCCAGGGTACATGTTCAAGGTCGCGCCGACGAAGAACTGGCCGGCACGGTACGGCAGCATGAACGGTTCCCAATCCATGCAGATGTGGTTGATGCCCATGAAGAACAATTTTTTGGCGGGGTCGTAAGATTCGATGCCCTGGTTGTGGTAGCCCATTGCCGACGGGCATATGCCTTTCGCTTCGTGATCCATGTGCGTTGAATACTCAGGGTCGCGGATCGGCAAACCGGTTTTCAGATCGACTTTTTTTACCCAGTTGACGGTGTCGTCAATCTTGAACGCATTCACCAGATCACCGTTTTCCCGGTTCAATGTGTACACCAGACCGTTACGGTCAGGGTGGGTCAGTAGTTTGGTTTTTTTGCCATCGACGATTTGCTCGGATAAGCCCATGTAATTGACACCGGCATAATCCCATTCATCATGCGGGGTTTTTTGGTAGCCGAATTTCGCTTCGCCCGTGTTGACATCGCGTCCCCATATCGTCATCGTCCATTTGTTGTCGCCGGGTCGCATGGTTTCATTCCACGGCGCGGGGTTGCCAGAGCCGTAATAGAGCATATCCAGCTCTGGGTCGAAGGCATACCAGCCCCAGTTAGTGCCGCCGCCGATTTTCCAGGCGTCGCCTTCCCAGGTTTTCAGGCCTAAGCCAAACTGCCCATAATGCGGGTTGGCCTTATTGAAATCTTTCGCCAGTTTGATGTCTTCATCGGGACCGGTGGCATAGACACGCCATTGTTGCTTGCCGTCCTTGATGCTGTAAGCGGTGGCATAGCCGCGCACGCCCAATTCCGCGCCGGAACTCCCGACAATGACCTTATCCTTAACGACAAACGGCGCAATGGTTAAGGTGGAGCCCATCGCAATATCGGAGTTTTCCATTTTCCACAGCAATTCACCTGTTTTCGCGTTCAGCGCGACGATATGCCCGTCCAGTTGGTTTTGGAAAATAGTCGCCGGATAGCCGTTGCCTTCCGGCGCATAGGCCAAACCTCGGTTTACCACGTCGCAGCAAGCCACGGCGCGTGCCGCCGGATTTTGTTTAGGTTTATATTCCCACAGGATTTTGTCGGGCTCGTTCAGATCTATCGCAAATATATTGTTGGGATAGGGCGTGTGTACATACATGATGCCGTTGACTACCAGCGGGCCGCCTTCGTGACCGTTCAATACACCTGTTGAAAATGACCAGGCCACTTTCAGGTTTTTGACGTTGGTGATGTTGATGTCATACAGCTCGCTAAAATGCGTTGCGCTGTAATCTTTGGTCTGCATCGCCCAGTTGGTGTTTTGACGCGATAATTTTTCCAGCTCCTTATTAGCTTGCGCGGGTTGCGCCAGCGCCAAGAGTATGCCCGCCGCCAATGCAGTGCGTCCTGCATCACCGGCCAGTTTCAAAATCCGCATGATTCCTCCAGAATGTTATTAGTATGTGTTCATTGGGGCCTAGCCGTGTGTCCCGACGGTGAACGTTATTGGCTTGCTTGATCCGGCAAGGGTTGTTTGGGACACCCGGCTATGCTGGACAGAAATGATACGGGAGGCAGACTGGCTGCCGTTACGGAATAAGCCTTTAAAACGGCGGGGAAAATTGCAGCAAATAGGTGCGAAAAATTCCTCTTTAGCATGAGGCACAACGTCGCAGCAAAAGAATGGGCAAGAAAACTCATGTCCTTTATGCTGGATCGCTGGGCATAAGCGACGAAGAAAAGGAAATCCTCCCATAGTGCAAACCTCAAAAACACGGCATCATGAATGATTTATGGGAAGCCCAGATGCCACAAAAAATCACTGTTTTGCTGGTTGATGACCATGCGGTGGTCAGAACCGGTTATAAAACCTATCTGGCCTTATCGGAAAACATCGGGCAGATTTACGAAGCCGACCGGGGCGAAACCGCCTGCCAGTTGTACAACCAGTATCAACCCGACTTGGTTGTGCTGGACTTGTCCATGCCCGGCATCGGCGGATTTGAAACCATCCGCCGCTTGGTCAACCGCGACCCCCACGCCAAAATATTGGTGTTCAGCATTCACAACGAATTGGTTTACGTCACCCGGGCCCTGAAAGCCGGAGCCAAAGGCTACATCACTAAAAACAGCGGCCCTGAAACACTCGTCACTGCAGTAGGCAAAATCGCGCAAGGCGGTACATTTGTAGATCCCGAACTCGCCCAACAATTGGCGGTTACCATGACATCGGGTATGGATGATTCGGAACAAATAAAACTATTGTCGCCTAGGGAGTTTGACGTTTTCTGTTTGCTGGCAAATGGCTATACCACGCACAAGGCGGCGCAGAAACTGTGTTTGAGTTATAAGACGGTATGCAATCACGGAACGGCGATCAAAGATAAGCTGGGGGTGACGACGGTTGCCGAATTGACGCTTTTGGCGGCGAGACAAGGCATCATCGAAGTGCAGAGCACTCGGTAAGATGATGGTTAGGCATGGTCGATACACCTGTCAAGTTTCACAAACCTGACAGGTTTGGGCTGATAACAGCTATTTTTCGAGCTTTTGCTTAAGCCCATCAAGACCGTTCTTAAAAAACGCATTCATGGCTTTTACCGCTGCCTCATCATTCAGATGTTCCGGCGGGGTATTGCCCGTGTCGCCTCGATAAAAACGGCTTTTCAACTCCACGTTGCTATTGCCGGTGTCGATGCCAGGAAGCACTTTCAACGTGACAGAATAAGAACTTGCCGGAAACGCCTGGACGTTTTCAGTTTTCAAGCGGTAGCTGTATTCGTGGTCTTTATCACTGTAATAATCCAATTCTTCAAGCAATTGCCCGCCGTTTTGCAAGGTAATGGTGCGGGTGCCGCCGGATTCATGCTTACCATCCCCGGTACTTTGCTTGATATCGGGATGCCAGTTGGCAATGCTGCCGAAGGCCTTGACGGTTTCCCAAACAGTGGCGATTGGGGCGTTAATGGAGACGCTTTCCTTGGCTTTTTGCGGGGTCGGCCCGTGCGCCAATGAGAGGAGAGGGAAAAGCAACGCACTGGAAAAGGCAATAGCCGGGTATTTCATTATCAATAATTCCTGAAAAAGCGACATTATTGATAATTCTCCGCGAAATGCCTTGGGGGATATTCCTGGTATTGGCGAAAAAAATTCCTGTTTATGCGCTGACCCAAAACCGGGGTAAGGCCAGACGGCGTACTTTGGGTGCGTATACTTAATATTAGCGCAAGTGCATGACGTGTGTGATAGCAGGGACTATATGTGCCGTTATTGCTGATTAGGTCATATCCACTTGATTTATAAACTATTTTATAAAAAACGGATACCCAGCCTTGCTGGCCAGAGGTGGCGAAACAGCGAGCTGGTCAACCCTTAAGCCCGTTCACAATATCACTCACCAAGATCGGCCCACGATAAATCAAGCCGCTATAGACCTGTACCAAACTCGCACCAGCCGCGAGTTTTTCCTGGGCATCCACAGCATTAAAAACACCGCCTGCGGCAATGATGGGAATCCTGCCGGTCAATTCAGCTGCCAAACATCTCACAACATCAGTCGATTTGCCCTTAACCGGAGCGCCGCTTAGACCGCCTGTCTGATCGGCAAGGGGGTGGCCTGCTATCTGGTCACGGGCAAGCGTGGTGTTGGTCGCAATAACGCCGTCTATAGCGTATTCCAGCAACAATCTGGCGATGTGGACGAGGTCATCGTCGCTTAAGTCGGGGGCGATTTTTAACACCAGGGGTACATAGCGGCCGTGTTCCGCTTGCAGTTTGAGCTGCTCTTCCTTGAGGCTGGAGATTAGCCGCTTTAGCTCGTCACCCTGTTGTAATTGACGCAAGTTCTGCGTGTTGGGCGAGGAAATATTGATCGTGATGTAGCCGGCCAGCGGGTATGCCTTGCGTAAGCCGGTTAAATAGTCGGCAGCGGCGTCCGCTATCGGCGTGTCGGCATTTTTGCCTATATTGATGCCTAAAACACCGTTGTAAGCGCGGTGTTTGGCCTGCTCCAGCAAATGGTCCATACCCAGGTTGTTAAAGCCCATACGGTTGATAATCGCCTGATGTTCCGGCAACCTGAACAAGCGTGGCTTGGGGTTGCCGGGTTGCGGGCGCGGTGTCACCGTGCCGATTTCGATAAAGCCGAAGCCTAAGGCGGCGAGGGCATCAATATAATCGCCGTTTTTGTCCAGTCCCGCAGCCAGCCCTAGCGGATTTTTAAAGGTCAGCCCCATCAGCTTGACCTGTTTGTCTTCAAGCTTAGGGTATAGCCATGAGGACATGCGGGTGCGATGTACGATGTCCAGTAATTTTAACGTGGTGTCGTGGGCCGTTTCGGGGTCCAGCGAAAATAACAAGGGGCGCAGTAAGGGATAAAGGTTCATGATGTGTTTGCCTGACTTGGTGTGGGTGGTTTTGTTCATGTTTAATGCGGGCTGGTAGTCTGATAAGGCTCAGGGGCTATCGCTGTGGCGCGGCCCAGCATAAGGTCAACCAGTAACTGCGCCGATGCCGGGCCCATGACCAGGCCGTTGCGGAAATGCCCGGCATTAATGCTTAAATTGCTGATTTCGGGATGCCTGCCTATATAGGGTATGCCGTGTTCCGTGCCCGGCCTTAAGCCGGCCCAGTGTTTTATCAGCGGGAAATTGCCCAGCGCGGGCAACAGCTCTAGCGCAAACGTGCTGAGCTGGTCTCTAGCCGTTGAGGTCGTGGCCTTATTAAACTCGTCTTGTTCCACGGTGCTACCGACCAGGATTTTGCCGTCGCGGCGCGGGATCAGATAGCGCTCGCCGTCCAAAACCATATAGCGCAAGGTGTCGGTTTGGGCATCAAATAGCAGCATTTGGCCTTTTATCGGCGCTATTTGAGGAGGGGCGCCGATGAGGTTTGCAAACAGTTTTTGGAACAGGCCGCCCGTCCAGGCACCGCCGGCAATCACCAACTGATTGACGGCACTCTGATGGGCGGCATTAGCGCCGGATGTGGTTTTGATGCGGGTGATCCGATTATTGTCGATATTGACAGCGGTCAATTCACAACCTTCATGGATGGTAATGCCTTTGTTGATAAGATCCTGTTTTAAGGATTTTACTAAACGCGGGTTACGCGCCTGGGCAATGTCTGCCAGCCAGAGGGGATGGTCGGGTTCAGTATTAAGCGTGTCAAAATACGTTGCATCCGCTGCTGTGCAGCGAATGCGGTGGGTGGCGCACCAGTCCGTAGCCTGGGCGATGTCTGGATTTTTTGTGATCAGCATGCCGCAGGGCGTCCATTCCGGATCTAAGCCAGTGTCTGCCAGCAGTTGCCCGGCTAATGCCGGGTACAGTTTTAGGCTTTGCAACGCCAGTTGCGTGATGGCATGGTCCTGTCGCCATGGATAAAGCGGCAATAAAATGCCGCCGCCTGCCCAGGATGATTCTTGCCCTAAGCGGTTCTTGTCGATAATTGCGACGCTAGCGCCTGCGTTAAAAAATTCCCGTGCGCTTAGCATACCGATAATGCCGCCGCCGATAATGGTAATGTCTGGGGTTTGTGTCATGGGTATTCGTTAAAGTGTTCGAGTTTGGTTGCTATGGGTGATTATAACGTGTCGGCAACTGTGGTTGTCACTAAGTTCAGGGTGGCGTACCGGCTTGGAGCTTGAATGACCGCTAATGTACACGGCGATTGATGGACTAGGTTGTTGTTTTTTACATACAATTCATGGTCGTCGTCAATAATGTTTCCTTAGTTGTTGATAAAAAAGGATTATTGTGTTTTTTCAAAAAACATTAATACTTGTGGTGATTCGGTTTTACTGCTACTATCCGGCCCGTAGTGCAAGCTTTGTTGTATAAAAGCAAAATATATAAAAACAACAACCTCGTGAGGTAAAGCAATGATGAATAAAACTAAGTTAGTCTTGGGTGTTGCCACGGCAACATTAACAATGGCGGGTGTTTTGGCCGCACCACAGGCGCTGGCTGGCTCAAAGCCACACAGTTCCGAAGTGGCTGCGATGAATAGTAAAGTTGAGGCATTGGAAGCCCAACTCCAGGCTATGCAGTATGAATTGCAAGCATTAAGGGCAGAAGCAAACCGCCCGGCATCTAACGCCGATGCTGCAAAAGTTCAAGAGTTGGATCAGTGGATGAATTCGGTTAAATCTGAGCCTGCCAAATCAGAAAGCAAAGATAACATGGTGTTCTTCCGTGGTGGTTATGCCCATACTGACAGCCTGAGAGGCGGTACGCTTGATCCTACTGCCCCTGGTGGCAATTCAGGTGGTGTCCTGAACGGTTCTATAGGTAGCCAAGATGCTTGGTATTTCGGTGCCGGCTTTGACTGGAGCTTGAATGACGACCTGTTTGGCATGATGAATGGCACTGAAGTGTTAGCTGAACTGATGTTTGATTATAAAGAACTGGGCGACAAAACAGCCAACGGTATCACGCCTGCTGTAGGTGCTATTGCAGGGATTCCTGGTGTTAACACCCAATCGGCAACAGTGAACCAACTCACTTTAGCCGCGTCACCAAAAATCAAGCTTTTTAAAGGTCAAGCCTTCAGACCTTGGCTGATTCCCGTTGGTTTTGAGCTAAGTGTTATCAGTCCTCCATCCGATGCAATTACCGTCTTGAATCCAGGCATGCAGTTTGGTTTGGGTGCTGATTATAAAATTTGGAAAAATTTGTATGTTGGTGCTGACGCACGGTATCACTATTCTCCAGACAATGTTGATGGTGTAAACACCAATGGCGTAACTGCCGGTGGTTACCTCGGTATCGGTTTCTAAGCCAAACGCTTAAATACTATCCGATAAAAAAGGGAGGGCGTAATATCCCTCCCTTTTTTTGTGTGAGTAAAAAACCCTCCTTTTTTGTGCCCGTCTATTTTACTAGGTGCTATACTTGGCGCTAAATATAGACATAAGGTAAGCGCCATGAAGATTTTAGCCGATATTAAACCCGTCAGTTATTTAAAATTACATTCGGCGGATTTGTTAAATCAAGTCAATGAAACACACAGGCCGGTCATTATTACTCAAAACGGCGAGCCGAAAGCGGTGTTGCAAGATACTGAAAGTTACGAGGCTATGAGAAATGCACTGGGTCTATTAAAGCTTGTTGCCCAAGGAGAAGAGGATATTCGTAATGGTTATGCGGTGCCTCAAGCGCAGGTTTTTAATAAGATAGAAAAATTATTAGCCGAACAATGAATGGGCGCTACCAGGTTCTCTGGAGCAAAACAGCAGAGCAGGATTTGTTTGCGATTATTGCATTCATTCATGAAGCAAGTCCTCAAGCGGCTCTTAAGGCTTTTGCTAAAATAAAAGCTAAAACCGGCGATTTGTTGTCGTTTCCTGAACGCGGACGGATTGTTCCTGAATTATTGGCGCAAGGTATAGCGCACTACAGAGAGCTGATTATTCCGCCTTGGCGTGTCATCTACCGGTTTTCAGCCCATGCTGTCTACGTTTTTGCGGTGATAGATTCCCGTCGTAATGTTGAAGATGTGTTGTTAGACCGCTTAATTCGACTAAATCATGAAAACCCTTTACCCTGAAATCCAACCCTATCACACTTTTTTGCTGGAAACCGGCAGCAAACACGCCGTTTATGTTGAACAAAGCGGAAATCCCGACGGTATTCCGGTCATTTTTCTGCATGGCGGTCCTTGCTCCGGCACCAAGCCCGACCACCGGCGCTTTTTTAATCCCAGTCGCTACCATATTATTCTGTTCGACCAACGCGCATGCGGGCAGTCGTTGCCGTTCGGCGAACTGGAAGGCAACACCACCCAGGATTTGTTGGCTGACATGGAGCGCATACGCAGTCACCTAGGCATTCAGCAATGGCTGGTATTCGGCGGTTCCTGGGGGGGGGCGCTGGCCTTGTTATATGCACAGCAGTATGCGGATGTTGTTTGCGGCCTGATTATCCGTGCGGTGTTTCTGGCGCGCCAACAGGATTTGGACTGGTATGCCAAAGATGGCGTGAACCGGATTTATCCCGAACAATGGCAGCAGGTGCTGGACAGCCTGCCAGACCCGCACACAGAAGATTTGCTGGCCAGTTTATGCGCGGTATTTTGGGGCGAAGACGAGGCCGTTAAAACCCGTGTCGCTAAAGAGTGGCTGGCTTGGGGGGCGCTCACGGCGTTAGGCGGCGCCTATCAACCTAAAGATATGGACATTACAGAGCATACTTTCAAGCAGATTCGCATGGAACTACACTATGCCCGGCACCATTATTTTATTGCTGAAAACCAGATACTTGAACATTGCGGTTTACTGGCACACTTACCAACGCATATTATTCACGGTCGGCAGGATTTTCTCTGTCCGATGGAAGCCGGTATGAAATTGCACCGCGCCTTGTCGCATGCCAGTTATGTCGTCTTGCCCAATGCCGGACATGTCGCCCAACATGAAGAAATGATAGATGCACTGGTTTCCGCCACCGATTATTTTGCTGAAAAACGCCGCTTTGATAGCCAATGACTATACCCAAAAAACGCCTGATTATTGCTATGACCGGGGCAACGGGCGCGATTTACGGCGTCAGGATGTTGCAGGTTCTGCAGCATCAAGAGCAATGGGAAACCCATCTGATCATTTCTTCCGCCGGTGTCGTCAATCTGAAACACGAACTGGGCATGAAACGGGTCGAGTTGTCCGGGCTAGCGGATGTCACCCACGGTATTAATGATATTGCTGCCAGTATTTCCAGCGGCGGTTTCAAAACCGAAGGCATGATTATCGCGCCCTGCTCAATGAAAACCCTAGCGGCCGTCGCGCATGGTTTCGGCGACAATCTGATTTCAAGATCCGCAGATGTCGTACTGAAGGAGCGGCGGCGCTTGGTCATGATGCCCCGCGAAACACCGCTGAACTTGGTCCATATCCGCAATATGGCTAGCGTCACGGAAATGGGGGGCATTATGTTTCCGCCCATGCCCGCATTTTACAGCAAGTCCGATTCCATGATGGCGATGGTTAATGAGACCGTGGGGCGGGTTTTGGATATGTTTGGGGTTAATGTCGAGGGGCTATATACGCCTTGGGAGGGATTGTAGTTCGTCTCTCGGTTAATTAAAAGCTTGGGGAACGGTTGCAAAACCCGTTCCGGCAAGGTCGTCTTCTGAACAGGTTAAAAGACTTCATGGGGAGATGGCTTAGATTGCTATGCGAAGCCCATGCTGCTCGACCAGCGGCGCATCTTACTCCCATCTGATCGAGAAAACGTCTAAGTTTTGAAAACCGGTAACGCCTACCGTCATACAAAACGTAGGGCGTGCCGCACGTGCCTTTTTTGGTACCGAACCGCCGATGGCGCGCACAGCCCGCCCTACGGTGTGAAAGGGCTGAATAATGACCTCTGGCAAAATCTTCAACGCTTTTTGACTCAGATGGGAGCAATCAGTCAGGGTTATGAGCATGTTCCATAAGTTTAGAATTTTTACTGTTCCGAAAAATCAACGGCTTTTCGTCAGCCGCCAATGTTGCTGCCTTGGCCGCATCTATCGCCTGCTGGATGACGCCATGATCGGGTGATTTGCTGCATACAGGGTCGGCGTTGTACATATCGCCGGTCAGCAAATAAGCCTGGCAATGGCAGCCGCCGAAGTCTTTGGCTTTTTCATCGCAACTGCGGCAAGGTTCTTTCATCCAGTCGTCGCCTCGGAAGAAATTGAAGGCTTTGGATTCATGCCAGATGTCGTGGATGCTGTAATCATTGACATTCGGGCAATCCAGGCCAGGTAACTGGCGTGCGGAATGGCAGGGCAGGGCGACGCCGTCCGGGGCGATGGTTAGAAAAGTCGTTCCCCAGCCGTTCATACAGGCTTTGGGACGGTCTTCATAAAAATCCGGCACGACATAATAGATTTTCATCTTGCCGGCGACTTTTTCTTTAAATGCCTGGGCGATGGCTTCGGCTTGCTCAAACTGTTCTTTGCTAGGCAGCAACAAATCGCGGTTGGCATGCGCCCAACCATAATATTGGGTGTTGGCGAGCTCCAGGTAATCTGCGCCCAGCTCTTCCGCCATAGCCAGAATGTCCGACATTTGGTGGATGTTTTCCCTATGGATTACGACGCATAACACCATCGGGTAGCCGTGTTTTTTGACCAGATGGGCGACTTGTTTTTTATGTTCAAACGACGCAGTCCCGGCAATATGGTCGTTGAGTTCCTGGGTGCTGGCCTGGATGCTGACCTGGATATGGTCTAGCCCGGCAGTCTTGAGCTGGACGATTTTGGCTTCGTCCATGCCATAGCCTGAGGTGATCAGGTTGGAATAATAGCCCAGTTCTCGCGCGTGTTTGACCAGTTCCGGCAAATCGGCGCGCGTTAGCGGCTCGCCGCCGGAAAAACCCAGTTGTACGGCGCCCATTTTGCGTGCCTGACTCAATACGCGCTTCCAGTCTTCGGTACTTAATTCAGTTTTATAGTTCGCGTAATCCAGCGGGTTGGAGCAATACGGGCATTGTAACGGGCAGGCGTAGGTGAGTTCTGCCAGTAACCAGCGCGGCGGGGTGATGTGGGTTAGCTTATTGTTGTATCCAGCCATTGTTTAAGGCGACCTCCAGAAAAGCGGAAATATCATTATGCAAACCGGACGTGGCAAATTTCAGTTCCAGTTCACTGACGATGTCGGCAAGATTGCGTAAGCCGTCGCAGCATTTGAGGATTTCTGCCGAACTTTGGTTCAGTTCGACCATGCCTTCAGGATATAGGATCACTGTTTTTTGCTGGGCTTCTTCCCATTGCAGGCGATGGGTGGCAGAAAATTTTATCGGACGTTCTGGGTCTAGGGTCATCTTGGTCTGGGTTAGGGTGGTTTTTTTATAAAGATGAAGCAATAGCTGGGATGCCCACAAAGTTAATTGACGGGTAGCTTGACGTTAATACCGTATCGGGATTGTGCTAATTTACCGTTTGCATCGTAATAATCAATAGTGCCGTTCTCCCAAACTATCCACACTTCTTGTGCGCCTGCCTGCAAATAGAGCTGTACCTTGTTAAGCATTTCTTCTTGCGAGTTGGATGGCGAGACCACTTCGATACAAAGCTCAGGTGCGTGCGAATATGGTGTTTCATAACCATATTGTTTGATAAATGGTTTGGAACACCAGGCAATATCAGCGACTTTTACGCCCTCCGTAGTTTGGATGGAGCATTCAGTCAGTGCTTCACCTTTTTTGAGCTTGCGCTCCAGCAAAGCGCCGATATGTAATTGCAAGCGACCGTGTTTATTGGAAGCCGGGGTCATTTCAACTTTTCCGTAGCGGTTTAATTCAATTTTAAAAGGTAAATTTTTAAAATACGGATTATCGATTACTTCTGACCATTGCATCGCGTGTTTACCTGTAGTCGCTAAGCCAAAGCAAGCTAAGCCTTAATATTAAAATACGGCGGCATGTCATTGATATAAGCCATGTACATTGCATCCGCCATCGTCCATAGCACGTCCAGCTTGAATTTTAGGATTTGCACCATCCGGTCCTGCTGCTCGCGGGTTTTATACCAGTCCAGCGTGATGGCCAGACCATGTTCGACATCGCGCCTGGCTTCGGTCAGCCGTTTACGGAAATAGGCATAGCCATCAAGCTCCACCCAGGGATAATGTTCCGGCCAGTTGTCCAGGCGTTGCTGATGGATTTTTGGGGCGAACAGTTCGGTTAGCGATGAGCTGGCAGCTTCATGCCATTCGGCCCGGCGGGCGAAATTGACATAGGCGTCGACGGCAAAGCGGACGCCGGGCAGCACATGTTTTAATGACGTGATGTCTTCCCGGCTTAAGCCGACGGCTATGCCCAGTTGTATCCAGGCTTCTATGCCGCCGGGGTCGCCGGGGTGGCCGTCATGGTCGAGGATGCGTTGTATCCACTGCGAGCGGGTTTCACGATCCGGGCAGTTGGCTAGAATATTGGCATCTTTGAGTGGTATGGACACCTGATAATAAAAACGGTTGGCTACCCAGCCTTGTAGTTGCTCTTTGTTTAATTTACCTTCATTCATCAGAATATGGTACGGATGATGGATATGGTAATACTTTTCCATATCACGTAACGCGGCTTCAAATTCTGTTTTAGTCCAGGCGGTGTTTTCTGTAGTCATGCGTATACCTTATAACTCTATTTCCAAACCATCGTACGCCACTTCGATGCCTGCGGCAGTCAGTATTTTTCGCTGCTCGGAATCATCGTCCAAAATCGGGTTGGTGTTATTGATATGTATCAATATCTTGCGTTTTTCACCGATGCTGTTGAGCACTTCTATCATACCGCCATCGCCGGATTGGGGTAAGTGGCCGATGTCACGGGCTCTTTTCTGGCTGATGTGTTGCGTGCACATTTCATCATCGGTCCAGAAAGTGCCGTCTACCATGACACAATCCACGGTTTGCATGGCGGCCAGGACATGTGCTTCGATTTCGCCCAATCCGGGCGAGTAAAATACTTTTTTGCCTGTCGAGATTTGCTCGATGATGACGCCGATATTGTCGCCGTCATGCGGGTCGTGGCGATGCGGCGAATAGGGCGGCGCTTTGCTTTTCAGGGCCTGGGTATAAAAGCGCAAGTCATTTATACCGGGAATCGTGAAGCTGCTGCCGTCAACCGGGACAGCGTGGTGGTTGACCGTACAATAATGCGCCAACATATTAAATAATGGGAAGCCGGTGCTCAGGTCTTGTTTGACCATCTCTGTGCAATAGACCTCCAGCGGCTTGCCTTCGCGGAGCATCAGCATGCCGGTGCTATGGTCAATCTGGCTGTCGATGAGCATGATGGCTTTAATGCCGGTATCCCGCACGCCTTCCTTGGGTTGGATGGCGGGAAAAGCTTCCAGTTGTGCTCGGATGTCGGGCGAGGTGTTAAATAGCAGCCAGTTACCGTTATCGGTGCTGACGGCAATGGATGACTGGGTACGCGCTTTGCCGCTCATGCTCTGGTGGCGTAAGCGGTGGCAATTATGGCAGTTGCAGTTCCATTGCGGGAAACCGCCACCTGCGGCTGAACCGAGCACTCTAATTTTCATGGCAATAACCAAGTAGGGAAAGGGTTGGAATGATACGGTAATAATGGAAGGCAGGCAAAAAAAAGGGGCTCTTGCGAACCCCCTCATTTTATTGATACAAGCCGTTATAATTAACGGTTGTAGATATACATAGTCACTTCAAAACCGAAACGTAAGTCGGTGTAGCTTGGTGTTTCCCATTTCATAATCATAACCTCCAAAAGTTTTTTAAGATGTGTGCTAGCTCGATCAAGTAAGCCAATTCGAAGTATACGATGAACGTTTTTATTTCGCAACTTTTGCCGTTGCCGATAGTTGGCAGCCGGTCTGTATATGCAATGCCCCTTCAGTTATGCCGTTACAGGGGGAGGCTTATCGCGTTAATGTTTAGGGCGCCGCGCCGGGAATGGCCTGGTTTCTCTTGCGCTGCTGTCTTAAACTACAGGCGCTACAGTTAGATGGCGGTTATTTTTTCCAGATCGAACCCCCAATGTTGCGAGTCCTCCTTGCTGATGATGCTGTCTGGTGATTTCGACAAATCGACCATTTGCGGCATGATATGCGCCATAGAATTGGTGGAGAAAAATACCTTGACCACCGGTTTTAACAGGCTGGCTTCGGATTGTTCGGTGACTACGCCAAGACGGCCTGATTTCAGTTTTACCAGCGTTCCAGATGGGTAGATACCAATAGTTTTGACAAACGCGCTGAAGAGGGTCGTGTCAAACTGGCCGTCTTTCCATTCCGCCATTTTGCGTAGGGATTCGGCGGGTTCCCAACTCGCCTTATAGCAGCGCGTAGACGTGATGGCATCGTACACATCGCAGATAGCGCCCATGCGTGCGTATAAGGATAAGGCGTCACCGGAAAGTTGGTCAGGATAGCCCTTGCCATCTACCCGCTCATGATGGTGTAGGCAGACGTCCAACGCTATCTCGCCGACTTCATCGGATAGCTTGAGTTGTTCCCAGCCTTTTTGTGGATGGGTTCTCATAATCGCGAATTCTTCATCGGTCAGTCGACCGGTTTTGTTGAGTATTTTGCTGGGGACGTAGATTTTTCCTATGTCATGCAATAATCCAGCCATACCCACTTCTTTCAGTGTGGCGTTGTCCATGCCCATTTCTTTGCCCAGCGCCATCATCAGGCCGCTGACGGCAATTGAATGCAGGTAGGTGTAATTATTGGCATTTTTCAGGCGCACGATACTGAGCAGCGCATCCGGGTTACGGGTGATAGACTGGTTGATTTCGTCTACCAGATCTGCGGCCTGGTCAATTTTGATGGCATTGCCCATACGCACTTCGTTGAACATCGAGATGACCGCTTTTTTGGCTTCACCCAGTATTTTCCTTGCGCGTACCAGCTCATCCTGTAATGAGGCTCGCGGTTTAAGATTTTTTACTTGTGCAGCGATCTCTTGCAGTGCGTTATTGATTTGCAGTTTTTCTTCTTCAACGGTGACCGATTGCGCTTCTACATGCACATCCATGCCCTTATCGGTATCTATCCATACTTCTTTGATTTGATAATGGGAAAGGGCTTGCAAATCCTTTTCTTTGGTAAGCTTGAATGATTTTTTCCAAAAAGGATTGTCCATCCAGCTGCTGCAGATCTCGTGGACATACATTCCCACCTGGGCATCCTGGACTTTAATTTTTTTTAACATGACGACCTCTTAATGACCCTATTTTTAACGTTAGCCGCATCTGCTGTTTCTGGGGCCGGATGTCCAGTGCAGGTTAGGCTGTCCGGATAGTAGGCTGTCCGCTTGCTTGATGCCCATGACTGTCCGGTTGGAAGTGTGCTTAAAGACATGATTGTGCGATGTTTGTGAAATTGTATGGTTAGTTTAAATGCAGCCATGATTAAGTAAAACATTGCCAGCAGAGGCAGACCCGTTCTGCGTATGGTTATTGTTTAAGCCGCTGGGCGGACTGGGCGCTGAGCCTATAATTGTTTGTAGGGTTATTATAGGGTTAAGTGGTCATGCCTGTACAAACGAGCCGGGCAAATCGTTCAATATGTACATAACTTAGCATATATGGTCAGTTTTTCGGTAAAAAAGTGGTGTTTGGACATGGTTTTCTTGATCGCCGGACTTTAATATGGAACCCTAATTGTTTCATTATCCGCAAATTAAGTGTCCCATGTTGTGTGGTGCGTACAAAAATTAAGCCGTTTATTATGCCGATGACCTTAGAAGACGAGAATGTGGCCGAACTCATGACCGTAGCGGAAGTTGCGCGGTATTTGCGGCTAAAAGAGCGAAAAATTTATTATTTACTGGCACAGGAAGCTATTCCTTGCGTCCGTGCCGGTAAGAAATGGTTGTTCCCCAAAGCCAGGATAGATGCCTGGTTGGTGTCGAAGTCTCATAAGTCATGTCCAGGAGCAGCGCCTGAGACGGTTGTTTTTCCATCGGCGGCGGCTGTTTTGGTGGGTAGCCATGATCCCCTATTGGAATGGGCCTTACATGAAATCCATAGCCCGATTGCCGTTAAGTTGACTGGCGCACAGGCCGGTTTGGGCTTGTTTGCTGCGGGCGGGGCGATGTTATGCGGCATCCATATCCTGGAAGCCGATGGCCGATATAATATTGCTTCTCTCCAAGCACAGACCAGGGGAGGGGCTATTGTTGCCATTGAGTGGGCCAAGCGCCTGCAAGGCCTGATTGCCGCAAAAAACAACCCGTTAAAACTGTATGATCTGGAGGATGTGATCGTTCGCCAAGCGCGTTTGATTGAGCGCCAAGCCGGTGCCGGCAGCCAAATCCTACTGGAACGCCTGCTCGCACAAGCTGGTTTAAGTGTCAGTCAGTTACGGCGTTTAGCGCGTCCTGCTCGGAATGAAACCGAGCTGGCGATGGCGATATTTAACGGCAAGGCAGATGCCGGTATTGGCATTGCCGCCGTCGCAGGCCAATTGCAGCTCGCTTTCGTGCCTTTTATAACAGAGCGGTTTGATCTGGTTATGACCCATGCCGATTATTTTGAGCCGCCCATGCAGGCGTTGCTGGAATTTTCCCATCAGCCGGAATTTGCTGAAAAAGCAAAGGAGTTGGGCGGTTATGATGTCAGCGGCTTAGGCAGGGTCCATTACAGCCAGAGATAAGTTTATTGCTGGCTTCGTTGTCCGTGTTAAACCCAAACGCCGTGCGGGCTGGCGATTTTTGTGCAAAATCTGTTAATCTACAAAAGCATAAAACAACGGGTTCTCCGGTTTAACATACAGATCATGCGCCGGTTTTAGTAATTATTTAAGTAAGTAATGATGAGAGGCATAAACATGGGTGAGCAGTACGATATTCGAGTAGATAACAATACTGATTTGGGGCGTCGGCGGGTGCTTTTTTTGGCAATGTTCGGTGCCCTGGGCGGCGCTGCGACAGTTTTGGGGGGATGGCCACGGCGTTCGTTAGCAGAGGCATTGGATGCCGGCGAGGTGGCTTTGCAGGAACCGCCGGTGCTGACCAGTAGCGCAGGGGTTTTGCAGGCGGCGTTGCGGGCGACCACTAAGCCGGTGACGGTGGCGGGGCAACTCATCAGTGGTGCAATGACTTACAACGGCCATTATCCGGGGCCGACCTTACGGGTCAAACCCGGCGACCGTATTCGTCTTAGAGTCCGCAATAACTTAACGCTGCCGGATGCCACCCCGATGGACGGCATGGATATGGCGCCGAATACCTTGAATACCCATTTTCATGGCTTGCACGTGTCGCCCTTGCCCAAGGCAGACGATATTTATCTGCAAATACCGTTTGGCGGGGTTTATGATTATGACTTTCAGGTGCCGGATAAGCATCCGGGCGGGCTCTATTGGTATCATCCTCATGTGCACGGCGTGGTGGACGCACAAATTTATGCCGGTTTGGCCGGCATGCTGCTGGTGGACGGAGGCGCCGAGCAAATTCCGGCATTGCAAGGGGTAGGGCAGCGCTTGCTGGCATTAAAGAATATCGCCATTAAAGATGGCGCATTGGCTACAGGGGTCGCGCCCGCAGAGCAACAACATACCGTGAATGGTCAGTTGTCGCCGACAATTGCGTTACGTCCCGGTGAAACCCAGCTGTGGCGGGTGGTCAATATCGGCAATGAACCTTATTACCAGCTCAGTCTCGATGGTCATACGTTTACGGTAGTGGCTGAGGACGGCTCTATGCTTTGGGAGAGTTACAGTACCGATACTTTATTGTTGCCGCCGGGCAAGCGTTTTGAGTTTACCGTCACCGGCGCCAAGGTTGGGCGTTATGCTTTCAGGACCTTGGGTTATGACTCCGGGCCTTACGGCGGTTGGACTGCGGCGGAGTTGGCAACCGTGGTGGTTGCCGGCGCCAAGGATACGCCGAGGGTTGTGCCTGTGCAGTTGGGGGTGGCGCCTGCTTACCTGAATGGCCCAGTGACCAAACGTCGCGTTGTCAAGTTTAGCGAAGGTTTTTCGGCGGCGACCAATACGCCTTTTTTTGAACTCAATGGGAAGGTGTACGAGCCGTTGTCCAACGGAGCCAGAATCAAGCTCGGCACCACAGAGGAATGGCTGCTTTTCAACGATATTACACGCACCAAGGCGCAGGATGGCGCCCTTGAGGAACACCCTTTCCATATTCATGTTAACGATTTCGTCGTCATGGAAATCGATGGCAAACCGGTCAAGGCTTATGGCAGCCAGGACGTGGTCAACGTGCGTTCGGGGCAAAAAATACTGATCCGCATGGCGTTCCCTGATTTTGTCGGCAAGTCCGTATTCCACTGCCATATTCTGTTCCATGAGGACAATGGCATGATGGCCAATTTTGAGATTGTCCCATAATCGTTAGTGCAGGTTATATTCGGATGCCTCGGTTGTCCAGGCCTACCTCCCACCAACGTTACTACTCCTATCTGATCGAGAAAACGTCTAAGTTTTAAAAACCGGAAACGCCTACCGTCACACGAAACGTAGGGCGCGCCGCGCGCGCCTTTTCCTGTACCGAGCTGCCGATGGCACGCACAGCGCGCCCTACGGTGGGAAAAGGCTGAAAAATGACCTCTGGCAAGACTTCAACGCTTCTTGACTCAGATGGGAGTAGCCTTGATTTGCAATCAGTTGTTGCATTTGTTACAAAATGTAATTAATGCAGCAACTGATGCGCTGTCAATCAATCCCGTCTTACCGTTACTGTGTCAAACCTTATTTATCTATCAATGTATTATCTAGGTCTATCATGCTGGCAAGGGATTTGCTTAACTTTAGTGTTGCTTGTTTTGCGGTTATTGACTGCATAAAATACCAAAGAGTAATTTTACGACTAGTCCTGCAAGAGTCGGTTTTGCCCGTGCTTACTGGCTACGCTGCGCTTTATTAGGGTGACATTTGGCAAACAGGCCTGTCAAAGCAAGCCGTTAAGGCTGTTGTGTTTTATTTATTCTTTGGGTTAAAGGGGATTCCTTATGCAAAGCAGTTGTCGCAATCGTTTTTCAGGCACCGTCAGTGCCGTTCATCGTGGTGCAGTGAATTCAGAAGTGGTGCTGGAGATTGGCGGGGACGACCAACTCATCGCCATTATTACCAACAACAGCGTCGACGATCTGGCTTTACAGCCGGGTAAGCAGGCTTATGCGCTGATCAAGGCTCCGTGGGTCATACTGACCCGGGATGACCAGCAGTTTAAGACCAGCGCCCGCAATAGTTTGCGCGGTAAGGTGGTGAGTTGTCAGGAAGGGGCCATTAATGCGGAAGTGATTGTGGAGTTGCCCGGTGGTCAACTGGTAACCGCTATCATCACAGACGACAGTATTGAAGCGTTGGGTATAGCGGTAGGCGAAACCGTCTGTGCGCTGATTAAGGCGTCGCATATTATCCTCGCTGTTGCGCGTTAGTTATTTGAATCATTTTGGGGGTTGCTTATGTTATTACAGTTGATGAGGCGTTTATTGTTGATGCTGGTTATATTATTGCCCGCCTCAAATGTGTTGGCTGCCCAGGTTTTGGTTGCGGTGGCTTCCAATTTTACCAAACCCATGGAAGAAATTGCCGCCGAGTTTAAACAATCCACCGGCCATAGTGCCGAGTTATCGTTTGGCGCGTCCGGCAAATTTGTAGCACAAATTGAAAATGGTGCGCCGTTTCAGGTATTTTTGTCGGCGGATGAAAAAAAACCGGAAAAACTGACCGAATCGGGCTTTGCCGTCGTCGGTACCCGCTTTACCTACGCGGTGGGAAAGCTGGTGTTATGGTCGGCTAAACCCGGTTATGTCGATGCGGAAGGTAAAGTGTTATCAACAGGCACATTTAAACATCTGGCGATAGCCGATCCGAAGCTCGCGCCTTACGGTGCTGCGGCGCTGGAGGTATTAAAAGCTTTGGGCCTGGAGGAGCGGACGAGACCATTGCTGGTGCTGGGAGAAAACATTTCCCAAGCTCAGCAGTTTATCAGTACCGGCAATGCCGAGCTGGGATTTATCGCGCTGTCTCAGGTTATCAAGGATGGTAAAATCGGCGAGGGTTCGGGCTGGATTATTCCATCGGATAAATATGCGCTTATTCGCCAGGATGCGGTCTTGTTGAAAACCGGTGTTGACAACCCTGCCGCACACGCCTTGCTGGAGTATTTGAAATCCGCTAAGGCTTTGGCCATTATTGAAAAATATGGTTATGGCTTGCCAAAAAATCAGCCTTAATACGTGTTATGCGACAAGGGCGCGCCATACTTCCTGGGGCATAAATGCGCGGCTTTGTCGCAGCCAGGGATTATATCGATACGCTTAGTCTCAACGCTCTTCATCTATGGCGCGCGCGGCGCGCTTTACGCAACACCGCTTTAAATCGTCAAAACGTTTATCCCCAGGAGAAAGCATGCTGAGCGAAGTCGATATTGCCGCATTACTGCTGACACTCAAAGTAGCCGGCATTGCTACGGTGTTGCTATTGATTTTCGGCACACCTATAGCGTGGTGGCTGGTACGCACGCCATCGCGCTGGAAAGGCGTTGTCAATGCTTTGGTGGCATTGCCGCTGGTGCTGCCGCCGACAGTATTGGGCTTTTATTTGCTGGTGCTGATGGGCCCTTACGGCCCGGTCGGTCGTTTCACGGCTGAAGTGGGCCTGGGAACCTTGCCGTTCACGTTTGGCGGTGTGATCGTGGCGTCGGTTTTATATTCGCTGCCTTTTGTCGTGCAGCCCTTGCAGACGGCTTTCGCGGCTATCGGTGAGCGGCCGCTGGAAGTTGCCGCTACCTTGCGCGCAGGTCCTCTGGATACGTTTTTCAGCGTGGTCGTGCCGTTGGCGCGCCCCGGTTTTATGACTGCCACGGTGTTGGGGTTTGCACATACAGTCGGTGAATTCGGCGTGGTTTTGATGGTGGGTGGAAATATTCCCGGCAAGACGCGGGTGGTATCGGTACAAATCTACAATCATGTGGAGGCGATGGAGTATGCTCAGGCGCATGGGTTGGCGGCATGCCTACTGGCCTTTTCTTTTGTTGTGCTGCTGCTGCTGTATGGCGTGAATCCGAAGCCGGGGCGGCGTTATGGGCAATAAGCTGCGGCTACGTTTTAACATCAGCTATCCGGGGTTTGCGCTCGATGTCGATCTTGAGCTGCCGGGGCGTGGTATTACGGCGCTGTTCGGACATTCCGGTTCAGGCAAAACGACGTGCCTGAGAGCCGTAGCCGGTTTGGAGCGGGCTGCCGATGGTTATCTCGAAGTCAACGGCGAAGTCTGGCAGGATGGCGGCAAAGGGACTTTTGTGCCTACGCATAGGCGCGCTTTGGGGTATGTGTTTCAGGAAGCCAGTCTGTTTTCGCATCTTTCCGTGCGTGATAACCTTAATTACGGCTTGAAACGCAGTGCAGCAAAAGCCCAGGGTGTGCGCTTCGAACAAGCGGTCGAATGGCTGGATATTGCCGCTTTGCTGGGGCGTCGGCCTGAGCATTTGTCGGGCGGCGAGCGGCAGCGCGTCGCCATAGCCAGGGCGTTGTTGTCCAAGCCGCGTCTGCTGTTATTCGATGAGCCCTTGGCGGCTCTGGATCTTAAACGCAAGGCCGAAATTCTGCCCTATCTGGAACGGCTGCACGATACGCTCGATATTCCTATGCTATATGTCAGCCATTCCCCCGATGAAGTCGCACGCCTGGCCGATCATCTGGTATTGCTGGCTGAAGGCAAAGCCGTAGCGTCGGGGCCATTGCAGGAAACATTGGCGCGTATCGATTTGCCCGCAGTATTTGCGGATGATGCGGGGGTTGTGATTGATGCCGTCATCGGCGGACATGATGATAACGACCATCTTAGTCGTCTGGATTTTGCAGGCGGGACCATTTATGTCAGCCGACAGGCTAAGCCTCTGGGGCGTAACGTGCGTTGCCGCATTCATGCACGGGATGTCAGCCTTAATCTGGAACATATGGATAACAGTAGCATTTTAAATATTATTCGGGCCAACGTGGTCGCGGTGGCGGATACCGACAACCCCGCCAATGTGCTGGTGCGTCTGGATGCGGCAGGTACGCCGCTATTGGCACGGATTACCCGGCGCTCATTGCAGCATCTGGCAATTAGGCCTGGAGTGGGGCTTTGGGCGCAGATCAAGGCGGTGGCTTTGCTCGGATGAAGCCTGTGCGGCAGGCTGCGTATTACCCTGATATGACAGGGTGTTTTTTAAATCAGATCAGTGTATTATCCGATTTCACCTGAAAATTATAACAATATTGAGGAGGAATTATGGGTGATGTTACTGAGTTGTTTGTGGTCATGTTTCTGGTCGCCGCAGCGGCCTTTGCGCCATTAGGCTATTTTATCTATAGGTTCACGAAAAATAACGCCAAGCCTTTGGGGGAAACGGAACCGCATGGCGATAGCCCGTCATTTGTCAATGAGTTGGCGGAGACGGCTATCCATTTTGTTAAAAGTAAGCTGGCTAAAAAATAACGCCATCGTCACTGAAAGGCATAAAACCACGAAGCGCATAAGATTCACGAATGCTTGCAAGGGGGGTAGGGCTCTGTTTCGGCAATTCCGCACTTGCAGTGATTTGTGCACTTCGTGGTTTTAATCAATCTGCCCGTCTGGGCCGCATCCTAACCGCTTGCACAGCTTGGGCAAGCCGGATTTTTTTTCAGTTTCATGGTATTGAATTCCATCGTTAAACCGTCGATCAGCAATAAGCGCCCGGTCAGCGTGTTACCTTTGCCTATTATCAGCTTGATCGCTTCCAAGGCCTGAATACTGCCGACTATGCCGGTAATCGGCGCAATAACGCCGTTGTTGGCGCAATTTTGCGCTTCTTCGCCATTACTGTGGTACAGACAGTTGTAGCACGGGCTATTATTTTTGCCAGGCGTGTATACCGACACCTGGCCTTCAAAACGTATTGCCGCGCCCGAAACCAACGGGGTTTTATGGTTGACGCACGCCTTATTGATAGCAAAACGGGTGGCAAAATTATCGCAGCAATCCAGCACCACATCGGCATTAATGACCTCTTTTTCAAGCTGTTCGCCAGTCAATCGCTGTTTTACCGCAATAACATTGATCTCAGGATTTAATTTATTCAGCGTTTGTCGGCTTGAAATAACTTTATCCATCCCTATATCAGGTGTGTGATGAGCAATCTGTCTCTGTAAATTGGATAAGTCCACGATGTCATCGTCATAAATCGTGATATTGCCGACACCTGCGGCTGCAAGATAAATGGAGGCGGGGGAACCTAAGCCTCCGACGCCAACGATTAACACTTTGGCGTCCAAGAGTTTTTGCTGGCCGTCTATATCGCAAGTCGGCAGCATGATTTGACGGCTATAGCGTAGTAATTGGTTATCGTTCATAAGTCAGGGTATTTATGGTGGATGATGCGCGATGATGCCAAAGAACTTGACACACTGCAAAAGCTCATTATCATTAGCACTCACAGCGGTAGAGTGCCAATAATTTTTTCAACCTTTAATTTAATGTTAGGAGATATAGATGAATATACGTCCGTTACACGATAGAGTGATAGTCAAACGTGTTGAAGAAGAAACGACGACACTAGGCGGCATCGTATTGCCGGGTTCGGCAGCAGAAAAGCCAAGCCAAGGCGTGGTGCTGGCCGTAGGCAATGGCAAAGCGCTGGATAACGGTACTGTGCGTGCTTTGGAAGTCAAAGTCGGCGACAAAATATTATTCGGTAAATACGCGGGTAACGAAGTTAAAGTTGACGGCGAAGACCTTATCGTTATGCGTGAAGAAGACATTATGGGCGTTTTAGGCTAAGCCTGGACGTTTCAAGATTTCGCTTACTTCATAATAACTTAACCACACACAAACGAATCAGGAATTAAAAATGGCAGCAAAAGACGTATTATTTGGCGATGACGCACGTGTCCGTATGGCGCGTGGTGTCAATATTTTAGCAAACGCAGTTAAGGTAACTTTAGGGCCTAAAGGCCGTAACGCGATTTTGGACAAAAGCTTCGGCGCACCTACCATCACTAAAGACGGCGTGTCGGTTGCAAAAGAAATCGAATTAAAAGACAAATTTGAAAACATGGGCGCGCAAATGGTTAAAGAAGTGGCTTCGCACACTTCTGACGTGGCTGGCGACGGCACCACGACGGCAACCGTATTGGCTCAATCTATCGTAAACGAAGGTTTGAAAGCCGTTGCCGCCGGTATGAATCCAATGGATCTGAAGCGCGGTATTGATTTGGCCGTGACTAAAGCCGTTGAAGCGATTGTGGCTTCGGCAACGCCTTGTACCGATAACAAAGCTATTGCCCAAGTCGGCACTATCTCAGCCAACTCTGATGAATCAGTCGGCCAAATCATTGCAGAAGCAATGGAAAAAGTCGGTAAAGAAGGCGTCATCACCGTTGAAGAAGGTTCAGGCCTGGACAACCAATTGGATGTTGTTGAAGGCATGCAGTTTGACCGTGGCTATTTGTCACCTTATTTCATCAACAAACAAGAAAATATGAGCGTCGAATTAGACGATCCTATGATCTTGGTTTACGATAAAAAAATCTCCAACATCCGTGAAATGTTGCCGATTTTGGAAGGCGTTGCCAAATCAGGCCGTCCATTATTAATTATTGCCGAAGACGTTGAAGGCGAAGCATTGGCAACTTTGGTTGTCAACACCATCCGTGGCATCGTTAAAGTCGCTGCGGTTAAAGCCCCAGGCTTTGGCGACCGTCGTAAAGCCATGTTGGAAGACATCGCGGTATTGACTGGTGGTACGGTCATCTCCGAAGAAGTGGGCTTAAGCCTGGAAAAAACTGAGTTGGCTCAATTGGGTACAGCAAAAAGAGTGCAAATCAGCAAAGAAAACACCACGATTATTGATGGTGCCGGTTCTGAAGAGCAAATTAAAAATCGCGTTGCACAAATTCGTGCACAAGCCGAAGAAGCCACTTCTGACTACGACAAAGAAAAGCTGCAAGAGCGTCTGGCCAAATTGGCAGGCGGTGTTGCTGTGATTAAAGTTGGCGCAGCCACTGAAATCGAAATGAAAGAAAAGAAAGCACGCGTCGAAGATGCGCTGCATTCAACCCGCGCAGCCGTGGAAGAAGGCGTAGTAGCTGGCGGCGGTACGGCACTGGTACGTGCATTGTCTGCATTGGTCGGTCTTGAAGGCATCAATCATGACCAAACTGTCGGCGTCAATATCCTGCGCCGCGCAATGGAAGAGCCATTACGCCAAATCGTGGCAAACGCAGGTGATGAGCCTTCTGTTGTGTTCAACGAAGTGCAAAAAGGCACCGGTAGTTTCGGTTACAACGCAGCAACAGGCCAATACGGCGACATGATCGAAATGGGTATCTTAGACCCTGCGAAAGTGACCCGTACTGCGTTGCAAAACGCCGCTTCTGTTGCCGGTTTGATGCTGACGACTGAAGTGATGGTTGCCGATGCGCCTAGTGACGAGAAAGGCGGTCATGGCATGCCGGATATGGGCGGAATGGGCGGAATGGGTGGCATGGGCGGCATGATGTAATCTTGCCGTTTTAGGCCTTTACCCTAAACGTAAAGCCCCCGTTGCTGAAAAAGCAGCGGGGGCTTTTTTGTGACTATGGGTTATGCCAGCGACTTGGGCAGTGGGTTAAACCACCCTGTCTTCCGGCTCCCGCCCTGTAAAAAAGGCGGCGATATTACTGAGCACACGATTGCCCATAGCCGTTCGTGTTTCTTCGCTTGCGCTGCCGATATGCGGTAACAGGGCAATATTGTCCAGCGTTAAAAAGCCTGGGTTTAAATGGGGTTCGCCTTCAAACACATCCAAACCTGCACCCGCTATCCAACCTTCCTTGAGCGCTTTAATCAGTGCGTTGCTGTCAACCACGTCGCCGCGCGCGGTGTTGATTAAATGTGCCGATGGGCGCATTAATTTCAAGCGCTGTTCGTTGATCAAATGTTTGGTGGCAGGGCTACCGGGGCAATGTAATGAAACGAAATGCGCTTCGGACAATAATTCTTCAACCGTCCCGCAACGTATAGCCTGCAATTCGTCGACTATTGCCTGTTCAGGCGCGGACGGCACATAAAACAGGATTTTCATGCCGAAGCCGTGATGGGCTTTTCGCGCCATCGCCTGGGCGATGCGTCCGAAACCGACCAGTCCTAAGGTCTTGCCGGTCACTTTTTGGCCTAATAATTGGGTGGGTCCCCAGCCTGTCCATTGCCCGCTGAGTATCATGCGCTCGGCTTCAGATGCGCGACGCGCCGACATCAGCAGTAATAGCATGGCAATATCGGCGGTGCAGTCGGTCAAGACATGCGGCGTGTTGGTGACGACCAGGCCCTGTTCCTTCGCGGCGTTAACGTCGATATTATTGTAGCCGACCCCAAAATTGCCGATGATTTTAACGCGGCGGTTTTCTACGCCGATAATGTCGGCGGTAATCGGGTCGGTGACGGTAGGTAACAGCGCATCGGCCGTTTGCATCGCGAGTTTTAATGCCTCAAGGCTCATCGGTATGTCAGATTCGTTTAACTGAACATCGTAATGGGCTTTGAGTTGGGATTCGACTTCGGCAGGCCAGCGGCGGGTGACGACGACTTTGGGTTTGTTCATAAGCGATTCTCCACGCTATATAAGCTGGATTGGTATAACCCAATCCAACAACGGTAGCCACCTAGACCCAATAACGGGTTTGCTAAAGCTGGTCCGGGTGGGTTGTGCAAGGGAGGTGTCCGTAACAATTATTTTGCAGTGGCTCGATAATATTCAATCGCAGCAGCCACACCGCTGCCCGGCTGAATATCAAAACCGCTATCCAACATGGCCATTTCAACACCGGCAATTGCGCCCAGCATGGACACGTCGTTCATGTCGCCGACGTGGCCGATGCGGAAGACTTTACCGGCAACTTCTGACAAACCTGCGCCCAGCGAGATATTGTATTTGCTGAATGCCGTGCTGATGACAGTGCGGGCATCCTTGTCTTCGGGGACGACTATCGCCGAAACGGTGTCGGATTCAAAACCGGCTTGGGCGCACAACGTCAAGCCCCAGGCGGCAATGGCTTTACGGGTGCCTTCGGCCAAGCGGTGATGCCGGGCGTAGACATTTTCCATGCCTTCTTCCAACAGCATGTCCAGCGCTTTACGCAAGCCGTACAACAACGGCAGGTTAGGCGTGTAAGGCGTGTAACCCGAAGCGTTATTCGTCATTTGATCTTTCAAATCCAGGAAACAGCGCGGATATGTTGATGTTTCCACGGCTTGCAAGGCTTTTTGGCTGAATGCGACAAACGCACCGCCGGCCGGTAGCATAAAGCCTTTTTGCGAGCCGCTGATGGCACCGTCTACGCCCCATTCGTCCATGCGGAAATCCAGGCTGGCAATCGAGCTGACGCCGTCAACGAATAACAGTGCCGGGTGGTTTGCCGCATCCATCGCTTTGCGAGTACCGGCAATGTCACTGGTCACGCCGGTAGCTGTTTCATTGTGCGTAGCTAAAACGGCTTTGATTTCGTGCCCAGTATCTTCTTTTAAACGCGCTTCCAGTTTGTCCAGGGGAATGCCTTTACCCCAGGTTTCCTGGTGAATTTCAACGTAAAAACCTAGGCGTTTAGCCATTTCCGCCCATAAGTGACTGAATTGACCGAAGCGGTAAATCAATACCTTATCGCCGGGATTTAAGCAGTTGGTCAACGCAATTTCCCAGCCCGCTGTGCCGGTTGCAGGAAAGATAAAAGCTTGTCCGGTTTCGGTCCTGAAGATTTTTTTCAGGTCGTTCAACAGCGGGGTCAGCAGTTTTGGGAAGGCCGGGGAACGGTGGTCTTCCATCGGGATATGCATTGCATTCAGGATTTCATTGGGTACATTGGTAGGGCCTGGGATATAGAGATGGTTACGACCAGCCATGATTGCCTCTTTAAAAGTAGTTGATATTGGGGGGTTAACGGTTTATCGCGCACGGACGTGCTTGCAGGGATGCTGGGCAGCGGGTTTTCGTGGCTAAAAAACAGACGGCGTAGGTTGGATAAAACCTCAACTGCGACGATTACAGTATAAAGCAGCTTTCAGTTATTAAAAAGCCAAAGCCAAAAAACTGGGCATGATGACATAGCCACTCTTATTCAGCAAGATTTGATTAGAAAATTAACGCGGTAAAAATTGACTTTGCTTGGCCTGAAAGTAGAATGGGCGATTTATTTGTCTCTGGGTCATGCCAGAATTATTTTTTCAGGTATTGATTGGCAGTATGCTATCACTTAAGTTAGGAATGTACAGATGAGTCACACTTTATATACAGCGTCAGTTCAACGGGTGCAACGCTGTGAATTAGCTGTTCCAGGGTCAAACCCTGATATGTTTGAAAAAGCTATGAAAAGTGGCGCAGATTTTATTTTTCTGGATCTTGAAGACGCAGTGGCCCCTGATGATAAGTTGCGCGCCAGAAAAAACATTATCGAAGCGATCAATGACTTGGACTGGAAAGGGCACGGTGTGACGATTTCGGTGCGTATCAACGGTCTGGATACGCAATATATGGTACGCGATGTCGTGGATTTGGTTGAGCAGTGCGGTGCGAAACTGGAGACTATCCTGATTCCTAAAGTTGGCGTTTATGCCGATGTCTATATGGTGGAAGCCATGCTTAACCAGCTGGAAATGCAACAGGGGTTAAAGAACAGGATCGGCATTGAAGCCCTGATCGAAACGGCATTGGGCATGGCCAATGTTGAGGATATTGCTCGCCAGGGCGCATCTGGCCGTCTCGAAGCCTTACATTTCGGTGTTGCCGATTATGCTGCCAGCAATCGTGCCAGAACGGTTAATATTGGCGGCTTGAACCCTGATTATCCCGGTGACCAATGGCATGCGGCAATCAGCCGCATGACGGTGGCCTGCCGCGCGTTCGGTTTGCGGCCGATTGACGGCCCATTCGGCGACTTTAAAGATCCTGAAGGTTTCACATTAGCGGCAAAACGTGCTGCAGCGCTGGGTTGCGAAGGTAAGTGGGCGATCCATCCCAGCCAAGTGGGACTGGCGAACGATGTTTTCACTCCTCCCGCTGAGGAAATAGAAAAAGCCCAACGTATTTTGGCGGCTTTACAGGAAGCTGCGGCGCAGGGAAAAGGCGCCGCCGCCTTGGACGGCCGTCTAATCGACGCCGCATCAGAGAAAATGGCCAACAACGTGGTGCGGGCCGCCGAAGCAATCGCAGCTAAAAATAAATAAGCTTTTAGGGCGCATAATCATTGGCATGCAGGCGGTGTGGCATGCCGGTTACAACAACAGTGACAACAACGGAGATGCTGTGGATATTCATGAGTATCAAGCGAAAGAAATTTTAAGCGGTTACGGTATAAAAATCGCTGAAGGCGGTCTGGCCTATAGCCCCGAAGATGCCGTGCAACGTGCCAGGGAAATCGGTGGGCATATTTGGGCGGTTAAAGCGCAAATTCATTCCGGCGCACGCGGTAAGGCTGGCGGCATTAAAATCTGCAAAACTCATGATGATGTTGAAGCGGCTGCGGAAGCTTTATTGGGCAAGCGTCTGGTTACGCACCAGACCGGGCCTGTCGGTAAGGTGTGTGCAAGGCTTTACGTGGAGGCCGGCACCGACATTGCCAAAGAATTGTATTTCTGTTTTCTCGTAGACCGCAGCTCGGAGCGCATTGTTATGGTCGGCTCTGCACAAGGCGGTATGGATATCGAAGAGTTGGCCGTTACGCAGCCTGATGCGATTACCAAAATCTATATTGAGCCAGCTGTGGGGTTGCAAGACTACCAGGCGCGTGAAATGGCTTTCGCGCTGGGCCTGGATACGGAAATTCTGAGCCATGCCGTTAAGACGATCCGGGGTTGTTATCGCGCTTTGCGTGATCTGGATGCCAGTATGCTGGAAATCAACCCGTTAGTAATTACCCGTAGTGGTGAGCTGGTAGCCTTGGATGCGAAAATGGGCTTCGATGAAAACGCCTTGTTCCGGCAACAAAAAATATCCGAGCTGCGTGATAAAACCCAGGAAGACCCGCGCGAAACGGCCGCCGCAGACCGGGGCCTGAGCTATGTCGGTCTGGACGGCGACATCGGCTGCATGATTAACGGCGCGGGTCTCGCGATGGCGACGATGGACATGATTAAGCTGGCGGGTGGCGAACCGGCCAATTTCCTCGATGTTGGTGGCGGCGCATCGGCCGAACGCACCGAAAAAGCGTTTCGCTTGGTGCTGGCCGATAAAAACGTTAAGGCGATGCTGGTGAATATTTTTGCCGGTATCAACCGTTGCGACTGGATTGCCGAAGGCGTCGTGCAGGCGGTCAGGAAAATCGACATGAAAGTGCCTCTGATTGTCAGACTTTCTGGCACTAATGTTGAAGAAGGGCGGCGGATTATCGCGGGCAGCGGGCTGCCTATCATTACTGCGGAAACGTTGGCGGAAGCGGCGGAAAAAGCCGTTCAGGCGCGTAATGAAGTTGTTGCAAGAGAGGCTTGAGGAACTTATGGCTATTTTAATTAACGAAACCACCCGTATTATCGTCCAAGGCTTCACCGGAAAAATTGGTTCTTTCCATGCCCAGGACATGATGAATTACGGCTCTTTGGTTGTGGGCGGCGTCACGCCGGGAAAGGGCGGACAAACCCATCTGGGTTTACCGGTTTTTAATACCGTGAAGGAAGCTGTGCAACAAGCGGAGGCCGAGGCCAGCATTATTTTCGTGCCGCCGGCTTTTGCCGCCGACTCCATTATCGAGGCCGCCGATGCCGGCATTAAATACTGTGTGGCGATTACCGATGGCATCCCTACCCAGGATATGATGACGGTAAAAAGCTTTTTGCGCCGTTTTGCCAAAGAAGACCGTATGGTTTTGACGGGTCCCAATTGTGCGGGCACGATCAGTCCAGGGCGCTCAATGCTGGGCATTATGCCCGGACACATCTATATGCAGGGCAATGTGGGCATCGTCGGACGTTCCGGTACCTTAGGTTATGAAGCCGCCGACCAGATGAAGCGTTTGGGGATAGGCATTTCGACCTCGGTCGGCATCGGCGGCGACCCGATTAACGGCAGTTCGCACCGTGATGTACTGGAGCTATTCGAACAGGATCCGGAAACCAAAGTCGTGCTCATGATAGGCGAAATTGGCGGGCCGCAAGAAGTCGATGCCGGATTCTTCGCCAGGGATCACATGACTAAGCCGGTAGTCGCTTATATAGCGGGTCTGACCGCGCCGGAAGGCCGCCGCATGGGGCATGCCGGGGCGATCATTTCTTCTGCCGGTGAAAGCGCATCGGAAAAAGTCGCATTATTGCGGGAATTGGGCGTGACGATCTGTCCGACTCCGGCGGCGATGGGTGCGACTATTGCTGAAGTTTTGGCTAACATATAATCTTAGCCTGTTACCCATGATTAAGGCGCTGGCTAATGGCTTCCTTGATAAGGCTCATACCGCCGTTATTGGCTTTTCAAACCGGTCAGTGGTTAGCTGCCAGCGCTTCATCTAATGCGTTGTCCAGCAGCGGATAACGGAACTGGAATCCTTGCTCCAGCAGGCGTTCCGGTATGACGCGTTGGCTGCCTAACACCAACCCTGACATTTCCCCCAGCAGCAGCTTTAATAGGCCCGTCGGCACCGGTAGCAGGGCAGGGCGCTTTAAGCTGTGCGCCAGCGTTTGCGTGAATTCGCTGTTGGTCACCGGATGGGGCGCGGTTGCATTATAAGCGCCTTGCATCGAAGGCGTGTCTATCATAGCCAGGGCGATAGCTATCCAGTCATCCCTGTGGATCCAGGACATCCATTGTTGTCCACTGCCTAAACGCCCGCCCAGACCCAGCTGAAAAGGCAACCGCATGCGTTGCAACAAGCCACCGTCCCCGGCCAGCACTAATCCGGTCCTAATCAGACAGACTCTGGTGCCGAGTTCCGCGGCCCGGATTGTGGCCTGTTCCCAGTCTTTGCAGAGTTCCGCCGCAAAATCATCCGCTCCTGCGGATTGTTCAGTTAATAGGGTGTCGCCTTGGTCGCCGTAGTAGCCGATGGCGGAGCCGCTAATCAACAGCTCAGGTTTTACCTCACTGTTCGCCATCCACTCCAACAATTGTTCGGTAAGCTGGATGCGGCTAGATCTAATCAGTTGTTTACGGCTAGCGTTCCAACGGCCATCAAAAATCGGCGCACCTGCCAGATTGATGACGACAGGGTAACTGTCTTCCGGCATGAGTTCATTGAGATTGCCCAGGGCTTGGGTATCGGGGCCGCATAGTTTGGCGACAGATTCAGGCTTGCGGCTTAATACGCTGACTGCGTGGCCTTGTGCGGACAGCTTGCGTGTTAAGGCGCTACCGATGAAGCCTGTGCCGCCGGTAATCAGTATGTTCATGATAATGTCCTCATAGTGTTAATAACTCTCAGTGTTGATGCCTGGACAAAACAGCGGGTTGCTGTAGTGGCGCATTATATTTAGCAATGTACATATTTTGTTCATATTTTGTATAGGTATATTGACAATTGTGTTTTGGGCGGGTAAGTTGCTAATCAAGATTGCATCGATGTGATCGCCGTATTTAGGCCGACCATAATAAACCTTATGTCAGGCCATGGTCATTTAATAGGGCCGTTTTTACCGCATCCTCCTCTATACCCTCCCGAATTGTTTTCTGGAGGGTTTTTTTTAGCTATTGATGGGTGACCTGGATGAATGTCAAGATGCCTAACCGTATGCAAGCCATTCGGCTGCTAATTGAAGTCAATTTTTATTTCGCCGTTGTTGCGTTGATGTTCGCAAGCATTTGCTCGGTGACCGACGCGTCGTTTTTTGAATTTAACGAGGCGTTATACGGTGCATTAGACAATAATCTGCGTATGATGATGGTTAATCTGGGGATTACAGAGGCGGTCGTGCTGGGCTATTGCTGGTTTAGCAAGAGCTTCCGCTACATGGTGCTAGTGGGATTTTTTTTGTTGCTGATGATAGGATCGCTGGAATTCTACGGCGAAGTGAATACGGTCGCTATTGACGCCAATTTTTCGCTGTTCTTCATGTACACCGGGCTATCGCATATGTTGTTTGGCCTGCTGAAAACTGGCGAGAAAAAACCTGTTGCCCAGGATTAAAACACCAACGCCGCTTAACGGTAATGCACGCCTGCAAGCACAGCATGAACTAATGGCAGTGGCGACGGTGCCAGCCAGTACATCCCTATGGTAGCCATCATCATTAATGCAGACGCGGTCATATTGCTGTAGCTGCATAATTTAAGCGCCGTGCCGAACGATTTTTTCATCCTCGAATTGGTTAAATCAACGCTGTAGATTTCATCCAGCGCTAAATGCGTGATAAACCCCAGCGCGATGAAGATGCCGTTCAGCCACGCATGCACTAAATTCCAATGCAGTAAATAATAGCTGATACAAGCGGCCTGTAGGGCAAAAAACAAGGCAGCCAATAAGGAATGGAAAACGCCGCGATGCTCGGTAAAGCGCTTGAATAACGCTGATATGCCATAGCGGATCACCAGATAGCCGGCTGCGGCAAGGATTAATAACCGATGTGGGGCATAGCTGTTTTTAAATATCTGGACTATAGCGCACATGCCCAGCACTGCCAATAAACTGAATAACAGATTGACCGGCCTGGAATTGTTGGCATCAATATCCGGTAGCATGCCGCCGACGATGCCCAGGAAAATAAACCAGGGCGTATGGGTATAGGCAATCAGGTGCAGGTTGACCGCTATACCGGCGGCTGCGGTGCTGGTTAGGATTGATACCGATAAATGGGTTTTGAAATTGGCCATGACGTGATAATCTTTTAAAAGACCGATGTCCTTATCATTAAGCTACTATAAGCGGTCGTCATTCAGTTTCTTAGGTAGGCTACGCATCGCGTACCTGGATAGCAGGCGTCATTAAAACAGACGTGCAGTTTAGCGCCGGATAGGGTATGCCTCGACCACGGCCCGCCCTTCGCCACGGCGATCACTCGCTGCGCTCAGCGTATGCGTCATTTTATCCAACATGACGGCTTGCATATCGCCGTACCGGTACCGTGCCGGTTTGGTTTGATGGCCTAGTGCGGCAAGGCCGTCGAGTTCAGCGGCGGTCAATGCCCCGGCTTCATATTCCAGCACATCGGGGATGAACTGATGGTGGTAGCGCGGCAGGTTTACCCAGGATTCCGGAGCGTTGCCTTGGGCAAAATCGAGTGCAGCCAGCAAGACCATAGTCGAGATACGGCTGCCGCCGGGCGTGCCCACTACCGCAATGCGGGCGCCATCGTCGAGAAATGTCGGCGTCATGCTCGACAACATGCGCTTGCCAGGCGCTATTGCATTGGCGGAGCCGCCGACCAGCCCGTAGCCGTTCATGCCGTCTTTGCTGCTGACAAAATCATCCATTTCATCATTGAGTAACACGCCGGTGTCCTCTGCGACAAAACCCGAACCAAACGGAAAATTGATGCTTAAGGTGGCAGCCACGCGGTTGCCCTCGTCGTCAATCATCGAAAAATGCGTGGTATGGGTGCCGCCGGGTTGCGGCGTGCTATACCCGGACAGCAAGGCGCTGGGCAAGGCGTGGTCAGTGCGTATGCTGCTGCGTAAGCCGGCGGCGTAATCGGGGCTCAGCAAGCGCTTAAGCGGTATGTCGATAAAGTCGCTATCACCCAGGTATAAGGCGCGGTCGTGATAGGCGCGGCGCATCGCCTCGGTTATCAGGTGGATGCGGGTGACGGCGTCGCTGTGTTGCAGATCATAGTCCGCGAGTATGTTCAGCGCCTCTATCAGCACTATGCCGCCGGATGATGATGGCGCTGCGCTGGTGATTTTTATGCCGTGATAATCGCCGGTGACGGGTTTGCGTTCGACGATGTGATAGCTGTCCAGGTCTTGTTGGGTCCAGATGCCACCTGCTTTGCCAACACTGGCGATCAATTGGCTTGCGGTGTAGCCACGGTAGAAACCGGCATGGCCGGATTCCGCCAGGCGGCCTAAGGTACGGGCCAGATCGGCTTGCCGCAGTATCGAGTAGGTTGCCGGAAGCTCGCCATCCATTAAAAATAGACGGGCTGTTTGCGGGTATTTTTTGATGATATCAGCCCTGAATGCCAGCAGTTTTAGGTGTTTGGCGCTAATGGCAAAGCCTGTCTGGGCATATCTGATGGCGGGCTTCAGGCTTTCTGACAGCGGCAAACGGCCATATTTTTCCGACAAATGCACCAGCGCGGCCGGCAGTCCCGGTATCGCGGCGGCTAATGCGCCATCCAGCGACAGTTTTGGGATAACCTGACCGTCCTTGTCCAGGAACATGTCTTTGCTTGCCGCCAGCGGGGCTTTTTCTCGTCCGTCTATCAGCGTGTCCAGCGCGTCTTGTTCCCTGTGCAGCAACCAGTAACCGCCGCCGCCCAAACCCGAACTGCCGGGTTCAACAACCGCTAGCGCAGCGCTTACGGCAACGGCGGCATCGAAGACATTACCGCCATTACGGATAATTTCAAAACCGGCTTCGGTGGCTAAGGGATGCGCGCTGGCGATGGCGATTTTATGGGCATCTGCGTGGCTGTGGGTACAGGCTATTAAACAGAGGATGAAGGCTATAGCGTATCGTTTTTGCATGGTTATCGGCTTTGTTTAAAGTCAAAGGCATTCATTAAATCACCGGCGTTGGCCCTTACGCCGGGCAGCGCTGCCAAGCCGAAACGGCGGGTGATAAATTTGATGATGGAGGTCGTATCATAAGCGCTATGGTCAATAAAGCCGCGCTTTGCAAAAGGCGACACAATAATGGCGGGTATGCGGGTGCCGGGCCCCCAGCGGTCGCCTTTCGGTGGCGCAACGTGGTCCCAGAAACCGCCGTTCTCATCATAAGTGACGATAACGGCAATGTTCGGCCATTGCGGGCTCTGACGTATCCGTTCCAGCAGGCTATGGATATGTTGGTCGCCAGACAATACGTCGGTATAGCCGGGATGCTCATTTAAATCGCCGCTAGGCTTGTAGAAAGCGACTTGCGGTAAGGTGCCGGCCGTGATGGCGGCTAAAAACTCATCGCCGTCTTTCAGGTGCAGCTCGCGGTCCGGCTCGCCCGGTGCAAAGCGGGCGTAGTAGTTGAAGGGCTGGTGGTGGGCCTGAAAATTATGGGTGCCCTGCTGGTTGGTATAAATGATGCTGCGTTTGATGTCCGGTGCTTGCATGCCATCAATTAATGCCAAGCTCCAGGCACCTGCATACCAGGCCCATGAAATGCCTTTAGCTGTCAAGGTGTCGCCGATGGTTTGGGTGGTTTGCGGCGCTAACGGCTGGTGCTCGGCATTGGCGTCGGCAAACCGTGGATCCCCGCCTACAGCTGGAGGAATGCCTGAGGGCTGGTAGGGCGGCTGTTGCGTATTGACTGAATAACCGTCGGGTGTCAACACACCGTCGAAGAAAACCGGTGCGCCCTGCATGGCTGACCGGGGCGAGCCAGGCTGGCGCTTTAACAACCCTTGTGGGTCTAGTTGCGCTCGCGGCGCTTTCGAGTCTGGCGCATCCTGCGGCGTACAGGCGCAGATCAACCATTGGTGGTTAAGATACGAGCCGCCGAACGCGCCCATAAAAAAATTATCGGCTAGCACATAGTCTTTGGCCCACTGCCATAGCGGCAGTTTTGATCCGTCGTAATAGCCCATGACCAGCCCGCCGGCATCGGAGATCGCCGCGAAACGGTTGTTCATGCCACCCGCATGTTGTTCGATGTTCTGGTAATAACGGTGGACGAGATCACGCGAGCGCACGGATAACGGCAGGTTGAGCGGCGGACTGTCTATCTGGAATGGTCGGTTAGGCAGATTTGCGTCTATCGTAGGCGTTTTATTGGCCTTGCTGGCCCAAATCGGCGGCAAATGTACAAATGCTTTACCGTCATGATCCAGCTGGGTATATTGTTCAGGCTTGGCCTGATGAATACCGTTGGCACCCGGAAATAGGCCGTAGAGATTATCGAAACTGCGGTTTTCCGCGTAGATCACGATGATATGTTTGATATCATTGGCCGTATGCTGCGTTGGCAGTTCTGCACAGGCAGCCAACAGTGTGCTTAGCCCGGCGATCAGGGATAAGATGGCTGGACGGTAGGCCTTGATATGCGGGGTACGATAATCAATACGGTGTAATGTGTCCATTATGCCCTCAAAAAGATGAACGCCGGGCGGCTATCTGCGTCCGGGCGATGTTTTTGCCAAACCATTCAGGCTTTAGCTTATGAAAGAAATTCTAAGTACCGCAGTGATACGCTTATCCATCCCGATACTGTTATTGGCGGGTATTTTAGCGCTGAGCTTTATTATTCTACGCGATTTTTTCCTGGTACTGGCATGGGCGTTTATTCTTGCTTATGTAGTCTGGCAACCTTACCTATGGTTAAGGCGAAAACTGCATGATAACGCCAATTTAAGCGCAGCGTTGATGACCGCCATTATTGCCGCAGTCATTTCGCTGACGCTATTCTGGCTGGCAGCCATGTTACAGAACGAGACTAAAATGGCCTATCAAACGCTGATAGAGAATTTTGCCCACGGGCCTTATAAATTGCCCGTTGCCGTCAGTCGTATCCCGTGGTTAGGCGATGAGTTGCAACACTGGCTGGATCGTGTCACCAACGATCAGGTCGGCATGACGGGGCAGCTGGTCGAATGGGCAAAGCAGTGGCTGGGCGAGTTCGGCAAATTTCTCGGCGATATCGGCCGTTATGTCATGAAACTGGGTTTTGTGCTGGTCACGGTATTTTTTTGCTTTCGCGACGGACAGAATGCGATCCGGCAAGTACAGCAGGGGCTGATCCATTTTCTGGGTGAATACCAGCAGGTTTATTTACAAGCTGCCGGTGATACGACGCGCGCCGTCGTGTACGGTATTGTGCTTGCCGCATTAGGGCAAGGGCTCACGGCAGGGCTAGGTTATGCTGTTGCCGGCGTGCAAGCGCCGGTGTTGTTTGGCGCTGTGACCGCCGTGCTGGCGTTGATTCCTATGGGCGCGATGCTGATATGGCTGTCGATAGCGGGCATGCTGCTGGCTACCGGGCAAATTTGGCCCGGCGTGGGGCTGTTGTTATGGGGTTTTCTGGTGGTCAGTACTGTCGATAATGTCATTCGTCCGCTGGTCATCAGCGGCACCAGCCAAGTGCCTTTTCTGGTCGTTATGTTTGGCGTGTTCGGTGGACTTTCCGCTTTTGGCGTGGTCGGCTTGTTTTTAGGGCCGGTGATTTTGTCAGTGCTGCTTGCCGTTTGGCAAGCGTGGCTGAAACAACAATAGGGGAGGCTGTTATCATGTCAGGTAAGCACAGAGTGCTGGGATTTATCGGTATCGGCCTGATGGGCAAGCCCATGTGTTTGCGTTTATTGCAGGCCGGGTTTAGCGTCAACGTATGGAACCGCAGCCCTGAAAAATTAACGCCGGTGACGGATGCAGGGGCCTATCCGTGTCCGACGATTGCTGAATTGGTCGGGCGTTCCGATGTCGTGCTGTTGTGCCTGGCGGACACCGGCGCCGTTGAAGCGATTTTGCACGACGGCATCCTCGAACACGGCTCGGCAGGCAAGCTGTTGATTGATTTGTCCAGCAGCCATCCCGAACGCACCCGGCAATTGGCTGCGCTGTTATATGGGCAATGCGGCATGGGCTGGGTCGATGCGCCGGTATCCGGTGGCGTGGCGGGTGCCGAACAGGGCAGTCTGGCTATCATGGCAGGAGGCAGCGTTGAGCAGATTGCGCTGGCTCGCTGCGTGTTGGCCCCGCTCTATAAGCAATTGACGCACATGGGCCCGGTCGGTAGCGGTCAGGTGACTAAAATATGCAACCAAATGATAGTCGGCTGCAATGTTCTGGTGATCGCTGAAATGATGGCGTTGGCGAAGCGGGCCGGTGTCGATGCGGCGCAAATCCCTGCTGCATTGGCGGGCGGCTTTGCCGATTCCAAACCGCTACAGATCACCGGTCCTGAAATGGCCAGCGAAAATTTTGAACCGGTCAAATGGCGGGTTAAAACCTTGCTGAAAGATCTGGATATGGCGGTGGATTTGTCGGTCAGACAAGGCAGCGCCATCCCGATGTCTGGCCTTGCGGCGCAGCTGATGCAATTGCATGGCAGTCACGGCTATCTGGAGCAGGATCCCGCCACATTGATCAACTTATTTACGAAAGTGGCCGATGCTTAAATTTACCGCCAATTTAAGCCTGCTGTTTACCGAAGCAGCGCTTATCGACCGTTTTCGGGCTGCCAGCCGACAAGGTTTTAATGCTGTTGAGATCCAGTTTCCCTATAGCTTGGACACGGCAAGCATCAGTACGGCTTTGGCGGCAAATGGCCTCAAGCTGGTGATGTTTAATGTCGGGGCGGATGATTTACTGCAAGGCGGGGAAGGGCTGGCCTGCGTACCGGAAAAGCGTGGGCAGTTCCGCTTAGCGGTGGCGCAAGCTGTTGCTTATGCGGAGGTGTTAAAACCTGTGGCGATTAATATCCTGCCAGGGCGTTGCCTTGATTCACGCCGGTTACCGGCCTATCTGGACACGTTCAGGGAAAACCTTTGTTTTGCTGCGGACGCCTTTGCGGGCTTAGGCGTCAAGACGGTTTTTGAAGCGATCAACACCCAGGACATGCCGGAATTTATCATCCATAGCGGGCAGCATATGTTGGACATACTGGCCGAGCTTAATTGCCCGACACTCTTTATGCAGTACGATTGCTATCATTTGCTCAAAATGGGCGAAAACCCGCTTGAATTTATTCTGCGGCATGCCGACAAAATCGGGCATATCCAGTTTGCAGACTATCCGGGCCGCGGACAGCCGGGTAGCGGGCAGGTTGATTTTGAAACCCTGTTTTTGGGCATCGGGCAATCGGCCTATACCGGCTGGGTAGGCGCGGAATATAAGCCTGTAGGGACAACAAATGACAGTCTGGACTGGTTCCATCAGTTTCGTGTTTTGGCCTGAGGAAAATGACAACGTAGCCAAGGGCTATCATAGGGGTGGCGGGTGTCCCAAAGCAAATGGTCTAATAATTTGATTCATTGAGTGTATTTCATTAAAAAAATCATGTTCATGATTAATGGCTTTGCGTCAGTTTTAGATACTTTTGGTATAAGGTTTCGTAGTCTTCAGCATGCTGGGGATCTTTTTCTATGCAGTCCACCGGACAAACTTCCACGCATTGCGGCAGGCCATGATGCCCAACGCACTCGGTACACAATGACGGGTCGATCACATAAATGTCCTCGCCTTGCGAAATGGCGCCATTCGGGCATTCCGGCTCGCAGACATCGCAGTTGATACATTCATCATAGATAATAAGGGACATCGTTACACCTGTTTAAATTTTTCGATTAAAGTCTTGCGGACAAGGTCGGGGACGAAGCTGGACACATCGCCGTTTAGCTGGGCGATTTCGCGGATCATGCTTGAAGAAATGAACTCATATTGTTCTGCGGGTGTTAAAAACATCGTTTCCAGTTGCGGTGCCAAACGCCGGTTCATGCCCGCCAGCTGAAATTCGTATTCAAAATCGGAAACAGCCCGTAATCCCCTTAAGATGACATTCGCGCCTTGTTGTCTGGCGCAATCGACCAGCAAGTTATCAAACCCGATCACCTGCACATTGGCAAATTCCGGGGTCACCGCCTTGGCCAAGGCAACACGCTCATCCAAAGAAAACAATGGCGTCTTGCTGCGGTTAACGGCTACAGCAACAATAACCTTGTGGTAAAGCCTGGACGCCCTGGCGATTAAATCCAGATGCCCATTGGTAATCGGGTCGAAGGTACCGGGGTAAATTGCGATAATTTGCATGGCTGTAGTTTTCAAGTGGCAACCCAAAGCGGTGTTTAGGCAGCTATTATACTGTATTCGGCTGTTGCGTAGTTGATTGCCCCTGGCGCTCGACGCTGCGGCATGCCTGTTAGCCTGGGGATTCGGTTACGTTGTGGTTACCGGCAAGAGTGACCATGCCCTGAACGCCACTATTCGGTTTGTTATGTCGGGTACGCAATGCGGCGTACCTATGAAAGCGTATGCGATAACGGTCTACGACGGTTTAAGCTCAAAAATACTCTTGTAAGAAACATACATCATAACTGAAACCAGTACATACAGGACTGGGGTCAACAACGGTGTGACGGTAGTGCAAAGGACGGCCTCGACAAAAATAAACCCCAGCAGCTTATAGATCGCCTGCTGATTTTTCGACACTGCGCGTTGGCTTTGTTCTTTCGCCTGGCTGAAACGGGCGTCGTTAAACAGCATTAACGGATGCGTGAACCAACCGATAAAAGAGTTTTGCATCAGTAGGGTAAAAATCAGCGCGACATTGGCATAGGAGTAAATCCAATCCGCTATTTCACGCGTGGACTGCCGGTTGAAATGTTCCGCTGTCAGTTCCCAATGAAAAAAGAACTGCGGGATTTTATCGGCTTCCCCGGCGAGCAGGCAGGCAATCGCCATGAACACAAACCAACAGACTACGATACTGCCTGCGGCGATTACCGCTAAAGGCAGGCTCTTATTGACGGCCCAATAAAAATTTACCGGATGTTCTGAAGATGTTTTAAGGTCACTGTATTTTGCCAGGCCGACGCCGAGAAACAGCGAAGTCACCGCCGAAAAAATACCCAGCGCCGGCGAGATGCGCCCGACAACCAGCAACACGCCTACAAACAGAGCATAGCCTGCCCACATCCACGGTAATCGGCCTAACAGCTGCAAGGATTGTTGCAGCCAATCGCTGAACTTGGGTTTTTTCGGTTTGCTCACAAGGAAATCCTGGAAATGCCGACAGCATTGCGTAATTTTCTGATAAAAGGCGCACTGACGGCGCGCGCTTTTAACGCACCTAGCTGCAATTGTTCTTCTATATGCTCAGGTGCCTGCATTAATGCCTCATAGCGTTCCCGTGCGGGAGCAATATGGTCATTGATATGTTCAAACAGCGTCTGCTTCATGTCGCCCCAGCCTATGCCGTCGGCATAGCGTTTGCGTATTTCGGCAACCTCGTGGGGTGCCGCAAAAGCCCGGTAAATGCTGAATAACGTGCAGTCTTCGGGATCTTTAGGTTCGCCTGGCAACAAAGAGTTGGTCTTGATTTTATTGATCAGTTTTCTTAGTTTTTTCTCGGGCTCAAACAGCGGTATGGTGTTGTTATAACTTTTGCTCATTTTTCGTCCGTCAAGGCCCGACAAGGTTGCGCCGTGTTCCGAAACCAGCGCTTCCGGCAACACAAAATGTTCGCCGTAAATATGGTTAAACCGCGCAGCGATGTCCCGGGCCATTTCGATATGCTGGATTTGGTCTTTGCCCACCGGGACTTTATGGGCATTAAACATCAGTATGTCCGCCGCCATCAGTATCGGATAACCGAACAAGCCCATCGTAATGCCTTTGTCGGGGTCGTTTTCGCCGCTTTGTTCATTGTCGGCAACTGCGGCTTTGTAAGCGTGGGCGCGGTTCATCAAGCCTTTCGACGCCACACAAGCCAGCATCCAAGCCAGTTCCATGATTTCCGGCACATCGGATTGCCGGTAAAACACGGCGTTCGACGTGTCCAGCCCTAACGCCAGCCACGTTGCGGCAATTTCCAGACTGGACTGCCTGACCCGCTCCGGCTCCTGGCATTTAATCAGCGCGTGGTAATCGGCAAGAAAATAAAAGGGCAAGGCCTGCGCGTCTTTGCTGGCCTCAATAGCGGGGCGGATAGCGCCGACATAATTGCCTAGGTGTGGTGTACCTGTTGTCGTAATACCGGTTAAAACAATGGCTTTAGTCATGGGATATTAACGTTCCGTTGGTCATAATGTTGAAAGTGGGCGACATATTACATAGATTCAGCTTAATTTCCAGTAGTGCTGGCGCTTTTGTACATTAAACGACCGCTCCGCTTTTACTGTAGTTTGTATACGCTATTTTTCAAATAAAGCAACCGGGAGTCCCGCTTTGTTAACGCCATTAGCCTGCAAGGGCGACTATGAAAAGTTAACGTCAGGTAGCGCGCAGTGAGTCTGGGAGGTTTGGCTTCATGATGGGTGGCGGCTATTTACGGCATTATTCGAACCACTTGTTGATAAATTAATAATGCTTTTGTTATCCCCGGCGTATCAGTAGAATGCTTAGTTTATTATTTAATAATATAGGAATGCGATAATGAAAAAAATCAATCTAGCGGTAGCATTATTAAGCTTGTCTGCGTTTGGCAGTGCTGTTTATGCCGATGTCACATTGCAATCTAAAGATGAAGTGCAAGGCGCTTGGAAGCTGCAGTACACCAAAAACTCCTTGGCCGATAAACAATCTATTGACAGGGAAGACACCTGGGTATTCAAAGACGGTAAAGTGACCATCTTGCATATTCCTCGTGAAGGGATTTATTACGACCAACCACCGGTAAATTACGATGTAGAAGACGGTAAATTAAAAGTTGCAATTATCGGCGGCAGCCGGTTTGATTTGTTCACCGTTGTGGAAAAAGACGACAAGAATATGACTTTGAAAGGAAAATTTGGTAATTATTACTATTTTAATAAAAAGTAATAGGCTAACACTAGCCGCTTTATTGCGAGCCCCAGCGGCTGACGGCAGCTGGGATATAGCTAACAGATGCCCTGCTAGTTTTATCGCTGGCGTGTTTGCGTTGCACGGCCCGGTTTTCCGGTAACAGCGCTTATCCATGCCTCGCCTAATGGTGCTCCGACAACGTATTACCCTGATGACCGTTGTGGTTGCTGACGCTGTTAGGCCGCATTAAGGCGCGCAATTGCAAATGCTTGGCATCCGCGCCCTCCTCCGTTACAAAAATCACACTGGGTAAAGCCCATGCTGCCAAACTGAGTTGCTTATAGGCCTATGTTTTGAAGTACAATCTGCGGCACTGCCGTATTTGGCCTTCTAATCCTTATTGGTTTAACGCAATGATCCCCATGCCATTTTTACACACTATTTACAGGGACTTTTTTGCGCTGCTTGCCGGTGTCTTATTCACCTTGGCATTTGCACCGTTTAATTTTGGCTATTTGGCGCCGTTAGCGCTGATGGTTTTGTTTGCCTCCTGGCAACATGCAAGCGTTTGGCGGGCTGTGCTGAGGGGTTATGTGTTCGGATTGGGTTCGTTTGGTGTGGGGGTGTCCTGGGTTTATGTCAGCATCCATGATTTTGGTGGGGCCGGCATGCTGAGTGCGGGAACGCTGACAGCCATGTTTGTGGCTTTCTGGTCCTTATTTCCGGCGTTGGCGGCGTTGTTTGCCGTAAAAATCGGTGCGGGTAAAAATCTTTTTCTGGTGCCTTGCATATGGGTGTTGGTCGAATATTTCCGCGGGGTCATGTTGCTTAATGGTTTCCCGTGGTTGCTGGGGGCTTATTCCCAGCTGGCGACGCCATTATCGGGATATGTGCCGATATTCGGCGCGTATGGCACGGGTTTTTTGTTGGCATTGAGTGCGGCAATGGCGGTGGCTATTTTACAGCGGCAAAAGCAGAGGTTATTGCTGGGGGGGGGGCTGGCCTTGATCTGGCTGACAGGCGGCGTGTTACGGACGGTAGATTGGACGCATGCCATCGGCAACCCGATACGCGTGTCCATGATACAGGGCAATATCAGTCAAGATCAAAAATGGCGACCGGAGAATAGGTTGGATACACTGCTGCTTTATAAAAAACTGACCGAAGCACATTGGGATTCTGATCTGATTATCTGGCCGGAAACAGCGATTCCAGCGTATTTGTCGGAAGTTGAAACGTTCTTTTTAGCGCCGCTGAATATAGCAGCCCAGCAGCAGGGCGCTGATTTAATTGTCAGCTTGCCTATAGAAGGCAGTGGCCCTTCTGAAATCTACAACGGGGTTATCACATTAGGCAAAGAACGCGGTCAATATCGGAAAAACCATTTATTGCCTTTTGGGGAATATATGCCTTGGCAACCGGTTTCGGGTTTTATACTCAATAAACTGGCTATACGGTTAGGTGATTTTACGCCCGGAGGGGGGCGTCAGCCTTTATTGAAAGCAGCCGGTTATCCGTTCATCACGTCGATATGTTATGAAGATGCGTTTGGTGATGTCAATATTGCCGGATTGCCCGATGCCGCTTATCTGGTGAACGTGACCAATGATGCTTGGTTTGGCAATTCTTTGGAACCCCACCAGCATTTGCAGATTGCCAGCATGCGGGCGTTGGAAACCGGACGTTTTCTGCTGCGCGCCACTAATACGGGGGCAACGGCAGTGATCGCGCCGGATGGCAGCATCGTCCGCTTAGCGCCGTTGTTCGAAACGGCGGTGTTGACGGAAAGTATTACACCTATGGGTGGTATGACGCCTTATGCAGGCTGGGGCGACCGGCCAGTTATAGTGGGCTTGGTGATTGTGCTGTTGGTCTTGCTTGCTTTTAACCGATGGGCGCTACATAGCAAATACCGGCTTGCAACGCCGTAGGTCTGGTGGTTCGCTGTGGGGCATGGCCGATCAATGCGCTGTTGGCATTTTTTCCCTTAGTTTTAAAAATCGTTGGTATCGGGTGATGGAAATGTCGCCTTGTTCTGCTGCGCTTCTCACCGCGCAGCCCTTATCATGCAAATGTCGACAGTTGTTAAATCGGCAGTTGTCCAATAGGGGCTGGAATTCGCGGTAGCCGTAAGCCAATTGTGGTTCGGAAAGTTCCGCCAGGCCAAAAATGGCGACGCCGGGGCTGTCGATTAAGTCGCCGCCTTGAGCCATGTGATATAAGGTTGCTGCAGTGGTTGTGTGGCGCCCGTGTTTGGTGGTCGCTGATACGGTGTTGGTTTTCAGGTCCTTGTTGGGAATGATGGCGTTGGTTAGCGAGGATTTGCCTACGCCGGATTGCCCGGCAAAAATGCTTATCTGGTTTTTTAAGGCCTGTTTTAAAGCCTCTAGGCCGTTATGTCCTGCCGTCGTCGCGCTGACCCTGTACAACGCATAACCTAAGGCTTGGTAATCCAGCAATTCTTTTTCGATAGCGTCTGATTGCGGCAAATCGGTTTTGTTCAAGATCAGCGCGGCGGCTATATTGATGTTTTCACAAACCGCAAGGTATTGGTCGATCAATAAAAAATCACAGTTCGGTTCAATGGCAAAAACGACAAAAACGGTGTCGATATTGGCGGCAACAGGTCTGGGTTTGTCGCCTCGGGAAGGCCGCATCAACACCGAGCGGCGTGGCAGGATTTCTTCTATGCGGCCCTGGTCGGGCGCGGACAGTGACCATAGCACCTTGTCGCCGACGGCGACGGTGTCCAGTTTCCTGCGGGTTTGGCACAAAATGATTTTGTCGTCATGTTCAACTGCGATGCCTTGGCCCAAATGGGCAATCACTAAACCTTCGAGTAAACCGGTCATACCGGCCGTCATGCGCTGGCTTCTAAATGCGCGATGCGGATAGCGGCGGGTGGATGGCTGTAATGGAAGGCGGAATACAACGGATCCGGCGTTAAGGTGCTGGCGTTTTCTTCATAGAGTTTGACCAGGCCGCTGATCATTTTGCTGGCGTCGGCATTGCTGGCTGCGAAATCGTCGGCTTCAAACTCAAATTTGCGCTGAACATAGGCGCTCGCCGGTTGCAGGAAAAACGTGAATGTCGCTGAAACCAGCATGAACAATAATAACGCGACCGCATGCGATTTTTGCTCTATGGCCACGCCCAAACCGGTGTAAAACCAGTCTTGGTCGATCAGCCAACCCAAGATGCCGAAGCCGATCAGGCTTATGACTGATGTGGCAACCAGCATTTTGATGACGTGTTTATGTTTGAAATGCCCCAATTCATGCGCCAAAACCGCTTCCAGTTCTTCTTCGTCTAGCGAGTTGACGAGATTATCGAAAAACACGATGCGCTTGTTATTGCCTAGGCCGGTGAAATAGGCGTTACCATGCCCCGAACGTTTGGAACCGTCCATGATAAAAATCCCCTGGCTGTTAAACCCACAGCGCTCTAGCAGGCCCTGAATGCGGTTTTTTAACGAACCGTCTTCCATCGGCGTAAACGTGTTGAACAACGGGGCGATCACGGTCGGATAAAGCCAGCTCATCAGCAGCGAGAAACCCATTAAAATAGCCCACGCCCATAACCACCATGATGGACCAATGCTGTCCATCACCCACAGGATGAGCGCGAGCAAGGGCAGGCCTATTGCCGCACCTAACACAAGTTGCAGGGCATGGTCTTTGATAAACTGCCGGACAGTGCTTTTGTTGAAACCGAATTGCTCTTCGATGACAAATGTTTGGTACACGCTGCTGGGTAGTTCGATCAGGGTCATCATCAGAAAAATTGTGGCGGTTGCTGCAATCCCGGCTATGAACGGTGATTCGACCAGATTGGCCCAGTAAGCAAACGTCAGATTGATGCCACCGCCCAACGTTAATAACAATAGCGCGAGCACGCTGATAATCCGGTCTATATCGCCCAGTTTACCTTTCGCAATCGTGTAATCGGCGGCTTTCTGATGGGCGTCCAGCGAGACGCGATCTTTAAACGCTTCAGGGACGGCGCCGCGATGTTTTGCAACATAATTGCTCTGGCGTTTGGCGAGCCAATATTCGACACCGAAAGAAACAATCAGTGCACATATAAAGAGTAGGGTAAAGGTATTCATGATAAGCCCTGAGGTTTAAGGGTTAGACGTGCATGTGTGCCAATGCTACACTAACCGCCACCTTCAACACAACGGAATCAATGCATGGCGCAGGATACTCAACATCTTATCTGGATAGATCTGGAAATGACGGGACTGAACCCCGATAGTGATTTAATTATTGAAATCGCTACGATTGTTACTGACAAAGACTTGAATATTCTGGCGCAAGGCCCGGTGCTGGCGATACACCAATCGGATGAGGTGCTGGCGGCTATGGATGATTGGAACCAGAAGCATCACGGTCAATCCGGCCTGATTGATCGCGTGAAGGCATCTATAGTGACTGAACGGGAGGCCGAATGCTTGACGGTTGAGTTCCTCAAACAGTGGGTTCCCGAAAAAACCTCACCTATTTGCGGTAACAGCATAGGTCAGGACAGGCGTTTTCTTTACCGTTATATGCCTGAGTTGGAAGCGTATTTCCATTACCGTAATCTCGATGTGTCTACGCTTAAGGAACTTGTAGCACGCTGGGCGCCTGAGATAAAAAACGGCTTCAATAAAGAATCCAAACACCAGGCGCTGGACGATATTATCGAATCTATTGATGAGCTGCGCTATTACCGCGAACATTTTATTGTTTGCAAAAAGCCTGCTGAACAAGGCGTGGTCGCTTAAGTTTTGCCATGAACCAATTGTTTGCTGTTGCGCTGGGCGGCTCGTGTGGTGCGGTACTGCGTTTTTTAATGTCGTCCGGCATTTATCATTGGCTGGGTCGGGGATTCCCTTACGGCACCCTGGCCGTCAATGTGATCGGCTCATTTTTACTCGGCTTGCTGACGGAAGCGCTGATCCTTAACCGCATTCCTCTGACATTGGAATACCGCGCCGCCATTTTGGTCGGATTTATCGGTGCCTTTACCACGTTTTCGACGTTTTCACTGGAAACGGTTTATCTTCTCGAGCAAGGCCATACGGCTAAAGCGGTGTGCAATGTATCGGTTAGTATTATCGCTTGTCTGCTGGCCGTATGGATAGGCCTGCAATGCGGTAAGCTGTTATCAGGCGGCGTCATTCAATGGACGGACGGGATATTTCCCTATTCGTTGATTATGGTTAATACTTTGGGTGCGTTTTTGATAGGCTTGATTGCGGCTGTTTTGTTGCAGAAAGCGCCTATCGGCATCGAACATCAGCTTGCACTGGTCGTGATTACCGTGGGCTCTTATTTAACGCTGTCCGGTTTGTATGTCCTGCTGTACTTACTGGAGCATGGCTATTCATTCGCATCCCACACAACAGCCATGCTGATCGGATTCGCCGGCAATACCTTCGCCTGTCTGCTGGTGATGTGGCTGGGACTATTGGCGGCCAAACAAATATGACTATAAACCCTGTAGATGCGCCAGTGCATCTTTTTCAACACTACTCTTACACAAGGTAAACATGTTAGACCCTCGTTTATTTAGAACGGAACTTGATTTTGTTAAAGAGCAACTCGCTCGCCGTTCGTTTCATTTTAATGCCGAGTCGTATGCCGAGCTGGAAGCCAGGCGCAAAGATATACAGGTCAAGACCCAGGAGTTACAGAACGAGCGTAATAGCCGATCCAAAGCGATTGGTCAGGCCAAGGCGAAAGGCGAAGACGTACAGCCCTTACTGGACCAGGTTCAGCATTTAGGAGATGAGCTGAAGGCGGCAGAGACCGAATTGGCGGCTTGTCAGGCCGAGATGACCGCATTGATGGAAGGCATCCCGAATATTCTCGATGAATCCGTGCCGGATGGTAAAAACGAAGAGTTTAATGTTGAAATCAGCCGCTGGGGTGATGTGCCTGTATTCGATTTTACAGCGAAAGACCATGTGGATTTGGGTGCCGGTAAAGGTTTGGACTTTGAGCTGGGCGCAAAAATAGCGGGCGCGCGCTTTGTCGTGTTAAACGGTGCATTAGCACGGTTACAGCGTGCGCTTATCCAGTTAATGCTGAATACACATGCCGGCGAGCACGGCTATAGCGAAACCTATGTACCTTATTTGGTCAATGCGGACAGTTTGCGGGGAACCGGGCAGTTGCCGAAATTCGAGGCCGACTTGTTTAAAGCCAGCAATGATCCGACTTTGTATCTGATTCCCACAGCTGAGGTTCCGGTTACGAATATCGTTCGGGATGTCATTATTGACGCCAAGGACCTACCGCTCAAGTTTGTCTGTCATAGCCCTTGTTTCCGTAGCGAAGCCGGTGCATATGGGCGCGATGTGCGTGGCATGATACGCCAGCATCAGTTTGAAAAAGTCGAGATCGTGCAGATCGTCACACCTGAAGATTCAGTCCGCGCACACGAAGAACTGACGGCCCATGCCGAAAGCATTTTGCAAAAGCTGAAGCTGCCATACCGCAAAATGCTGCTATGCGCCGGCGATACCGGTTTTTCATCGGCCAAGACCTATGATCTTGAAGTGTGGCTGCCGGGGCAGAACGCCTATCGGGAAATATCGTCTTGCAGTAACTTCAAGGATTTCCAGGCGCGCCGGTTACAGGCGCGTTGGCGTAATCCCTCCACCGGCAAGCCTGAACTGGTGCATACCTTGAATGGTTCCGGTCTGGCGGCAGGCAGGACCTTGATAGCAGTCATGGAGAATTATCAGGACGCGGACGGACGGATTCGGATTCCTGATGCTTTACTTCCTTTTATGGGCGGATTGGAAGTTATCGGGTGATGTCCGTTTTTTAATAACAACAACAGCAGGAGTGCAGGTTTGATGTTTAAACTATTTAAATTATTGGTTTTATCGCTTATGTTGGCGCTGAACTTAAGCGTGCGGGCCGAAGAGTCAGCTCAAAGTGCTATACAGCAAGCCGCCGAACAAGGCGATGCCAAAGCGCAAGCTAAGCTTGGCGCTATGTATTTACTGGGTAGCGGTATTGAAAAAGATGAGCAAAAAGCGGCTGAATGGATGCTGAAAGCGGCCAACCAAGGTTATCTCGAAGCGCAAGTGATCATGGCGGCGCTCTATGATCGCGGCTTGGGCGTAAAAAGCGATGTTAAAACGGCAACCCAATGGTATGAGAAAGCCGCTGCACAGGGGCATACGCCGTCACTGGCCATTTTGGGCAGAAATCCTGTTGCCAAAGGCGGTGTGGCTTTTAATTACCAGGCGATGCGTTTAAGTGCCGCCAAACAAATTCCAACCGAATACGCTAAAAAAATCTTACTAACGACAGTTATCAAATGACTATAACAACACGTTTCGCTCCGAGTCCCACTGGTTATCTGCATGTCGGCGGCGCGCGTACCGCCTTGTTTTCCTGGCTGTATGCGCGTAAACACGGCGGCAAGTTTATTTTACGGATTGAAGACACCGATCTGGAGCGTTCGACGCAGGAATCCGTCGATGCCATTTTACAGGGCATGACCTGGTTGGGGCTGGAATACGATGAAGGACCGTTTTATCAAACACATCGCTTTGATCGCTATAAGGAAGTGATCCAACAGTTATTGACGCAAGGCGATGCCTATTACTGTTATTGCAGCAAGGAAGAGCTTGAGTGCGTGCGCGCCGAACAAATGGCAAACAAGGAAAAGCCGCGTTATAACGGCCTGTGCCGCGAGGCGGCAACAATTGTCGAGGGCAGGGAGCCGGTGATACGCTTTAAAAATCCGGTCGATGGTGTGGTTACTATCCCTGATCTGGTTAAAGGCGAAATCGTCATTGCCAATCAAGAGCTGGATGATTTGATTATCGCCAGAGCCGATGGTACGCCGACTTACAATTTAACGGTTGTTGTCGATGATATGGATATGGGTGTTACGCATGTGATCCGCGGTGATGACCATATCAATAATACGCCAAGGCAAATGAATATCCTGAAAGCGCTGGGCGCTGAGCCGCCCGAATATGCACATTTACCGATGATATTGGGCGCGGACGGCGCACGTTTATCGAAACGCCACGGCGCCGTGAGTGTCATGCAGTTCCGCGATGACGGTTATTTGCCGGAAGCCTTGCTGAATTATCTGGTGCGCCTGGGCTGGTCGCATGGCGATCAGGAGATATTTTCGATAGCTGAAATGGTCGAATATTTTGAGTTGCATGACGTTAATGGATCGGCATCGACGTTCAACATGGAAAAACTGTTATGGTTGAACCATCAGTATATTATGAATAGCGATCCTGCCCATGTTGCACGGCATTTAAGCTGGCATATCGGGCAACTGGGCATAGACCCCGCAGACGGGCCGGCGTTGATTGATGTCGTCAAGGCGCAACGGGAGCGCAGCAAAACTTTAGTGGAAATGGCGAATGCCAGTGTTTATTTTTATAAAGAATTTGCTGCCTATGATGAAAAAGCCGCAAAAAAGAATTTCACTGCAGGTTCGGATGATGTTTTAGCCCGTTTGTATAATGAGTTTGCTGCGGTACAGGATTGGCAGGGTGAAGTGCTGCATCAGATTGTCGTGAATCTTGCCGAAACCATGTCGCTTAATTTGGGCAAGGTCGCCCAGCCCTTGCGGGTTGCGGTCTGCGGGTCAGCTGTTTCGCCCGCGATTGATGTGACCTTGTCGTTATTGGGCAAGGAAAAAACCTTGTCAAGAATACAACGGGCGATAAATTATAGTCGGGGTTTAAATTAGTATTGGACTTGTCCAGTAAATGCTGTAAAATGCCGGTTCTTTGCTGAGGGGCCATAGCTCAGCTGGGAGAGCGCTTGCATGGCATGCAAGAGGTCAGGAGTTCGATCCTCCTTGGCTCCACCAAAACAAAGGACTACAGTCTAGTCCCCATCGTCTAGCGGCCTAGGACACTGCCCTTTCACGGCGGTAACAGGGGTTCGAACCCCCTTGGGGACGCCACTTTAATGGCTTGTAGTTTTGAGTTTTGCATAAGAATGCGGTTTTTGGATGGTGCGGTTTTATAAAAACTGTCTGATTTAGGCTGGATTAAACAAGTTTTAGTCCCCATCGTCTAGCGGCCTAGGACACTGCCCTTTCACGGCGGTAACAGGGGTTCGAACCCCCTTGGGGACGCCATTAATAAAAAAGGTTACCAACTGGTGACCTTTTTTTATGTCCGCATATTTTTGAGTAAGTTTTAGCTTGCGATCATGGAATCTGTGAATCGTTGCAGGTGATCCTGCGATAGCCGGGGTTTGTTGAGATGGTTATGTACAGGCGATTTTTAATTGTGCTGCCGGATTAAAAGCTTTCAAAATGTGTTAGAATTATTTTCGTCATATAACTGTAACTAATAGTTATATCGGCGTCATTATAAAAAACAACTAGAGGATTAGTGAATATGAAAAAAATCTTGCTTTCTTTATTGATTGCGTCTTCTATGGGCGCTGTTTCATCTCATGTATGGGCCGAAAGCGATCCAGGCAGAATTACCTATGCACCTGCTGAGGCTATTGATATGGTTTCTGCTAAAGTTAAGGTTGCCATTGATGCAATCAGCAGCGGTTCTGATGGCGAGGCGGTTGCGGTGCTTATTAAAGATGCGCTGGATGCCAGCAAAGAAATCAATGCCAATGATAAAGTGGATATGGCACGATCAAGAGCTAACAACAAATTGAAATCGGCGCGTGCACATGCTAAACAATCAGCTTTGCAAGAAGCTGAGCAAGAGTTAAAGAATGCCTATAAGAGCTTTCAGGATTTGAAGGGCTTGTTGTAAAAAGCTATCAGGCCATATCAGGATGCCTTAAGGTTTCTTGGTATGGTTAACACCTTCCTGTTTTAGTAAGTTGTCTCTAGGCTGATGTCAAAAATGTTATTTATTTTTGACATCAGCCTTCTGCATTTTTTGCATCACCCCATGTTTTATCATCAAACTGATTTGGCATTTATCCCAAAAAATATCCATGACTTCCGTTAATTCAGATAAGCTTTCCAGTGCGCGATTTGCCCAGGCAACCGATGCTTTTGTCGAAGAGTTTACCGCTTCGGTTGATTTTGATCGGCGTATGGCCCAGCAGGATATTCAAGGCTCGGTTGCCCATGCTACGATGTTGGCCTCGTGCGGTATTTTGACTGAGCAGGAGCGGGATGCAATTGTTGCCGGATTAGCTCAAATTAGCGAAGACATAGTTAATGGTGAGTTTGTTTGGTCGGTGAAACAAGAAGATGTACACATGAATATCGAGGCCCGGTTAACCGATATGATCGGTGTGGCGGGTAAAAAGCTGCATACGGGGCGGTCGAGGAATGACCAGGTTGCAACTGATATCCGTCTGTACCTGCGTGGCGAGATTGTCCATATCGCCGCACAGGCGACGCGATTGCAGGTAGCTATTCTGGATTTGGCCGAGCAACATGTCGATACGATAATGCCGGGCTTTACGCATCTGCAAGTTGCTCAGCCGATTACGTTTGGTCATCATTTGATGGCGTGGTTTGAAATGTTAAGTCGAGATCAGGAAAGGCTGCGGGATTGTTGCAAGCGCATTAATGTCATGCCTTTAGGTGCTGCTGCATTGGCGGGTACCAGTTACCCCATAGACCGCGACTTGACGGCGCATTTGCTTGGTTTTAGCGGGCCTTCCGCCAACTCATTGGATTCAGTCAGTGATAGGGATTTTGCTATCGAGTTTGCTGCAGTGGCTAGTTTGATCATGATGCACTTGTCGCGTTTTTCGGAGGAATTGGTGTTATGGTCTAGCGCCCAATTTGATTTTATCGATATGCCTGATGCTTTTTGCACGGGATCGTCAATTATGCCGCAAAAGAAAAACCCTGATGTGCCAGAGCTGGTACGTGGCAAGTCCGGTAGGGTAACAGGGCATTTGGTGTCGTTATTGATGTTAATGAAAAGCCAACCTTTGGCTTATAACAAGGATAATCAGGAAGATAAGGAGCCTTTGTTCGATACCGTTGATACCTTAGTTAATTGTCTGCGTGCATATGCTGATATGGTCCCGCATATCAGTGCCAAAAAAGACAATATGTACAGTGCCGCCAAGCGTGGCTTTGCCACGGCAACCGATTTGGCCGACTATTTGGTGCGTAAAGGCATGGCATTTCGGGATGCCCATGAGGTGGTTGGGTCGGCTGTGCGTTTAGGTTTGGAAAGTGGGCGCGATTTGTCCGAGCTTGCATTGCCGGAATTACAACAGTTTTCGGTTTTGGTGGATGCGGATGTGTTTAATCACTTAACCTTAGAAGGGTCGGTTGCTGCGCGTAAGCATGTTGGCGGGACTGCCCCTGAGAGGGTTAAGGACGCCATTCAGGTTGCACGCAAGAGATTGGCGCTTTCGTTCCCCTGAGCGGGCAAGGTTTTAAGGCGTGCGCTTGTGGTGCGCGCCAAGTGGTTCGTCGTTTTACATTGAGCATGTCGCTGGGCGGCGCAACTTGGCTGTTTGTTGGGGTGAGGTTGTTTGGAGTGCATGTTATAAAGTGTCGCGACGGGTTCGGGTGCAGGGCATACTGATCTCACAAGCTGCTGTATGCACGAGGCAATAAGGATTTTGATTGCCTCGGGCAGTTGAGATGAGCCGAGGATTCCTTTTGTGGCAAACCAACTGCCTGTCTCGTCGGGTCTTCGCCGTCGAGGTGCAGTACGTCCAACAGGTTGCTGTCCTGGGTCGACCGCACTTTGTAAATGCTGAGGCCCATGTTGCCGTTACTTGCATGCGTTGTCTGGTCTATGAGGAAGCAGTCCGTATTGGATTAGGTAATTATGTTGTTGCAGGTTTGACGGTTTTGTTGTTTCCCTATATCATTGCACGGTTATGTTAGATCGATTACCTGAATACATAGATCCTTTGCATCTGGCGGATAAACGCGGTGCCTTAAAGGGTCGTATACCATTGGATAGCCTTAACCGTTTGGCAGATATGCTGCACAACGACGAAGGGTCAGTTGCGGTCGAGCTTTTTTTTGCCAGGAAGGGCAGGCTTGCTTTCTGTGAAGGGAAAATAGAGGCAGTGTTGGCGCTTAGGTGTCAAAATTGCTTAGGGGCTGTCGAATGGCCTGTGAGCAGTTCGGTTAAGCTCGGTATCGTCTCGTCAATCGATCAAGCAGATAAACTATCGGAAGATTATGAGCCGCTATTAGTAGAAGAGGGCAATATTCTTCTTAAGGATATTATTGAAGATGAATTGCTGCTTGTTTTGCCCACATTTCCCAAGCATCAGAACTTATGTTTTGCCTCAAGCCTGAACGATAGCAAAGCAGAATCATTATCGGGTGGCGATTCATCGTCACTAAAAAATCCTTTTTCCATCTTAGCCAACTTAAAAAATACTGGAGATTTATAATGGCCGTACAGAAAAGTAAAGTAACACGTTCAAGGCGTGGTCAGCGTCGTTCACACGATGCTTTGACCAGCAAGGCATTGTCCCAAGATCCGATTACCGGTGAAACACATTTGCGTCATCACATGACGCCGGACGGATATTTCAAAGGCCGCCAAATTGTAGGTGCAGTCGAAGAAGATTAAGTTTTTTCTCGTCTTGCTGAGGTTATGCCCGGCCAATTAGGAGCCGGCTTTTACAATAATGGCGGAGTCACTAGGCAACGTGAGTTTAACAATTTCGATTGATGCAATGGGCGGAGACTATGGCCCCGATGTGACCATACCTGCGTCGTTAGCTTGCTTAAAAAACAATCCGGAACTAGAGTTGATTTTAGTGGGTGACGAAGCTGTACTGGCGCCTAGATTAACGGGGGCGCTACTTACTTATCGTGGGCGGATTGTAATTCAGCATGCCTCCCAATGTGTGGGTATGGATGAGTCCCCGTCTAAGGCACTAAAGAACAAAAAAGACTCTTCCATGCGGGTAGCGATCAATTTGGTTCGCGATGGACGGGCTGATGCTTGCGTTAGCGCAGGTAACACGGGCGCCTTAATGGCGACTGCCCGTTTTGTCTTGAAGATGATTCCTGGCATTGACCGACCCGCCATTATTTCTACATTGCCATCGATTTATGGCCACACGCATGCGCTGGATCTTGGTGCAAACGTCGATTGCAGCGCAGAGCACCTTTTCCAATTTGCCGTCATGGGTGCTGAATTGGTTAAGGCTGTCGAGCACATAGATAACCCTAAGGTTGGTCTGTTAAACATCGGCGAAGAAGATGTGAAAGGCAACGAACAGGTAAAGGCGGCGGCAAAATTACTCGAAAATTCGTCGTTAAATTATATCGGCTATGTGGAAGGAGATTCGTTAACGGCCGGGCATGTTAAAGTTGATTTGATTGTTGCAGACGGATTTGTCGGCAATGTTGCACTTAAGTCCATTGAAGGTGCGGCAAAAATGATAGGGACGGGGCTAAAAGATGCGTTTGGCAAAAATCTACTGGCTCAATTGGCCGGATTGATTGCCTACCCAGTGCTTAAATCATTTAAAGATCGCATCGACCCTAGACGTTACAACGGCGCAAGTTTTTTAGGCTTGCGCGGCCTAGTCATTAAAAGTCACGGCGGGGCCGATGTGTTGGCTTTTAAGACGGCAATCCAGCTTGCTGTTTGTGAAGTCGAGCAGGATGTGATCAGAAAGATAAGCGAGCAAGTGGAAAAAAGCTTGGCTCTGAGAGAAAGCGCATGATTCGATATTCAAGGGTAATCGGCACTGGCGGTTACCTGCCGGAAGAAATTCGCACCAATGAACAAATATCTCGCACGGTTGATACTTCTGACAGCTGGATTTTTGAGCGCACCGGCATAAAAAGTCGGCGTATTGCCGCGCCTCATGAAACTTCATCAAGCATGGCCGAGATTGCGGCAAGGCAAGCCTTGGCGGCTGGCGCTTGTGATCCGGAAGATATCGACATCATTATTGTCGCGACGGGTACGCCTGATCGCGTTTACCCCAGCACTGCCTGTTTGCTGCAGCAACGCTTAGGTATCAAGAATTGCGTGGCTTTTGATGTGCAGGCGGCTTGTTCGGGGTCGATCTTTGCCTTAAGCATTGCGGACCAATATATCAAGTCGGGTGCGGCAAAAAAAGTGTTGGTTGTTGGCTCCGAACTGTGTTCGCGTATAGTTGACTGGACAGACCGTAGCACGTGTATTTTATTTGGCGATGGCGCAGGGGCTTTGTTGCTCGCTGTATCAGCGGAAACCGGCATTTTGTCCACGCATATCCATTCTGACGGCGAATATGAAGACTTACTCTATTGTCCAAATCCCCAGGTGGCGGCTACCTTGCATGAGCAGCAACAAGCGGGTTATATCAGCATGCGGGGCAGCGAAGTGTTTAAAGTGGCCGTGAACACTTTGGAGCGCATCGTTGATGAAACGCTGGATGCGAACAATATGGACAAATCGGAAATAGATTGGCTGGTTCCTCATCAGGCAAATATAAGGATTATCGCGGCGACAGCAAAAAAATTAAAAATGTCGATGGATCAGGTTGTGGTCACGCTTGAAACCCAAGGCAACACGTCGTCGGCCTCAGTGCTGCTTGCTTTTAATGAAGCAGTTCGGGATGGGCGTATACAGCGCGGGCAAGTGGTTTTGCTTGAGGCTTTTGGGGCAGGATTCACCTGGGGTTCTGCGTTAATTAGATATTAAGACAATCGTTCTGTGATGAGTAGGCAGTTGTATAATTTAGCTTTTGTTTTTCCTGGGCAAGGCTCCCAGTCTGTCGGTATGTTAAATGCTCTGGCGGCTAGCTATCCTGAAGTGAGGCTCACTTTTGAGCGGGCATCTGATGCGCTGGGAGTGGATTTGTGGGCTATAGCCTCAGACGACACACAAAATCAGCTCGATCAGACCCACAATACGCAGCCTGTTATGCTGGCTGCAGGGGTTGCCGTTTGGGAAGTGTGGCGTAAGCACAGCAGTATCCGTCCCGCCTGGATGGCCGGACATAGCTTGGGTGAGTATACTGCGCTGGTTTGTTCCGAGGCGATGTCTTTTGATGACGGCATAAGGTTGGTGACGGCCAGAGGTCGCTTGATGCAGGAGGCTGTTCCTGAAGGCGTTGGGGCAATGGCTGCAATTTTGGGGCTAGAAGACCATGTAGTGGTTAATGTTTGTGCCGAGGCCGCAGGTTCCGAGGTTGTTTCGGCGGTAAATTTCAATACGCCAGGACAAGTGGTAATTGCTGGTAATGTGGCGGCCGTTGACAGAGCGATGGCGGCAGCAAAAAAAATGGGAGCCAAACGCGCTATACCGATACCTGTCAGCGTGCCTTCCCATTGTGCATTGATGCAGCCTGCTGCGGAAAAACTGACGGAATATTTGCAGGACGCCAACATTGACACGCCGAAAATGACACTTATCCACAATGTCGATGTCGCTTCGCACAGCGCTCCGGACGTCATCAAAAATGCCTTGAAAGAACAGTTGTATAAACCCGTGCGCTGGGTTGACACGATTAGATTCATGCACGATCAGGGTGTCACCTGTTTCGTTGAATGCGGGCCCGGCAAGGTTTTGCTTGGGCTTAACAAGCGCATCGCTAAAGACTCGGGTCATTTTGCCCTGTATGACCCGGAAACATTAAATAAACTGTTGGATTACTTTAATGACTAAACGCATTGCATTGGTAACAGGCGCCAGCCGGGGTATTGGAAAAGCCATCGCAGAACGGTTGGCTGATGATGGTTTCTTTGTTGTCGGTACGGCAACATCGGATGGCGGTGCAAATTCAATTTCTGCTTACCTGAGTGATAATGGCAGGGGTGTTGTGCTTGATGTGGCGAATAGCGAATCAGTAGATGCCGTTGTTAAGGCGGTTAATGATGAGTTCGGTTCGCCAGCCGTATTGGTCAATAATGCCGGTATTACCCGCGATAATTTGTTGATGCGTATGAAGGACGAAGAATGGGATGATATTATCAATACCAATTTGACGTCCGTTTTTCGCATGAGCAAAGCCGTGTTGCGCGGGATGATGAAAGCCAAAACAGGCCGCATCATTAATATTTCATCGGTGGTAGGAGTTACCGGCAATGCCGGACAGGCCAACTACGCCGCAGCAAAAGCAGGGATGATCGGTTTCGCCAAGTCTATGGCCAAGGAAGTGGGTTCGCGTAATATTACCATCAATACCGTTGCCCCTGGTTTTATCGACACGGATATGACCAAGGAGCTGAGTGACGATATTAAAACCGGCTTATTGGCGGCCATTCCGCTGTCCCGACTCGGTGCGGCGAAAGAAGTGGCTCATGCTGTTGCATTTTTGGCATCGGATGGTGCGGCCTATATTACCGGAGAAACTATCCATGTAAATGGCGGCATGTTTATGCCTTAGCAGGCCTGTTTTAATGTGCGGCGATGGTTTTTGAGGTGCGCTCTCGGAGAGCTGTGTTAATTTGGGGTTACAGTTGCTGTAAGGGTGTGTAGTACAACGAAGATTTAAGTTAGATGATGCCAGTGCGCCGCCCCATGCCTTAATATTGTGACATTGTTGTAATATAAAGTATAATTCCCCGCCGTCTGGAATTGCCGGAGACGGGATTTCTAGTAACACTATAACAATACTTTTGTAAGTTGGATTAATAAAAAAACTTACATTGTTTGAGGATAATAATTATGAGTAACATTGAAGAACGGGTAAAAAAGATTGTTGCAGAGCAACTGGGTGTTAAGGAAGATATTGCTACAGATGCTTCTTTTGTAGATGATCTTGGTGCTGATTCTCTGGATACAGTTGAACTCGTGATGGCTCTTGAAGAAGAATTCGAATGTGAAATTCCAGACGAAGATGCTGAAAAAATCACAACTGTTCAGCAAGCTATTGATTACGTAGAAAAAAACGTTTAGTTCGCCGTTTAGTGGGTGAGTTTGGTTCATCCACTATAACTTCCCCCCTTTTAGTCAAATCCCATCTTTACGGTACATTACATTGAGCAGACGTCGAGTTGTAATAACTGGATTAGGTGCCGTTACCCCTTTAGCCAACACAGTTTCAGAAACTTGGGACGGCATTATTAATGGCAAAAGCGGTATAAGTTCAATAGATTCATTTAATATTTCGCCTTTTGCAACCACCTTCGGCGGAGTCATCAGAAATTTTGATATTACCCGTTATATCGCCGACAAAGATGCCAAACGCATGGACGGTTTCATCCATTATGGCATTGCCGCAGGCTGCCAGGCCTTTGATGATTCCGGTCTCGAAGTGACTGAAGCCAATGCCGAGCGCATAGGTGTCGCCATCGGTTCGGGCATAGGCGGCATCACCGGCATTGAAGAATGTTATGCAACCTATGAAAAGAGCGGGCCGCGCCGGATATCGCCGTTTTTTGTGCCCGGCAATATCATCAATATGATTTCCGGCAACTTATCGATTAAATATGGGTTGAAAGGGCCTAACTATGCCATTGTCACCGCTTGTGCGACTGGCACGCATAATATTGGCGATGCTGCACGCCTGATTATGTACGGCGATGCCGATGTTATGGTCGCCGGAGGGGCTGAGCGTTGCACCACTTCTCCGACAGCGATGGGCGGGTTTGCGTCGGCAAAGGCGTTGTCACGCCGTAACGACGATCCGCAAGCGGCAAGTCGGCCTTGGGATAAAGATCGGGACGGTTTTGTTTTAAGCGATGGTGCCGGTGTCGTGGTGCTTGAAGAGTTGGAGCATGCCAAGGCTAGGGGCGCAAAAATTTATGCGGAATTGGTTGGTTTTGGAATGAGTGGTGATGCTTACCATATCACTACGCCGTCCGAGGGTGGCGAAGGGGCAGCCCGCTGTATGCGAAATGCCTTGCGGGATGCCGGTTTAAATGCCGATGCTGTTGATTATATCAATGCACACGGCACGTCAACCCCGGCTGGAGATTTAGGAGAAACGCATGCGATGAAGGCGGCTTTGGGCGATCATGCGTACAAGCTAGCCGTAAGTTCAACCAAGTCGATGATAGGTCATTTATTGGGTGCCGCAGGCGGCATTGAAGCGGTGCTGACAGCATTAAGCATAAAAAACCAAATTGCACCGCCGACCATTAACCTTGAAAACCAGGATCCGGAATGTGATCTCGATTATGTGCCTAATATGGCCAGGGATATGACAATCAATGTCGCCATGTCTAATTCATTCGGCTTCGGTGGTACGAATGGCTCCCTGGTGTTTAAACGTTACGGATAGGGTTGTGCAGATTTTTGTCACCGCAGGCAATGTTTTTTGTCAATGGTGAAAGCAGGGCGTCTATTGAAATCAGCGACCGCGGCTTTCAATATGGCGACGGCTTATTTGAAACCATTGAAGTCATCAACGGACGGCCTGTTTTCCTAGACCGGCATTTAAAGCGGTTACAAGCAGGTTGCCGCAGATTGTCCATACCCGCCCCCGACCTTGATACGCTGGCTTCAGAAGCCGAAACCCTTAGTCGTCAATCGTCTGTAGGCGGGGAGCCTAGCTCGGCTGTGCTCAAGCTGATGATTACCCGAGGTTCAGGGGGGCGTGGTTACAAGCCCCCCGATTTAATCCGTCCGACCCGCGTTTTCAGCCTGCACCCTTTTCCAGAATATTCGCACCCTTACCATGTAGCAGGCATAGTTGCCCGTTTTTGCGATACCCGCTTAGGCTTGAACCCGTCACTAGCCGGCATTAAGCACCTCAATCGTCTTGAACAGGTTTTGGCGAGGGCGGAATGGTGTGACCCTGCCGTCCAGGAAGGCATTATGCTTGACATCAATGGGTATGTCATTGAAGGGACCATGAGCAATCTTTTCTACATTAAAAATAACATACTTTATACTGCCGATTTGTCTCAAGCCGGCGTTGCAGGGATTATGCGCGGTATTATCATGATGTTGTCGTCTCAGCAAGGGCTTGCTGTCATTGAGGACGTTGTCACTCAACGCGCGTTGTTATCGGCTGATGAGGTTTTTGTCTGCAATTCAGTCATCGGTATCTGGCCTGTCAAACAAATTGAAACACTCCATGTCCCGATTGGCCCGGTGACCCGGCATATACAGGACTGGGTGAATCATTTTAAAGTGGATCATTTTAAGCGGGAGGCTTTCAGCATTGGCTAAAAAAATCATCGGCGTTATCGCAATAAGCTTGGTTTTTACGGGCTTATGGGGATGGGTGGATTATCAGTGTGCCCTGCGGGCTGCCGCCATCATTGACGGACCGGTCATTGTAGACATCGAAAAAGGCGACTCTTTTAGCCAGATTACAGATAAATTAATCGCGCAGGATGTTGCCGTTAGGCCTTTTTGGTTTAAAGTCTTTGCCGTCAAGGACAATGCGTTTAAAAAAATCAAAACGGGCGAATACGAATTGGGCACGGGTTTGACTATGCCCGGCATATTGGCGTTATTCGTACTGGGAAAAACCAAGCAATACAGCATCACTTTCCCGGAAGGCTGGAGTTTCAAGCAAATGCTGGAGAAACTTGATGCTAACCCTAATATTAACCATACCTTAACGCCGTTGGATGCCGAGGCGTTAATGACCAGTTTGGGAGCAGAAGTCAGACATCCTGAAGGTGAATTTTTTCCTGACACCTATTTTTTTGAAAAGCATACGCCGGATGTTGCCTTATTAAGAAGGGCACACGCCAAAATGCAAGCGGTTATCCAGCAGGAATGGCTCAAAAAAGACGATAACCTGCCGTTTAAAACGCCTTATGAAGCGCTGATCCTGGCGTCTATTGTCGAGAAAGAAACGGCGGCAAAGGCCGAAAGGGCCATGATAGCGGGTGTCTTTGTCCGCAGGCTTAAGCAAGACATGCTGCTGCAAACCGACCCTACCGTCATTTACGGCATGGGCGACGGTTATGCCGGTGATATTACCGGTAAAGACCTAACCACAGTCACGCCTTACAATACCTATAAGTTCAAAGGCTTACCGCCAACGCCGATAGCCATGCCTGGGCATGATGCCATCGCGGCCGTGCTGCATCCAGACCAGAGCGACAACCTTTATTTTGTCTCCCGTGGTGATGGCTCCCATGTTTTTTCCGCCACATTGGCGGATCATAATGCGGCAGTCGAGCATTACCAAAGGCAAGGCAAATGATACGAGGAAAGTTTATCACCCTGGAGGGCGGGGAAGGCGTAGGCAAGACGACTAATCTGGAGTTCATCAAAGAGCATTTGCAACAACACCATATACCCGTTGTTGTTACCCGCGAACCCGGCGGTACCCTGCTGGCGGAAAAAATACGTCGACTATTGCTCGATGCAGACAGCGAACCGCTAGCCGAGCAGGCTGAATTATTACTGATGTTTGCGGCGCGGGCGCAACATATCAAGCACGTCATAGACCCTGCCTTGGCGCAGGGCAATTGGGTACTGTGCGACCGTTTTACCGATGCCACCTATGCCTATCAAGGCGGCGGGCGCAACATGAAAATCAGTACGATAGAATGGCTGGAAAATTTTGTACAAGGCAGTTTGCGGCCTGATCTGACGCTATTGCTGGATGCGCCTGTTGAAATAGGTATGGAGCGGGCCAGAAAACGCGGGGCTTTTGATCGCTTTGAAGCGGAAAAGCAGAGTTTTTTCGAACGGGTCAGACGCGCCTATTTATTGCAACTGGAATTGCATCCGGAGCGTATTAAACTGATTAAGGCGAATCAGCCCTTGTGCGATGTACAACGCGCCATTGTTGACAATATGCGCGTGTTATTAAGATGAGCCTGACGTCGCCGTCATTATTGCCGTGGCAACAACATGACTGGCGGCATTTGCAGGCTTACGCCGAACAGGGGCGCATCCCGCAGGCGCTGCTGCTTAGCGGGAAAAATGGTCTGGGTAAGCGGCATTTGGCCAACCAGTTCGCTTATTCGTTGCTTTGCGAAAAGCCGCGTGCAGATGCTATGGCTTGCGGGCGCTGCCAGCGTTGTTTGTTGTTGACCGCGGAAACCCATCCCGATTTTATCGTGATGGCGCCTGAAGAGTCTGGAAAGCCCATTACTGTTGATCAAGTACGTCAGTTGTGTGTGCGGCTAACATTAAAACCCCAGTTTGATGGATATCGGGTTATTATCATAGAGTCGGCAGAGGCAATGAACACAAACGCTGCCAATGCGTTTCTGAAATGTCTGGAAGAGCCTGCCGAGCGCTCGGTCATTATATTAATCAGCGAAAAACCTTCCGCATTACCGGCGACTATAGTCAGTAGATGCCAAAAAATACGGCTCGCGGTGCCTGGCAAGGAGACGCTTGATGCCTGGCTGGAACAGCAGAAACCTGAGTGCACGGCTAGTGATAGGTCGATATTGTCGGATTTGGCTCAGCACGCGCCGTTACTGGCGCTGAAATTTGCCAACGATGGCACCTTAAGTTTGCGGAACACCTGTTTCAACGCTTGGGTGGCGATAGCGGAAGGGCGCAGCCATCCTGTTATGGTTGCTGAAACTTGGCAGAAATTACCTGAAACGGCGCTGATTTTCTGGATGACCTCATGGGTCATTGATATGATTAAGTGCGCTTACCACAGTCAGTCGCCGCTATTGTACAATCCGGATTTGTACAAAACCTTGCAAGCCTCGGCGCAACGGCTAGAATTAAAAGGGCTTTATCAGTTGTATGATTTATTGTTGATAAGTCGGCAACGTTTAGGCACGACGCTCAATAGACAAAGCTTGTTCGAAGAGATTTTAATCCAGTGGCTTCAACTCAACCAACGTAAATAATCATGGCAGAATCAGCACCCAGACCCGGCATATTGACGCTTTCAATCAAAGACAAGGCGTCTTTATATGCCGCTTATATGCCTTTTGTCACCAACGGTGGCCTATTTATTCCGACTAACCGGCAATATGAGATGGGGCAAGAAGTGTTTATGCTGCTCAACTTAATGGAAGAAACCGAACGTTTACCGATAGCCGGAAAAATTGTTTGGAAAACGCCTCCGGGATCAGAGAGTTACCGGGCCGCCGGTATAGGTGTGCAATTTACCGATCAGGACGGCGGCGTCGCCCGTAGTAAAATAGAAACCTATCTGGCCGGTGCCCTGGCATCCGACCGCCCAACCCATACCATGTAAGCCCGCCATGCTGATAGACTCACATTGCCATTTGGACCGTATCGATCTGGCGCCGTATCAACATGATTTCGGCTGTTTTATGCAAGCTGTCAAAGAGAACAATATCGAGCATTTGCTCTGTATTGCGATTGATTTGGAAGCTTATCCTGCCATGCTGGATCTGGTTGCAGGTTACGACCAGATTTCCGTTAGCGTCGGCGTGCACCCGAATGTCCAGGACGGCCATGACCCTAGTGTCGAGGAACTGATTGTTTTGGGGCAAGCCGACCAGGTCATTGCGATAGGCGAAACAGGGTTGGATTATTTCCGTACGACTGCACGGATGCAGGAGGTAGGGCAATGCAGGGAGCGATTGCCGGGCATAGGTGAGTTGGATTGGCAGCATCAACGCTTTAGAAACCATATCAATGCGGCAAAAGCGTTGCAAAAACCGCTGATTATCCATACCCGCGAGGCCAAGCAGGACACCTTGCGTATCCTGGCCGAAGAAGGGGCGGATGAGGTCGGTGGCATTATCCATTGTTTTACCGAAGACTGGGAATTTGCCCAACAAGCCTTGGCGTTGAACTTTTATATTTCTTTTTCGGGCATCGTGACCTTTAACAACGCTAAAGCCATCAAGGATGTTGCACAAAAAGTGCCGGCCGACCGCTTTCTGATCGAAACCGATTCGCCCTATTTGGCGCCCGTGCCGTTTCGCGGCCGGACCAATTACCCGACTTATGTGCGTTATGTTGCAGAACATATTGCAGAGTTGCGCGGCACGTCAGTGGATGCCATTGCCGAACGTTCAACCGAGAACTTTTACACCTTGTTTAACATCCAACCGCCGACCCGCTAACAGGGATGGTTGGCGTTGTCCTATCAGCCGTCGTACAAGGCCAGTTTCCGGCAAGCGCCATGCTGTATTTCTTTATATTTCTCTACCTAAACCCGTAAGTGCGGAGCAGGCGCATGTTTCGTCTTACCCAAACCCGTAACGGAGATTGATTTATGAGCATTTCATTAAGCAAAGGCGGCAATATCAGCCTGTCAAAAACAGATCCCAGCCTCAAAAATGTCGTGGTAGGCTTGGGTTGGGACGCGCGGCCCACCGATGGTGCGGATTTCGACCTCGATGCCAGTGCGTTTATGGTCAAACAAGACGGCAAAGTCCGCTCGGACAGTGATTTTATTTTTTACAATCAAGCCCGGTCCGTTTGCGGCTCGGTTGAACATACCGGCGACAACCGAACCGGTGTTGGGGATGGCGATGACGAATCGCTGATTGTTTTGCTGGATAAAGTGCCAGCGGATATTCAAGCTATCGTTTTTACTGTTACCATACATGAGGCCGATCAGCGTAAACAGAATTTCGGCCAGGTGTCACATGCGTTTGTCCGCATTGTCAATAAGGATTCCGGTCAAGAAGTCACGCGTTACGACTTGAGCGAAGACGCATCCATTGAAACGGCAATGGTGTTCGGGGAAATATACCGGCACGGCGGCGAATGGAAATTCAAGGCGGTCGGCCAAGGTTATGCGGGCGGGCTGGCGGCCTTGGCGCGCCAGTACGGCATCAATATTTAGACGCTAACATCCGGGTGCGGTCAAGCGTTGACTTGCCGCAATGCTAGGCAACTTAACATTATTAAAAAAATCAGGAGACTATTATGGCAATATCATTGACTAAAGGCGGTAACGTAAACTTAAGCAAAGAAGCGCCGGGCTTAAACAAAATTGTGGTCGGGTTGGGTTGGGATGCCCGTGCGACCGATGGCGCGGCATTCGACCTTGATGCGAGTGCATTTTTGGTCAAACTGGATGGCAAAGTCCGTTCAGACAGCGACTTTTGCTTTTACAACAATAAAGTTGTCGGCGATGGCGCGGTGCAGCACATGGGCGATAACACAACCGGCGTGGGCGATGGCGATGATGAAACGGTTAACGTTGAATTAAGCAAGATACCCGCCGATCTCGATAAAGTGGTGTTTGCCGTGACGATACATGACGCCGAAGCGCGCAAGCAGAATTTCGGACAAGTCAGCCATGCCTATATCCGCATTGTTAACCAGGAAGGCGGCCAGGAAATTGCCCGTTATGACTTGAGCGAAGACGCGTCTATCGAGACGGCGATGATTTTCGGCGAGATCTACCGGGTAGGCGCCGACTGGAAATTCAAAGCGGTGGGCCAAGGCTTTGCCGGCGGTTTGGGGCCTTTGGCAACATCGTTTGGCGTGAATGTTTAACTCTGACAGGACTGACTATGGCTATTAATTTACAAAAAGGGCAAAAGATTTCCTTGTCCAAAGAATCCGGCGGCACGCTGAACAAAGTCATCATGGGTTTGGGCTGGGATGCCAAAAAAGTCAGCGTCGGCTTGCTGAAAGGCATGTTCGGCGGTGGCGGCAGCGAATCCATTGATCTTGATGCCTCTTGCGTGGTTTTTGATGACAATAATAAAGTGCTGGACACCGTTTGGTTCAAGCAGCTGAAAAGCCGTGACGGCAGCATAGTCCACACCGGTGATAACCGCACCGGCGATGGCGACGGCGATGATGAGCAAATTATCGTCGACCTCGAAAAAGTGCCCGCCAACGTCAAGGCGCTGGTGTTCACCGTTAACTCGTTTACCGGTCAAACGTTCGATGCCGTGGAAAATGCCTATTGCCGTATGGTTGACAATAGCAATAAGAGTGAAATTGCCCGTTACACACTGAGCGCGCAAGGCCCGCACAGCGCGCAAATCATGGCGAAACTGTACCGTCACAACGGCGAATGGAAGATGCACGCGATAGGTGAAAACGGCAATGGCCGCACCATAGACAGCTTGTTGCCGCAAATAACCGTCCATCTCTAGGGCATGAGAATCTGGTTTAACAAAACCTTTTCCACCATCAGCGCGGTTCTCAACAATCTTCGCCAGTCGCTGCCGACTGGCGAAGTCACGTTGGTTTGTACGCACACCCATACGACAGCGGCGGTTTTTTTGGCGGCTGACGAATATTATCTTGAACCTGCCGACTTGATTGGGCAGGATTATCTGGTTTGGTGTCTCGATTTTTGCAAGTTGAATGATATCGGTTTGTTCTGGCCCGGCAAGGAAGCGGCGTTGTTCAGCCTGCATCACGGACTGTTCCATGGCATAGGCGTTCAGGTATTGTCAGTTGCCGACTATGACACGCTGACCTTATTGCATAACAAAGCGGATTTTTATGCGGCATTACCGGCAACGGTTGCGGCAACGATGGATTTTATTGCCGTTAATGATAGCGACAGTTTTGATAGCGCAGTTGTTGCGCTGTCTGAGAAGCATGACAGCTTATGTGTTAAACCCGCTGTTTCGGTGTTCGGTTTGGGTTTTCGGATTTTAGATACCCAACGCGATAGTATCACCCAATTGCTTAAGGGCGTGGAATATCAGATTCCGTTACAGGAATTGCGTCTGGGCATCATGAACACTCGGCAATTCGATACCTTGCTGGTTATGGAGCATCTGGCCGGGCCTGAATGGAGCGTGGATTGCGCCGGTCGGCACGGCGAATTACTGTGTGCCGTGCAGCGGAAAAAATTGCAGCTGGTCGGGCATGGTCAAGTTATCGACAATCATCCCGAAATAACCGGCATGGTGGAACGGCTAACGGCGCATTACCGTCTGAATGGCTTGTTCAATATCCAGTTCAAGGAAGGCGTGCAGGGGCCACGATTGTTGGAAATTAATCCGCGCCCTTCCGGCGGTTTCGGCATGGCGTGTTTATCGGGTGCCAATCTCGCGCAGATTGCCTGGCAAAGCATTAACGGCGAGACGGTTCAGCAGCCGGTGATTCGTTATGGGCTTAGGGTGACTGAGGTTAATATGCCGGTGGTGTTGCAAGATGAATTGTAATCAGCAGCTGCAAAATGGCAGGGTGAAGTATGGCTAAAATTGAAGGAATTCGAGTACTAAATTTTCGTGGCTTAAAAGACGTTAAACTCGGAAAAAGGTGGAATGAAGCAGAATCAGAAGCACTCACTGCGATGACAGTTGTGATTGGTAAAAACGGTGTGGGCAAAAGCACCTTGTTTGATGTTTTCGGTTTTTTGGCTGATGCACTTAAATTTGGTGTAGAGGATGCTTGCGATTTACGCGGCCGAGGAGGATTTAAAAAAATACGCTCTCAGGGGCAAACGGGGGCTATTGAATTTGAAATATTTTATAGGGAAGATGAGAATGCCTGTCCCATTACCTATGTAATCACTATTGACATCGAAGGTTCCGGGCGGCCTTTTGTAGCGCATGAGTCGCTTTTTCAACACACCAAAAAAAAAGCAGATAGTCAGTCTACCGCCTTCTTATGCTTATTTAATGGAAAAGGTGCAGCGTATAAAAGCAAAGGTAAGGAGATTGATGAAGATAACGAGGGCTTTGGACTTTCAATGGCCTCAAAAGTATTTCAAGAAACAACAAATTTAGAGACAATATTTGAAGCACTTATACGAGAAGGAGACGGCGTTGAGCTTGAGGACAAAAGAAAACTCGGTATTGCCACGCTAGGCGCACTCAAACAACATCCTAGAATTTCAGCGTTTCGCCAGTTTATAGAAGGGTGGTATCTCAGCTACTTTACCCCCGACGCGGCGCGAAATCTGCCGCAGGCAGGAGCGCAACAACACCTCAACAGCAAAGGCGACAATCTTGCCAACGTGGTGCAGTTTATGGAACGCGAACACAGAGAAATTTTTCAGGACATTTTGAACCGTATAGCGGAAAAAATTCCCGGCATTGACAAGATTGACACCTATCGCGACCCTATCACCAACAATTTATATCTACGATTCAATGACAAGGGCTTCCAAGCTCCATTTTATGCCCCGCAAATGTCTGATGGCACATTGAAAGTATTTGCTTATTTGTTGTTGTTGGAAGACCCCACGCCACCGCCTTTTATCTGCATTGAAGAACCTGAAAACGGCTTATACCACAAATTGCTGGAAACCTTAGCGGCTGAATTTCGCGCCCATGCAACAGGTAAAAAAGGTGGTACTCAACTCTTTATCACCACGCACCAGCCTTATTTTGTTGATGCGCTTGAAACGAATGAAGTATGGGTTTTGGAAAAAGGAGAAGATGGCTTTGCCACAGTGACTCGAGCCAGCGAAATTCCATACGTCCAAAACATGGTCAACGAAGGGCTGCCATTAGGTGGGCTGTGGTACAGCGATTATTTAGACGCGCGGTGAATCTATGCACCTTGAAATTCTTGTTGAAGGCCAAAGCGAACTGACCGCGCTATCCATTTTAATGAGTAAAATCATCGGGGAATATAACAATCCGCATACGTGGAGAATTCATAAACACCGTGGTATGGGTAAAATACCTGAGAATCTAACGGCACAATCCAACAAGAACGACCCAACTTTGTTACACAATTTACCGGCTAAATTAAGAGCCTACGGTGATGAAGAAGACTCTGATTTGCTCGTTGTCGTTTTAGTCGATCTTGACGACAGAGACGATTGTGTTGCGTTCAAAAATGAGCTTGTCGCGTTGTTGGATCATTGCGACAAAAAGCCGCGCACGTTGTTTCGTATTGCCATTGAAGAGCTGGAAGCCTGGTATTTGGGTGATTCAGCGGCATTGAAGTTAGCTTATTCTGATATTAAACAAGACATTCTTGATCGTTATGTTCAAGATTCGCAAATTGGCACATGGGAAGCACTAGCCGATATGGTTCATTCTGGTGGTTTGGATGTGTTGATGTCGAAGGGTAAGCGCTCGCCTTTAGTTCTTCAAGAAAAAGTCAATTGGGCGAAAAACATCTGCCCGCATTTGGATGTTGAGCATAATCAATCACCGAGCTTTTGCTGTTTTCGGGACGGTTTAAGACAAATAATTGCGTAATTCAATGATTTTTAGGGTCAGTTGCGTTGTTGTTTGGTATTGCCATCGTAGTCATCTAACAGGTAAGCCGCCGTGACCTATTTCAGCGGCTTTTGCTCCTTACAAAAAAACAATCATGCAAAAAACACTAACGATTAAACTGGATACCGGCACACTCCAGCTCGACATAGCGCCCGGACGCATTCCTCTCAAACGGTTATTAGGCTTCGCCGCCCGTGTCAGCAGCAAGCGCAAGTTTTTGCTGGTGAGCAAACTATTAGGTAAGCATTATCCGGTATCGCCCAAAATGATGAGCTGGTCTTACCGCGCTCTGGCGCGCGCCGTGCTGGCTCGCGGGGCAGGGCACGGGTCGCTGTGGATAGGCATGGCGGAAACCGCAACCGGCCTAGGCTACGGCGTATTTGCGGCGGCGCGTTTGGCAGGGCTGGAAGGCGCGCTGTTTATGCAAACCACGCGTTATCGGATGGACGGGTGTAAGCGGCTGGCGTTTGAAGAAGCACACAGTCATGCTACTGACTTTTTCTTGTATTATCCTGAGCGTCCAGACTACCTGGAGTGGTTTTTACAGGCCGAAACCCTGGTGTTAATCGACGATGAAATCAGCACCGGCAAAACATTTTTACGTCTGATTAAAGCCTATCAGGCAGTTAATCCAGGCTTGAAAAAAGTATTTATCGTCAGTCTGGTGAATTTTGCACATCCTGATGACCGTGCATTACTGGAAGCTCAGGCGGGTGTCGGCGTGGAGTGGGTGTGTTTCCGTCAGGGATTGTTGCATTTTGATGATAGCCAGAATGCAGCCCTCGACAACATAGTCGTTAATGTATCCGGCAATGGCGGATGTAAAAAACATCTAATGGCCTGGCCTGGCCGTTTAGGTATTGCCGCGCCGATACAATGGGAAGCCGGTGTCGTCGAAGAACTGTTGCGGCTGGTAAAAAACGTTAGTGACGATGCCCGGCCGATTTTGGTGCTAGGGACGGGTGAATGCAATGCGCCGGCCTATTTGCTGGGTTGTGCACTGGAAGCGCAGGGCCTAGACGTGAAAGTGCAGAGTACGACACGGTCGCCGATACATCAAGGTAATGACATTGCGTTGGTTTGCCGTTTTGAGGATAACTACGACGATGGCATACCCAATTTTATCTACAATCTGGAACCGGCGGCTTACCGTAATATTATACTGTGCCATGAAACACCGCTCTGTGCGGCACTGCTAGACCGTTTGCAGGCATGGCAAGCGATCAGCGCACGATTTGAACTTAATTCGGACTCTTTATACCATGCAAAGCTACATTTTTTTAGACCTTGACGATACCTTGTTCCAAACTTTGAAAAAATGTGCACCGGGCGTTGATGACAACACATTACAGGTGCGGGCATTCTTACCTGACGGCACGCCTAATTCATTCGCGACACGCAAACAGCAATGGCTGTGGCAATGGCTGGCGAAGGGCTTCAGAATCGTGCCGGTTACGGCGCGCGATATCCATGCTTTCCGGCGCGTCAACCTGCCTTTTCAGGAAGAAGTGGTGTTGAATCACGGCGCAGTCATTTTAGACAAACAGGGCGAGGTCGATACTACCTGGATGGCGAAAATAATGCAGGATCTGCCCGTTTACCATGAAAAATTGCTGGATGTGTGGGCGGATGTCGCGGCTTATTGCCAGTTGCACACCGGCTACAAGCCACGCTTGGTGGATGATTTCGACATTACGTGGTATGGCGTCATCAAGCATCGCGACGGCACCGAAGCCCCGCTGAAAAAAATGTTGGACACGGTTATTCGGGCGCATCCGGCTATTGTTGACGGCAGCTTATACTGGCATCTGAATGGCAATAATCTTGCCGTATTGCCTGGCATCATCAAAAAAGAATATGCCGTCAGCTATTTGCTGGACAATTATAAACAGCAACATGCCGATGTCTTGACTTTTGGTGCGGGCGACAGCAGGACCGATGCGCCGTTTCTGGCCTTATGCGATTATGCGTTAATCCCGAAAAATACCCAGTTGTTTGACGCGCTGGTTACTGCATAATGGCGACGTTAACACCATTTACCGGCAGTTATGCGCCGGATGCGGTCAGGTTTCTGCTGACGCCGGTGACGATGCCGGATACGCCGGTGCACGCCAAGGAAGCCTTGATACAATCGGGTCAACAACATTATTCGCAACTGCTGTCGCATGAAACCTTGCCGGAAGAGGATTATTTAGCGCTGTTTTATCAGGCGATGGCCGCCAATAAAATGCGAGTGGCAGGGCATGTGGCGTTACTGGCTGAACGCATTCTGGCAACGCGCCCGCACGGTGTCACACTGGTGTCATTAGCGCGGGCAGGAACGCCTGTCGGCGTGTTGCTGAAGCAGGTGCTCAAACGCCATTTCAACACCGATGCCGCCCATTATTCGGTATCCATACTCAGGGATGTCGGCATAGACCGGAATGCCCTGCGCTATATTGTCCAGCACCATGCGCTAGAGACGTTGGTTTTTGTCGATGGGTGGACTGGAAAAGGCGTGATTGCTAGGCAGCTGGCAGCCAGTTTGCAAGATTTTGCACACAGTGACGGGGTGTCCATTCCTGCCGAATTGTATGTGTTGACCGATTTATCGGGTGATGCCGCAGTGGCGGCATCGTCAGACGATTATTTGATTCCGTCGTGCATCCTGAATGCCACGGTATCGGGATTGGTCAGTCGTTCGGTTTATGATAAAAATAGGCTAGGCGCCACGGATTTTCACGGTTGTGTTTATTATGAACAATTTAAGGAACATGATTTATCGAACTATTTTGTTGCTGAAATACTCAGCTGTGTTGACCACATCCGATGTGGCCCGCAAAATAATCCGCATCCCGAACTGGACCGGGAACAGTTGCAAACGGTTTCACAAGCGTTATTACAGCGCATTGCCGGGAGCTATCAGGTAAGCAGCCCGCATTACATCAAGCCGGGTATCGGCGAGGCGACGCGCGTGCTGTTACGCCGCGAGGCCAGACTGCTGCTGTTACAGGATTTGGCATCGGAAGCAACCCGACATTTGCTCTGGCTGGCGGAAGCCAAGTCAGTCCCGGTGGAAGAATGCAAGGATTTGCCATACCACGCCGTAGCGTTAATCAAAGAGATGCACTATGACTAGACCAAATGACTCCATACCTGAACCGTTTTCACCGTGGATGTTAGGTGCGCCCTTGTATATGCCCGCGCATCGCCTGGATCTGATGGATATTGCCAATGGTGAAAAGCTGCCTTGGCTACGCTCCATGATTTTTTGTACTGAGGACGCGGTGTCCCACAACCAGATTGACAGCAGCCTGCGCCATTTGGGTTTATGCCTGCAAGGCTTCAGGGAAACGCCTATGCGTTACCGTTTTATTCGAGCCAGAAACCCCGAAATACTGGCGCGTTTGCTGGATATGCCCGGTATTGAAAAAATCGACGGCTTTGTCTTGCCGAAATTCAATGAAAGTGTTTTTCACGCTTATTTCGATCAGCTACAAGGCCGCCCTTTCAAAGTCATGCCGACCCTGGAGACTAAAGAAGTGTTTGAAGGCGCGGCCATGTGCGCCTTGCGTCAAGGTTTGTTGCAGGCGGCGATTTTTCCGCATATCCTGATGCTGCGTATAGGCGGCAATGATCTGATGAATTTGCTGGGCATCCGTAAACCACGGTCGCTGACGCTTTATGACACGCCAATGGGCAACGTTATCTCGCAGCTGGTCACCATTTTCAAACCGCACGGTTTTTCGCTGTCGGCACCGGTCTTTGAATATCTGGAGGATACGGAAACCTTGCTCAAAGAAATCAGGCTAGACATGGCCCATGGGCTGACCGGTAAAACGGCGATACATCCTGCACAAGTACCAGTCATTGAAGCCGCTTATGCGGTCGATCAAGAAGACTACGAAATGGCCTTAAGCCTAAGCGAAAAAGAAGCACCGGCTGTTTTCAGGATGCACAATACGATGTGTGAAGTGGCGACCCATCAACAATGGAGCAAAGCCATCATCAGCAGGCAAGCCTGTTATGGTGTCAACATGCCCAGGCCGCTTGACGCCTATGCCGAGTTATCGGTCTAGGGACCGTTTTTTTCAACCCGTACCAATCACTATTACATTAGGAGTACCACATGAGTTTCGATAACTTTCTTAACCAATTAAAAACCAAAGCCAATGAGTTAAAAACTGAGGTGTTAAAATTTAAAAACAAGGATTTTCTTAATGCGGCCATGGCCGGTTCAGCCTTGGTTGCGATGGCCGACGGCAGCGTCAGCGCAGAAGAAAAACAAAAAATGATTAAATTTATTGAAGGCCATGACGCCTTGTCGGTGTTCACCACCAGTGATGTCATCAAGGCGTTCCAGGATTTTGTCGCGCAGCTTGAATTTGATAAAGACATCGGCGAAGCCAAAGCCTATCAGGCTTTAGGAAAAATGAAATCCAATGCCGAAGCGGCGCGCTTGCTGATACGCATGATTATCGCGATAGCCGCTGCTGACGGCAATTTTGATATTTCCGAGAAGGCGGTGGCAACCAGGATAGCCAGAGAGCTGGGGCTTAATCCGTCGGAATTTGAATTGCATTAATGTTGTGAGGGGTATGCCGTTATGCTTGGCGGGTTGCTTGCCTATCGCTGATGGCGTACCCAAGGCTTTAGACGGATTGCTTTTAGATGGGGCGGAAGGCCCGGCAAGTTTTATAGACCTGCCAGGCTTGCAGGAGCCGCTTAGGGGCAAGCGGCAGGTTCAGGTTGAGTAGCTTTTGGGATGCTGGTCAAGTAGGCATAGATCGCCTCAAGATCACGGTCACTCATCATTCCATAAACAGGCCAAGGCATGACCTGCAAGGTGTTTCCCGGAGTATGGGGATCCTTGCCGGTACGCATCAGATCCTTAAACTGCGCGAGAGTCACTCCCGCAGGTTTTCCGGTGTTGTCAGGCGTTAAGTTGGCCGATATAAACGGTCCAAATGCTTTTCCGCCGGCCAAATAAGAAATGGCGTTAAATTGCTTGGTTTCCCCCTTGTAAGGGTCATGTCCGGCGGCGTATGACGGACAACTGTGGCAATCGGCGCAGCCGCCTTGGGCGTTGACGATATAACTACCCAAGTAAACTTGATTGGGGTCTTTGTTGGCAAGGTTAAGTTTAATCGGCAGCCGTTTGGGGTTTGCGGCGATGATGTCTTTACCTATCTTTATTTGGGTTTGTTCCTCGGTACGGACGGTGATGCTGGCCTTCATGCCGGGATGGATGCTACAGAAATAGGGAAATTTACCGGGTTTATCGAAAACCCGGATAAACGATGCGCCCGATGACAACGTTTTGCTGTCCCACAGCGCATTATCTGAAGTGCTGGTGTGGGGGACGGCATCCTGGTTTAGCCATTTGACGCTATCCCCTAGGTTGATAATTTTACTGTCCGGCTGAAACTGAAAATCTTTGATGTTAACGGTGGTCGTATCTGCGAATAACGGGTTTGCTGCTACTGTTAGCAACAGCAGGGCTAAAAACGAGCGGATTTTATTTTTCATAAGAACCTCACCTTCTCTTTGTGATTATTTTTGGGATTGCACGAGCGGGTTTTATAGCATACTCAAGATGGTTTTATTAAGTTTTTTATGCTGTCAAAAGTCCAGGTTTTTACTGGAAACTGCGGCTGATTTCAGTCAATTCCTTGCTTATTTGTCCGATAATGGCCGGCCAACCCGCAGCCGGTTGTTGCCGTAACAAGCGCATGCCGGGATACCACGGGCTGTCGTCACGATCCAGTAGCCACCGCCAATCCGAGTGAGGTCCGAGCAATACCCAGACCGGCTTGCCGAGTGCGCCGGCGCAATGCGCTACCGAGGTGTCGACGCTGATGATAAGGTCAAGCTGGTTTATCAGCGCAGCGGTGCGGGCATAATCACTAAGTTCCGGCTCCAGATTGATAACGCCGTGTGCGGTCAGCAGCGCGGCTTCGGCGCGGCTGACCGGTGTTTGCAGGCTATGGAAAACAATGCCGGGTGACGTGAATAGCGGCAGCCAGTTTGCTAGCGGGCAAGACCGGTGCTGGTCATTGGGATGCGTGACATTGCCTGCCCAGCAGATGCCCACGCGCAATTTCTTAACCTCCGCAAGCTTGGGTACGCTGATAGGGTCGGGGACGTGTAAATAAGCCGGCGTGACGCTTAGCGTGTCCAGCGTGATGCCTAATAGCTGCGGCAGGCTTAGCAGCGGGCAGACATAATCGAAACTATCCGGCGCGACCGCTCCCGGCACCCGTGTTTCCGCCACACCTGCCACGCCAGCCAGCAATGGGCGTAGCGCTTCAGTACAAGCCAGCAGCAGCTTTTTGCAGCGTTGTGCCGCTTGCGGCAAAAAACGCGCGAACTGTATGGCGTCGCCTGCACCTTGTTCGGTGTGCACCAGCAAGATTTTGTCGTTGACGGCTTCGCCTTGCCAACGTGGTTGCAGGCAGGCGAATGGAGTGAAGGCCGGCGTTTGCCAGCGCCATTCGTAACCTTCCCAACCTTCTGCCCAGCGTCCCAGTTTAAGCAAAATCATCGCACGGTTGACGTGTGCGATGGCGTATTGCCGGTCGGCGGTCAATGCCTGCTCGTAGTGCCATAACGCTTTCGTCCAGTTTTCCTGCGCTGCGAAACACAGGCCGAGGCTATTGTGGGCTTCGGCATGGTTGGCTTGCAAGGCTATCACCCGTAATAACTCGTCCGCACCTTCCTGCCAGCGGCCCTGGTCAGTCAATGCCACGCCCAGCTGATAACGTGCGGCGATATGTTCCGGGGCTTCCGCCAACAGCTGGCGGTAGCCGGTTATCGCGGCATCCAGACGCGCTTCGCGGTGTTGCCGTGTGGCTTGTTCAAATGCCTTGGCCAGCGGGGTTGGCATCGCGACTTCTGCCAGTGCAACATCGGGTAGGGCATAGGAACAGCGCACTAGCGGGTCGTCGATGTCCAGCAATATCGGGAAACGGTGTGCCAACACCTGTACCGCGAAAACTTCCTGCACGGATCCGGTAAAAGCGACGCAGCCTATAATCTGCCCGGTTTCGATATCGACCACCCAAACCCCACAATGCCGCTCGTCTGTTTGGGCGGTCAGCGGCAAGCCTGAGAAAACCGCTGTTTCGCGTACTTGCGACAAGCCGATGAACGCGTAGCGACCGCAGAAATCCAGGCCGCGCGTAAATCCCGGCAATTGCGCGATGACTGTCCGTTGGCCGGTTTTCGTATGCACTGTGCACAGCTGCCCCGCACCGGATTCCAGATACCACAGTTTGTTTTGATGCCAGCGTGGCGAGTGCGGCATCGACAAGCCATCGGCAATAATGCGTCCGTCCGGCACGCTCATCAGCAACCCGCCTGAGGCTTTATTGGCCCGCCAACCGGTAGGGGTATCGGTTTTTCCCAGTGCCGTGGCAAACGCGGGTTTGCCGTCTTTGAGCGCCATGCCGTTTAGATGGCAACGGTCGGTCAGGTCATAAGCGCTGATAAACGGAGGACGCCAACGCGGCACGACGCTGTAGGCCGAATCCAACGTGCATAAACAGGACATGCGGGTATTGACCAGCCATAGTTCCCCGTCATCGGCGTAAGCCAATTCATGGATGTCTATATCGCCGGTGATATGCACGGTGCGCGGCAGATAGCAGGCATCATGGGGGGCTGGGTCGGTGCATTGGTCCGCCACGGCGGGCAGGTTTGCATATTCCCAAAGCTGGTATGCCGTGCCTACGGCTAGCCGCTCCTGGTATGCAGCCAGTCCCATCGGTTTGGTAAGGGCGCAAAAATGCGTATTGAGTATGCCGTCTTGGGAGCGCAGGATAATCATTTGACCGGCCTGATAAGTGGATACCAGCACGGATGTGCCCAGGTGCTGCAACAGCGTTGGGAAGGACGGTGTGTGTTGGCTGGCAAACGGAATGCTCATGACGGGACTATCCTGATAGCGGGTTGTTTATATTTAACTGATTGAATTTAATTATAAATTTGTAGTAAAAGCAGAGGTTTTTCCGGTTCGATGGGTCTATGTTGGTGCGAATTATGGGGTTGTTTGTTTGTTATGGTGCAATGCGGCTAGTCTGGGGCGGGCTCGTTGTGTTTGTGTTAACGGCTACAGGCGGGCGGTGTCGGTAATGATATGCCTTGTCTTCAGGTATTGAAAGCATGGGCGGCGTTATTAGCCGTAAGCGGCCTGGAATGTACCTGGAGCTACTGCGGATAAGCGTGCTGTTGCTTTCGGGGTATTTAGATATGGTGTGATAATTGCTTGTTTTTGCTCAGGCGCTTTGTTGGCTGTTAACCATTAAGAGTCATGCTTAAGCCCTCATCTATTATCAAATTAAATGTATTCTGTTGTTATGCGAAAGCTTGGGCCGAACCATTATCATCTAATACGGCGTTAATGCCGACCATAAAATAACCGCCATGCCTTGCGGTTATTGTTTTGCATGCAGGGATTATCTTGCGGCGTTATTTCCAAGTGGGGATATTTTATATGACGCGTTATAAAAACATTGAGTTGGATGACCGCTTGATCGGTGTTATCCGTCACATGAACGCAGTGGAAGAGTATCGGGAGGTGTTGCAGGGCTTGCAGGCTGTTTGGGACAACCTGACTTTGCTGGGGCAGATGTCTGGGGTAGGCACCGATATGAACTCCTCCCGTCAGGCCTTTAATCTGCTGACCAGTACCTTGCTCAACCAGCTGGGCGGCGAGATCCTAAAAAAATCGGTCATGGAAATGATAGCCAAGGCCCAGGTGGCGATTGATATTTTGGTGCGTAATTTGTTTGAACGTACTGCCGATATCGGTTTTTTGGCCACCGATGAGGACGTGCGCCAGTTCGTGCTGGCGATGGCGGAAAAAAATAATGATTTTCACCATATCAATAAACTCAGGGCGCAACGCGCCAGTATTCTCGTGCGTTTCGGCGAATATGTGCAGAAGTATTCGGTTTATTCGGATATTGTGGTGATGGACACTTCGGGCAAAGTGTTGGTCAGGCTGGATGATAGCGTAGTCGTTGAGCGCAGTAATGACCCGTTGGTTGTCGAGGCGCTGACGACGCAGGCGGCTTATGTTGAAACCTACCGCGAGCATGACCTGTTGCCGGGCCAGACTACCCTGGGCTATTCGTTTCGGGTGACGGGCGATAACGGCCAGCCCATAGGTGTGTTGTTTCTGTGTTTTCGCTTTGAGAATGAAATGGAGAGTATTTTTGGCAATCTGGTGAGCCAGGACGACTGGTCGGTGATTACGCTGATCGACGATACGGGACGGGTGGTTGCCAGTTCCGATGCTTACCATATCCCGCTGGGCGCCCGTATGGAACCGGTGCTGGATGCCGATTACCGTATCGTCCGCTTTGGCGGGCTGGAATATTTGGCGACCACGCGACCGACGCAAGGCTACCAGGGTTATATGGGGACGGGCTGGTTTGGGCATGTGATGCTGCCCGTCCAGCATGCGTTTAACAAAGATTCGTCCGATATGTTGCGGGATGTGGAGCCGGAAGTCTTGGCCACGATGATGGGCAGTCCGTCGTTGTTTGGCGATGCCTTGCGTAGTATTCCTGCCCAGGCGGAAAGCATATTGGCCGATGTGAACCGGTCGGTATGGAATGGCCATGTCCGCTTGGGCAGCGCCAATCAGTCCGTTGACCCTTATTTTTCCAAAATCTTGCTCAGAGAGATCAGCAATACGGGCGGCAAGACCAAGGATGTGTTTGAACGCTCTATCGCCAACTTGCATGAAACTGTCGTCTCGGCGATTCTTCAGGACAGCCCTTTCCTGGCATCGTTGGCCATCGATATTATGGACCGCAACCTTTACGAACGGGCCAATGATTGCCGTTGGTGGGCGTTGACGTCCGATTTCCGCAGCTTGTTGACCGATGGGCAAGTGGATGAGGAGGGCACTAAATGCTTGAGTGACATACTCTGGGGCATTAATGACTTGTATACCGTCTATACGAATCTGATCCTGTTTGATGCAGAAGGCCGCATCGTGGCGGTATCTAACCAGGATGAAGCCCGTCTGGTAGGCAAGACCTTGACTGAAGAATGGGTGGGAAGGGTGCTGGCGCTGAGTGATTCGCAAAGCTATGCGGTATCCGCTTTTAATGCCACGCCACTTTATGGCGGGCGTTATACCTATATATACGGCGCGGCGGTGCGCGCACCGGGCAGGAATACCGTGGTGGGCGGAGTCGGGATTGTCTTCGATTCCGAACTGCAGTTTTCGGCCATGTTGCGCGACGCCTTGCCGCGGGCTGAGAATGGTGAGGCGGTCATCGGCGCTTTCGCCGTGTTTGTTGACCGTAGCGGCAGGGTTATCGCCTGTTCGGATGAGACCTATACACCCGGTTCATGGCTGTGCGTGGATACGCATTATTTATCGCTGGAGGCTGGTGAATCCCGTACAGGAGTGGTACGGCACAATGGCCGTTATTACACGATAGGTGCACGCATGAGCGCCGGTTACCGCGAATTCAATAATACTGCTGACAGTAGTTACCGCAATGATGTGATTGCACAGGTCTTTTTGCCGTTGTGCGATGCTGTCGAGCAAGAGCAGGGCGATCTGGATGCTCGGGTCATTATCCAGTCCGACCGCGGCACCGATGGCGAAACGGTGGGTATCGCCACCTTCCACATCGGCGGCAAATGGTTTTGGCTACGAGCGGACAGTGTCGTGGAAGCGGTCGACCCGGGCAGCATGACCGATATATCGCCTGCATTTAAGGCGGGGTCAACGTTTGTCGGTTATTTCAAATACCGGGGCGAAATCATCCCCTTATACGATGTGGCTGCGCTGGTTAAGGCTAAATCCAGCTTGCCGGTAGGCAAACGGCAAGTCATTATTGTACGCAGGAAAGAGGGTTCCCAATTGGGCATTCTTGCTGACGCCTTGGGGGAAATCACCGAAATAGCGGTCAGCCGTTTACGCCCTCTGCCCACCGGCATGGCGGGCGGAAATGTGATGGGCGAGGCCATAGTCAGCAACGATATAAACAGCAAAACGCAAATGGTGCTGGCTTTGGTGCTGGATATTGACCGCATTGCGGTCAGTATGAGCACTAACGCGGCAGCTGGTGCAGCCATGGCGGCTGTTCTTCCCAACGGTATCGTCCGTGGCATGGAAAATGGGGAGTGATGCTGCTGCTGGACTGTGCAGGTAGGCCAGCCAGACGCTGGTGTTTGCAGTGGAGGTGTGGGGCGCCCACGGATGCGTATATTTTCGGATAAAAGCTGCATCTCCCACCTGTGCCGGTATGCGCTTTCGTCCTTGAACCGGCGGTTCAAGTGGGGGCACGGCCGACCAATCAGGCTTCCCGTATAAAACGGGCCTGCACACCATGGTAGACATCAGCCCCCGGGGGTAATACAGGTTCAGGAAACACCCAGCACACTGTCGGGCACTGCAGGAGATACAGGTGAATAGTTTAGCGTGTTTAAGGCTTTTCTAAAACGTTTTCTATTTTGTGGCTGATATTAGCCAAACATTCGCCCAAGCTTAGTTTTAGAGACGCATTTTGGTTTTTTAAGACCTGCAATTCATGGGCCAGATTAAGGGCTGCCATGACCGCGATTCTGTCTGCACCGTTCACTTTACCGGAATCACGCATCTTACGCATTTGTGCATCCAGTTGCTGTGCAGAATGCATCAGGTCATCCTGTTCTTCCTCGTCGCAAACAATTCTGTATTCTTTGCCCATAATCAGCAGCAATACGGATTGGGGTTTATTATTCATACGTCGTGCTCCATTGCTTTTAGGCGGGTAATCATGGCCTCAACTCGGGTTTTGGCTAAAGCTGTTTTTTCCAATAGTTGGGTTTTTTCCTGGACTAAGGCTTCCTGTTTTGTTTTTAACGTGTGGTTTTCATTTTTCACGGCATAATATTGTACGATAAGCTGATCCAGTTTATCTTCGAGTTCTTTTAGTTCGATAGGTTGGTCGTTGGGTGATGATGTCATGGCGGTAACAGAGGCTTTATTTAAAGTAAGCGTTTCACACTGCTGAAATTTCAGGTAAAAAGGGCTGGCGGGTGTTGGTCGTGGGGATTAACGACGCACCTCTAATGGGAACAATGGTAGCATAAGCGCTATTTTTCTTTTAGCTATAGTGAACAATAATGTGGGATTTATGAGTTATCCGATAGTGAATGCGATATTCATGAAAACAGCTGCCGATTTGTCGGCAGCTGAGGCGCATGGCATGGCGGTTGGCATGCTCTGCGCCAATGACCGGACAACGGCGGAATACTGGTTGTCGGAGTTGTTGGACAATGAAAGCCCGATAGGGGCTGCGGAACAACAGGTGCTGGTGCGCTTGTTTGACGAAACGCGGCGTTTGCTGGCGAGTGATGACTTTGCTTTCGACCTGTTTTTGCCGGATGACGATACGGCTTTAAACCATCAGGTCTTGGCATTAAAAAACTGGTGCCAGGGTTTTTTGTTCGGCATAGGCGCTACCCATCTGGTCTCCGGCATTAGCAAAGAAGTACAGGAAATACTGAAGGATATTAGTGAGTTTACCAAGCTGGATACCGATGTGGAAGGCGAAGAAGATGAACGTGCTTATACTGAAATTACCGAATATTTAAGGTCAGCAGTGCTGTTGTTGCGGGACGAGTTTAGCGTCCAGTCTGAGGACGGCACGCCAGGAGACGGGTTTGAAACAAACAGAGTTTAAAAGACGCCGCAAGCAATTGATGCAGCGCATCGGCAAGGACAATATCGCATTAATCGGCAGCGCGCCGGTGCGTACTCGTAACCGTGATGTGGATTATCCGTTTCGGCAGGATAGCGATTTTTATTATTTGACGGGGTTTAATGAGCCGGATTCGGTGGCGGTATTTATTCCAGGCCGCGAGCAGGGCGAATATATTTTATTTTGCCGCGAATTCGATGAAAAAAAGGCCTTGTGGGAAGGTGCACATGCCGGATTGGAAGGTGCGACCCGACATTATGATGCCGACGATGCGTTCCCGATAGACGATTTGGACGATATTCTGCCCGGCATGCTGGAAGGTAAAACCAAGGTATTTTACCCGATGGGTCGCGACCCCGAATTCGACCACGGTCTGCTGGAATGGATCAACCATATCCGTAGCCAATCCAGAAGCGGTCTGGTTGCACCCGGCGAGTTGATTTCCCTTGAGCCTATACTGCATGAAATGCGCCTGTTTAAAAGCGCTGCCGAACTGAAACTGATGCGCCGCGCCGCTGAAGTCTCGGCGGCCGCGCATGTCAGGGCCATGCAGGTTTGTAAAGCCGGGATGTATGAATATCAGATAGAAGCGGAACTGATTTACCATTTTGTCCAGAGCGGCTTACGCGCGGTTGCTTATCCTTCCATTGTCGCTGCCGGAAAAAATGCCTGCACATTACATTACACTGAAAATACCGGCAAATTGAAAAACGGCGATTTGCTGCTGATTGATGCCGGCGCGGAATGTGACCATTATGCTGCGGATATTACCCGCACCTTTCCGATATCGGGCTGTTTCAGCGAACCGCAAAAACAATTGTATCAATTGGTGCTGGATGCCCAGGCGGCGGCTATCGAACAGATCAAACCGGGTGCGGCATGGCATTTTGCCCATGATGCCGCCGTCGAAACGCTGACGAAAGGTCTAGTGAGTTTGGGTTTGCTTAAAGGTCGGATAAAAAAACTCATCAAGGACGAAAAATATAAACCGTTTTATATGCACCGCACAGGCCATTGGCTGGGCATGGACGTGCATGATGTGGGCGATTATAAAATCAACCAGGAATGGCGCACCCTGGAAGCCGGTATGGTATTGACGGTGGAGCCGGGTCTTTATATTCCGGTCGATTGTAAAACCGTCGATGAAAAATGGCGCGGCATAGGCATACGCATAGAAGACGATGTGTTGGTGACAGCCAAAGGGCATGAAATTTTGACTACCGGCGCACCGAAAACCATAGCCGCGATTGAAGCACTGATGCAGGTGGACTGATGCAGTCTGATTATGATTTGCTGATTGTTGGCGGCGGTTTGGCGGGCATGTGTCTGGCGCTGGCATTAAAAGACGCCGGGCTTAAGTTGGCGATAGTCGAAGCCAGTACGCGCGGGCAGCGGTATGCGTCTCCAGCCGGTGACCGTGCGTTGGCGTTAGCGGCAGGCACCGTCGAAGTGCTGGCGGAGTTGGGTGTTTGGCAAGGTATCACCGATAAAGCTACGGCAATCAGCCATATCCATGTTTCTGACCGTGGTCATTTTGGTAAAGTCCGTTTGTCGGCGGTAAAAGAAAACGTCGCGGCATTGGGCTATGTGATTACCGCGCGCGATATTGAAACGCATCTGGCCGAACTGGTGGAACAGGCCGGCATCTCGGTACACTGCCCGGCGCGCGTTGTTGGCCTGATGTCCGGCTCAGGCGAAGTCAACGCCAGTTTAAAAAATGCTGACGAGACATGGACTGTTTCAGCAAAATTGCTGGTGGGTGCCGATGGCGGCAATTCCTCGGTGCGGCAGTTGCTGGATATTCCCCAACAACTTACCGATTATCAACAAACGGCATTGGTGACTACGGTAAAAGCGGGCATTCCCCATAACAACACCGCATTTGAACGTTTTACCGCATCCGGGCCTTTGGCTTTGCTGCCGGTCGCGAAAAACCATTGTTCAGTTGTCTGGACGCGTGGCACCGAAGATGCCGCAGCCTTGATGCTGGGCAGCGAAGCCGATTTTATCGCTGAATTGCAACACTGTTTCGGCTACCGCTTGGGCGAACTCAACTTGGCAGCTCCCAGGCGCAGTTTCCCTTTGTCACTAATACGTGCAGAACGCATGCTGGCAGGCCGTGCGCTAATCATAGGCAATGCAGTGCACCAGCTACACCCCGTAGCGGGCCAGGGTTTTAACCTAGGCTTGCGGGATGTCGTGGAACTGGCTGAGTGTCTGGTGCAAGCCGCAAGCAATGGCGCCGATATCGGCGCGGCAGAAATCTTAACCGCTTATACACAGGCGAGGCAGCAAGATCATGACCGGGTCATCGGTTTTACCGACAGCGTCGTCAAAATTTTTTCGAATGACTGGCTGGCTCTCGCCGCCGCCAGAAATATCGGGCTTGCTGTGCTTGACCATATCCCTGGCGCTAAAAGCATGCTAACCAGACAGGCGATGGGTTTTTCCGGAAAATAAGTGGTCGTTTTTCAAAAGCCACCCCAAATGTCCGGTTAGAACCATGCGGCTATGTGGGATGCGGACAATTTCTGCTGACAACTCCAGTAAAAAATAGGCCGTCGGCTAACGCTACGTGAACCATCAATAATATCAGCCCTTATTGCCAAGCTCTGTAGATATAAGCGGCATTTCTAAACGAGGTTGGACTTCTGAAAGATAGGCTTTGGTTTTCTGGTTCCCCAAATCATGCGGTCATAGCTCTTCACCGCGTTTAAGTCATTTTGGGCTTCTGTTGATAAGCTGTATCCCTGTATGAGTCACTACTCCCATCTGATTCAAAAAGCGTTGAAGATTTTGCCAGAGCTCATGATTCAGCCTTTTCTCTCCGCGCGCTGTACGCGCCATCGGCGGTTCGATACCGGAAAAGGCGCGCGCGGCGCGCCCTACGTTTTGTGTGACGGTAGGCGTTGCCGGTTTTCAAAACGTAGACGTTTTCTCGATCAGATTTAACATTTTTATGTCTACAAACCTGTAAAAATCAGGCTTGTTTGTTAAAAGACTTTTGCACCGCTACCCAGTGGTTGATCCCGGACTTTTTTTAAGCCGGTCCAGTTTGTTCAACTGGCCTATCTTGGCGTACAGGCGTTCCGGTTCGCTTTGTGGGTCAATGGACATTGGGCCGCGCTTCACGTCAAACAACTGTCCGGCATTTTCCGGCAACGCCTTTTTCCAGAGGCCGACTTGTGTCGGGTGGACGCCGAACTTCTGGGCTATCTCGTTCACCGTTTTGTTGCCTTCCCCCCTCCAACACCACTTTCGCTTTTTGTGCGCCGGACATGATCGTGCGTTTTTTTTTCACTCATACAGCCTACCTTTTTATGATAGGCACCATCTTAAACTATTGTCTGTCTTTTTGGGGTCCACTATAGCTTTGAGTAGCTGGGTTCAACAGCCGGATGCGAAAAACAGCATGCCCGGTGGTGTGAGATATAACGGGCGAAATCCCGTTATCTTCACACTATCGGTGAGAAAAGGCTGAATAATGACCTCTGGTAAAAACTTCAGCGCTTTTCGACTCAGAGGGAGTAGGTCGAAAATCAATCATACCGGGCCATTTATGAAATATAATATTAATATCTGTTAAACAATGCCGTCATCAGCATATAGCCCTTGTCCTGATGGCGGAGCCGCCCGTAACACCGGCAAGACTATTTTCCCCCGACACTGGAGCACATCAGACATGCGGTATTCAAACGGATTTTTCATACAATTTATACGCTTGGCAGGGCCTTTTTGGCGCTCGGAAAACCAGGCCGTTATTCGCCAGCTGACGCTGGCGCTGATCGTGCTTACGGTCATGCAGATGGCTATAGCCGTCGTCATTACCGAATGGAGCGCCGCGTTGTTCAATGCGCTTGAACAGCATTCGATGTCGGGTTTGTTGAAACAGACAATGCTGCTGCTGTTGATTTTTGCAGCCAGTATGGCGGTTACCGTCAGCCATCTAAAAATCAAGCGTCAGTTGCAGGTGGGTTGGCGTAACTGGCTGACGGAACGCGTCATCGGCCAGTGGATGGATAAGGCGCACCATTATCAGGTGACGCATATCCAGTCAGCCAGTCACGATAATCCAGACGGTCGTATTGCCGAAGATATCCGCATCGCTACCGAAGATGCGATCACCTTAAGCCACTCGTTGTTTTACAGTCTGTTGGTCTTGGTCAGTTTCACGACGATACTATGGCAGCTTTCGGGTACCGTGGTCATCGATTTGGGCGTGATTCAAATGCCTATACATGGGCATTTAGTCTGGATAGCGATGATCTATGCCGCTGTGGCATCTTTTTTGGGTTGGCGTATCGGCAAGCCGCTTATTCATGCGACCGATGTCCGGCAAACCGCAGAAGCCAATTTTCGCTTTAATCTGGTGACTGCACGGGAAAACTCGCTGGCGATAGCGTTGATTCACGGCGAGGCCGATGAGCAAAAGCGTTTTGTCAGATTATTCGGTGATATCGTCGATGCGTTTAACCGGCAAACGCGGGCGATGTCGAACATTATGCTGTTCACGTCAGGGTATTCGGTGCTGTCGACAGCATTCCCGGTGCTGGTGTCCGCGCCCCGTTATATTCTCGGAAGCATTAGTTTGGGCGCGCTCATGCAATCGGTGCAGGCGTTTCAGCAAACGACTTCCGCTTTGTCCTGGCCGGTCGATAATATGTCTACGGTCGCGCAATGGCGCGCTTCAGTCGAACGAGTGCTAAGCCTGGTGCAGGCCTTGGACGATTTGGAGGTAGAACTGGCAAAAGCCGACCCCCATCGTATTTTGCTGGAAAAAGGCGAGGATTCGGTTTTGCGTTTTCAGGATTTATGTATTGCCAGGTTGGATAGCGTGGTTTGCGTGTCTCCGATAACGGTGGATATCAGGGCCGGCGAACGGGTGCTTATCACCGGTAACACCTTTAGCGGTTCCAAATTGTTTAAGGCGATAGCCGGTTTGTGGCCGTGGGGTTCCGGGTGCATTGAATTGCCGGATGACGAGCCGATGTTTTTTATGCCGCCCAGGCCGTATTTGCCGGCTGGAACTCTGCGGGATGCGATTTGTTACCCGTCCACTAGCGGGTCTGTGGGCCAAACTGAACTTGAGCAAGCACTGGAGCTTGTAGGTTTGCAAGAATTAGTCGAACAACTGGACCAAGTCGATTTTTGGGACACGGCGCTACCCCGCGAACAGCAGCAGCGCTTAGGTATGGTGAGATTGTTGTTGCGGCGGCCCAAATGGATATTATTGCAGGAAGCCTTTGATTCGTTGAATCCTGATGGTGAAACCGAGATGTTCCGGTTGGTTTGTCAGGAGCTGCCCGATGCGACGTTGCTGACCGTGACTAACCAGCCTACCGCTGAGGCTTACCATCAGCGTAAGCTGGTTTTATAACGTTCATTGCCCAGGCCCAAGACTCATTCGGGCTGGCGCTTATTGAAAGCTTAAGCTGTGGACACTGGGTCCACCCCTATAAAAATATAATACAGGAGCATGCACATGAACACAGGTTATGAGAACAGCTATAACAATAAATGGGGCAAAAAATTACGCGGCGTCAATCTAGGCAGTTGGCTGGTCATCGAAAAATGGATGGTGCCCAGTTTATTTGACGGCTTAGCGGCAACCGATGAAACATCATACTGTGTAGAGCTGGGTGAGCGTGCCGAGCAAACCCTGAAACAGCACTGGAACACCTTTATCACCCGCGATGATTTTGCCTGGATAGCCCATACCGGCATCAATGCGGTACGCATTCCAGTAGGTCACTGGATATTCGGACCGGATTACCCTTACCACCCTGCTTACGGTGATTATAAATACCCGTTTGTCGTCGGTGGCATAGACATCCTGGATCGTGCGTTCGATTGGGCGGAAGAATTTGGCCTGCATATCGTGCTGGATCTGCATGCCGCACCCGGTTGCCAGAATGGCTTTGATAACGGTGGCATCAAGGATGTCTGCGAATGGCATACCCAGGATGCTTATATTGAGCATGCCTTGTCCGTGCTGGGGCGCTTGGCCGAACGTTACCAGCAGCGGCCTTGTTTGCATGCCATTGAAGTGTTGAACGAACCGCGCTGGGATATAGCCACGGAGCTGTTGAAAACATATAACACCGAGGCCTACCATCGTATTCGTCACTATTGCAAACCGGAAGATGTTGCCGTGGTGTTTCATGACGGTTTCCGATCTTATACGGAATATTCCGGTTTTTTAACCAGTCCGGAGTTCAGCAATGTCATCTTCGATATACACCGCTACCAATGCTTTGTCCGCGAAGATATAGACCTCGACATCTACGGGCATATCCAAAAGACGATAGTCGACTGGAAAAATGAAGCCGATGACATCAATCGTGACCGCGGCTTGTGGACGGTGGTCGGCGAATGGAGCCTGGGTATCGATTTGCGGGTTGTCTCCTTATGGGCTAATGGCCCGTTCAACCATGCCCTGGAAGGTATGGATAATTTCCAGACCGAAGTCGCGTACCGCGCCCACGCCGCAGCGCAATTGGCGACGTTTGAAAGGTATCTGGGCTGGTTTTTCTGGAGCTATAAAACCGAGACGACACCGGCCTGGTGTTTCCGGGAATGCGTGGACAGGGGCTGGTTGCCCAATAAGTTTGAGTGATATGGATAAGGTTGTAGATCATGCCCGATAGGACGCATTCAAGGACATATCTACAGTCGTAATGCCTTTGTCTAGGCCTTTCAAGTTTCGTGTGCCGAAGATAGATTAATACCTGAAAGGCCTAAGCCCAGGACTGGGTAACGCTTAAGGCTTTTGCCAACGTGTTTACGGTAGGGCGCGCCGTGCGCGCCTTCTCGGCCTAGACTACAGGTCGACGCCCTGATGGTGTGCACGGCCCGCTTCAATAATAAGCTAAATGGTTGCCAAAACTACTTTCCGCACATCCTTAAGCTTATGCCAAGGCTGTGCATCCAGATCGTCCTTGCATGCGTATTAACTAATAACGATACCGAAATGAACAATAAGGCCGGCAGCGAAAGAGACAATATCATGAACCTGTTAGTGATGGGCAACGGCGCTGCCGAGCAGCCGGAGGGAGAGTGTTGCGCGGGGGGTTCCGGTGACGCCGCTGTGGGCAAGCGGAAGTCGTCCGGACTTGACGCCGTCGAACAGCAGCATTTGCAAGACTTGATAAGCCGCATTGTCGACCGTGACCAAACAGCGTTTTCGGCGCTTTATGACAGCCTGCTGGAGCGGGTTTACGGCTTGGCGTTGAGCATGACGCGTTGTGTGCAGTTGGCTGAAGAAATTGCCGAAGACACTTTTTGGCAGGTATGGCGGCAGGCGCCGCGTTTCGATCCGGCACGGGGCAATGCCGCCGCCTGGGTCATGACCATAGCCCGCAGCCGCGCACTTGATACTATGCGGCGTACGGATTACGCCGAATCCCATGCGGATGTGTCCGGGATGGATTTGGCGGTGCCCGATAACCCCCACGATCTGCTGGCGCTAGTCCAGCAAGGCAGCCGAGTCCATGAAGCTTTGGCGCAACTCGATCCGCTCCCTAGGCAGTTGTTGGCGCTGGCTTTTTTTCGCGGATTCAGCCATGACGAGATTGCCGGGCATACCGGTTTGCCGTTGGGGACGGTAAAGTCGCAAATTCGGCGGGCGCTACTGGGCCTTAGGCAAACACTGGCAGATGATGCCGATTTTTCACGATGAATGTATGAATCATAAAACAGAAAATCCAGATCAGGCCGAGGTGTTCGAGCCAGCCGAATTAGAGTGGCTATTGGCCGCAGTAGTGCCGCCGCAGTCGGCAGCAGCAGATGGTGTGCGGCATCAGGCTATTGCCGGGCGGTTAGGGCAACGGATGGCGCACAGTATTGCCGAACATGCCGGGCTGCTTACCGTCAGGTTGAAAGACGGAGTGTGGAGCCCGGTCAAGGACGGCATCCGCTACAAGACCTTATGGCGCGGAGGAGCCGTGGGCAATTCGGTGCTGATCGAGTTTGCCGCCGGCGCGGCTTTGCCTGTGCATCGCCATAGTTGGCTGGAAGAAGGCATCGTGCTGCGCGGCGGCTTGCAGATAGGCGAACTGGAGCTGGGTTTGTTTGATTACCATGTTGCCCCGGCAGGCAGCCGTCATGCCAGTATTCAATCACGGCAGGGCGCACTGGCTTTTCTGCGCGGCACGTCGCTGGGCGATGGGGCGACGGTGTTGCGGGAGCTGTTGGGTGGGCTGCTGCCGTTTCGTGGCGGTAGCGCGCAAACGGTTTTTGCGAATGATGAGGGTTGGCAAGAGTTGGGGTCGGGCGTGTTTAAAAAAGAGCTGTATGCGGACGGCGGCATGGCATCCTGTTTTTATCGTCTATTGCCGGGGGCAACCGTTCCAGCCCATGCCCATCTTAAAAACGAAGAGTGCATGATGCTGGAAGGGGACGTGTTTTTGGGCGATATATTGCTGCGGGAAGGCGAGTATCAACTGGCTCCGGCTGGTAGCGCGCATGGCTTGGCCTACACTGATGTCGGCGCGTTGCTGTTTGTGCGCGGTGCCGCTGGCTAGGGTCGCCCGCTTGCGGCGTCCTGTTTAAGCGCGGCCTCCGGTCATGTTTCCTGCTTCAGCGATTAGGTTGTCAGTCCGTGTGCGCTGGATGGTGGGGTGCGGATTAACCGGCGGCTTCCTTGGGACGGTCTACCGACCATAATTTTTCCAGCTGGTAAAACTCGCGCGCTTGCGCGGTCATCGCATGAACAATGACATCGCCTAAATCCAGCAATACCCAATCGGAACTCAAATCACCCTCAAGACCTAGGGGCTTAAAACCGTTTTCCTTGAGCTTTTCGGTCACGTGGTCGCATAAAGACCGCAAATGCCGGTTGGACGTGCCTGTCACCAGCACCATGTAATCGGTAACGCTGGTTTTGCCCTGGACATCCAGGGTTGTTATATATTGTCCTTTACGTTCATCCAGGACATCCTGGACGATTTTCAATAATTCTTCTGTTTGCATGGTTGTTAAGTTAGATCCTAGAATTGAAGGGGATGGCTTGTGCCATCACGTTTTGCTTGTTGTCATCGCCCGCTAGGGTACACATGGCGCATACTTGTGGATGTTTCCAGCGGAGCGTTGTGTCAGGTTACAGGTTCTTCCGAACCGTAAAGCCTGTTTTGCTTGATGTATTCTATGACAGCATCCGGTAATAAAAAACCCGGATTTTGTTTTTCCGCAATCATGCGTCTTATGGCGGTAGCTGAAATATCGAGCTGGGTAACGGGTTGGAAGAACAGTTTTCCGGCTATAGTTTGTGCCAGTTCCTGTTTATCGCCAGCCAGTTTGTCGTTAAAAAAATCATCATTTTGTTGTATCGAGACGCCCGGCCTGGTCATCACGACAAGATGGGCATAATCGAACAAGTTTTGCCAGCGATGCCACCTTGTTAAATGATTGAAGGCATCCGTGCCGATAAACAGCAATAAGGGCTGGTCCGGGAAATCCTGCCGTAAAGACTGTAGCGTATCGACCATATACGATGCGCCCGGCCTGGCCAATTCCCGGACGTCTACCCGCAGCCCCGGTTGATGGGTGACCGCCAGCGTCAGCATGTCGCTACGCATCGGCGCGGATGCGGCGGGTTGGCTGCGGTGTGGTGGCGTGGCGCTGGGGATTAGCCTGAGCTCGTCGAGATCAAACAGGTCTTTGACTTCCAGGGCGACCCGCAAATGCCCGTAATGGACAGGGTCGAAGGTGCCCCCCAAAATGCCTATCATGCTGTCTGCTTACAGCCTGATATGGCCATCGCCCAGCACGATGAATTTTAATGACGTCAGGCCTTTTAAGCCCACCGGCCCGCGGGCATGCAGCTTATCGGTGCTGATGCCTATTTCGGCGCCTAGGCCGTACTCAAAGCCGTCGGCAAAGCGCGTCGAGGCATTGACCATGACCGAGCTGGAATCGACTTCACGCAGAAAGCGCCGTGCCAGCGTGTAGTCTTCGGTGACGATGGCTTCGGTATGCTGCGAGCTGTAGCGGTTAATGTGCTCTATGGCCTCGTCTATCCCGTCAACGATGCGTATGGATAAAATGGGGGCCAGATACTCGGTGTGCCAATCGGCTTCCGTTGCCCTGATGCACTCAGGGAGCAGGGAGCAGGTTTTCAGACAGCCGCGTAATTCCACGCCTTTTTCGAGATAGCTTTTCGCCAGCAACGGCAACACCTTGACGGCGATATTGTCGGCGACCAGCAAGGTTTCCATAGCATTGCAAACGCCGTAACGCTGGGTTTTGGCGTTGACGGCAATTGCGACGGCCTTGTCTATATCGGCGCTGTCGTCAATATACACATGGCACAACCCATCGAGATGTTTAATGACGGGTATGCTGGCCTCTTTGGAAATGCGTTCGATCAGGCTTTTGCCGCCACGGGGCACAATGATGTCAACGTATTGGTTCATCGTGATCAGTTCGCCTACGGCGGCACGGTCAGCGGTCGCAACGATCTGCACTGCCGAAACCGGCAAGTCCGCCGCTTGCAGGCCCTGGGTGATGCAGGCGGCTATGGCCTGATTGGAATGTATCGCTTCCGAACCGCCTCTTAAGATACAGGCATTACCCGATTTTAGGCACAGAGCCGCCGCATCGACGGTAACATTGGGGCGGGATTCGTAAATAATGCCGATTACGCCTAACGGTACGCGCATTTGCCCGACTTGTATGCCGCTGGGTTGGTAGCTTAGGTCTATGATTTCGCCGACCGGGTCGGGCAGGGCGGCGACTTGCTTCAGACCCTCTATCATCGCCTGGATTGCTTTAGGTGTTAGTGCCAGCCTATCCAGGGCGGCGGCATCGAGGCCGTTGTGCTGGCCTGCATGCAGATCTTTTTGGTTTTCAACGGCCAGCAGTTCGCGGTTCTTGTCGATGGCGTCCGCTATTTCCAGCAAAGCCAGATTTTTTTTGCCTGATGACGCCCTGCTGATTTCTCGTCCGGCTTGCTTGGCATTGATGCCAAGGCCTTGCATGTAGTCTTTGATGTCCATTGTTTTTTACCGATGGTTTTGATCTATATCGTCCGCATATTAGAGCATGTCATTGCCATATTGCGTTGATAATTTGTTTATGCGGCATGCTTGTTAAAAACATGCTGCCTGGTAGGGCTTTTAGCCTTAGCTTTGGCCCTGCAAAAAAGCCAGCACATCCTCATTATCGACCTGATAATAAATATCCTCAACGCGCACCGTTACTTTTAATGAATGAAAAGTGATCTCATCGCCCAGATAATAAAAACAAGGCTGCCATGCGTCTGATCTGCTGAAAACCTGGATTTCACCTTTATCTTGCTCAATTAAAACATATTCTTCTAGGCTGGGAAGTTGTTGATAACGCAGGCGTTTAGTCATCTGGTCAAAGCGGCGTGTGGTTTTTGACAAGACCTCGACGATAATCACAGGCGCCGTTTTGTAATACGCATGTTCATTATCGGCTTGGCAAACCACCATCACGTCAGGATAGAAAAAACACGGCCCGGCTTTGACTTTCATATCCGCGATAAAGACTTTACAGGGGTTGCCTTTTAATTGGCTTCTCAATTCACTTGCAATGTTGAGTGACAGCAAATTATGGTATTCACTCGCGCCAGCCATGGCATAGACTTCACCATCAATGTATTCATGCTTGTAATCGGCAAGCAACTCACCTTGCAGATAGTCTTCTGCGCTTATTTCGTTGGGTGCATAATTTAGGGACATGGCTTTTTCCTCGTGGTTTTGATTTAAAACGCGTTGCCTGAAACTCATCGGGCCTTCCAAACTAAAGGTTTCATCTTAACATTTTTGCGATGCCTGAGCTTCGCAACTGCATTAAACCCGCGTGAAACCTTGCGGACGGGGCAACATGCGCCCAGTCTGGCTCTGAAAGTACAAATTCAGAAATAGTTGCCAGTACCACTATCGAAGTGCTACCCTAAATGCGTATTTTAAAAGTCTAGGACACCTCCGCCAGCCCCTATTTTATGCAGAATAGAGACGTTACTTTCCTGTTCAAACAAAATAAAAATCACAAATAAAGGTCAAGTTGCACAAATCTGGAGGCATCTCGAACTTTTAAAACACGCACTAACGAATCCCTTCCATTTTCTATTCGCTTCCTCGAATATCCGCAGGAATTCCGCCATGTTTAAAAGTCGTTCGATGCTCGCTTTTGTCTATGTTGTTTTCGCCCTGATTTCGGGATTTAATCCCATAGAAGCTTATGCAACAGCCGTCCTTTCCGCCAGCCCCATCGTTATAAAGCTGATAGAAGTGTCTTCCATCAAAAAAGGCACATTAACCGTAAGTTGGCTACCCACCACAGACGACAACACCCTACACAAACAATTGCTCTACCAGGTCTACGTTTCTGAAAACGAAGACTTTATGGCCGATCCAGCGACGTTAAAAACGATGGCAACCGGCGCGGTAAGCGCACACATCAAAGACTTGAAACCCGGCAAACGCTATGTTGTGCTGGTCACCGCCACCGACCGGGACGGCAACGTCAGTTGGAGCAATCTGCTGGCAGGCCGCACCGTGGCAATCGAGGCAAAACGCACAAAAACCGCCGTGCATAATGTCTCGGTAGGAAAAATGCAGACGGCGGCAGCCCAAGGCCGGGTCGCATTGCGGACAGCAAAACCGATAGCCCCGGGCGATTACCTGGTCAGCAGGGAACAAGGCGGTTATTTACGCCAGATCACGCATACATCCCAGGCAACAAACGGCGAAACAGTTGCCGACACCGCGCCCGCACCGTTAAACGAAGTGTTTAGCGACCTGTCCTTTAACACCACCGTCAAGTTTCAGGACATTGCCGCGCAACCGACCAAAACATCAAGAATGGCGGTAACCGCTCAATCGACAGGCGCAGCAGCGTCAGTCAAATGGCAAGACACTGGCTTGACCCTGAGCAGCAGTGATCCATTGCCCGCAAAAGCCGCTGTCAATAAGACTGCACTAACCGTTAACGGCGACCAACAAATACAATCAGGTCGATTCATGAGTATGAGCGCACCTGCTTATGTCAGCACAGAACCCAATCAAGCGTCGCAATGGACAGCTGTCATACAAGTGCCCGTCCTAAAAAGCAGCCAAACCGAATTATGTAAAGCCGAGCTACTCTCATTCAGCCATCCTGACCCCAGAAAGAACAAGCTATCCAAGCCGACCACAACCTTTACCCGCGATCAGGACGGTAACGGCGAATATCGTTCCGGCAGTTTGCGGATGGATTGGCTACCTACGGATAGCCATGTTGACATGCAAGGCCGCCCCTACCTAGCCAAAATTAGAGCCTATGTCGATGTAAAAAAGAACGCTTGCCAAGGCAACTTGCTGGGCTTTTGGAAAGAAACCTTGGACATGGAAATCCCCGCCTATGTCATCAAAGGCACACCTGATGCCGCCAAAAAAGACCAGCTAATCACCTTTAACGGATCTTTTAGTGTTAAAGATAGCGTCAGCTACGACATTAAACCTGAACTAATGATTGGCGCAACCCTTTCCGGCGGAGTTTTACGCACGGCTAATTTATCAGCCAAAGCCGACTTATCCTTTTCCAATAAACTGACTATCACCGCCAACGGTGCGGCAACGCTTGACCAACGACTTCCCCTGCTCAAAGAAAAACGCTTCATCAAAGTATTTCTGGCAAGCGGTGTGCCTATCGTTGTCAGCGGCAAATTTAAAATCGACGCCCAAATCAACGGCACTGTCAACGGCAAAATGGCATTGAACAAATCACTCGACCTTAAATTTCCAAACACTGAGTTTGGTCTAAAATACTACCGCGGCGCTTGGCACACTGTTGGCAAAACTCTTCCCGACTACCAGCTTAAAATCTCCGGCGAAGCCGATGCCGGTGCCGAGCTGACCCTGACACTAATCCCCGACTTGCAAGTCAGCTTTTACGATGCCGCTTCCGGCAGACTACTGGTCGAACCTTATCTGTACGCCCAGGCCGACTGGCACGGCCAATTCAAATATCAAGGGCTGGCACTGGAGGATTTGGATTACTGGTTCACCGACCTCGAAGCAGGCGCGGGTGCGAATATGCGCCTGTACGCAGGCTTGTCGATTTTTGACTACAACATTGCCAGCTATCCGGCAAACACTACGATAGACCAGATAGACCAATTTTATCTTCAGGAACTGCTGCCCAAAACGCCGCTGGCGAAATTACCGACTCTAAGCGCTACGCTCAATGCTACACCAAGCATTGCCTCCCCCATCGATTCGAGAACGATGCTGATCCAAGGGCAAGCCGACAATTATGTCGCTCCCTTATTGAATCAATCATTGATTACCTTTACTGACTGGGCCAAACCGACGGCCATCCCCGCTGAAACCGCGCAACTGAAATCGACCGGACAAGTAGGGAATTATTGGTTTACCTATCAGGCACCGGGCGCTTATATCGTGCGTTTGGTGGGTTACAATAATTTGGGCTGGTATGTGCGTCAGGTTGCCGAGCAAATTATTGAGCTGACCGATAATGATAGTGACGGCATGGTTGATCAGTGGGAAGCGCGCTATGGGGTTAGCGATCCGAATGCCGATAAAGATAATGATGGCGTGAACAATTTGGCGGAGTTTAATGAGGGTACTTATCCTGATCAACCCATTCAGACAACCTTCAATCTTAATCTTTTAAAAACCGGTAACGGCGGCGTGACCGTTTATCCTTCGACAGGAACAAGTTGTGGTGCTAACTGCTATCAATTTCCATCTGGAACACAAGTCACCATCACGGCAATCCCGACAGATGGGAATATAAGTGGTATTGATTGGCAAGGGTGTGACATTCCTGCTAACGGCACGGATACATGTATTGTAACCATGAGTTCCACGAAACAAATCAGCTTAGTTTTTCAATCTAGTCCGACGATTTTTAGTCTTAATCTTTCAAAAACCGGTAACGGTGACGTGACGGTTTATCCTTCGACAGGAACAAGTTGTGGTGCTGACTGCTATCAATTTCTATCTGGAACACAAGTCACCCTTACGGCAATCCCGACAGATGGGAATATAAGTGGTATTAGTTGGCAAGGGTGTGACGTTCCTGCTAACGGTACGGATACATGTATTGTGACTATGAGTTCCACGAAACAAATCGGCTTAACTTTTTCGCAACGGTTTGTCAAAATTGCCAATAATGGTAATGCATTGCCTGACGATGCTGTATTGGGGAATAATCCTGATGATTTCGCTTGTATGAAAGACACAACAACAGGATTAATTTGGGAAGTGAAAACTATGGATGGCGGGTTACGCGATAGAGAATGGCAATATACTTGGTATGATCCAAAATACCTGCCTGACGCCTATGATCATGACGCTTACTACAATGCTTATGGAGTTAGTTGGTATGATTGGGCGAATGACCCTGACCATATCTCGGCAGGTGTAGAAAACCCTGACCATCATCCTGCATACTCCTCTTTCAACCTTAAAGATAAAGCAAATCAAATATTCTGTAATTCTAATCCAACTCATTGTAATACTGACTCGTATACGCAAGCAGTAAACGCTAACGGCCTATGCGCTGCAACAGATTGGCGGCTTCCCACCATAGACGAACTGAAAACCCTACCGTTTTATGTGCTTAATGTACTAAATTACGGCTACAGTGCTTGGTCGTCTTCACTTCCATCTATTAACCCTAATGGTTTTGAAGTTTACGCTGTATTTGGTGCCCATGACTCTGTAACTAGAAATTATTCTATGCAAGGTATTAGACTTGTACGTAAGGATTAGTACCTTTGAACGGCATGAGTATCTACACAAGTATTGCAACCATTTGATTTTTATGAACTTGTCACTTTTTATCAAATGCACTAACTATTTGTTTTACAAGAACTAATCAAAGATGTGTAGATACTTATGCTTGAACGGGACGGGATTTTGCAATCTGTCTCTTTATCACATTTTTCCTTAAAAATAAACTATAGCTTTATGATCATAGGGTTATAGCTAAGATGATTCCAACAGATGAACTGGAGTGGGCACAGGAACTCTTCGGAGGAAGTGATTTAGGAGATGCCAGGCGTTCAGCCGCCCGGTTAGTCAATGTGGCTTCACGCATGGCAAAACATATGGAGCTCCTTGGCCAAAAGCTGCGAATCGGATCAAGCGGCTTCGCGGGCACAGCAAAATTGTTATCAAGAGACAGGTTTGCAACCTCGTCCCAAGCGTTTTAACAATGTCCGGCAGTACGGCTAAACGTTTAGTTAGACCCCACGAATGAGCTTCAGTGTTGATTTAAAACAAAAACTTGCAAACTCACGCAAAAAATGTTATTTGTGCAAGCGAAGTGGCACGTTGCATAACAAGTTATACACCCGCCCCACTTCGCTTGCACAAAGGGCGTTTTGCGCAACTTGGCGGCATTTTTGTTTATTGAATATCGTTCTGTCGCGTGGTCTAACGTCTCACTAAAACACACGATTCTGGAAAGATCGGTTCGCTTTTTAATCCCATACGATGACCCGGCTCCCCTGACACACTGAAGTTCACAGAGAATCGGTGTTTACCTCGTAGTTCCCGCCCGGCGATTTTGGTCTTGAGGCCTAGGTCTTGCATGTAGTCTTTGATGACCATTGTTTTTTTACCGATGGTTTTGATCTATATTGATGCTCATTGTACGTCTGACGATGGGGCTGTGCTTACTTAAAGGTTTAAATAAGAGCTTGTGAGTAGGCGCGTACCCTGCATGTCGGCGCTATACAATCTCAATACAGGCTTTACTGTCAATAATTAACGCTTGTTCAATGGCTTGCTGATTATTCTGCAACGTTTTGATAGTCGCCGCTTTCGATTGATTGCCCATTTTGAGCCAAACATTCTTGGGCGACTGCCCCTGAATCAGGCTCATTTCGTAAAAATCGGCATCTTGGGTCGTGATGATATAGCTGTTATCAATGGCATATAGACGAATGATACGATCATTAACACGTTCTTGGCCAATCAAAGCTACCTGAGTTGAACCTGGGTAGCTGTTTTGGATAAATGGAACGATTCGCCGTGACAGATTTTCATCAAGCAATAACTTTATAACGCTTTGATGGTCACCGATTGGCGTTCCCTATCGGCTGCAAACTGTAAACAGGCGGTAATGTCGTCATCCGTTAATTCCGGAAAGTCTTCGACAATTTCCGTGCGGCTCATGCCATCGGCCAACCAGGAAAGCACGTCATAAACGGTAATCCGCAGGCCCCTAACGCACGGCTTGCCGCTACGTTTGCCGGGTTCAATGGTAATCATGTTGTGATAATCAATAGTCATGGTTTTGTACTGGTTATGACTAAACTAATTATATCGTGTTGGCTGGACTTGTTTTACGGTAATTATTCAAATCCCCATAGGTTGGGTTGCCTGCCGTTTGGTAATCCAACATGTTAAGCCCCCACTTTTTATATGATTGGTTAATAAAATTAAAAATCAAATATTTCCTGCGTATTACATTACTTTTTCAATACCTTTTATTTGTAATAGAATGAGCGGTTTTATCCGCCGGTTTATGCAAGCAACGGGCGGCGGCGCGAGTGGTATTTATAATTATAAAAGGGTCAGTGTTATGTGTTGGAGTGGTGAAGCGTCCGGCGTTTTAGCCGTCGCAGGTCTTAGTACCGCAGCTTATGTTGCGCTTAAGCAGGGGGAATCGAAAGAACTTTGGATTCCGTTGACTTATTTTGCGTTGATGGAATTGTTACAGGCGGTCACGTATGTCTATATCGATTTGTGCGATAACCCGAACAACCAGATATTGACGCTGTTGGGCTATTTACATGTCGCATTCCAGCCGTTTTTTGTCAATATGGTTGCGATGTATTTCATTCCGCAAAGCGTCAAATTGAAGATACGCACTACGGTTTACACGATTTGTGCGATAGGCACATTGGCTATGCTGATTAAAATGTATCCGATGGCGTGGTCGGGAACTTGCCATATCGGTACTGAAGGGTTTTGCGGCCCTAATGTATGTTCCACGCATGGCGCGTGGCATATTGCTTGGCAAATGCCGTTGAACGGCCTGCTATCAGACCCGATTAAATGGTTGTTTGGTTTTGATTGGGGCCTGCATGCGCTGACTTATATTTTGGTTGCGTTTTGTTTGCCGGTTATTTATGGTTCATGGCGTTTTGTCGGCTTCCATTATCTGATCGGCCCATTGATATCCGATATTACCACGGATGATCCGAACGAGTATGCAGCGGTTTGGTGCTTGTTCTCTATCGCCTTATGCGTATCCGTCATTAAAACGCCAATCAGGAAATATCTGCATGTCAAGACTTGGCCGTTTTATAAAAAGCAAATCGGTGATGCGCTTTAGTTTTCAGGCGGTAGGGCGCGCTGTGTGCGCTTTCTGTGCAGCCTGGCGTGGGCTTGTTTTCGCCACTGGCGCGCATGGCGCGCCCTACGCCAGGTTTTTTTGATTGAATATCTGAAGCATATCTTCTATGCTCCACGCCCGGCATTGCCCAGAAGCCAATGCCTTCCGACTCATGTCCCAGGAGGTTGTTTGGGCGCTACGCAGTTTTGGTTACGAACCGGCGCGTAGTGTAAAACGGCCTCCAGATCACTATCACAGGAGACTGTATGAAGATTGGTATACCTAAAGAAATTTACTTAGGTGAAAAGCGCGTCGCTACTACGCCTGACGCTGCCGCACACATTATGAAATTGGGCTTTTCCATAGCGATAGAAAGCGGCGCAGGTCTGGGCGCAAGCATTTCCGATGACGCTTATCGGGCAGTCGGCGTTGAGGTTTTGCCCGACGCCAAAACTCTGTGGCAACAGTCCGATATCGTTATGAAAGTGCGTGCGCCGATGCACCGTCGGCGTCTGGGTATAGACGAACTGGAACTGTTGCCCGAAGGTGCTTGTTTGATCAGTTTTATCTGGCCAGCGCAAAATGAAGGGCTGATGCAGAAACTGGCTGAAAAACACGCGACGGTATTGGCAATGGACTGTGTGCCGCGCATGTCGCGGGCGCAAAAAATGGATGCGCTGAGTTCGATGGCGAATATCGCCGGTTATCGCGCTATCGTCGAAGCCGCCCAGCATTTCGGACGATTTTTTACCGGGCAAATTACCGCTGCCGGTAAAATTCCGCCCGCAAAAGTGCTGGTGATTGGTGCCGGCGTCGCGGGCTTGGCAGCGATTGGCGCGGCTAAAGGCATGGGCGCGATAGTCAGGGCTTTCGATACCCGCCCGGAAGTCAAAGAACAAATCGAGAGTATGGATGCCGAATTCCTGATGCTGGATTTTAGCGAAGAAGGCACGGGAGCGGGCGGATACGCCAAAACGATGTCGCCGGAGTTTATTGCCGCAGAAATGGCTTTGTTTGCCGAGCAGGCCAAAGAGGTGGACATTATTGTCACGACGGCGCTGATTCCCGGTAAACCAGCGCCCAAACTTATCACGGCAGAGATGGTTGAAACAATGAAACCGGGCAGCGTGATCGTTGATTTGGCGGCCGAACAGGGCGGTAACTGCGAATTGACAGTGGCCAGCAAAGTGGTCGTCGAACATGGCGTGACGATTATCGGCTATACCAACTTGCCCAGTCGTTTGGCTAACCAATCCAGCCAGTTGTATGCGACCAATCTGAGACATTTGCTGACCGAGCTGTGCCCAGGCAAGGACGGGCTGGTCAATGTCAATATGGATGACGAAGTGATACGCGGGGCCACCGTCATTAAAGAAGGCGAAATCACCTGGCCGGCTCCTCCCCCGAAACTTTCCGCAGCTCCTGCCGCCAAGCCTGAAGTCGCTGTTGCAGCGGTTGCCGAACCCCAAAAAGCCAATGCGCTTAAAGCCTTCCTGCCGCTGATTATCGGCGGTTTGGCGTTATTCGGACTAGGCGCGGTTGCGCCTGAATCCTTCATGACGCATTTCACGGTTTTTGTGCTGGCGTGTTTCGTCGGTTATCAGGTGATCTGGAATGTGACGCCTGCGCTGCATACCCCGCTGATGAGCGTAACCAACGCTATTAGCGGCATTATCGTGATCGGTGCCATCGTGCAAATTTCCGCGCCTGACAACGTGGTCATCGTTCTGGCTGCATTAGCGACCCTCATGGCGTCCATCAATATTGCCGGCGGCTTTTTAGTCACCCGCCGTATGTTGGAAATGTTCAGAAAATAACAGGAGTATAGACATGTCCCATAGTTTAGTTACGATGTCTTACATCGTTGCCGCCATTCTGTTCATTCTGAGCCTGAGCGGATTAAGTAACCCGGAGACCTCGCGTAGAGGTAATTATTACGGCATGTTAGGTATGGCGATTGCCATTATCGCGACGACATCAAACGTATCGGTAACGGCCTATGCCCTGCTGGGTGGGGTCATATTAATCGGCGCCGCGATAGGCGCGCGGGCAGCGTTGAAAGTCGAAATGACGCAAATGCCTGAGTTGGTTGCCATTATGCACAGTTTGGTCGGCATGGCGGCTGTGCTGGTCGGCTATGCCAATTTTATGGACAGCAGTATTAACCTTGTCGGGGTCGAAAAAACCATACATGAACTGGAAATTTATATCGGTATTTTAATCGGTGCCGTTACTTTTTCCGGTTCGGTGATTGCGTTTTGCAAGTTAAGCGAAAAAATCAGCGGCAAACCCTTATTATTACCCGCGCGTCATTGGCTGAACCTGATTTTGTTGATTGCCGTCATTGTGTTGGGCGGCTTGTTTCTCCAGCAAACCGAAGGCAGCGAAGGTAGTTTACCGTTGCTGTACCTGAATCACGGCGGTGCGTTGCCATTGTTTATCATGACGCTCATTGCGCTGGCTTTTGGCGTGCATATGGTCATGGCCATCGGCGGTGCGGATATGCCGGTGGTTATCTCGATGCTGAACAGCTATTCCGGCTGGGCGGCGGCAGCGACAGGTTTTATGTTAAGCAATGATTTATTGATTGTGACAGGCGCGCTGGTCGGCAGTAGCGGGGCTATCCTGAGTTACATCATGTGCAACGCGATGAACCGGAATTTTATCAGTGTCATCGCCGGCGGTTTCGGCACGGCGTCGGGCGGTGTAGCGGCTGTTGTCGAAGGCGAAGTGCAGCCTATCAGCGCCGAAGAAACGGCATCCTTGCTGATGGCGGCCAAAAATATCATGATTATTCCGGGTTACGGTATGGCGGTTGCACAGGCGCAACACACGGTATACGAAATCACCAAGCTGCTCAGGGAAAAAAGCAAAAAAGTCGGCTTCGGCATACATCCCGTAGCCGGGCGGATGCCGGGGCACATGAACGTGCTATTGGCGGAAGCCAAAGTGCCTTACGACATTGTTTATGAAATGGATGAGATCAACGATGATTTTCCGCATGTCGATGTGTCGATAGTCATAGGCGCTAACGATATAGTCAACCCATCGGCACTGGACGATCCCAATAGCCCGATTGCCGGCATGCCGGTGCTCGAATGCTGGAAAGGCGAAACCACCATCGTGCTCAAACGTAGCATGGCAACCGGTTATGCCGGGGTAGGTAACCCATTGTTTGTACTGGAAAACACCCGAATGTTGTTCGGCGATGCGAATGCGACGATGCAGGCGGTGTTAAAGGCGTTACAGGGCTAACTGTTTGCAGGCGCGGCTTTGGGTCGCGCCTGTGTCGCTATTTGTCAATTTGCAGGGTAACCGTGCCCTGCTTTCTACTCCCATCTGATCGAGAAAACGTCTAAGTTTTTAAAACCGTCACACGAAACGGGCGCGCCGCGCGCGCCTTTTCCGGTACTGAGCCACCGATGGCGCGCACAGCGCGCCCTACGATGGGAAAGGCTGAATAATGACCTCTGGCAAAAACTTCAACGCTTTTTGACTCAGATGGGAGTAAATCCCTTCCATCGCTGATACGCATTAATGATTGCGGTACGCCTAGATTTATTCGGCATCGGTTACGGATCTTGATTTTTATGGGTTAGCCGTCATGGCTGAACCTGACCCGTTCTTCGGCCGATTTCCCTAACACCTTGGCAAACCACGGCGGCGGGGCGTCAAATACTTTTTGGAATTCAGTCAATTGTTCAAGCGCTTCGATGACATCGGGCACCTTGATGGGGTAAATGTCGTTGCGTATCACTTTAGCCGCAGCAGGACCGCCTATAGACTGCACGAACATGACATGGCAGTCCTTAATCAGATTGGCACGGAACAGATTTTTGTCGTCGGCGCTATCGGCTTCAATCGTGGAGCGTATGTCGACCAGCCGGTAATCGTTACGGGATAATTGATAGACCAGGAAACGGATACAGGAGCCGAAATGGCCGTTAACCAACGCGCCGCTGTTCGAGCCTATGGCTATCCTGATCGATTCGGGCAGATCGCCTTCTTTATACGGCTGAATTTCCGGGAGGTCCTCATCTTCGGCTTCATCGCCCCATAAATACCGGACCGCCAGTTTGATGTTGGCCAGACCTATACCGATGTCTTCGCCATCTTCCTCACCATCAAGGCTGCCTATGCCGGTTTTAAGGTTGGTGACCGTGATGGATTTTAATTTTTCATCATCCAGTGGCGAACCGACGCGCTCATGCAATATGCCCAGCAATTGAGGCACATCTATGCCGGGCAACACGCGTGATGCCAGGGCGATACGCAAAGCCAGTTCACGAGCTAAAATTTCCATAATAATGTCCTCAGGATTTTGGTTTTAATAAATTAAGTATGGTTCTAGTGGACGCCAGATCCAATGCGGTGAAATCGTCGTGGGTTTTGATGCGGGTATCAGCGCCTGCGTCCAGCAGTTGCCTGACGGCTTGCTCCCTACCGCTAGAGGCGGCGAATATCAGCGCACTAGCACCGGCGGCGGGGTTCTGGTAATTAAGGTCAATGCCGGCTTTAATCAGCGCGGCTATGCACTCGCTGTTTTCACTGTAGCAGGCCGCCCACAAAGCGTTATTACCATAGTGGTCAAGCGCGGCAAGGTCCGCTTCGTGGGCCAGCAGGTATGTGACCACGTCGTGGCGACCCTGTTGGCTGGCCAGGATAAGCGCTTGAGGGTCAAGCGGATCGTTGATATCAGCATGCTGCTGTAGCCAAGCGGCTATGTCAGCAGCCATGGCCGCCATCCTGGCAATAGGCTTTCCAGCCGGCATAACCGCCTTCCAGGCTGTAAACGTCCTGGAAACCGAAGTCAGTAAAAAATTGCGCCAGATGCTCGCTGGCGTGCCCGTAATAGCAATAAATCAGCAGGCTACGTTGTTTGTCGCCGCGCTTGACCAAGGATGCTTTTAAGTCTTCGTGGACATGCAGCGCATCTTGCAGATGGCCTGCTTTGTAGTCTTTCATATCGCGACAATCCAGGATCATCGGGTTCGAGGATTGGATGAGTTGTGCGGAATCGGCAACAGGGAGTGTTTTATATTTCATCGTGCTGTTAATGACGCGTGGCCGTCATTCCTCTATGGAGTGGACAGAATGTAATAAAGCTGACAATAACCTGGGCTTTGTCGCGGCAAATTGCCGCTATGCGTTATTTAGTGCAGCTATTTCATAAGCTTAAGTTAGCTATAAGCTTAGGTAAGCAAATCTTTTGCCATGAAGGGATATTTGGGGCAATCGGCTTTATGCGGGACAACAATACGCAGGTAACCTGATTTTTGGGTAAAAAAAAGCGTCCTATCCGAGAAAATAGGACGCCAAGATGGCACCAAACACAGGAGAGTAAAACAACAATGATTACTTAGGTATTAGCATTAATAATGCCAAAAAATTAATAACATAATAATCAATTAGTTGAAGATGATATGTGATTTGTTAAAGTAACTGTTGACGCTATTTTGCACCATGAGCAACAGATTTTGTTGTTTTGATGCACTGATATCGTGCTGCCAGGATTGCGCGTCAGCCTATACTTTGCCAAGGTTGCGCTTAAATGGCGCCTACTGCGGCTTCTTTAACTACGGTGATTGTGTTGCTTTCCGCCTCGGCATAAGACACGACAGGCGTTTTCGGGTTATAGGTTTTCGCGGCAGCGTAGGCGATAGCCACCTTGTCTTCGGCGGTCTGGTTTTTCAGCTCATATTTTTCAATATAAAGTTCTTCCAGCAATACATTCCAGACCAGGCCTTCCTTGAAAGGCAGCAATTTATACATGACGCCATCCAATTCAACCTGCATGCCCTTGCCGATATTTTCCACATAAATCAAGGTTGCACAGTCCGGAGCGATGTCATGCTTATATTTTTCGACGAAAACAGGCAACAAATCGAGCGTGGGCAGCAAACCGTTGATAAATTTTATCTGGTCGTTTTCAATAATCAGCGCGGCGTGTATGAATAGCGCTTCAGGCGGTTTACGGTCTGTTGTCGAACCTTCGCGCAAAGCGCCTTCTTTCAGTACCAGATCGCCCCGGTAAGCATAAACGCCGGCAGTGCTGGTTTGCCCGTTGACCAGCGTCACGGTCAGTAAGCCTTTAGCTTGGTAGGTTTCAAGTAGCATTATGTGTTCTCCTTAAGGGATAAAATAAAATCATGATCGTGTACTTGCGAGTTGCCCAAGATCCATCAATCTGTTGGTCAAGGCGATGTGTTCAACGGCGTTGAATAACAGCTGCTGCTCGCAAAAGTATTCGTGGGCGGCATCAGTGGCATCCTGCATGATGGCGATGATGAAGCGCTCAGCGTGTATGGAGTCCAGCATTTTTTCCGGTACGGCACATTCAATGCGTAATGTCTGGCTGTCGCGGCTGAATGAACGTAAGCGCAAACCTTCAAAGCCGACTTGTTCTTGTCGGCTGGGTAAGAGGAAGACAAGATCCAGATGAGGCGTCGTGTTTTGTACCGGAAGCAGACGGAACTCCGCCAGCTGTATCGCTATTTTAGTCACCGCCAGCATGAAAGCGCTCTCATCTAGCGAGCGGTCCGGCATCATCGTACTGATATGTATAGTCATGGCTCATCCTTTTTTATCAGAGATATGCAGAATGCTTGCCAAATTCTATGGTTGTGGGATAAAAACTATTTTTATATTTTATTTATTGATTTATAACATATTATTTATGTTTCATGAGCCGCGTCAGGTTATTGTTAACGGTCTAAACGGGCGCTTCAGTGAGATATTATTAACAACAATGTCGCAAAGCCGACAATTTTCCGGGATGACTGGTTAAAGCTCCTTAGGGTAACTGCCCAGCCAATAACTCGATAGGATGGATGACTTTATCCTGACTTAAGCCTACTTTTAAATGCAGGCTGCAACCTATATTCGAGGTCACCAATAATTCCGCTTGGGAATGCCCAAAATGGCTGATTTTCGCATCCCGAAGCGGCCCCGCTATCTCCGGCTGGGATAAGGCATGGATGCCGCCCCCTGCTCCGCAGCAGATTGAGTTTTCCGCCAGCGGGATGGCCGACAGCCCTGGGATCCTGGCCAATAAATCATAGACATGCTGCTGGTTTTTCAGGCTATTGCGCTGGCTACAGGGTTCATGTACGGCGACTACGCCGGTACGGGGTTTTAGCTGAAGCTTATCAGGCCAATGTCGATCCAGAAACTCGCTAATATCATAGGGTCTATGGGCTAAGGGCTGTGCGTATTCCTGCAGCATCAGGCCGCAGGCACTGGCGGTGTAGATGACCGCATCAACGGACAATGCGCCGAAAATGCGGTGATTGTCGCGGGCCAGTTGTCCTGCAATTTCCGGCTGGCCCTGATGTTGGTGGATAGCGCCGCAACAGCGTTGGTCTTTAGGGACCAGCACATCATAACCGATGCGGTTGAGCAACGTGACGGCGGCAAGCTGGGTTTTGCGGTCGCCGATACAGCCGGTAAACAGCGCGACGCAACCACGATGCGAGTGGCTTGACGGGTAAATCTGGGCTAAGGGACTGCCAGCCATGTCAGGCAATAAGGCTTCGGCTTTGTCGAGCTTTAAGCGCCTTAGCAGGCCGGATGTCCGGCATAACTGCTGAAAACCGGATTTTTGGTACAGCGCGATGATCCATGTTGCCGCAGATAACAAAGCCTTGTGCTCAATGGTTTTAAGCCCTAGCGTTGCCGCTAGCGTGTGCTTATGGGATATAAGCCGCTCCCTTGCGGCATCAAACAACTGTCCGTAGGCCATGCGGCTGGGGCATATCGCTTCGCAGGCCCGGCATTGCGTGCAATGGTTCAGATGTTCCAGCTCTTGGCCGGTAACGGCGACGTTCTGGTTGATGAGCTTGTCAATGGTGCGGATGCGGCTGCGCGGCGTTTCTGCGGCAATCGGGTTAATCTTGTAGGTTGGGCAGGTGTTGACGCATAAGCCGCAACGCATGCAGTCGGCAGCATCGGGTATGTAAAACGCCGTTTGCACGGCATCGCCGCTCGCGGCATCATCTATAAACTCAAAGGCCATCATGATTCCATGACCAGCGCGTAGGCGCGGCGCAGCAGTTCCATTTCTGCAGGTGGTTGTCCCCTTAATTGGGTCAGGGTTTTCAATTGGCAGCCTTTGTCGGCCAGCAATTGATGCGGCGGGTCCAGCAGGTCGAAACGGGCCAGATAGACGGTAATCAAGCCGTGGGGCACATCAACCTGTTCGTGGTAACCGGCAGTGGCTTTCAACAGATGGGCGGGCAAAGCCATTAACTTGGCGATGGCGCTGACGATACCGGCAGGGTGGGTGCTGACGGTGTTCCTTATTTCTTCATTCGCTTCCAGCACCGAGGCTAAGGCCGGTAACGGGCAGGGCGCGCAGATACTGCCGCCGGGGTGTTGCGCGAACAAGGTCAACGCGCTGATGGCGCCATTGTAATAAAGGATAACGCGGCTACTGGCGAGATTGTCGGTCATGGTGCGCCTCAGTGGTGGCTATCCCACAAGTGTTTGTAACTTAGGTCCATGCGGGATAACCGCGTGGTGATCTGGGTGAGCCGGTTAAACTCAGGGAAACGCGTGTTATGGCCTGCGCCGTACCATTGTTCCATCGCCGCGTTCAGGCTCTGTTTGTCTGCGTAGTCGTCGGCGATGCGTCTTTTTAACCAGTCCATGCTGGTGTCCGGCGTTAGCTCGACGATGCGGTAACGCACGCTGTCGGCAAAAATTCGCACTCCCCCGCCTTCTGCAAGCGTTTGCCAAAGCAGTTCGGCATTGATGATTTCCACGCCGGCCAGATAATCAATGCCGAAGCTGTGCAGTTCCGGCAGCCAGGGTACGGTGGGGCCCATTAATACGGTTTTTGCGTGTTGGGCCAATGCGGCAAGGCGTGGGAAGGTTTTGTTGGTGATCGAACTGGCGGTTAAAAACACCCAGTCGGCATCGGGCAACAGGAATTCACAGGCAGGGTCGGGGTAATCCGCAGCTTGCGGCTGGCGTTCGATAATACTGAGTTTTAGCTGTTCGGCATAACGCTCAATACCTGGATAACGTCCGACTACGACGACTTTTTTACCCTGTAATAGCGGCAAAAAGTGCTCAAAGACCGCGAGGTTACCGAGTTCTGGCGTTGGCAACAGCGTGATTCCGGCGGGTAATTCAGCATGGTTGAGGCTGCAATTGATGGCCGCCATGCCGACGCTTGCCTGATACGGTTCCCAAGCGTTAATCCAGCCTGCCAGTTCACCCAAGGTTTTGCCGACTAACGTGCCGGGCCATGATAAGGTCCGGCTTGGCTGCTGGGGGCTCATCGCCAGACCGGTGTGTTGCTCCCCGGTCTTACAGGCCGTCCACACCAGGCCTATGTGGACTGCGGCGACTTGCCTATCGCTGGCGGCGTAATCCAGTAACAGCTCATATATACGGTGGGTCTGGTTGCTCATAGTGGCTGCTTGATGTAGGGCACGCCGCGCGCGCCTGAGCTATCTTGATTACGGTTGCTTGCAAGCGTAGCGGCTATTCCGGCATCGGCAATAATTTGGCTTCCGCCTTGATATTATCCGCTTTGCCCCAGGCGGTTATCGCCTCGACAAACCATTTGGGTTTGGCCGGATGTTTTTTGACGACATCGTATTCCGCGTAAAACGTTCCGTCGCTATTGAATTGCAGGCTGCCTATGCGCTGTTGGCGTTGGTCGTACCAGTGTCCGGCCAAATTATCGTCGCCGGTGTAAGGATCTTTGACCAGCCTGAACGTGGCATCGTCGTATAACGGATAATCCTGGATTTCGCCATCGCCAAACCCCAGCTTATCAATTCCTTCACGTAGCCTCAGGCAAATGCTGACGCCGAACTGGCGATAGTTTTCGATCTGTTCCGATAAGCTCATGATTCATCCATTCCTGCCGCCAAATCCATAATGACGGATGCGCCGGACAAATCCTTGGGGTCGAGTTGCTTGATATGCGCCAAAATGCTTTGGGCATCCAGCGGGCAAGCTTGGCGAAGCTTGATAAAGGCCAGGGCTTTCAACGTGTACAAATAAAACAGCGTGATTTCGCTGGCGTACAAATCCCAGCGTGCCGGTTCCTGGACCAAGCGGCGGTAATCGCTAGGGAAACCGCCTTGTCGCGCGGCTTCTTCCAAGCCTGCCAGCACAAAACGTTCGGCATCGGCCAGACGTTTTTGGAAAAAATAGAATTTATACAATGCGAAATAACTTTGCAGGCACTGCTGATCCGAGGCTTGCGCCTGTAAAAACAGCGCTTCGGCTTGTTTAGGGTTGACCTGGGTCGCGGCAACCGCGAGTTGTAGCAAGCGGTTGGTTTCGGCCGGCATATCCGGGCTAAACGTGACCCGTTCCGCCAAAAATGGGACGGTGTTCATGCTCACCAAATCTCTGCAGGCATAATCAAGTCAGCAACCGGCTCGCCGCCGAGCAAATGCTGCTCGATAATGGTTTTGACATCGTCTTTGCTGACTTTGCCGTACATGATACCTTCCGGGTATACCAGTACGCTGGGTCCCATCATGCACGGACCCATGCAGCCGGTGTTGGTTAACGCGATACGCTCAAACAGGTTGCGGGTTTGTATTTCATTCATGAACTCGTTCATGACATCGGCACAGCCGCTGCTGGCGCAGGAACCTCTGGGATGTCCGGCAGGACGGTTTTGGGTACAGACAAACACATGTTTTTCGGGTCTGGGCATGATGGATTCCTTGTTTGTTATGTGTAGATTGGGTCAGGCATAATCTCCAATCTAGGTGACCTCGATGGTTGGGTTGCGGCTATGCCTGCCCCAACACATTATCAAGCCGCTATTTTGTGCTGATGGCTAAAGCAATCTTTCGGACAGACTTTGGAACAGGCCTCGCAGCCTATGCAATCCAACGCATTTTTAATGCTCATGACCATGCTGTTATCGTCTTCGTCTTCAAAATCGCCATAGTCGTCGCCAAAGTCTTCCGCAGTCAACACCTCGGATTTTTCGACCAGATCGAACACATCGCGCGGACAGACTTTAAAGCAGCGTCCGCAGCCTATGCAGGTCGTCTGGTTAATATCGGTCACATAAGCAGGTGTCCATGCCGTGCCGCCAAAAGTTATACCCGTTACAAATTCAGACATGTTTGCGCTCCCGTTCAGGCTGTTGCGGCTTGTGCGGCATTCAGTTTTTGGTTGGCCTCATCCCAGGCTTTGCACGCATCATAAGTGGCTTGGGCGATGCCCATTAATTCCTGGTACGCATCGGGAAGCCGGTCTTCAATCAAATCATGCAGTTCCATCGCCTGTTCGCTAGCCAGACGCTTGGTTTTCTTGACTTCTTTTTCCAATAGTTTGATGTCTTCTGCGCTCACGGCAAACCTCCTAGTCAGTAGCGGCGGCGTTATATTTTTCGATCAAGCCCAGCGCTTTTTCCAGGGTTTTATCGGTTTGTTCGCACAGATCCAGTAAACTTGGAAAGCCCCAGCGGTGCGTGTCGCGCAGGATTTTGTCGACGACGACCAGCTTGCCGACCATAATCAATGCGCGACCGAAGCCTTCGTGGGTCAGATTGACCATAGGCACCGCCATCAAACCGCTTTTTTTCTCCAGCAAGGTTGCCAACGAGTTGTAATAGGCTTTGATGCGGGCGATAGTCAAACCGTCAGGGTCGCCGACCACCGGGATTTCGCGCTTGCGCTCCTTGGTCAGCACCAACGGGTCGATGATTTTGGCGGCTGACCAGCCATCATAAGTGTCGTAAGTGTCGATAGCGCGTAACTGTTTGATTAAATCTTTGACGATATCGGATTCTAGGGACGTATCGTCTTCCTGAACGACTAAAGTAGCTGTGGACATGGTGTGTTGCTCCGTTATAAATAAAGGGTAGAGTACGCACGCGCCCCATAGGGTATTGCGTACCGTGTTCAAAGTCAGAGATAGGTACGCCGTGCGTACCCTACGGTTTTATGGGACGCTATTCCTCCCAGCCCTCATTTTCCATGGCATCAAAACGGTTGGCATCAGGGCCTTTGTGCTTAGTAATCGCTTTCGCCAGCCAACTGGACGGGCCGGCTTTTAATTCGTTTTGCAGGTCAACGATCAAGTCCTTGATCTTGCTGCCCTCATGCACTTTTACCGGTTGGATGCCTCCACTGATCAACTGGTTGATCGCGGATGCGCCTATCGCTTGGCAATACACAGCCGCGCAGCCGTCCAGCAACTGGATTTTCACCGATAATTTGTCTTCATTGCCGTCCTGTGCCAGTTCGCCGAACTGTGCGGCTTCCAGTAATTGCGAATCATCCATGTCGACGGCATAGACGGCAAACGATTTGGCCGAACCAAAATGCTGGTTGACGTATTCCATATCGGTGGTGGCAAAGGCTATCTTTAAAGCCGTATCCATAAATTTATCCTCGTCGGTATCCTGCACGATGTGCAGATGTCTGCTTAATGACATGATGTTGCCGGTATTTCACGTTCTGATGCGGGCTTTTGCCCATAGATCGAGTGATATACCGGAATTTCCTCATGCGAAAAATTGATGACCAGATTGGCTAAGTCAAACAAGGTTTGCCGCGAGCCCCGGTAACCTATCCAGGTTTTTTGGTAGCCGCCGATAATGTCGTACAACGGAAACCCGGCCCTTAATATAGGTACTCCCAAGCGTTCTGCGGTGTCGACGGCATGCGAATTGCCGATCACCAGTTGCGCCTGTTGCGCCTTGCCGATCAATTCCATATCTTCCAGGTCGCCGATCTTGATGCTGGCAACCGGAATACGCGTCAGCAGCGGCGTGTTGCACGAGGTCACGGCGGCGACGATTTCGGCGCCCATTTCCTGAAGCTGGGCCACAAACGCCGCCAGCAAATCGGCATCGGCAGCGATGGCAATACGCAGCTGGCCTAGCATGAAATGCGTGTCCAGCATGGCATCCTGCAACTGGGCGCGTTGCCGCTCCAGGCGTTCCGGTACGGCTTGGCCGCTGATGTCCGACAGTATGCACATCAGCGCATCATTGGCGTGCAGGCCGTACAAATGGTCTAGCGCATAACTGGGCACGCCGGTTTTTTGCGCGAGCAGTTCAGCCGCTTTTTGTAACGACGGGCCAATAACGACAGTCGCCAGCGCATCACCCAGTGTCGCCATTTCTGAGATCAGCGTACCGCCTATGGTCACCGGACTGAAATCATCCTCGGTTAGACAGCCATCCAGCGAATCGGATAAATCAGGCACAAACACCGGGCGTAATTGAAACTGCTCGAATATATCCCGCAAGGCTTCCAGGTCGCCGGGCGTCAGCATGTAATTGACCAGCACATTGACTTGGCGCTTACGCTTGCCGGGTTGGGTGCCTGCGTCTTTTGCGTCCGGTACGGTTGCCCGAATGATTTCCGTCAAGGTCGCCGCATAACCGGTTTCCACGCTGCCGGTAAAATCCGGCGTATTCACGGCGACAACGGCAATGTCGTCAAATTCAGGGTTAGCCTCGCGGAATTCCCGGACATTCCTGTGCACATCGGCGCCTTGCGTTTCGGCGAGGCCGGTCGTCAAAATGGTTATCAGTGCCGGACGGGATTTTTCTGCAATCACTTTAATGCCGGTCACGACGTTCTCATCAGCGCCCATCACCGAACTGCCCTGATCCATCGCAGTGCTTTGCAACGGGATAGGTTCGCGGAAATGGCGGACAAAAAACACCTTCGCAAATGCCGTGCAACCTTGCGAGCCGTGCAGCATCGGCATGGCGCGGTTAAAACCCAGTGTCGCCAAGGAGCCGCCTATCGGCTGGCTGGCTTTCAGCGGATTGACAGACAGGGCCTTGTTGCGTTTTAAGATTTCAGTCATGCCGTCACCTGGTTATGGGTCGCAAGCGGAAGATGGGTTTCAGAACGTTAGTTTTGTGTTGTTATTGATTAAGCAATCACTGTGCCACTAACTATCTCTATGAATTGTAAATAAATAATGCTTTTTGCATTGTCGCAAAGCCGACAATGGCGCGAGGGGATGTAGGATTGTTGCGATTATTCAAGGGAGGCTGTTGCCCCGCCTAAAAGTCAGCGTTTATAGTTAGGCCAACCATAAAGTGGCATTGGCTAACTGGGGTTGGCATAATACCTAGGTTTACTTCACCTATTGCGGACAAAATATGACGAATACAGAATCAGGGTCAGACAAGCGCCAACATCCTCGGGTGGCTATTGAAGTTGACTATAGGCTGTTCTTAAACGGCAAGCACTATATCGGTAAAACCAGCAATATCAGTGCAAACGGGGCATTTTTGGTTGTTCCTGAACCGGGAATACCGCCTTCGTGCGTTTCCCAATTTGGCGATCTCGATATTATGCTCAATGGCCAGTGGTCGCATTACCGTTGTGAAATTATTTACGTGGGCACAGACGATGAGTCATTCAGCGCGGGTGCGGGGGTGCTGAATATTTTCGCAAAACGTTTGGAATGATACCGGTTTGGTATCATCGGCGGGTTGGCTAACGGCAACCGGCTTAGGAAAAAATCCCCATCACGGTATGCACCCGTTGCTGTGCTTTATGTAGCACATCCAGTGAAAAATCGGGTGTCAATTTGCCGTTTTTTAGTTTGGCATAAGCGGGAATGGAATTGATATAGGGCAGCTGTTTTGCTTTTTGCGAACCGATGTAGCTATGCAGTTTAGCCAGGATAACAATATCGATCAGGTGGGCTTTGCCGTCGCCACTGTCATAAAGCCAATCTTCAGCGTGCATGGGGATATGCACCAGTTCGTCTGAAAAACCCAGGGTGTGCAACACCAATGCGCCTACCGATGGGCTGAGCAAGGACATGGTGGCTTGTAGCTTTTCCAGATCCGGGTAGTCATCAGGATATTGTTCGGCAAAATGCAAGACCGGGATAGCGCCTATATTACTGATTAATCCGGCCAATAAAGCGTCTTCTGGATTGACGGCGCCGCTGCATTCTTCGGCCAGGACAAAGCAGAGGCTCGATACATACAGACTGCTTTTCCATAGCGACTGCATGATTTTCATTAGCTTGGGATCTTTGCAATGGAACAATTGCTTCATGCTGATACCCATGACGAGATTGCGGGTTGCGTCCAGGCCTAAGCGACTAACGGCGTCATGGCAGTTGGTGATGCTTGAGGTCGGTGCGTACAGGGCGCTGTTGGCAATCTGGATTAACTTGGTCACGATGGGGGCATCTATTTGAATAATGTCAACCACTTCTTTGACACCTATGTCGCCCAGCAGCGCATTTTTTAATTTTACGGCAACATGGGGCAGTGACGGCAGGCTGAGTTTGTTGTCCCGGTAAGCTTTGGAAAATGAGTTGAAAAAGCGCTTGTCGGCAATTTCATCGGGCAGTTCAACATCAAGCAGCTTAACGGTATAAACCTGCTCGCGGCTTTTATTCGTCCACATCTGGATAATCTTGCCGGACATGGCCAGTATTGTTACCTGGGTTTTCGCCACGGCGGTAGCGCCAAAAAAGTTGCCGCAGTCCAGCGGCAGCTTGGCGAGCGGGGAGTCATCGGTGACGATATAACGGCTGTTGCTATTCGGCTGGAACTCGATACTGCCTTGCAGCAGATAGAATATGGCGTTTCTTTGCTGGCCCAATATGAACAGGATTGATCCGGGCGTATAGCTTAAAGTTTGCTGATCCAGATTTTCAACATAGATGTCATCGAGTTCCCTGAGCGGGGCAAGTTTTTTTAATAAGGCCAGCGGGTATTTTTGGCTGCTGACGCTGGCGGGTTTGCTGCACAAGAAAGGCTTATGAAGGCCGGGCGTGGGGATTTCGGCCGCTGGTTTGGTTGCCCTCTTGGGGCTTAGGGTTCGGGAAAATAATGCAGTAAACCAGTTCATAATTGCTTTCTCAATTGTTGCGCGGGATAACAGATAAGGGTAATGAATAGAAAAGCCTGTGGTGGCTATATTAAAGGATTGTCAACAAATAGCCATCAGGCATCAATGGGTGGCGTGGCCCGCCCTAAAACAAAACCAGGATGCGGGCCTTCCTGTAACAGCACAGTGACGCTTAACTACGCAGTAAAAAGCACTTCGCCCACCCTATGCCGCTGACTTAAGCATTAGCCATTTTCTAGCCTTACCCTGTCGCCATTTATTAATAGGCTTCCGTGATGCGTTGGGGATATGATTCTCTGGGTTGTTGGAGATAATGTTTGATACGGGCTATCTCATGCAGTAGATCCTGAGATATGCTAAGCGTCAGGTCTGGATTTTTTGCCGTACTGGCAATCACACGTGACCACGATGGCGAACATTTTTTGTTCGGCTATGGAAGGTTTCAATAAACTAACCAGTGACTCTGCCGGATAGAGGTTTTATGTCATGGCCTGTTATTTTAATGAACTATAAGCTCACTTGCTCTGAGGTACAAAATGCAATCACTTCTTAACAAAGTAGGATTAACAACTCTGATGATATGGGTAACACATTCAGCATCAGCGCTCACCTATAACGGTTTTGCCGATGTTGCTGATTTACAGCTCAATGGCAGTGCAGCAAAGCATCATGCTGCGTTGAGATTGACTTCCTCGGACCTGCAATATTTCCAGAGTGGCAGCGCTTTCCATAAAACGACCCTAAGCGCAGCAAAATTTAGCAGCTTTTTTAAATTTCGAATTACCCAAAAGGGTGGTTATATTTCCGGAACAAAAACAGGCGGGGATGGTTTTGTTTTTGTAATTCAACCCATTTCTCCAACTGCAATAGGCGACTCAGGAGGGCATATGGGCTACGCGGGTATTACGGGTGGTAGTGTCGCGGTTGAATTTGATGGCTTTCAAAATACAAATTCTAACGACCCCGTATTGCCGCATGTGGCTATTGACGTTAACGGTAGTACGATTCATGACGGAACATTGCCGGTTAGAAAAATATTACCCGGTTTTAATGACGGCCGCATTTGGTACGCATGGATTGATTACGATAGTAAAACCTTGACAGTTCGGGTCAGCCCAACAGCGGTCAGGCCAGTAAACCCGCAATTGAAAAAAGAACTGGATATTCCCACACTATTAGGCAATGTCACTGATGCGTATGTAGGCTTTACTGCCGGTACCGGGGGATTTTGGGAAAATCACGATATTCTGTATTGGGAATATCGGGAAGCTTATCAGCCTGTGGAAGTATTAGGCGGTATTGGGGATCGGATGCAAGCGGTTGCGGTGACTTGCCAAAACCTTGATACTAATCAAATTGTCGAAATTCCAGCAGCTAAAACAAACGCCTGGGATTGTGAAAAGGCCGGATTTGTCGGTCATCCAGGAAATAACACCGTTATTACCATCAAGGGTACGCTTAAATAAATGACCACAAGCTAAAGTAGGGGGCAGGGTGGGCAAGCTGTTTTGCCCACCGATTGGATCTATATTTCGCCGACCAATAAGCGCGCCTATTGCAAAATTTTGCTTATGGATACGGCCCCGTAAGGGTGCCTAACCTTTATGCCTGGACGAAAAAGACGGCGGCATAGATGCCGGTAAGCACCAGCCCATCGGGTGGTAGAGGGCAACGATGCCATGCCGGGTGTTGCGAACCATAAATTATGCTCGAATAAATCCCTTATTAAGACTAATATTAATTGGAGTTGTAGTTGGCCGGGGGCCATCACACGGCATCTTTTAGCCCTTCTTCAAGGTTGTCTTATGCAAAACCAACACACAGTGACCATCGACGGTAATCAGGCGGCGGCGACCATCGCGCACAAGCTTAATGAAGTGATTGCCATTTATCCCATAACCCCCGCCTCGCCTATGGGCGAATGGTCGGATGAATGGTCGGCGCATGGGCAGACCAATTTATGGGGAACCGTGCCGCAAGTCATCGAAATGCAGAGCGAGGCCGGGGCGGCGGGTGCAATACACGGAGCGTTGCAATCTGGTGCGTTGGCAACGACCTTCACTGCGTCGCAAGGCTTGCTGTTGATGTTGCCGAATATGTATAAAATCGCGGGCGAACTGACGGCCACGGTATTCCATATCGCCGCCCGCTCTCTGGCCTGTCAGGCCTTGTCGATATTTGGTGACCACAGCGATGTGATGGCGGCACGGATGACGGGGTTTGGCATGCTGTGTTCGAATTCGCCGCAGGAAGTGCTGGATTTTGCGTTGATTGCTCATGCCGCTGCCCTAGAAAGCCGGATACCGTTGATGCACTTTTTTGACGGTTTCAGGACTTCGCACGAAATAGCCAAGATAAGCATGCCCGGCGATGACGTGTTGCGGGCAATGATTAAGAACGAATGGCTACAGGCGCACCGTCGGCGTGGCTTAACGTCAGATCGCCCGGTTTTGCGCGGTACGGCGCAAAACCCCGATGTGTATTTTCAGGCGCGGGAATCGGTCAATGCTTATTATCAAGCCATGCCGCAGATCGTGCAGCAGGCCATGGATCGCTACGCCGGACTGACCGGCCGCCAATACCGTTTGTTTGATTATCTGGGTTCGGAGCAGGCCGAGCGCGTGATTATTCTGATGGGTTCGGGTGCCGAAGCGGTTGAGGAAACGCTGGATTATCTGAACCTTCACGGCGAATCGGTCGGCATGCTGAAAGTGCGTTTATATCGTCCATTCGATGCCCAGTGTTTGCTCGCCGCGCTCCCTGCAAGCTGCAAAAAAATCGCCGTACTGGATCGCACCAAGGAACCCGGTGCAAATGGCGAACCTTTATATAAAGATGTCGTGACCGCCATAGCCCAGGATCACCGCAAGTTTACCGGCTTCCCGACTATTATCGGCGGACGTTACGGCTTATCATCCAAAGAATTCACGCCCGGTATGATTAAGGCGGTTTTTGATGAACTGAAACAAGCGCAACCGAAAAACCAGTTCACCATTGGCATCTACGATGATGTTACGCACACCAGCCTGGACTGGGATACGGGTTTCCGCACGGATGCCCGGACGGATACCTTTCAGGCGATGTTCTACGGCCTGGGCAGCGACGGCACCGTCAGCGCTAATAAAAACAGCATTAAAATCATCGGCGAAGCTACGGATGGCTATGCCCAAGGCTATTTCGTCTACGACTCGAAAAAATCCGGCGCGGTCACCGTGTCGCATCTGCGTTTCGGCAAACAGCCGATACACTCGACTTATCTGATCGCCGACCACGACGCCCAGTTTATCGGCTGCCATCAGACGATATTTCTGGAACGTTATGATTTGCTTAAAAATGCCGCTGATAATGCCGTGTTTTTGCTGAATACGCCGCAACCGGCGGATCGCGTTTGGGCATCGTTACCAGCGCAGATGCAGCAGCAAATGCGGGCTAAAAATATCCGTTTTTATGTGATTGACGGTTATCAAGTGGCTGAACTATGCGGCATGGGCAAGCATATCAACACCATCATGCAGACCTGTTTTTTCGCCATCTCCGGCGTGTTGCCGCAAGAACAGGCGATTGCCGCGATTAAGCATGCGGTGGAAAAAAGCTACAGTAAAAAAGGCCAGCGCATTGTCGACTTGAATTTCAAGGCGATAGATGAAACCTTGGCGAATCTGCACCCCGTAGAGTACATACCGCATACCATCGCCTTGCAACATCAGGATAGGGCATCCCGTATTCCCGATACCGCCCCCGACTTTATCAAAAACGTCACCGCCGAAATTATTGCCGGAAGAGGCGACTTATTGCCCGTCAGCGCAATGCCCATAGACGGCACTTATCCAACCGGCACGGCGGCCTACGAAAAACGCAATCTGGCCTTGGAAATTCCCGTATGGGAAACCGATATATGCACCCAATGCGGCAAATGCGCGATGGTTTGCCCGCATGGCGTCATCCGCAGCAAGATTTACGGGATGGACATGCTGGATAACGCGCCGGACAGATTCAAACACGCGCCGATGTTGGGCAAAGATTTTCCGGCAGGCTTGGCGATGAGCTATCAGGTATCGCCGGAAGATTGTACCGGCTGCACCTTGTGCGTGGATATTTGCCCGATACGCGACAAATCCAACGCCAGTCGCAAGGCTTTGAACATGCAGCCGCAAGCCCCGTTGCGCGAAGCCGAGCGCATTAACTGGGAATTCTTTTTAGGCATTCCCGAATACGACCGCCGCCTGCTCAAAACCAACACCATCAAAGGCGCTATGGTCATGCAGCCTTTGTTTGAGTTTTCCGGCGCCTGCGTCGGTTGCGGTGAAACGCCGTATTTAAAACTGGCCTCGCAATTATTCGGCGACCGTATGGTGATCGCCAATGCGACGGGTTGCTCGTCGATTTACGGCGGCAATTTGCCGACCACGCCGTGGACTAAAAACGCCGAGGGGCGCGGCCCGGCATGGAATAACTCGTTGTTTGAAGATAATGCCGAATTCGGTTTGGGGATATGCGTTGCGCTAGACAAACAACGCGAATATGCCCATGAATTACTGGCATCGCTACGCGAAGCGCTAGGCGCGGAATGCGTCGAGGCCATTTTAAACGCCGACCAATCCGACGAAGCGGGTATTTATGAACAGCGCGAGCGTGTCACGGATTTAAAACAGCGCTTGGCTAAACTCACCGATAACAACGCCGTGACCTTGCTGGAGCTTGCCGACCAGCTCTGCAAAAAAAGCGTCTGGATTATAGGCGGTGACGGTTGGGCCTATGACATCGGTTTTGGCGGCCTCGACCATGTGCTGGCGAGCGGGCGCAATGTCAATATCCTGGTGCTGGACACCGAAGTCTATTCGAACACCGGCGGGCAAACCTCCAAATCCACGCCTTTGGGGGCGGTGGCGAAGTTCTCCGCAGGCGGCAAGGCAACCGCCAAGAAAGACTTGGCTTTATTGGCGATGGACTACCCGAACGTCTATGTCGCGCATGTCGCTTATGCCGGTAAGGATACCCAAACCTTGAACGCGTTTCTGGAAGCCGAAGCGCATGACGGGCCGTCCATCATCATTGCTTACGCGCCGTGCATCGCGCATGGCGTAGACTTGTCGAACAACCACCGGCAACAAAACCTGGCCGTAAAAAGCGGGCACTGGCCGCTGTTCCGCTTCGATCCCAGTAAAATTAAACAAGGTAAAAATCCCATGCACCTGGATTCTGCCGAGCCGTCCATCCCGTACCGCGATTTTGTCATGAGCGAAACCCGGTTCAGTATGTTATGGCAAAGCCAGCCGGACGCTGCGGAAGCGTTTTTAAAACAGGCGCAACAGGATGTCAGGCATCGTTACCATTACTACAAACAATTGTCGGAATTGAGCTGGGATGAAAACACCTCGGTTTCGGCGCTGAAAGCCCAGATAAAAACCGAGGTGAATCATGGTTGACTTAACAACACGCTATGTAGGCTTGACGCTGGCGAATCCGTTGGTGCCGTCGGCATCGCCGCTTAGCAAAGACCTGGATAGTGCGCGGAAACTGGAAGATGCAGGGGCTTCGGCCATTGTCATGCACTCGCTGTTCGAAGAAAAAATCGAAGCCGAAACCCAGCATTTTGCCCGATTTTTTTACCAACAAGCGCTAGGCCACGGCGAAGCCGATACTTTCCATCCTGTGCCGGATAACGTGCAAAGCTATCAGGAACAGTATCTGCAGCACTTGCAAAAGCTGAAAACCGGTTTAAGCATTCCGGTGATTGCCAGCCTGAACGGCACCTCCGCCAGCGGTTGGCTGGATTATGGCCGGGCCTTGCAGGAAGCCGGGGCGGACGCGCTGGAACTGAATATCTATCAATTGGCGGCGAATGGCGATGACGACAGCGCGACGGTAGAAAACCGTTATCTGGAGATATTGCAGGAACTGAAGCGCCATATCCGCTTGCCGATTGCGTTAAAACTGTCCTCACAATTCAGCTCGCCTATCCATTTTGCCAAACGCCTGGAACGGGCGGGAGCGGATGGTTTGGTCTTGTTTAACCGCTTTTACCAGCCCGATATTGACCTGGAAACCTTGCAAGTCGTGCCGAAACTGGAATTGTCCACGCCCGCCGAAGCCTTGCTACGCATACGCTGGACGGCATTGATGTACGGGCGCGTCCAGTTATCTCTGGCGGTGACCGGCGGATTTCATCACATGCCGGATATTTTAAAGGCCCTGCTGGCAGGTGCGGATGTCGTGCAACTGTGCAGCGTGTTGCTGGCGCGCGGGCCGGAACGCTTGCGCACGCTGTTGACCGAACTGGAAAACTGGCTGGACGAGCATGAATACGAATCTATCAAACAACTCAAAGGCAGCGTCAGCCAGCAACATGCGATAGATCCGAGTGCTTATGAGCGGGCGAATTATGTGCAGGTGTTGGATAACTATTCTTGTCCGGCTGGGGTGTTGCGCTAATATTCTGAGTTTGATTTTTCGCTGGAAATTAACATGCCGCGTTTTTTTGTCATCTTTTTGGCTGTTGCTATGTCCATTTATCTGGTGTTTTGCGTAGGTTTATACCTTGCCCAGCGGTCTTTTATTTACCATCCGACACCCAGTGCGGGTGTTGATGCTGCGGCTGGCAAGCTCAAGTTGGCGGTAGCGGGAGCTGATTTGGCAATTACTGCCCGCCCACATGAGGGCAAAAATGCGCTGATCTATTTCGGTGGCAATATGGAAGATGTCGCTTGGAGCTTGCCTTTATTTTTAAAGATGTTTCCTGATTATGCCCTTTATTTACCGCATTATCGGGGTTATAGCGATAGCACTGGCGAACCGAGCGAAACGGCTTTGCATAATGATGCGCTCATGCTGTTTGATAAAGTGGTTTACCCAAATCATTCCCGCATTGTAGTGGTTGGACGCAGTTTAGGTTCGGGTGTGGCCGTGCGTTTAGCCAGCCAGAGACCCATTGCCAAGCTTATTCTGATTACACCGTTTGACAGCATCCTCAATGTGGCTCAGGGCAAATTTCCGCTGTTTCCGATTAACTGGCTGTTGATTGATAAATTTGAATCATGGCAATACGCGCCGCAAATCACTGCGCCGACTTTAGTGATAGCGGCTTCACACGATCAAGTCATCCCATATACCAATACCGAACGGTTATATAAAAGCTTTACTACGGACGTGGCGACACTAACAGTCATTCCAGGCACAAACCATGATGACATTATGGCAGTACCGTCTTATTTGGAATGGTTAAAAAAGTAACAAAAAATACTAGGAGTGTATCGGACTTATAAATAATTGAATAGTAAAGATTTAATTTTTACGGATGATTAAATTTAGCTATAGTTACATACCCTAGACGTTAATGCTAACGAAATTTGTCTTCTGCCAGTTTTTAACCTATTGTTT
>JAURZI010000140.1 GCA_030653435.1 Methylovulum sp.
GAGGCCGGCCGAAAAATGCCCGCCGGAGACGCTGACGGATTGCGTCAGGAATTCGCGCAGTTCCTTCGCTAGCGGTTTGAGCAGCTCTTTCGGGAGCTTGCGGACATCGGCGGGGCTGGCTATGTCGTTGAGTAGCGGGTATGGATCCGGGTTGTTCATGTGTAAATCGATTCCTTGAGTTGGCGCGGTTGAGGCTACCGCGTGATTATCCCGTTTCATTTCTGAGTAATCAAGTAGGTAATTAGTGGTTCCGTTGAATGATGTAAAGCGATAAATCGCGTAATAAATCCGCTTCTTTGCCAAAACCACTTAAGTTTGCCAAGGCCATTTCATGCAGTTCTTGCGCTTTTTGTTTAGCGCCCGCCAAGCCTAGCAGGGCCGGGTAAGTGGGCTTGTCATTGTCTTTGTCCTTGCCTTGGGTTTTCCCTAGCGTGGCGGTGTCGCTTTCTTCGTCCAGGATATCGTCTTTAACTTGAAACGATAAGCCGATACATTTGGCGTAATGATCGAGCTTTGTCGCGACTACCGGATCTATATCGGCTTTTGACAGCGTTGCCATATTAACGCTGGCACGTATCAACGCACCGGTTTTGTGGATATGCATATTTTCCAGTTCAGGCAAATTGAGTTTTGTGCCTACCGATGCCAGATCAATGGCTTGACCGCCAACCATGCCTTGGGAGCCGCTGGCTTTGGCTAGGGCGGTAATCATTTTCAATCGGCTTTCAGGGGAGGCAATGATGCTAGGGTCATGGGCCAGGGTTTCAAACGCCAAGGCCTGCAAAGCATCACCCGTCAAAATAGCAGTCGCTTCGTCAAAAGCGACATGGCACGTTGGCTTTCCGCGGCGGAGCTCGTCATCATCCATCGCCGGAAGGTCATCATGGATTAATGAATAAACATGGATAAACTCAACGGCGCAGGCCGGACCATCCAGAGCTTCAGGGGGCAAGCCCAAGGTTTTTCCGGTGCAGTAAGCCAGCATGGGGCGCATACGTTTGCCGCCGTCCAGCACACAATAACGCATCGCCTGATGAAGTTTTTGCGGTAGTATGTTTTCGCCCGGCAGGCGTTGTTCCAAGGCACGTTCTACACGGTTTTGACAAAAACCAAGGTATTCTTTTAACACATTATTCATCGGTAAATGGCTCCAGGGATTGTGTGCCGTTTTTTTCTATAAGGATCTGAACCTTTTGTTCGGCTTCTTGCAAGGCTTTTTGGCAGGTGCGGGTCAGGGTCACGCCGCGTTCAAAGGATTTTAAAGAGTCTTCCAGAGAAATGTCGCCTTGCTCAAGCTGGTTGACCAGTTGTTCAAGCTCGGCAAGAGCATCTTCAAAAGTCGTGGCTTTCTTTTTCGGCATGTAGATTGTTTGGGTGTGCTAACAAATAATAAAAGGGCTGCAAATCAAGCCGGGCATTATATATGAAATCGGCTGACGAGTGGTCGCACAAGTCGGGATTGCCCGCTTACACGGATGGTCCATGATACTGTTTAGGTGGTTGGCGTGTTTAGCGTTTGCTTGCAGTCTGCCGAAATATCAATACCTTATCGCTAGTCCGGGCTACGAAAGGCAATTCTAGCAGTTGCCGAATCGGCAACCATCATAATGGTAGCCAGTTCGGCAGGTCAGTGAGGGGGGGCATACCGGACGGTGCTTGCGCTTAGTCCAGCCCTATTGGCTGTGGACTAACTGTGTTCAGATGTCAATCCGCTTTCCGCAGGTGTCTGTACGATATTTTCCAGTTGCATGGCTTTAATCATCATAATGAGCTCTTCCCTCTGCTGCTTTAATGGCGCGAGTTCCGCTTCAATGGTGGCAATATTTTCAGCGACTGTCCCCTTGGAGTCGTTGATTTTTCTTAGCATTTGTAAGCGCCCTTCGATTTGCTTCTTATGGTCTTTGATTTGCTGTATTAACGGTGTCAATGCGCCGTTACTCCAAGTAATGGCATCGTTGTGAGCTTGTTTGATTATGGCTTTGGCCTTTGCAATCAGCGTGTTATAGAGCTTGTCTATGACTATGTGTTGTTCGGTCATCGTGACTTTGGCGCTGGAGCGAAATGCTTCGCCTTCTTCAAAGACTTGTTCCAGCTCAATTTGATATTGCTTTACAGAGAAAAGCTGGGGTTCAATTTCCTTGAAGCCGTATTCATCCTTGAATTTTTTATGTATTGCTTTGACAAGGCGGCGCGTTTCATTGGTGATATCAATAGAGTCTTGCAATAAATCACGCAAGTTGTCAAACAATTTGCGGATATTCTGTTTCATGCCATAGGTTGTCAGGCTCTTGGTAATATCCTGTCTGGCAAGCGTGATAACGGCATCGACTTTTTCGTCGGAGAATGACTCTATCAGCATTTTTGCCTGGACGATAAAAACCCGGCGACTAGACTGGAAATTTTCGACATTCGCCATATAAAGGCTTTGTTTATCACGGGTTTCGGCCATCAATTTACCCGTCATTTCTTGGTTATGAAAGTCGATTTTTTTAAATTCTTCGAGTTGGTCCGTCGAGTGTGACAATGAGGCGCTGGTTAAAGTAAACGATTCATTGACGAGAAAGCCGAGGTCGCGGACGACGGTCGCCATCATGATGGCCCGCTTTTGCTTCAATATGTCGTTGGCAAGATAGTTTTCCAGTTGAGGCAGCCGGCTTTTTTCCAGCAAGGGGGCGTCATCTTTAACTTTAGCCAGCAAGCCCTGCTTGGCGGAAACCGGGAAAATTGCATTTTCGTTTATTTTTAAAATGGCGGCCGATGCCTTTATTTGCGATTGGATAGATGCTTCATAGTCTCCGCCCCCTGAAATGTCATCCCACATCGCGTCAATTTTGTTCATGACCACGGCCAAGCCTTGTGTCTTACCGCTACGTGCCCGGCTGATATACGTCAGCCATATTTCCAGGTCGCTTTTGGTGACCCCCGTGTCTGCAGCAAGTATAAAAATAATGGCTTGTGCGCTGGGTAGCATGTTTAGCGTGAGCTCCGGCTCGGTACCTAGCGCATTCAACCCCGGCGTATCGATGATTGATAAGCCTTCTTTTAGCAGGGGATGCGGAAAGCTTATCAAAGCATGACGCCAACAGGGGATTTCTACTTGGGCGGGTTTGGCGACACCTTGTGCCGTCGCTTCAGTTTCATTCCATAAGCCAAGTTTATCAGCGATATCCCGGTCAACTTTTTTGGTTGCTATCAGCTCTTTAAATGCGCCCTGCATCTGTGTGGGCGAATCACAATCAAGATCGAGCTGAGTCCATCTCTCCGGTATTTGTTTTAATTCAGCCAATGAAATATCTTCAAGGCGGCTTTCGATATTTAATAAACGGATGTAGCTGCCGCCTTTTTCGTCATAGAATATTTCTGTGGGCGACATGGTTGTCCGGCCCGGCGACGAGGGAAGCAGGCGCGTGCCTGCCTCAGCGAAGAACATCGCATTAATCAGCTCCGTTTTGCCACGCGAAAATTCTGCGACAAACGCTAGCGTAATACGGTCTTGCTGTAGACTGGAGAGGATATTTAAAATGGTGTTGGTGCTATGCGCCGTATCCATGCCATAGCGGCCCAACCATTGTTGATACATTTGTATGGATCGTATCAAATTTGCACGCCATAACGAATATTCGTGCATTTTCTCTTTAAATTCCAGATTCCTCATGGCTAGCCTTTTGTTTTAAACACGATTTTAAGTGAGTCGAGAGCGGTGATTAAAAAGATTTGCAACAATTGTAGTCCATATCTTAATCATGGTTGGATTTTAAAAAACTTTAATTTCGCATTAGGGTTTTCATGCCGCTAGATACCGTAGCGACATTGATAAGCCTTAATGGTCGCTATCGGCCCGTCGGCGTTATCCGTCAGATACTCGACAATATCCGCTAAGCTAATGATTGAAACGACAGGGATGCCAAACTGGCTGGTGACTTCCTGCACCGCAGATAGGTCATGCTGTCCTTTTTCCTGCCTGTCTAAAGCAATTAATACGCCTATCGGCGTTGCCGCCGTATGTTCAATAATCGTGATGGATTCTCTGACCGATGTGCCGGCCGTGATGACATCATCGACTATCAGCACCTTGCCCAGCAGCGGTGCACCCACCAGGATGCCGCCTTCCCCATGGTCTTTGACTTCTTTGCGGTTAAAGGCAAACGGAATGTCCCGGAGGGCTGCTTGTGAATAGGCTATGGCTGTGGCGCTTACTAAGGGTATGCCTTTGTACGCTGGCCCGTAAAGCATATCGGGTTCAATACCCGAATGTATGAGTGCCTGGGCATAAAATTGCCCCAGCTTTCCCAGTCGGGCTCCTGTATTGAATAGGCCGGTATTGAAGAAATAAGGGCTAGTCCGGCCTGATTTTAACAGGAATTCGCCAAATTTCAGCACGCCGCATTCCAGTGCGTAGCCAATAAAATCTCGTTGGTAATCAATCATGATGTTCATGCCGTTAATGGCTAATTAGAGCCCCCCACACACAAGAGTTATCTTTAAGTCTGGCGGATTCAGGGAATAAACGCCATACCGTTCAGCCCATAAACAGTGCTTATGAGCGTGGGTATAACGCGTTGTCGATTGACATTTTAAAGTTAAAGCAGGTTCTACGCCAAGATTAAGCCTTGTCACCAACATGACTTGATATGTGGGTTATTTGTCCCAATATCGGTAATGCGTCACAATTTGGGCTATCCGTTTATATCTGTGGAGCTTAGCGTGACGGTTACATGAACGGAAGGTGACGAATGCGGCAAAGGAGTGACAAAAAATGTCACTCTGATCGACAAGCCTGTCCAGCCTGATGCGGGCTCGCCATTAAGCGATGAATTTCTCCAAAATGCTGTCCAGAAAATTCCAGCCCTTTTCTGAGCAGCTATAGTGACCGTTGCGAAAGATAACCAGCCCTTGCTCCAGGCACACTGATAACGCAGGCTCCAGTGTGCATGCATCCAGTCCGGTTACTAATCGATAGCGTTCGATAGTGAAGCCTTGTTTCAGGCGCAACTGGTTCATGACAAATTCCAAAGGTAGTTCGGCGACGGCAATGGCTTCGGCCCCAGCATTTTTATGGCTGTCGTTTAAATAATGCTCGGGGTGTTTGGGTTTATGGGTGCGGATGATATGTCCCGGCGAAGCTTGGGTTATTTTGCCGTGGGCACCGGCGCCTATCCCTAAATAGTCGCCAAATTGCCAATAATTGACATTATGACGGCACTCTCTGCCAGGCTTGCTGTAAGCTGAAACTTCATACTGTTGATAACCGTGGTCGGCCAGTAAGGTTTGTGCGGTTTTTTGCATCGAAAATACCGCATCATCACTAGGCAGCACGGGTGGGTATTTGTGGAAATAGGTGTTGGGTTCCAACGTCAGCTGGTAAAAGGAAATATGTGCAGGGTTAAGGCTGACGGCTATTGCAGTATCCTTGGCGCTGCTGTCAAGTTCTGCGCCCGGTAAGCCGAACATCAAATCCAGGTTGACATGGTCAAAGCCCACCAGATGGGCGCACTCCACGGCGTTAATGGCTTCCCCGGCGGAATGGACGCGCCCCAACCCCTTTAACAAGCGGTCGTCAAAGCTTTGTATGCCTATGGATAAGCGGTTGATTCCCAATGCCCTGAATTCTGCAAATTTGTTGATCTCAAAAGTGCCCGGGTTAGCTTCAAGGGTAATTTCCACATCATTTGCCAACTGGAGGCGCTGTTCTACGCCGCGCAACAAACGGTTGATGGATTCTGGCGCAAACAGGCTGGGGGTGCCGCCGCCAATAAAAATGCTGCTGATAGGGCGCATTATGTCATATAGCCGGATGTCTTCCGTCAAGTCAGCCAAAAGGCAGTCAATGTATTTGGCTTCAGGTGTGCAGGATTTAACGGCATGTGAATTAAAGTCGCAATACGGGCATTTTTTAATGCACCAGGGGATGTGGACGTAAAGGCTTAGTGGTGGCAAGAGGCATGATAGACAAAGTGTTAAAGGTGTTTCAGTTTAACACCAATGGGCTTTATGAATAAGCCTTAGCCTTGAGGTTTGTGTCCTTCGTGCGCGAGAGGCAGCGCCTAAATCATTACGAACCCCCCGTTGGGTGTTAGAATAACCCTATGGCTTGCTGCACGAGAAACCGTTCAAATGCACTGCGTGTTGCCCCGACAGGGTTACGGCAGCAGGGCTAGGTTTGGGGGGCGTCGGATAGCCGTCCAGGGCAGGCTTGAAGCCGCCGAGACGTTTTTACAGCGCTACAGGCTTGGCGTAATACCGCCTGTGTGCAGCAATATCAACCAATTATTCACCATTTATTTACTATAACGAGGAACAGTATGCGGAACCTGAAGTTTTTACCCGCGTTGATTGGAGCGACACTTGTTATCGCGGTCATTTTATATGTTGCCTTCTACTTCATATTTCTTGACCTATTTGTTGATTTGTGGTGGTTTCAATCCTTAAAGCTTGAGGCTTATTTTTGGCTGAAATTGCTGTACAAGTTTTTCCTGTCTGGCGGCGTCACGCTGGTGTTCTTTGTTATTTTCTTTGCCCATTTCTGGATCGCCTCGCGTTACCTGGGCTTAAACCCACCGGATGAGGTTTTTGACAATATGGTCAAACGCCGCCGGTTTCAGCGCTTCGCCGACGTGTTTATGAACGGCTCGGTTAAAATCTATACGCCTATTTCCTTGATGCTGGCCGTTTTTATTGCCATACCTTTTTATAACGACTGGGAAAACTCGTTGCTATATTTTTTTGGCAACGATGCGGGCGTAAGCGAACCGGTTTACGGCAATGATGTCAGCTTTTACCTGCTGTCTTATCCCGTATACCAGCTGATCCAGCAAGAGTTATTAACCACTGCAGCTTTGATATTTGCCATGGTTGGCCTACTGTATTGGCTGGAGCATATTTTTGTGCCGTATCAGCGCAAGGAGTTTCCCTTAGGCGCTAAAGTCCACTTGACGATACTGATCGGTTTTGTCGTTGCTTTTGTCGTCTGGGGCTTTATGCTGCGGCGCTTTTCACTGCTGTATACCGATGTGCACGAGCCCATTTTCTATGGGCCGGGTTTCGTCGAATTACGTTACCAATTGCCGCTGATCTGGATGGGGATAGCCACGTTCCTGGCAACGGCCCTCAGTGCCAGCCTGTTTATTTTTTCAGAAAAACATCGCATCAAAACACCATTTTTGCTGTCTATGGCGGCCTTTATTGCTGTGTTAGCCTTGCCTAAAGTCGAATTCATCCCTGAAATCATCCAAAGATATATCGTTAACCCTAACCCGGTCAAAGCGGAAAAACCGTTTATTCAGCACAATATTGACGCAACGCTGGATGCTTATGATTTAAAACACATCAAGACCATAGATATGACCGTTAAAGTGGATGCCGCCGAGGATATTGAAACATGGGGCACACAAAAACGTTTTGAGAACATTCCAGTATGGGACAGGGAGTACATCATTGACAGTTACAAACAACTGCAGGAGATACGTCCGTATTATAAATTTCGGGCGGTCGATGAAGACCGTTACTCGGTGCTTGACCACCTCCGCCAGGTGAATATTTCTGCACGGGAAATAAATACCTCAAAATTGCCCGCCGAGGCGCAAAACTGGGAAAACATCCATTTACGCTATACCCACGGTTACGGCGCGGTCATTACGCCTGCCGCACAGGATGCCGACAAGCCCCAATCCTGGTGGCTGCGTGATTTGAATATGCAGTCGGAGGTGGGATTTAGCGTTAAACACCCGGACATTTATTACGGGCAGGAACACTTCGAATATGCAATCGTGCCTAACAAGCTTGATATTGTCGGCATTGCAGGTTCAGATCCTAGCCTGTCGGAAGGTTATCATGGCGTCGGCGGCATGCCGATTTCATCTTATTTCAGGAAGGCACTGTTTGCTTTTTATTTTAAGGATGAAAAAATATTTTTTTCATCCAATATATCTACCGAGAGCAAGCTCAAAATTCATCGCAATATATCCGATCGCATCCATAAGCTGACACCGTTCCTGCATTTGGATAAGGATCCGTATCTGGTTTTGACCAAGGATCGTTTTTACTGGATACAGGATGCTTATACGCTCTCCGACAAGTATCCGGTTTCCAAGCCATCGGATGATGAGTTTCATGGCAGCCGACAGCACTTCAATTATATCCGCAACTCTGTCAAAGTTGTTGTCGATGCTTTTGATGGCGACGTGGATTTTTACATTGCCGATCCTAGCGATGCGATCATCAATGCCTACAGCAATGCCTATCCCGGTTTATTCAAAAACCTGGATGAAATGTCGCTGGAGCTGCGTAAGCATTTACGATATCCGCGTGATCTTTTTTATCGGCAAATGAAAATGTATGCAAAATACCATCAGCAACGCCCTGAGTTATTTTATGAACAGGCAGAAACTTGGCAGTTTGCGAATGTCCGCGACGCAATCGTATTACCGTACTATCAGACCATGGATTTTGGTGCCTGCAATGACACTGAAGAATTCGTATTGATTGACCCTATGACCCCCGTTAACCGTGACAACCTGAGCATGATTGGCATAGCGGGCACGCTCGATAAGACCAAATGCAGCGGCGATTACCAGCCGGGCATTACTATCTATAAGTTCGGCAAAGATGTGCAGGTCAACGGGCCGGCTCAGATTGAAGCATTGACCCAGCAGGTCCCTGAAATTTCTGAGCAGTTCACCTTATGGGGGCAGTATGGGTCGGTAGTTGAAATGGGGCGCATGGTCATTTTACCTATGGGCAACACGGTGCTTTATGTGCAACCGATTTATATTGCCGCCGATAAAAACAAAATGCCGGAACTGACCCGCGTCATCGTATCCATAGGCAATGAGACGGTGATGGATAAAACCCTATCATCGGCTTTTGAGCGTTTAAAACAAATATTCACAGAAAAACGCCGTTGAACTCGCTGATATCTTTGTAAATTGAAACAGACTTTTTAGACCTTTAGAACAAACATGCGCCTTTTACTGGTTGAAGATGATGAAATACTCGGTGATGGTCTGGTAGCCGGCCTGACGATGGAAGGTTATGCGGTGGACTGGCTAACCAACGGCAGGCTCGCCGATGAAGCTTTGAAGCTCAACAGCTACGAGCTGATCGTACTGGATCTGAACCTGCCTGATATGGATGGTTTGTCGGTTTTAAAAGCTTTGCGTAGTCGCAAGGACGAAACGCCTGTGATGGTGTTAACGGCTAAAGATACCATTCCTGATCGCGTATTGGGCCTGGATAGCGGCGCCGATGATTTTGTCATCAAGCCGTTTGAGCTCGATGAAGTTTGCGCCCGGTTAAGGGCCTTGTCGAGAAGAAAGGAAGGTCGTAGCGTGCCGACTATCGAATATAAAGGCATTACCCTTGATCCTGCCGCACACCAAGTGACTTTCCACGATGAGAAAGTCGAGCTATCGCAAAAAGAGTTTGAGATACTCAATTTTCTGATGAGCAATATTGGCCGGGTGATTTCCAGGGCTAGGCTTGAAGAAAGTCTTTATTCGTGGAATTCTGATATCGAGAGCAATACGGTTGAAGTGCACATCCATCATTTGCGGAAAAAGCTAGATGCCGGGTTGATCCGTACAGTCAGGGGAGTCGGTTATATTATTGATAGTGACGACGAATGAATTATTCGCTACGGCAATTGTTGCTGGTCAGCCTGCTGTCCGCATCAATGCTGATCTGGGGCATAGCCGCCTATATCAGTTACAAACAGACCCGTGATGAAGTGGCCAGCCTGTTTGATGCGGAGTTGTCACAATCAGCCAAAGTCCTGCATGCGTTTGTAGAAAGCCTGTTGCGCGAAGGGTCGTTGTCGGCCTATTGGAGCCAGCAACAGGTGGATAAGAATTTGCATGCTTATGCGTTAAAGCATAAATTCAAAAGAACAAACGCATTCCAGCTTTGGCCTGACGCGGATAGCCTTTTTTTACGTTCGGAAAGTTCCCCGCAATTTTCGGTGCGTGGGTTCAACAAGACCAATATTGACAGCCAGCTCTGGTATGTCTTTGATGATGTGTTGCAAGCGAATGCCTTGGGCCGCCAATACGAAAGAAAAATTGCCTTTCAATTGTGGTCCAAGAAAGACGGTTTGTTATTGCATTCTGAGAGTGCGCCCAGATTTGCTTTTTCAACGGCAAATAATGGCTTTAGCACCGCCAATATTGACGGCCATTTATGGCATGTTTTCAGCATCTCCAACTCAACCGGAGAATACGTTGTCCATGTTGCACAAAAAGAAGAAATTCGCGCGGAATTGACCGATGAAATATCCGCGCAACTGGTCACTCAATTCCTTATTGGTTTGCCGTTTTTGGGCTTGGTGATCTGGATTATTGTCGGGCACTCGTTAAAACCACTGAATCGTTTGGAAAAATCATTAGCCAAACGGGAGGCCAGCTATCTTAAGCCGTTGTCGACCAGAAAGCTGCCTAATGAAATTGTGCCGGTCGTACATGAAATCAATAATCTTTTTGTCCAGCTTGAACAGGCGTTTGAGCATGAACGCCGCTTTACGTCTGATGCCGCCCACGAATTAAGGACGCCGCTAGCCGGTTTGCTCACCCAGGCACAGGTTGCGTTGCGTACGCATGACGACGATGTACGCAAACAGGCGCTTAAGCGCATTGAGCAGGCGGTTAACCGGATGACTTATATGGTGCAGCAGTTGCTGACATTCTCGCGTATTGAGTCGAATACGGAATTTTTAAACAAAGAAGCCACGGAATTAGGCAGGGAAGTGGTACAGATTGTCGCGCATCTGGAGCCAGAGGCACACAAAAAACGTATTCTTATGGAATTTGTTGAGGAGAACCCTGTGCCCGTAGTCATTAATGCGCCGTTGATTGCGATTTTGATCAGAAACCTGATTGATAACGCCATCAAGTACACGCCCACCCAAGGCAGTATTATGATTAGTGTGACGGGTAAAGATAAATATTTGCAGCTGTGTGTTGAAGACTCGGGTCCCGGCATAGCGCCGGACCAATATGAAAAGTCGCTACAACGCTTCCATCGCTGTATTGAGACGGCAACTGCGGCGCAAGGCACCGGTCTAGGGTTGTCCATCGTACAGCGGATTGCCGCTATCCATAATGCTGATTTAATCCTGGGGGTGTCGCAATTTGGCGGCCTAAAGGTTTCGGTGTTGTTCCCTTTGCCGATACAGATACGCCCCATCGACCAAGTTTGGCAAAAAAAACTTAGTTTTTTTAACAGCTTAAGCGAAAGGATTAAGGTGCAAGACTGAGCCGTCACGCTTAGTAAAGGTTATGAACCATTGGCTCGTCAATCACTGGATTGCTTAACTGGCCTATGCCTTCAATTTCAATGCGGACGGTCTGCCCCGGACGCAGGTAACCACGCGGCTGCATTTTAACACCGACACCAGCCGGTGTGCCTGTAGCAATCACGTCACCCGGTTCCAGCGTCATGGCTTGTGATAAATAAGCGACCATTTCATAGCAGTTAAAAATCATTTGCCGGGTATTGGCTTGTTGGCGTAAATCATCATCAACCCAGGTTTTAATCGCCAGCTGATGGGGGTCGCTGATCTCATCAGCCGTCACCAGCCAAGGCCCCAGTGGGCCGCACGTGTCAAATGATTTGCCTATCGTCATGGTAGGCGAGCGCATTTGCCAGTCACGCACAGAAACGTCATTGGCTATAGTAAAGCCCGCTATGGCCTGATGAGCCTCGGTTACCGGCACATGGCGGCATTGCTTGCCGATAACAAAAGCCAATTCGCCTTCATAATCGAGCTTGTCCGATACCCTGGGCCGATGTATGGCTGAGCCATGACCAATCACGCAACTGCTTTGCTTGGTGAAAAAACTCGGATATTCTGGCTTGTCGCGCCCTGTTTCGGCAATATGGTCGGCATAATTCAGGCTGATACCCATATATTTGCCCGGTCTTGGCACTGGTGCCTCCAGCTTGACTTCATGCAACCCTAGCCGTGGGCTAATGCTGTTGATTTGCCGTTGCATTGCCGTTAGTGCAGCATGGCCGGCCTTCAAAAAACCAATCATGGTTGTTGGGATGTCGGGGCAGCCCTGGCTGTCAACAACAGTATCGCCAACTACGGCACCAACACGGGATTGTTGATTATGCGTAAACGTGACCAGTTTCATCGCTTATATTTTCCTGTATGATAGTTGCCGCCATGGTATAACAAAAAAACTAAAGGCAAAAATATATGAAGCTAATTTTACTTACGAGGATCAGAACATGAACCCAAACTGGATTGCCCCTTCCATCTTGTCTGCAAACTTTGCCAAGCTAGGCGAAGAAGTTGATAAGGTTTTAGCTGCCGGCGCAGATGTTGTGCATTTTGATGTGATGGACAACCATTTCGTCCCCAACCTGACGATCGGGCCGCTGGTTTGTGAGGCGCTGAGGAAACATGGCGTGACCGCGCCGATTGATGTGCATTTGATGGTTGAGCCGGTAGACCGCATAGTGCCTGACTTTGCCAAAGCGGGTGCCAGTATCATCACGTTCCATCCAGAAGGCTCTGTGCATATCGACCGCACCTTGCAATTAATCCATGATTGCGGCTGTAAGGCTGGCTTGGTGTTTAACCCTGGCACACCTTTGCATCATCTGGATTATGTCATGGATAAACTGGACATGATTTTGCTGATGTCGGTCAATCCAGGCTTTGGCGGGCAGTCGTTCATACCTTCCGCACTGGATAAATTACGCGAAGTTAGGCAAAGGATTAATGACAGCGGTTTTGATATCCGCCTGGAAATTGACGGCGGCGTAAAAGTTGATAATATCCGCGAAATTAAAGCGGCGGGCGCAGACACTTTTGTGGCAGGGTCGGCTATTTTTAACCAGCCTGATTATAAGAAAGTCATAGATGATATGCGTGCCGAGCTTGCTAAAGCAGAATAATCTAGCGACATTGCCGCTTGCGCGCTATCAATGTTAGCCCCGCCATTGCCACAGTCTTTTAAGTTTTAGATGGAAGCAGGCTCAAGTTGTTTTGCGTATCTTGAGCCTGTTGTGTAGCTTATTTCAATGACAAAGTTTCAGTACGGCCTTTTATTTCAACAGATAATTTATCCTCTTTGGATAACCAGCCTATTGCCCGTTGCATATCGTTTTTAGAAATTCCCGTTTCAGTTGCAATTTTAGATACACTGGAAGGGCCGTTCTTGTCCAGATATTCCCAGATTTTTCCTGCTGCATCGCCTATTAAGTCAAGCATGTGAGTCACCTTTAACGTTGGTTTTAGAGAGTTTAGAGAGGGTTTAACTATTTTTAGCCTGATAATCCGGTAAGATTATATTTAATTCCAGGGTTTCCTGATTGTCATCCTGTTCAAAATTAAATGAGATGGCTTCTTGATCTACATTAATATATTTTTTGATAACTTCCAATAATTCCCTTTGTAATTGAGGAAGATATGAAGGTTGGTTGCGTGAGGAACGCTCATGGGCCACCAATATCTGTAATCTTTCTTTTGCGAGTGATGCCGAACCACCTTTAGAGGTCCTAAAATAATCCAGTAAGCTCATTATTTACTCCCAAAAAGTTTTCCAAACAGTCCTTTTTTTTCATCTATAAAACGATGGGGTTTATCTTCACCCAAATAGCGGGCCACAATATCGGCATAAGCCTGCCCGGCATCGCTTTTTTCATCGAGAATAACCGGCGTGCCGGAATTTGATGCATTCAGTACGGATTTTGATTCTGGAATGACGCCGAGCAAATGCAGGGATAAAATTTCCTGTACGTCATCCACACTCAGCATTTCGCCTAATTTTACCCGATCCGGGGCGTAGCGCGACAACAATAAATATTCTTTAATGGGTTCTTCATTTTGTTCTGCCCTGCGGGATTTGCTCGACAATAGACCCAGCATACGATCAGAGTCCCTGACTGAGGACACTTCAGGGTTAGTCACCACAAAGGCATCATCAGCAAAATACATAGCCAAATGGGCGCCTTTTTCAATACCGGCAGGCGAATCACAAACTATATATTTAAAATCTTTGGATAATTCCTCCAAAATTTTGCCTACGCCTTCTTGGGTCAATGAATCTTTATCCCTGGTCTGCGAGGCAGGAAGTATGTAAAGCAAATCGCAATGTTTATCGCGGATCAACGCCTGGTTAAGAGAGGCCTCACCATTGATGACATTGACAAAATCATAAACAACCCTGCGTTCACAGCCCATTATCAGGTCGAGGTTCCGTAAGCCCACGTCAAAATCAATAACCGCTGTTTTGTGGCCTTTTTTTGCAAGCCCCATGGCGATGGCGGCGCTAGTTGTGGTTTTACCCACGCCCCCTTTACCCGATGTTACGACGATTATTCTTGCCACTTCTTTCCTCCAGTGTAGGGACACTACGCAATATCTTTAATAATTAAAGTATGTTCTTGTAAATAGACTTGAACAGGTTTGTTACGGATTGATTCATTCAAATCTTCGCTGACTTTGTAGTTTCCCGCAATTGAGATCAGTTCCGCCTGTAAATCAGAGCAGAAAATCCGGGCCTCGGTATTGCCCAGCACGCCTGCCAGAACCCTCCCTCTTAATGTATTGTATACATGAACATTGCCTTCAGCCAAAATTTCGGCACCGGCGCTAACCTGGGCCAGAACTATCAAATCACCTGAGGCATAAATGCGTTGTCCCGAACGAACAGGCTGAGTAATCAGCAAGGTTGACGATGCGGCTTTGGGTGCTGGCGGAGGGCTCTGTTTTTGTGTTTCCGGCTTGTTAGCTTCTGTAGATACGCTATGGTGCGGCGAATAAACCGGGATCAGGAGCTCTAATGCTTTGTTGTTCTGCTGTTGGTCGCCCCCGCGTATCCCAATCGGGAGCAGGCCGGCTTTATAGATGATGCCTGTGAGCTCTGCAATATCAATGTCGAGATTTTGTTTATTCAGCTCCTGTACGTCAAAGACTACCGGCGAGTTTTTGAAAAAATCAGGTGCCAGTTGGATTTTATTCTGTAGCTGCTCATCGATAGCAGTTAAGTCATTGCTAGCTAAAACTAAAACAGGTACTGCAAAAGTGCTGCTCTTGAACTCCAGCGCCGGGACGTTGTAAGGCTTTTTTTGAGAGTCTGTGGGCATCCGTTAAATCTGTTTAGTCGAGTGTGGTCAGATTCTAACATTGCTGATAAAAAAAATCATTTTTCGAACATTAATTGTTAATTTTAGGCGCTATTGCTACGAATGTTTTTTGCTAGGCATGTGAGGTCATAACAGGCTTAATATTGTAAGCCATAAAAAAAGGGCTGCACCCGATGATGCAACCCTTTTCATGTTTACCGTCCGCTTTAACCTTATATTTAGATACAGGCTAGGGCTGAACGTTAGCGTTTTGAGTATTGTGGACGTTTTCTGGCTTTATGCAAGCCGACTTTTTTACGTTCTACAATACGCGAATCACGTGTTACGAATCCTGCCTTTCTAAGTGCGGGACGTAGTGATTCGTCATATTCCATCAATGCGCGCGTTAAACCGTGGCGTATAGCGCCAGCTTGACCGGACGGGCCACCGCCTTTAACTATGACGTTAACATCGAAATTAGCTTCCATATCAACACATTCCAACGGCTGGCGAGAAACCATCTGATCGGTTTTACGGCCAAAATACTCTTCGATGGCTTTGGTGTTGATAGTGATTTTTCCTGTGCCTTTTGTTGCGTAAACGCGTGCTATTGCGCTTTTACGACGGCCTGTTCCGTAATACTGAGCTGCTGCCATGGTCTACTCGCTTATAATTCTAAAACTTTTGGCTGTTGGGCCTGATGGTCGTGTTCGGGACCGGCATAGACTTTCAATTTCTTGAACATTGCCCGACCTAATGGATTATTGGGTAACATGCCTTTAACTGCGTTATTAATAATGCGGTCAGGGAACGTTTTTCTTAATTTGCCTAGGGTCACAGTTTTCAGGTTACCAATATAACCCGTGTGATGTTGATATAATTTGTCTTTTTCTTTATTGCCAGTAACGCCTATCTTCTCTGCATTAACGACAATAATGTAATCACCGGTATCAACGTGCGGTGTGTATTCGGGTTTATGTTTGCCGCGAAGACGACGTGCAATTTCAGAAGCAAGGCGGCCTAGCGTCTTGCCTTCTGCATCAACCACGTACCAATCACGCTTAACTTCTGCTGGTTTTGCACTAAATGTTTTCATCGTTATCTTTTTTCTGTAAAGGCGTCTTTTGTAAAGGCTCAATAAAAGAGCGAGAATTCTACTAAACATTGGTTTCTTTTTCAATGCTTTTTTATGGTGTTTGGTTTATTAGGCGCCATTTCACTATAGTTTTATGTTCAATGAATGTAATTTGCGGTAAAGATGTGTGCGCTCTATGCCTACAGCGGCGGACAGTTTCGCCACACTGCCGCCTGTGCGTTCAAAATGATATTCCAAATACGCTTTTTCAAAATGATCACGCGCTTCTTTGAGGGGCAGGTTAAAAAAATCGGGCACCGATGAAGACACGCCCATGTCACTGACAACAGTGCCTAGTGCCGATTTTACTTCTTCCAGCTCAATGTCTTCGCCAACACCTAAAATCATCAATCGTTGCACTAGGTTTTTTAACTCCCGCACATTGCCACGCCAGCTATAGTTACGTAAAAAATTTTGTGCAGCCATCGAAAATCGCCGGAAAGCCAATTTGTCCTGATTGACAAAGTGATCAACATAAAAGCTTAACAGTGCCGGCACATCTTCGCTATGGTTTCTAAGTGGCTGGATGTCTAGTGTGACTTCATTAAGCAAATAATATAAGTCTTGCCGAAAGCGCCCGGATTTCACTTCCTCGTCCAAAGGGATGCGGGTTGAGGCGATGACTTTAGCGTCAACACGCACGGATTCACTGCCGCCTACGCGTAGGAATGAGCTGGATTCCAATGCGCTTAATAGCCTTAATTGGGTTTCTTTGTCCATGCCGCCAATTTCACCTAAAAATAAGGTGCCTTTATGTGCGCGTTCCAACAAACCCGGATAAGTCTTGCCACCGCATTCCTTACCAAAAAACTCCACTGCCGAATTTTCCGGAGAGATGCTGCCAACCGCCACATCAATAAAAGGGCCGTCCCGATGCGGGCTGTTGTTATGCAGATAGCGGGCGTACAACTCCTTGCCGACGCCTGCTTCGCCCACGAACAGCACACGGGCGTCATGCTGGGCCAGCCGCTTCAATTGGTCTTTGGTTCGGGCAACGGTGGCGCTCTTGCCGACCGGCTCTATATCCGCAACCAGTTGTTGCCTAAGACCTGCATTTTCCAATTGCAGATTGCCGGCTTCCAGCGCCCGTTCTACGATGAGCAATAGTTTTGCCAACGATAAAGGTTTTTCAAGGAAATCATAAGCACCCAGTCGGGTCGCTTCAACGGCGGTTTCTACTGATCCATGCCCGGACATCATGATGACGGGGCAGAGCAGAGCATCTTCGGCGATCCATTCCTTCAGCAGCGTGATGCCATCGGTATCCGGCATCCAAATGTCGAGCAGGATAAGATTGGGGTTGGCCGATTTTTTTAATAGGCGGGCGGCGGCGGCATTTTCAGCCATGACAACGTGATAGCCTTCATCTTCGAGAATTTCACTGACTAAGCGGCGAATATCGGGTTCGTCATCTACGACCAGGAGTTGTTGTGTGTGTGTATTCATCATTACCGTGGTGTGTTAAACATGGCTCGCGGGGAGTTGCAGGATAAAGCCGGCGCCTATTTTACGGCTGGTGTCGACCCATATTGCACCGCCATGTTCTTCAATTATTTTTTTAACAATCGCCAGACCCAGACCCGTGCCTTTGGCTTTGGTGGTCACATAGGGTTCAAAAATTTTTTCGAGCTGTTCATCTTTAATGCCGGGGCCGTCATCATGCAATGCGATTTCGATGAAATCGGTGTTGTTTTTTTGGACGCGATGCAGCTTAATTTCAATTAGCCCTTTGTGCTCTATCGCTTCCAGCGCGTTTTTGATCAGATTATGCAACACCTGCCTCAGGCTTACGGGGTCGCCGTTAACCGTCAGCACGCCCGGATCATAAACGGGTTTAAATTTAACTCCTGACTTTAATACATAAAGCGCCAACACTTCCTGGACCAAGGCCGACAAATCAATGGTCACAGATTGCCTTTTTGAGGGTTTGGCATATTCTGAAAAGTCATCGACCATTTCTTTCATCGCCTCGACCTGTTGCACAATGGTTTTGGTTGAGCGCTGCAACATATTAGCATCTGCCGCATCAAGCTTATCGGCCAATTTATGCTGCAAACGCTCTGCCGAGAGCTGGATGGGAGTCAGCGGATTTTTAATTTCATGCGCCAGGCGTCTCGCGACTTCACCCCATGCGGCATTTTTCTGCGCCTGGATCAAATCGGTGACATCGTCAAACACGACAACCGCGCCAACACGCAAACCTTCCTGCGAAAACAACGGGGTGCCACGGCACAATAATTCCTGGCGGCCATTAGGCCCCAAAAAGGCGAGGCGCTGCTCCCAAATATCATCGGCCTGCTCCAGCAAGCGCTGGATGGATTTGAGCGGTTCTGCCAGTTCAATCGAGCTTTCGGCGAGTTGCAACAAAGTTCGGCCGATAAAATGGTTAACCTGGATGCGGAAAATGCGATAAGCGGCTTGGTTAGCTGTGCGAATTTTGTACAGGGCGTCAAAGCTAATGACCCCGGCCGTCAAATTTGCCAGGATGGTTTCCAGATAGGCGCGTTGGTTCTCTATTTCAAAGCCCGCCATTCTGGATTCGTTCCTGGCTCTGGCGATGCGTTGCGTCATGATATTGAATGACTCCACCAGAAAACCCAAATCGTCTTGGGCAATAACCGGCAGCTGCTGGTCATAATGCCCTGAGGCCACGGCTTGTGTGCCTTTAACCAATTCTTTTACCGGTGCGATAATGTGCCGGATGCTGATGAATGCCACCCATATCGCCGCCAACAAACTCATCAACAGCACCAGCGATAAGGCCAGAGAGAAGCTCATTTTTAACGAGTGTCTTAAAAAATTCATCTCCTGATAACGCACAAACGCAAATTCCACGGAGTCGGCCAAGTCGGCAATCCTCACGGGCACCGGATACAGCGCCTGTAAATATTGTGGCTCCTGTGCTTTAACGGGGACTACCGCGCGTATCATCAGTTCGTTTTCATGGATCGGGGCCAGTGCCACAAAGTCTTTATTCTGTCGCAATTGCAACCAGATATGTTCGTCAGGCAGGCTGGGCAAAATATCGCTGGGGTTAATACTGCTGGAAGCAATGATTTTTCCGGGGCGCGAAAACAAGGTCATTTCCGATGCCCCGGACAGTTCGCGCAGATTTTCTATTTCCAGCGTGATCAGATTGGGGGAAACCGCTTCCAGGGTTGCCGCCAATTGTTGGGTTTGTTTCAAATGCCAGCGCATGCGCTGGTCTAGCGATGCCTGGCTAAGCTCCAGCGAATCTTCCATCGCGCGGTCTATTTCGACATTAAACCAGCTGTCTATGCCTTGATGCAAAAATTGCATCGAAAAATAAAACACAATCGCGGCGGGAGCTAAAGCCAGCACAACAAATAACGATACCATGCGTATCGTCAGCTTGGAGCCTGCTTCGCGTTTTTTTAATTGCCGCGTCAAGGCGAGGATATTAGCGCCGACCAGACCCAGCAAGACAATAGAGCCCAATGCATTGACCAGCAATAACCAGGAATAGATTTCACCCAATTCCGACGATTCCTGCGTAGCCGAGCTCATCAGTTGCAACGACAGCAGGATTAAGCCAAACAGGATTAACACATATAGGTTAATGGGAGGCTTTATTTTGTCAGCGGCCATACTGTCCAATCACTGGATAAATACCATTGCCGGTTAAGGTAGGCAGCCGGGCGTAGCGGCAATGGCAAGGCGTCTCGATCAAAGTTTACTTTCAGCTTGGCCAGGGTTTCATGTCCCGATGTGACGATTTCTTTACTGGGGATTGGTAAATCCCGCAATGCCGACATCGAATCCAGCGCGGCGGGTAAGGTCGAAAAATTATGCACGTCATTGCTGTTTTCGTTTCTGACGCGGTACATGTTTAATAAGGCGTGATATTGCAGGCGGTAACGTAGCGCGGTTTCGGCCAGCGTCTTATCCCAAAATAAGGCGCGCACCTGCTGGATTTTAATTTGCACGGTCCAGAATAGCGCCACGCCGTTTTGCAAGGCATCCAGGGCTTTGGGGCTAAGCCGGTACATGACGTCGGCGGATAAGACATAGCGATTGCCCTGTAGCGTCACTTGGGCGGTTTTGATGTCGGCGGCATAAGTGTCTGCCTGGGCAACCAGCGGCGCAAACCATGCCCAAGAGCATAGCAACAGACATAGCCAAAGATGCGTTTTATAATTTACGAAGGCGTGCATAATAAAAACCGTCCATCGCCAAGTCGCCGGTCAGGATTTGCCGTCCGATGCCGCCCGTGGTTCCCCAAGTGGCTGAAAACGGATGTTCAACAGCATCCGGGTGCTGGCTAAGGAAACCCTGGATTTGTTGTTCGTTTTCCTGCTTTAAGATAGAACAGGTCGCGTACAACAATAATCCGCCGGGAGCCAGTAGCGGCCATACGGCATTCAGGATATTTTTCTGCAATAACTGCAAGGGTCCAATATCTTCGACGCGGCGCAACAGTTTTATGTCGGGGTGGCGACGGATGACACCCAATGCTGAACATGGGGCGTCCAGCAATATCCGGTCAAATTGTCGGCGATCCCACCAGGTTTGCGGGTTTGTCGCATCGCCAACGATCAATGTGGCGGACAAACCCAGGCGCTGCAAATTGTCATGGACGCGCTGCATCCGGGTGGCGTCAATATCGACGGCAACCAGTTCTTCCAGCTGCGTTTGCTGTTCAAGCAGATGTGCCGTCTTACCACCGGGTGCCGCACAGACATCCAGCACGCGTTGCCCCGCCCGGACATCAAGCAGGCCTGCCGCCAATTGTGCGGCGGTATCCTGCACCGAAACCCAACCGTCGGCAAAGCCCGGTAACAGCTCAACCGCCACGGGTTTGGCGAGTATCAGCGCGGATGGGCAAAAGTCGGCAGCCGTAGCCAACACGCCTTGATCGCTCAGTCGTTGCATATAGTGTGCACAGTCGGTTTTGCCGGCATTGACGCGGAGCACCATAGGCGGCTGTTGGTTGTTTTCCTGCAGGATGCGTTGCGCCTGCTCTGGCCAGTCCTGGGTGATTTGCTTGATTAGCCAGTTGGGGTGGCTGCTTGCGGCGGATGGTTGTTGGTCGGCTTTTAACTCCAGAGCTTCGCGTTCACGCAGATAAGACCTTAGCAGTGCGTTGACCAGTGCTTTGGCCCACGTTTTTTTACGTGCAGCAAACACCGTTTCAGAGACGGCGGCATGAGGTTTTACCCGCATAAAGCTAAGTTGGTACAAGCCCACCAAGGCCAATGCCTTAATGCCTGTATCTTTTAGCGGTTTGTCTAAAAGCTCGTTTAGAATGAAGTCCAAGCGGTGAAAATGTCGACAAACACCGTAACATAGCGCTTGTATGAAGGCATGGTCTTTGCCTGTTGCAACCGATTGCAACGCGCTTTCTAGCGCCGGTGTCAAAGATTGTCCGTTTTGTAACACGTTGGTTAATACGCGTGCGGCGATTAATCGTGTGTTTATGCTCAACCTAAGTTTACTCCGTCAATATCGTGGGCGTTCAAAAAAGCCTCGGCGGTCATACGCTTGCCGCCCGGCAGTTGCACTTCATGCAGCCGCAGCAGGCCTAACCCCGTTGCCACATCGATATGTTTGAAGGTGCAGCGCACTCGGCCCGGCTGTTCTGCATTGCTATCGGCAGCAAGTGCCTCCGCTTGCCAGATGCGCAGCATATCGCCGCGATAAAGCGTTTGCGCCACAGGCCATGGATTCAGTCCGCGCACTTTTCTCGCAATCTGGATGGACGGCTGTGCCCAATCTATCATGGCTTCGCTTTTATCGAGTTTTTCGGCATAAGTCACTTGTTTTTCGTCTTGCGGTTCGGCATGTATTGTCCCTGCGTCGATTTGCGCTAATACCTTCGCCAGCCCGATTGCGCCAAGCTCTGACAATTTGTCATGGACACTGCTGGAGGTGTCGTTTGCGCCCAGCACGTATTCCTCTTTATGCAGCATATCGCCCGCATCCAGTTTACGCACGATCTGCATCACCGTAATGCCGGTTTTTTCATCGCCGGCCATCAAAGCGCGCTGTATCGGTGCGGCACCGCGCCAGCGCGGCAATAAAGAGCCGTGGACATTAATGCAGCCCAGTCTCGGCATATCCAGCACTGTTTGCGATAAAATCATGCCGTAGGCGACGACGATGATAAGGTCGGCATGGAACGCGCTGATTTGTTGGAGATTTTCTGCGCTTTTCAAGTCGGATGGCTGAAAGACCGGGAGGTCTGCGCTTAACGCCAGTTCCTTGACCGGGCCGGGGTGAGTGTGCCGCCCCCTGCCTGATGGCCGGTCGGGTTGGGTATAAACGGCGCAGACTTCATGAGTTGAGGCCAGCAACATACGCAAGCTGGGTACGGCAAACGCCGGCGTACCGGCAAATATTATTTTCATGCTCCGCTTTTTTCCATTCTATGGATTTTTTCCAACTTGGTCTTAATACGCTGGCGTTTTAAAGACGACAGATAATCGACGAATAATTTGCCTTCCAAATGATCCATTTCATGCTGTATGCACACCGCCAGCAAGTCATGCGCCTCAAGCGCAAATGGCACCCCTTCCTTATCAAGGGCCTTAACACGGATATGTTCGCCACGTTTTACGCGTTCATAAAAACCAGGCACGGAAAGGCAGCCCTCTTCAGACTCTTTAATCCCATCTTTTTCAATAAGTTCAGGGTTAACCAAACAAAGCGGGGCATTTTTTTCTTCGCTGAGATCAATGACAATGATGCGTTGGTGGACATTGACCTGGGTCGCCGCCAAGCCTACCCCCTTCGCTTGGTACATGGTTTCAAGCATGTCCTTAATTAATTTTTTGATCTTATCGTCGACCGTTTTGACGGCTACGGCTTTTTTGCGTAAGCGGTCATCCGGAAATTCGAGAATAGTTAGAATACTCAACAAACTCTCCACTATAATAATTGAAGACTAGAATTCTATATGAATTCATCTAAACTTTGAATTCATACAGACTAAAAAGACTCCGCAGGAATCAATATGGCTTTTCGTAAACTTTCAGGGTTAGTGTTTTTTTGTTTTTTCAGCATGGTCGCCCATGCCGAAGACATACAAATAAACCCTACACATCCCGACCAATACACAGTTGTCCGCGGCGATACCTTATGGGATATATCAGGCAAGTTTTTAAAACATCCCTGGCAATGGCCGCAGTTGTGGAATTACAACGCGCAAATTAAAAATCCTAACCTGATCTATCCAGGTGATACTGTTTATTTTTCGATAGTCAATGGCAAACCCCAACTTAGTTTTTCCAGCAGCGCCCAATATGACGATGTCCCAGATCATTCTACGTGCATTCTTCGTGAGGAGGATTTTAAAAACGGGCGTACGAAATTTCCGGTTTCCGAAGATGGGAAATTGCTGCCGTGCATACGGGAAACCCATCTCGACCAGGCGGTAAATTTAATACCGATGGACAAAATAGCACAATTTTTAACATCGCCCAGCGTGGTCGGTGCGAACGACTTGCCGAATGCACCTTATGTGGTTGCTATCGCTGGCGAACACGTTATTGCGGGGGCAGGTGACAAACTCTATGTTCGGTCAATTCCTGTCGCCAAAAGCCGCGCGTATACGGTTTACCGTTCGGGGGACACCTACAGGGACGCGAGCACAGGTGAGATCCTGGGGTATGAGGCAAAATATATTGCCGATGCCTCGTTGCAACAGGCGGGTGACCCGGCAAGCTTGTCAGTCACGAAGTCCAGTAGTGAGATCCGCAGGGGCGACAGGGTCATGCCCAATGTGGAGGAAGAACTAACCTTAAACTATTTCCCTAGGCCGCCTGAACACAACATAACAGGCAGTATTATCGGTGTGCTCGATGGAGTTTCCCAAATTGGTTTATTTAATGTTGTTGTGATTGACAAGGGCACTAGGGATGGGTTGCTGGTCGGCCACGAGCTGGACGTTTATCAAGATGGCAAGGTTATCGCCGATCACTACAGCGCGCTCAAAAATGACGAGGTCAAGCTTCCCAATGAGCTGGCTGGAGTGATCATGGTTTTTAGGCCGTTCGAGCGGGTCAGTTACGCGCTGGTTATGAAGGCTTCCCAAGCCATCCACGTCTTAGATAAAGTCCAGACACCCTGAGTATTATCGCCCCGCCACCCGAAACCGACATGAAATGCTGGCTGGCGTTGTTGCGTACGCCAGGTATGGGATGCAGGACGTTTCTCAGGTTGTTGGAAACCCATACGCCAGCGCAGTTATATTCGGAATCCACCCAAGCGCTGCTTGCCATGGGTTTAAAGGCCGAGCTGGTGCAAGCGATTAAACATCCTGATTGGTCGTCTATCGACTATGACCTGCATTGGCTGGAACAGGAGAACAATTTCGCCATTACCCTGTTGGATGCCGATTACCCGCCGCAACTGAAAGAAATTTCAGACCCGCCGCCGCTGTTGTTTGTACGCGGCAACCCTAAACTCCTATCACTACCGCAAATAGCAATGGTCGGTAGCCGCAACCCATCCTCTTCAGGCAAGCAAACTGCTTTCAGCTTTGCCGAGACCCTAAGCCGTTGCGGCTTTGTGATCACCAGCGGACTAGCCCTGGGCATTGATGCGGCCAGCCATGAAGGCGCACTGCATGCACAAGGCCACACGATAGCGGTTGCCGGGACCGGCTTGGATCGCGTCTATCCCGCAAGGCATAAGGAGTTGGCGATTGAAATTGTCAAGACTGGCGTGATGGTTTCTGAATTTCCGCCAGGCACGAGCGCCAAAGCCAACCACTTTCCAAGACGCAACCGTATTATCAGCGGTTTATGCCAAGGCCTGCTGGTGGTTGAGGCGGCCAAACAAAGCGGGTCGCTGATTACGGCGAGAATGGCTTTGGAACAAAATCGCGAGGTTTTTGCTATACCAGGTTCGATACACAACCCGTTGGCCCGGGGGTGTAACGCGCTGATCCGTGAAGGTGCAAAGCTTGTCGAAAGCACGCAGGATATTCTTGAAGAACTAAACCAATATATTCAACAAGATGAAAAATATTCACTGCCGACGACACAATCAAAGCTTGACCTGGAGCAACAAACATTATTGAATCTTGTCATGTTCAGCCCAACTTCTATTGATAATCTGGTTGAAAATACAGGCTTATCTGTCGAAGTCCTTTCGTCTATGCTACTTATTTTAGAACTGCAAGGTTACCTGGAAGCAACCGCCGGCGGTTGCTACACCCGAATTAAATAACTATAAACAATCATGAAAGAAAATATTTTTGATGTCCTGATGTACTTATTTGAAAACTATATGGAAGATGAGGTGGAAATTCTTCCGGACAGTGAGATCATCAAAACAGAGTTACAGGAAGCGGGCTTCGAATCCCGTGAAGTCAACAAGGCCTTCGACTGGCTGGAGTCGCTCAGTTTACAGCGTGCGATCAAGCCTACCGTACCGCATGCCTTCCGTATTTTTTGTAGCGAAGAAAAAGCCAAGCTGGATCTTGAATGCCTAGATTTTATTATGTTTCTTGAGCATAGCGGGATTTTGAACTCGGCCAATCGGGAAATTGTTATCGATAGGGTCATGGCGCTGGAACATGAAGAAATTTCGATGGAAAAATTAAAATGGATCGTGTTGATGGTTTTGCTCAGCCAGCCGGGGGAAGAAATTGCTTTCTCCAGGATGGAAGATATTGTCTATGACCTTGTCCCCACTTATTTACATTAACCCACTGAATTATTGATTACTGGCCCGATTAAATGAGCAAACACCTAGTCATCGTAGAATCTCCGGCAAAAGCGAAAACCATAGAAAAATACTTGGGAAAAGATTTTCAGGTTTTGGCTTCTTACGGGCATGTTCGCGATCTGGTTCCTAAAGAGGGGGCGGTTGATCCTAGCCATGACTTTGCGATGAAATACGAAGTCATTGAGCGCAACCAAAAACATGTATTGGCCATCAGTAAAGCTCTCAAGACCTCAGATACCTTATATCTTGCGACTGACCCCGACCGCGAAGGGGAAGCCATATCCTGGCACTTGTATGAATTGCTGAAAGCTAAAAAACTGCTTAAAGACAAACCCGTGCACCGGGTGGTTTTTCATGAGATCACTAAAAAAGCAGTCACCGAAGCGATTGCCAACCCCGAACAATTGGCGATCAATTTAATCAACGCCCAGCAGGCAAGGCGTGCGCTGGATTATCTGGTAGGGTTTAATTTATCGCCGCTATTATGGAAAAAAATCCGTCGGGGATTATCGGCAGGACGCGTACAAAGCCCTGCATTACGCATGATAGTTGAACGTGAACTGGAGATTGAAGCCTTTAAGTCCCGTGAATACTGGTCGGTTGATGCGGCGTTAACGGCTCAAGGCCAAGCTTTTAAAGCGAAACTGACGCATTATGACGGTATAAAGCTGAGCCAATTCAGTATCGATAACGAAGCGCAGGCGGAGCAAGCCAAGCAAATATTGTTGGCGGCGGCGGATGGATCCTTGATAGTCGCCAAACTGGAAAAAAAGCAGCAAAAGCGCAATCCTGCGCCACCGTTTATCACATCGACATTGCAACAGGAAGCCGCACGCAAGCTGGGTTTTACGACTAAGCGTACCATGATGGTCGCACAACAGCTTTATGAAGGTATCGATATAGGCGGCGAAACAGAAGGCCTGATTAGCTATATGCGTACCGACTCAGTTAACCTGTCGGTGGATGCTGTCGAAGAAATACGTGCATTGATAGCAGAAAATTATGGTGCTGAGAATGTGCCTAAAGAACCGCGATTGTTTAAAACCAAATCAAAAAACGCCCAAGAAGCGCATGAGGCGATACGTCCAACTTCGGCACGGCGTTTGCCCGGACAGATAAAAGACTTCCTGAGCGCCGAACAATACAAGCTTTATGAGCTGATCTGGAAGCGCACTATCGCCTGCCAGATGACCCATGCGACATTGGATAGGATGGCGGTGGACTTAAGCTGCGCTGACGGCAAGCATGTGTTCAGGGCCAGTGGGTCCACGATAGCCAAGCCAGGATTTATGGCCGTCTATCTGGAAGGCAAGGATGACAGCAACGAGGGCGATGACAAGGAAAGCTTTTTGCCCGCCATGGAAGAAGGCCGCCCAGTATTGCTCAATGATATTATTACCGGGCAGCATTTCACCGAGCCGCCACCGCGTTATGGCGAGGCGAGCTTGGTCAAATCCCTGGAAGAACATGGCATAGGCCGCCCGTCGACGTATTCAACAATTATTTCAACACTGCAAAATCGTGAATATGTCACCCTGGAAAGTAAACGCTTCTACCCTACCGATGTAGGGCGCATCGTCAACAAGTTCCTGACCGAGCATTTCACCAAATACGTCGATTACGATTTTACCGCTAATCTTGAAGATGAGTTGGATGCGGTGTCTCGCGGTGAAAAAGACTGGATACCATTGATGCACGATTTTTGGAATCCGTTCACGACCCTGATCCATGAAAAAGAAGAAAGTGTGCAACGCAAAGATGTCACGCAGGAAGCCATAGATGAAAAATGTCCTGAATGCGGCAGCCCGCTGTCAATACGTTTGGGGCGCAATGGCCGGTTTATAGGCTGCACTCACTACCCTGAATGTTCTTACACCAGAAACCTGAACGATGACGCGGACGCTTCTGACGAATCCGCTGTCGTAGAAGGCCGCGCCTGCCCGCTATGCGAAGCGCCGTTAGTGCTGAAAGCGGGCCGCTACGGCAAATTTATCGGCTGTAGCGCCTACCCAACATGCCGTCATATCGAGCCTTTAGAAAAGCCCTTGGATACCGGCGTGGACTGTCCGCAATGCAAAACCGGCAGCATACTCAAACGAAAATCAAGGAATGGCAAAATTTTTTATTCTTGCTCGGAGTATCCAAAATGTGCTTACGCGCTCTGGAATGCACCGATAAAAGAGAGCTGCCCTAACTGTGATTGGCCCATTCTGACGGTAAAAACCACCAAGCGGCATGGCGCAGAAAAAGTCTGCCCACAAAAAGACTGCAAATATGCAACGCCTTATGAGGGAGATCCCGCTGATGCGGACGGCCCCAAAGTAACCGCAGGGTAATGTCGGCAGAGCATCGCCGCGCAGAAATCCTAATGTAGGGTGCGCCAGACGCGGCTTTTCCAATGTTTGAACAAGCTCCAATCCTTTATTTGACGTGTACGGTACACCCGCTACGCGGGCGTCAGGCCCCAAAACCAGCTTTGAGGCCTGAGCGACTATGGCTGGCGGGCTGCCAACAGGGCACCCCGCGCCATCAGTTGACGGCGGTTATTTGTCTATCTTAAGCGCCAGAAAGGCCGGGCTGCCACGGCGTTGTATTAGCACGGCGACTGATTTGCCGACGGGCAGTTTTTTGACGACCTTGTTAAAATCATCGGCATTATCAATAACTTGGTTTTGTATGCGTAAAATAATATCCCCGCGTTGTATACCGGCGTCTTTACCGACACCTGGGCCGATTTCCTGCACTACTACGCCGCCATGCGGCAACTGGATGGACTCTCTTTGCTCGTCGGTCAGGTCAATGACTTTAATGCCCAGTTTATTGGCGGGTTTGGCGTCCGTTTTGGCTGAGGCCAGTTTTTCATCTTGCTCAGGTAAAAGCCCTATCTTGAAGGTGACGGTCTTGTTTTCACCCTGCCGGATGATTTTTAAGATGGCTTGGTCATTGATTGGCGTCATGCCGACCATAGGCGGCAAATCGCCTGATTTGTCGATGGCTTGGCCGTTGAATTCGGTAATAATATCGCCAATTTGCAATTCCGCTTTTTCTGCCGGACTACCGGGTACGACCTTGGAAACCAGCGCACCCTGCGGCTTTTTCATGCCGAATGATTCAGCCAACTCCCGGGTCACATCCTGAATTTGTACGCCTAGCCAACCGTGGGCAGCTTTGCCGTGGGCTTTGATCTGGTCGACGACATTCATGACCACATCCATGGGTATGGCGAATGATAGCCCCATAAACCCGCCAGTCCGGCTGTAAATCTGGGAATTGATGCCGACAACCTTGCCGTCCATATTGAATAATGGTCCGCCTGAATTGCCCGGATTAATGGCGACATCGGTTTGTATGAACGGCACGTAATTACCGCCAGGCAGGCTGCGACCTTTGGCGCTGACGATACCTGCGGTCACCGATTGCTCGAAGCCGAATGGTGAGCCGATGGCCAGCACCCATTCGCCAACTTGTAATTGCTGGGGAGAGCCAATGCTGACAATAGGTAAATGGGTTGCTTCAACTTTTAACAAGGCGATATCGGTGCGCGCATCAGAGCCAATCAGCTTGGCAACCAATTCCCTGCGATCAGTCAGTTTGACAACGATTTCATCAGCATCTTTCACCACATGATGATTGGTCAAGACATAACCGTCTTCCGAAATAATAAAACCCGAACCTAATGACTGGGTATCTTCCGGGCCAAACTCATCGTCGCCGCCGTCGGGATTATTGTAAAAATGTTTGAAGAGCTCTTCCATTTCCGGCGGTATACCTTCGGGCAGCGGCTGCTCTTTGATGGCTTCATCGGGACTGGATTTTGCCTTTTGCGTGGTGCTGATATTCACCACTGCGACGCCGTTGGTTTTTACCATGTCAGTAAAGTCCGGCAATTGTGCGAGCACATTGCGGCTAAACAAGATCACCAGAAAAATACACCAAGCCAGTTTTTTGAGCATAAAATCTCCTAAACAATTAATAAAACGATGTAGTTACAGACGGTTAACGCGCAGTTCGCCTTAGTCGCCGCCATGTCGCAGCGTGATCCCTTCAGCGATTAATTTGACGGTTTCGGCCGGCACTTCGCCCATGACCGTGAGTTCAAAATCACCTAACGTCCGGCTAAAAAAATTCACAGCACCGACGGATTGAACGTTTTTTGAAAGGGAAGGTTCCGATTGGCCCGCATTATTCTTGTGTTCCATGTAAATGGAGACCGATGCCAGCCCATCGCTCAACAGCAGATGATCGACAGGCTCCCCGGAATTATGCATGGGTCTGCGGGTAAAAAATATTTCCTTGAACCCTTGCGGAAGCCTAGCTGCGATAAACCCGGCCTGATCGGGCGATTGGGCCTGGAGCTTGTAAATATCCTGTGCCGGATTGCCCGGATCAGGTTTTTTGACATCCACAAAAGGCTGGATGCCGGTGACTTCTAGGTCGGTGAAGACCAATTGTTCTAGCGCTTCATCTAAAACGACCCCATCTGCAAGAGCATAAACAACAACTTTAAGCGGCAAAAACTGCCGCTGGTCCAGCCATATCTTTCTTGCGTAGCGGAGCTGGTCTTTAGGCATGATGGCGATGACGTAAGCCGGCAACATGGCAATCTCTTCTTCACCGATCACGGCTATGCTGTATACGGCATCCAGTTCGTCGAGATTGTTAGGCAGATCAACCAGGAATGACCTTTCAAAAGGCCGGTGGTCCACAACCAGTTGTTGCGTGGCTTTGTATAAACAGCTGACTTTGCCGGCATCCCTGATAACTTCACGCAGGGGCGAGTTTAATGACAACAGGCGTTCTTGTTCTACGCCGTCATGGGCCGCATGGAAATACTTCATCGGTTCCAGCTTGCCATTGCGGAGGAATGCGACGGTACCCTGATAATTCAAGCTTTGCATGGCCTGGGTCATTTTTAGCAAAGCTTGTTTCCCAGACAAGGCGTCAATGGCTAGCGGGGCGTTTAATTCAGAATTTTTTCCTAAGGCCGTGCCTGTTGATAATACGCCGGTTGACAACACCGCCAAGGCAAGAAAAAAGCACTTAATCACAATCATTTCTGGCGATAAGCCGTTACGCTGGTCAGTGGCGCAAAGTCGGCGCCGCCATTCGTATAAACACTATTGTTATGGGCCTGGAGATAGTCGTTGATGCGTTTATTGAGCGGATATTGTTCCTGGAGTTGTGCAGGCTGGCGCGTATAGGCGGCTACTTTTGCTGGCTGCACTGATGGCTGTTGGGCTACTTGCAGCCCTGATGGTTGTTGGGTGTGTCCAGCCTGATTATTGACGCCACGCATCGCGAGCACGGCAATAACGGCGACTGATGCGGCCAAGGCAAGCAATTTATGTCGGGAAACAGTGGCCGGGCGGCGTCCCGGTAATAAATAAAAAGGTTCCTGTTGAATTTGCTCAGCTATTTTTGCTGCAAAGTCGGGGCTGACAGCTAAGAATTCATTGGTTTTCAGGGCGTGGCTTATGGCTTCATAACGGTTCAAGGTATTCGCCGCATCAGCATCCCATTGCATTTTTTGCAATAAATCCAACGCGTCGCCAGCATCCAGATCATCATCAAGAAACTGAGAAATTTTTTGATTTAACGCTTTATTCATCGAAAATCACCGTGTTCGAGCAAGGGGTTTAATTTATTATCAATGGCTTCACGCGCCCTAAAAATGCGCGAGCGCACCGTTCCAACCGGACAATCCATCGCGGTGGCAATTTCTTCGTAACTCAAGCCTTCAAATTCGCGCAACATAATGGCCGTACGCATTTCTTCAGGTAACAAATCTATTGCTGATTTAATTGTTTCAATGATGTCTTGATTGAGTAACAGCCTTTCGGGGGTTTCCATGCCGTGCAGCTGCGGGGCATTTTCATAGACTTCTGCATCCTGTATATCCACTTCGTAATTGGAACTCCTTCTTGAGCGGGACACCAGATAGTTTTTTGCTGTATTGATGGCGATGCGATATAGCCATGTGTAAAAAGCAGAGTCGCCCCTAAAACTACCCAGCGCCCGGTATGCTTTAATGAAGGCCTCTTGGGCGACATCTTGCGCTTCGCTGGGGTCTTTCAGGTAACGGTTGACCAACTGGATAATCTTGTGTTGGTATTTAATTACTAAGAGATCGTAGGCCTTCTTATCGCCCTGTTGCACTCGCAACACCAGCTCTTCATCGAGTTGTTCGCTAGTCCTGGTTTGACTGTTCACTACGGCTCTTTAATTGTGGGGATAGACAGGATTAAACTGGGAAAGTTCTCAGTGACAAAATTGTGTTATCGCTTTAAAAAGCGTTATTATCGCTAATCTATGATAACTAAGCCACAGCTGTGTGCGCTAAATAAAACCTTTTACCTTCTATGCCGGCCCATTCAAAAAATTATGCAGACAATTACGACGTCCTTATTATCGGCAGTGGCGGTGCCGGCCTAAGTTTAGCACTCAAATTAGCAGACCATTCGACACAGGTTGCTGTGTTGTCGAAATTCGCATTGACCGCCGGGAGCACTTATTATGCACAAGGCGGGATTTCTGCCGTGTTCGATGCCGATGATTCTATCGAATCGCATATTGAAGACACGCTGGATGCCGGTGCCGGTTTGTGTAACCCTGACATTGTCAGGCTCACGGTAACGCAAGGCAAAAATTCTATAGAATGGCTGCGTCGGCAAGGTGTCGCCTTTACCGAGGAGCAAACGGCAACAGGGGAGAAAATATTGCATCTTAACCGGGAAGGCGGGCATTCGCATCGGCGTATTGTGCACACCGCCGATGCCACCGGCAAAGCCGTCTCGCTGTCTCTGATAGAGCGGGCCCAGGAACACGATAATATTCATTTGTTTGAGCACCACAATGTAGTGGAATTAATCACCGGGCCAACCGACGATACCGCGTACAAAAAAATTGTGGGTGCTTATGTGCTGGATTCCACACGGCAAAAAGTAAAAACATTTACCGCAAAAGTTGTCGTGCTGGCAACCGGAGGCGCCAGCAAGGTCTATCTTTACAGCACCAATCCGCAAAGCGCAACAGGCGACGGCATTGCCTTGGCGTGGCGGGCGGGCTGCCGTGTCAGCAATATGGAATTCATGCAATTTCATCCGACCTGTTTATACCACCCCAAGGCACAGTCGTTTTTAATCAGTGAAGCGGTAAGAGGTGAAGGCGGTAAATTGATCTTGCCGGACGGCTCGCCGTTTATGCAGGATTTTGATCCGCGCGCCGAATTGGCCCCGCGCGATATAGTCGCGAGGGCCATAGACCATGAAATTAAAAAACGCGGTATCGACTGTGTTTACCTGGACATCAGCCATAAACCGGAAGCCTTTATCCTAAAACACTTCCCTACGATACATAAAAAATGTCTTAAATTTGGCATTGATATCACCAAACAACCTATCCCCGTCGTGCCGTCTGCACATTACACCTGTGGCGGCGTGTTGACTGACAGCTATGCACGCACCGACATAGCAAACCTTTATGCGATAGGCGAAGTCGCCAGCACCGGCTTGCACGGCGCCAACCGCATGGCCAGTAACTCATTGCTGGAATGCCTGGTCTTTGCGGAACGGGCCAGTATTGATATTTTGCAAAAGCTCCCTAGCCTTAAGGCTCCGCCCAAGGTTCCTGAATGGGATGACTCGCAAGTCAGCGACTCCGACGAAGAAGTCGTGGTATCGCATAACTGGGACGAATTGCGCCACTTCATGTGGGACTATGTCGGCATAGTCAGGACTGACAAGCGCCTGCACCGCGCGATGAGCCGCGTGGAATTGCTGAAAAGCGAAATCACCGAGTATTACAGTTATTTCCGCGTGACCAGCGATTTGCTGGAATTGCGTAACCTGGTTATTGTCGCGGAATTAATTATACGCTGCGCCCAACAGCGCAAAGAAAGCCGGGGCCTGCATTACACGCTGGATTACCCGGAAACCGATCACAGCAAACCGCCGCAAAACACGGTGTTGGTGCCATGATGCTAAACCGGCGATAGGTTTATTGCTTGCTCATAGAGAGAAGAATATAAGCACATAGACGATGCCTAATGACATGGCAACGAGCTTGATTTTATTGATTAAGGTCTGACTTTGCCAGTACAGGCAAGTGCGGGTTTTATGCCATAGCCAAGTGGCAAGTATGTGTTCTTGTAATCGGCGGTAGATTTTTGGTGCGATTCGGCACAAGCGGTAACCTATTAGAAAACCAATAGAGACGAGGATGTAAAAAACGATAATCTGGGTGTCGTGCAAATCGGTTTCGAAAATATGCTCGACCACATGATCGAGCATGGACTCTACCCATTCGAATGAAACATCGAGAAATTCAACAAATAATTCCCATAGGATATGAAGCAGTTCCAATACTAAGCCAAATACTTCGCCGGGCATAGTAATCAGGATAACCATGCCGATAGCCGTCAGTCCCTTGACAATTCTTCGATAAATCAGTGAATTCATTCGTAGTCCGATGGTAAGAAGTATTCAGCTCACGGTACGCTGTCCGAGTATAGCCGATATGCCGGACAGTGTATATTTCATCACATTTATGTCCGGCGCCTCAACCCACCCATAACCTCGCATTCCTAAACATACGCATCCATGCGCCATGCTCGCCCCAATTATCGGGATGCCATGAATTTTGCAACGTCCTGAAACAACGCTCAGGGTGCGGCATCATGATCGTAAAGCGCCCGTCTGTTGTCGTCAGTCCGGTAATGCCAAAAGGTGAGCCGTTGGGATTGGCCGGAAATGCCGTGGTTTTGGCGCCGTAATTATCGACATAGCATAAAGCGACCGCTGCTTCGTCAACTGGGCTTTGTGGGTCAAAAACCGCCCGGCCTTCGCCATGGGCGACGACGACCGGCATTTTTGAACCGACCATGCCGTTGAAGAAAATCGACGGTGATGCCTGCACTTCAACCATCACAACCCTGGCTTCAAACTGTTCGGAGGTATTACGCATGAAGCGCGGCCAGTGTGCGGCGCCTGGGATCATATCTTTTAATCCCGACAACATCTGGCAGCCGTTGCAGATGCCCAGTCCGAAAGTGTCCGGGCGCTGGAAAAAAGCGGCGAATTCGTCCCTGGCGCGAGAATTGAACAGAATGGATTTTGCCCAGCCGCCGCCAGCCCCCAGCACATCGCCGTAAGAAAAACCGCCGCATGCGGCTAGGCCGATAAACTCGCTCAGGCTGACACGGCCATCGATAATGTCGCTGATATGCACGTCAATACTGGCAAACCCGGCGCGATCAAAGGCGGCTGCCATTTCGACGTGGCCATTGACGCCTTGTTCACGGAGAATGGCGACTTTCGGGCGCACCGCGCAAGCCAAAAAAGGCGCGGTCACATCGTCATGCACATCAAAGCTCAAAGCAACATGCAGGCCTGGGTCGCTATCATCGGCAATACGCTGGTGCTGTTGCAAGGCGCAATCGGGGTTGTCACGCAAGGCCTGCATCCGGTAGCTGACTTCTGACCAGGTTGATTGCAGTTCGGCCCGGCTTGCGGCATAAATGATGTTGTCGGCAAACCGGATGTTGAGTTGTTGGCCGCCGACGGCTTGACCAATGTGATGCACACAGTCGGCCAAGCCGGCATGGTTTAACAAGGTAATGGCCTGGGCATAGTCTTCGGCGCGTATTTGCAGCACAGCCCCCAGTTCTTCGTTAAACAAGGCGGCTAGCGCATCATCGCCTAGACTATCGAGCACCAAATCAACCCCTACGCGACCGGCAAACAGCATTTCGGCAACTGTCGCCAGCAAGCCGCCGTCGGAACGGTCATGGTAGGCGAGTATACGGCCTTGATGGTTTAAGGTTTGGATCGCTTCAAAAAAGGCCGCCAATAAAGCGGGATTATCCAGATCAGGGCAGATGTCGCCCATTTGCCCGTAGACCTGCGCCAGCACCGACCCGCCCAGACGGTTTTTACCGGTGCCTAAATCCACCAGCAACAGCACACTACCATCAACGGCCTGCAACTGGGGCGTCAGGGTTTTGGTTATATCCAGCACTGGCGCGAAGGCGGTGACTATCAGCGACAACGGGGAAGCCATGGTTTTTTGCCCGCCGTCGTCCTGCCAGACGGTTTTCATGGCCAACGAATCCTTGCCGACCGGTATCGCAATGCCCAGTTCAGGGCACAGCGCCATGCCCACCGCTTTGACGGTGTCAAACAACGCAGCATCTTCGCCGGCAAAACCCGCCGCCGCCATCCAATTGGCCGACAGTTTGATGTCCTGCAAGGCATCAATACGCGCGGCGGCAAGATTGGTGATGGCTTCGGCTATTGCGATCCGGCCCGATGCCGGTGCATCAATGATTGCCAGCGGCGTGCGTTCGCCCATCGCCATGGCTTCGCCGGTCTGCGCGTAAAATCCTGTTGCCGTGACGGCAACATCGGCGACTGGGACTTGCCAGGGGCCGACCATTTGGTCGCGGGCGACCAAACCGGTGACGGAACGGTCACCGATATGGATCAAAAAGCTTTTATCGGCAACGGCTGGAAATGACAACACTCGTTTAACGGCATCCGCCAGCGTAATATTGCCGAGATCCAACGCCGTCAAAACGGCTTGGGCATGGCTGACATTACGGTGCATTTTCGGCGGTTTTCCGAATAGCACCGACATCGGTATATCGACAGCTTGCTCGCCCAGTAAGGCGTCATTGAGCGACAAGTGCTCATTTTCGGACGCTTCACCGATGACGGCAAACAGGCAATTTTCGCGCCCACAAAACGCCGAGAACAACGGCAATGATTCCGGCTTGATTGCGACAACATAACGTTCCTGCGCCTCGTTGCACCAGATTTGCATCGGCGACATGCCCGGATCGGCATTGTGAACATTACGCAACTCAAAGCGTCCGCCGCGCTTACAGTCATGGATAATTTCCGGCACGGCGTTCGACAAACCACCCGCGCCAATGTCGTGGATAGAAATGATGGGGGTATCATCGCCCATCGCGTTGCAATGGTTGATGACTTCCTGGCAACGCCGCTCCATTTCCGGGTTTTCCCGCTGCACCGATGCAAAATCCAGGGCTTCAGAGCCGTTGCCTGAGGCCTGCGATGAAGCCGCGCCACCGCCAAGGCCGATTAGCATGGCCGGGCCGCCGAGGATAATAATCAGCGATCCGGGTGGAATCGGCTGTTTTTCAACCAGCATCGGCCGGATATTGCCCATGCCGCCCGCTATCATGATGGGTTTATGATAACCTCTAAATTCATGGTCATTGCCGGGCACGGCTTGTTCGAAGCTGCGGAAATAGCCTGCGATATTGGGGCGGCCGAATTCGTTATTAAAAGCTGCTCCGCCCAACGGGCCTTCCAGCATAATCTCCAGCGCCGACGCAATACGTTCGGGTTTGCCGTTATCGGCTTCCCACGGCTGGCTAAAGCCCGGAATTTTTAAATGCGACACCGAAAAGCCGGTTAACCCTGCTTTGGTCGCAGAACCGCGTCCGGTTGCGCCTTCATCGCGGATCTCGCCGCCCGAACCGGTTGCCGCACCCGGATACGGTGAAATGGCGGTAGGATGGTTATGGGTTTCGACCTTCATCAATAAATGTACCGCCTCTTCGACATAACCATATTCACCGGTTTGCGGATGGCGGATAAACATCTGCGCCGCGCTGCCTGCAACAACGGCGGCATTATCGCTGTATGCCGATAAAATACCGTTAGGGCTTTGTTCTGCAGTGTTGCGTATCATGCTGAACAGTGAACGGGCCTGCTCTACGCCGTCGATAGTCCAGCTTGCGTTAAAAATTTTGTGACGGCAATGTTCCGAGTTGGCCTGTGCGAACATCATCAACTCAACATCAGTGGGGTTCCTCGCCAAGGCTTGGAAGGCTCCTGTCAAATAATCGATTTCATCATCGGATAAGGCCAGGCCAAGCACAGTATTGGCCTGTGCCAGCGCATCCCGGCCCTGTTCCATGACGGCGACGGTCTGCAATGGTTTAGGGGAGTGCTGCGCGAACAAGTCGGGTGTCGTGTCTCCCCTTACCAGCGACTGGGTCATGCGGTCATACAACGCCGCGCCGACCGCCGTCGGCAATGGCGCCTCGCATGCTATGCGGTATTCCAGGCCGCGCTCTATGCGTTTGACGGCAGACAGACCGCAACGCTGGGCAATTTCCGTGGCTTTGCTGGACCAGGGCGTTTGTGTGCCGGAACGGGGCACGACCAACAGGCACTGCCCCTGATGGTTATGGTCGGCATCTTCATCGCCGTATGCCAACAAGCGTTGCAAAATGTCGGTTTGCAGGTCATCCAACGCCTCGTCAGTATCGACAAAGTGGATGTATTGCGCCGCTACCGCAGTAATGGCAGGCTCTAAAGCTTGCAGCCTAGCCAGCAAACTGGCGATGCGAAACGTCGATAGAGCAGCGGTTCCGGGAATTTTTAACATAAGGGCTAAGGTATGAAGTATGAGTGTGTCGGGGTTTACCCTAGGGCATAAGTACCGCGTAAGCGGAGCTAGATATATCGTTTGTTATGCCGGGCATGATATTTCAATGGCTGGAAACACCATGCCCGCACCGGCTACTTGGCAAAATCAGTTTTAATGGTTTCCTGCAAAAGCTCCAGCAAATGTAAGGCGCTGGGATCAGTGGTGGGTTGCGCGGCCTTGTCGAGGACAATGACATCGGTTTGTGGGCTATTGCCTTTGGAACCGTCTATCAATTTAATCAGGAATTCTTGTTCATCACCCTGAAACCCGCTGAAGATAAATAACGCTTCGCTCCATAGCGAACCGTCTTCGAGCTTTTTTTCGTTGGGGTCATAATGGAGGGCGAAGGTATTATCTTGCTTGTTGCGGCTAGTGACTTCAATAGATTTTCGGCTTAAGGCCTTGTCAATCGTCCGCCAAGCCTTATCGAACGCGACGCCCAGGCGTAAGCGGCTGCCCTCGGCGGCGTCAATCCGTTCAACCGGGATGAATTCATGCTTTGCTGCCGGTGTTTGGGTTTCGGCTGGCGAGTCGTCGGCATTGTTGACAGGGATGTCAACAACTGCCGGGGCATCTGTAATTGTCGTGGTGGATACGGTTGCGGGCGCCGGTTTCACGGCAACAGGGGCGGCGATGGCCTCAACAACGGTCCCCGCTGCGGGGTTGGCCATAGTGGTTGGCGGTGGTTTTAATATATCCTGTGCGCCCAGATCGGCCGGTAAAACCAGTGCCGGGATCTCCGTTGTATATTGATAGTCCTTTTCCTTATCCGGGAACAGGCTCTTGATGTAGCCGCATGCCGGCAGCATCAAGGCGGCAAGCAAACAGGTCAATAACGTGGTTTTTTTCATCATATTCAAATAACACCGGCTAGGCGCATCGCATCGCGCACCGTAGCAAAATAGTCTTCGGTAAGCCAGGTCAATGGTAAGCGTATGCCCTTGCCTATCAAGCCCATTTCGGATACGGCCCATTTAACCGGGATGGGGTTTGACTGGATAAACAAGGCCTTATGCAAGGCCTGTAATTTACGGTCAATGGCGAGCGCCGTTTCGCCGTCGCCGGCCATGGCGGCGTGGATCATGTCGTGGACCAGCCTAGGCGCAACATTGCCGGTTACCGTGATCGTGCCGTTACCGCCGAGCAGGCAAAATTCGCGGCTGCTGGCATCGTCGCCGGTGTAAATCGCGAATCCGGCACCACTTAAGTTGCGGATTTGTGCAACCCTGGACAAATCTCCCGTCGCCTCCTTGACGCCGACGATATTTTTTAGCTGGGACAGCCGACCGACGGTTTCCGGCAACATATCGCAGGCGGTGCGCCCCGGAACATTGTATAAAATCTGGGGAATATCCACCGCATCGTTAATGGCCTGGTAATGAAGGTACAGGCCTTGTTGGGTCGGTTTATTATAATAAGGTGTGACGATTAAGCAGGCATCGGCACCTGCGGCTTGCGCGCGGCGTGTCAAATTAACCGCTTCGGTTGTTGAATTGGCGCCGGTGCCGGCAATGATGGGGATTTTACCGTCGGCATAGCCAACAATAGCTTTGATAACATCGCAGTGCTCCTCTACATCCAGCGTCGCCGACTCACCTGTTGTGCCTACCGCGACCAGTGCGTCGGTGCCTTGCCTGATATGGAAGGAAACCAGCTTTTTCAGGCTATCCTTATCTACAGCACCACGTTCATCCATCGGTGTCACTAACGCTACGATACTACCTTGAATCATGAAATCTCTCGAACAGAATTGATACGGTTACAAATTGATACGTTTACAAGCAGCGGCATTATAACAAGCAAATACTTAAAAACTCAGTTTGATACAGAATTTAATGTCCCTGCCGTTAACGGCAAGCGCCTTAATTCAATGGCGTTTACGGTGCAGGATGTGCTTAGGCGTTGTTTGAATGGATAATGGGATGATTTTCATGGATAATGCAAACCTTTACACGATCTGACAGTGCAACGCAGCAATGAAACAAAAGATAGCGGAACTTATCCTGCAAGCCATTGAAACGCTTAAGGTAAATGGTATTTTAGGGCAGGATGTCAGCCCGCAGGTCACGATAGAACGCAGCCGCGATGCAGGGCATGGTGATTATGCGTCCAATCTTGCGCTAGTGTTGGCAAAACCGGCGAAGTTGGCGCCTAGGCAGCTGGCCGAGCAACTGGTGGCGGCATTGCCCCAACATGAGGCGGTAGTGAAGGTCGAGTTGGCAGGTCCGGGGTTTATCAATTTTTTTATCGACCCTTGTGCACAGCATCAAATTATCAACCGCATCCATCATGAGCGGGCTGAGTTTGGATTAAGCCGCGTAGGCGCCGGTAAAAAAGTTCAGGTGGAGTTTGTATCGGCCAACCCGACCGGCCCTTTGCATGTCGGCCATGGCCGTGGTGCGGCTTATGGTTCGGTGGTGGCCGATTTATTAAAAGCGGTCGGGTTTGATGTGCATCGTGAATATTATGTCAATGATGCGGGTCGCCAGATGGATATACTTGCAACCAGTATCTGGCTGAGATACCTCGAAGAATGCGGCGAGCTGGTGGTGTTTCCCAGCAACGGTTATCGCGGCGACTATGTGCGCGAAATTGCGCTGGATATCCATAACAGCGCCGCTATCGAATATCGCAGGCCAGCTGCGCTGGTGCTGGAAGACATACCGGCCGACGAGCCGCAGGGCGGGGATAAGGAAACCCATATTGATGCGCTGATTGCTCGGGCGAAAACCCTGTTGGGTAACACCCTGTACCGGGATTTTTTCCAGATAGGCCTGAACAATATCCTGCAAGACATTAAAGCCGATTTGCATGAATTCGGCGTAGATTATCAGGAATGGTTTTCAGAACGGCAGCTGATGGATGACGGTTCCGTGGAAAAAGCCTTGGCGTGTTTGCGGGCGGGCGGGCATCTTTATGAAAAGGACGGTGCCGTCTGGTTCGCATCCAGCGTGTTAGGCGATGAAAAAGACCGGGTGGTGGTACGCGAAAATGGTCAATACACCTATTTTGCATCAGATATTGCCTACCACATGAATAAGCTGGATCGCGGCTTTGACCAGATGATCGATATTTGGGGAGCAGACCATCATGGCTACATACCCAGAGTCAGGGCGGCAATCAAGGCTTTGGGGGCTGATGAATCAAAGCTAAGCGTGTTGCTGGTGCAGTTTGCCACGCTTTATCGCGGTGAAGAAAAAGTGCAGATGTCTACGCGTTCCGGCGAATTTGTCACGTTGCGGCAATTGCGTAATGAAGTCGGCAAAGATGCGGCACGTTTCTTTTACGTGATGCGTAGATCTGAGCAACACATGGATTTTGACCTGAAACTCGCCACATCAAAATCAAATGAAAATCCGGTGTTTTATGTGCAGTACGCTTATGCCAGAGTCTGTAGCGTGTTGCGGCAACTCGACGAAAAAGCCTGGGAAAGGAACGTGGCGCTAGGCATGGCCAATCTGGCCCGCTTGACTGAAGAGCATGAATTGCTGTTAATAAACACCTTGGCACGATTCCCTGAAACCTTGGAGCGTGCGGCTTTGCACTATGAACCGCACCAGTTGGTCCAGTATTTGCGTGAGCTGGCGAATGAATTCCACACCTATTACAACGCCCATCAATTCCTGGTTGAAGAGGCGGCAGTGCGTGACGCCAGGCTCAATTTGATTTGTGCCGTCAAGCAGGTGTTGGCCAATGGCTTAGGCCTGTTGAATATCACTACTCCTGAATCGATGTGAACCATGGCTAAAGATTACAAAAGCAGGGTGCAACCCAGATCGAAAAGCAGCCCGCAACACAGTGTCGGTGTGTGGAAATGGATGCTGATCACGGCTTTGATCATTCTGTTTGTAGTCTTTCTAGCTTATTTGCGTATGGCGGGTACGTCCGGCGACAACCGTCCGGCTCCGGCATCCGAAACTAAGCCCGCAGCAGCGGATGCAAAAAAAATTGATGCAGCAAAGCCGGATAAAAAAGCCGCCACGCCAGTGGAAGCCAAGGCCAAACCGCCGCATTTCGAGTTTTACACCATTTTGCCTGATAAGGAAATCGTTGTCCCTGAGTATGAGATTAAGACGCGCACCCGTGAGGAGAGGGTGGGCAAAGCCAAAGAAAGCCAGTACATCATGCAGGCCGGTTCGTTCAAGACCTTTAAGGAAGCGGACCAACTCAGGGCAAAGCTGGCTTTAATGGGAATTGAATCCAAGGTCGAAAAGGCCAAAGTGGGCAATGTGACGTGGAACCGCGTCAAAATGGGGCCGTTTACGCAGATGGCCAGCGTCAATACCATCAGGTCGCGGTTACGAAAAAACGGCGTCGATGTGATGGTGACTGAAATCGGTGCTAAAAAAACCGTCCCTGCTACCCAATAAGGGGTATTTTAGGCAAGAATTAACCAGCCACACAGGAATGTGGGCAATCAACCAGATGCGCCGCCCAGCCCGAACTATAAACACTGATGCGTTTGTTAATGCTGTGGTTCGCCGTTGCAAAGCACATCCCCGCCCCGTTTACCGAGCTGATTGCTCAAGGTTACCCCATGAGAACACTTATTAATATCCAGATCCGGCTCATGGCCATTGCTGTCTTTTCAGTTTTGGTCACAGGCTTGAGCTCGTTGTATATGTTGGACTCGGTACAGCGGGCCGAGGATGCGGCAAGCCGCGACCAGCAGCAACTGCTGATTGCCGCGCTGGCGCTGGAAGAGGCGCATACACAGTTCAAAATACAGGTGCAGGAATGGAAAAACCTGTTGCTAAGGGGCAATGACCCGGTGGCTTACCAAAAATACTTTGCTTCGTTCAATCACCAAACCGATGAAGTGCAAAGACGCCTTGCCGACGCGCGGTTTGCGTTCGATGGTGAACCGCTTAAACAATTCGAAGAATTGGCAAACAACCATAAAAAGTTGGTTGAGATCTATTTGAAAGCCCTGTCCGCAGAAAAACCCAATAATTTGGAAAACATCGAGGCGCTGGATAACTCTTTGCGCGGTATCGACCGCCCACTGGATGCTGTTTTTCCCGCGTTGACGAAACACCTTTCGCAAGCCGTCAAAAACAAATTGCGCGAAGACAACCAGCTGCATGCGGCAACGCATAGACAGCATTTCTGGTGGATTGTTATCTGTGTCGGCATCAGTGCGGTTTTGATAGTGGTTTCGTTCTGGATCGGTATCAAAAAACAAGCCAACCGCCACTTGACGCCGTAACCGCCGCATGGAAATCCTCGTCAATATCTTAGGCGGATTAGGGCTTTTTTTTATCGGCATTGCCAGCGTCAGCCAAAGCCTCAGACAATTAACCGGCTCAACCTTTCGTCGCCTGATGGCGCGCGCTGGTGACCATCCGCTGGCCGCCGCAATCATAGGGACGTTGGCCGGCGTTTTGCTGCAAAGCTCCAATGCCGTCACGTTTATCATCATCGGCTTGATCAACACCAAGGCGCTAGATGCACGGCGCGGACTGCCCATGGTCGCGTGGGCGAATGTCGGCACATCTGCGTTGGTACTGCTGGCATCTATGAACTTGCGGTTGATGGCGCTGTTTTTATTGGCGTCAACAGGACTGGCGATGCATCTCAGCCGAGACAAATCACGCTACCGTTATGTGCTGGCAGGCCTGATGGGCTTGGGTTTGTTGCTGATGGGCACCGATTTGATCAAAGTCGGCGCCAAACCTTTGCAGGATGTTGCAGACTTCAGGAACTTGATTGCCTACGGCGTGCAATCGCAGGCGCTGTCCATCATGCTGGGCATGGTGCTGGCCGTGTTTACGCAGAGCACGTCGACGGTCGCCGTGGCCGCTATTGGCATGACGCAATCGGGGTTGTTCGGCCTCGATCAAACATTGCTGCTGGTCTATGGCGCCAATATCGGCTCCGGCATCAGCACGGCGCTGATGGCGGCAAATCTGAGCGGTACGGGCCGACAATTGGCCTACTTCCAATGCGCCTTTAAAAGCATAGGTTCATTGTTACTGATAGGGCTGTTTTATCTGGAAACGGTTTATCACTGGCCCTTGCTTAAAGCGCTGGTTGCCGATATGGATGGTGCATTGGGCGCCCAGATTGCCTGGGCTTATTTTTTCATGCAGCTCGCAGGCGTCGCCGGCACAATGCCGATCAGCGCTTGGCTGCTGGGCATCTGCCAACGCCTGTCGCCGCCGACCCGCCACGAAGAGCTGTCCAGCCCGCAATACCTTTACGATCAAGCTTTGGAAGATCCGCCAACGGCGATAACACTGGCGGAATGCGAGATCAGGGACATTGTTGCGCGAATTTCCGAACTGCTGCCCTATGACGGCGCCATGCTGGACAGCCCCGGCAGGCAGACGCTGTTGCACGGCAGCTTGGCGGTGTTGCAGGAAACCCGCGCCTTTCTCGCAGAGATGCTGGAATATCAGCCTGACCTCGATGTCGTCGAGCTTAACTTGAAATTGCAGACGCGCTGCGAGTTGATCGTGCAGCTGATGGAAACAACCCATCAACTGGGCATAACACTGGGCGGATTGCCGGGGACAGACGGCATGATCCAGATACGCGACAGTGTCGTCGAGGGTTTGCATGTCATCTTGTTGACGCTGAACGACAGCGTCGCCGAGCAGGGTGCGGACGGGATCCCCTTACTGTTGCTGATGACGGAAGACCACACGGAGATCATGCAGCGTTTGCGGGATTCGCTGATGCACGAAGCGGGCAGCCTGCACCCGGCCAATTACCAATCGCTGTTGAATGTGACAATTTTACTGGAACGCTCGATCTGGCTGATCCGTCGTCTGGTGTTGACGCTCAAATCCTAAGCCTTGCAATGCCTAAAAAAATCTACCAACACCTTTATGTTCAAGTCCTGGTCGCCATCGCAACCGGTATTTTCCTGGGGCATTACTATCCTGAAACCGGCGTGGCGATGAAGCCGTTAGGCGACGGTTTTATCAAGCTGATCAAAATGATTATTGCGCCGGTCATTTTCTGCACTGTCGTGAGCGGTATTGCCGGCATGCAGGACATGGGCAAAGTCAGCCGTGTCGGCATGAAAACGCCAGCTTGGCCTTGCTCATCGGACTGCTGGTCGTGCATATCCTTGAACCGGGTGTCGGCATGAACGCCGATGCCGGCAGCTTGGACACCAAAAGCCTGCAAGCCTATACCGACGTGGCAAAGACCAGCAATGCCACAGATTTTCTGCTCAATATCATCCCGACCAGCGTAGTCGATGCCTTTGCCAAGGGCGACATCCTGCAAGTCCTGCTGTTTTCATTGCTGTTCGGTTTTTCGCTGGCAGCGATGAAGGAAACCGGCGCAGTCGTGGTGGCTTTGATCGCCAGGGTCGCGCAAGTCTTATTCGGTATAGTCGAAACCATCATGAAACTGGCCCCTATCGGCGCATTCGGCGCAATGGCGTTTACGATAGGCAAATACGGCGTGTCATCACTGGCTCCGCTGGCCAAACTGATGGGCAGTTTTTACCTGACCTGCTTACTGTTTATATTCATCGTGCTGGGGCTGATCGCACGGTTTGCCGGTTTCAGTATCGTCAAGTTTATCGTCTATATCAAGGACGAGCTGCTGATCGTACTGGGCACGTCATCGTCGGAATCGGTGCTGCCGCGCATCATGGTCAAACTGGAAAAACTCGGCTGCTCTAAATCCGTGGTCGGTCTGGTCATCCCGACCGGTTACTCCTTCAACCTCGACGGCACATCCATTTATCTGGCCATGGCTGCGATCTTTGTCGCACAGGCGACTAACACGCCGTTGACCTTCACGCAGGAATTGACGCTGCTAGGCGTCTTGCTACTGACCTCCAAAGGCGCGGCCGGCGTAACCGGCAGCGGCTTTATCACACTGGCGGCCACGCTCGCCGCCGTGCCGACGATACCGATTGCTGGCTTGGCGTTAATCTTGGGCGTTGACCGTTTTATGTCTGAAGCGCGGGCGTTGACCAATCTTATCGGCAATGGCGTGGCTACCGTTGTAGCCGCTAAGTGGGAAAATGAACTGGATGCGGAACGGCTTGCTGCTGAACTGGATGCCAAAGGATAAACAGCTAAAAGTGCTGGCGTTCAACTCCGGGCAGACAACACTTTAGTTTCGTACGGTTTAAATTATTTTTTAGCTCGAACAGGGTGCGGAATGTCGGTTGTAGGCGCGCGCGGCGCATTTTAAACAGCTTGGCAATACGCCGAATAGCTATAAAATGCCACCCAATGATGTAATGTGCTGTAATGGCGTTGTGAGGTCTGGCAATGGGGCGCAATAGAGCGAAGCGGTTATTGGGTATGGTCTGGGCAATGGTGTTGTTGGGGTTTTCCTGCCCCCCGCAGGCGCTGGAATCTGGGCTGCCGGTGCATATCAGCGTTGCGTGGTTGGCCGACGCCGATAAACAGTGGTCTATTGCTGAAGTGGCGGGGAAGCCGGCCCAGGATTTTGCCCCCATCCCCGCTCAGGGAATTAGTCTGGGTTTCCGCGATGACAGGATTTGGTTGCGCGTAGACCTTGAGCATGCCGACAGCGCAACCGTGCAAGGTTGGCTTGATCTGGGCACCCCCAGACTGGCTTCTGCGGTACTTTATCAGCCGGGAAAAACCCAGGGGCTATGGGCAATATCGCAAACCGGCCTGGCGGTGCCGGTGGACAAACGCGCCTTAGCCTGCCGCGGCGTCGTGTTCCCTATCCAATTGCAAGCGCGGGAAAAACGCACCGTTTATTTTGCCATAGAATCTAATGCGGTGATTACCCTGCAACCGGCCTGGTGGGAGGCGCAGGCTTATCGTCATCGGCAGGCGCAAGATGAGCGGCGGGATTTGCTGCTGCTGGGGGCGACCTTGGGGTTGGCGGCGTTCGGCTTATTACAATCCCTGGCCTCTCGCGACATGGTGTTGGCGCTTAATGCCTTACGCGCTTTATTTGTCGCCGTTTGGGGCAGTGTCACGATGGGTTACGCGGCCTTTTATCTCTGGCCCCAATCGCCAAGCCTTTTGTTGCCATTGATTAATGTGCTGTCAGCGCAGATTCTGACCATACAAATGCTTTTGGTCGCATTATTTTTGCCGCATAGCTATTACCCCAAAAACTTGCGTTATCTTTTTTTTAGCGTGGCGGCGGTTGCGGCAGGCATCGGTCTTAGCGCCGTGTGGATAACTGCGGTGGCCCCTTTGTTCAAAGCCTTAAGCCTGCTAGGCGGCTTGATGCAATTGGCGGTGTTTTACGCATGCTTTATTTCTGCTTGGCGCGGTTTTTATCCGGCTTGGTGGCTGTTATGCGGTTTTAGCTTTGCTATATTCGGTTTTTATCGCCGGTTAATTGAAGCGGTCGGCTGGATTGCGCCTAGCAGTCAAGTTGATTTTATGACGCTGTTAAATGCGTTTATCAGCACGGTGTTTTTTTATCTGGGCACGGCGGCGCGTGTGGACAGGCTACGCAATGAACGTGAGCAAGCGCTGGAGGCGAACGTGATCTTGCAGAGGGAAACCGAATCGCGCCTGGATAGTGAAGTCAAGCAACGCACACTGGAGCTTGAAGTGGCACGGGACGAGGCGAACCGCGCCAATCAGGCGAAAACCCTGTTTTTAGCCAAAGTCAGCCATGAATTGCGCTCGCCGATGCACACTATTTTAAGTTATGCCGATTTGGCCCGCCGCGAAAAAACCTTGCGCTACATGGACACTATTTCCGATGCCGGCCAACACCTGCTGGATTTGATTGATGATTTATTAGCCTACGTTAAAAATTCTTATGCAGAATTGCATATCAATTTGCAACCTAATTATACCCACCGCTTGCTTGAGCAGTTACGCGCTTTCGGTACCACCTTGGCGGCGCGGGGCAATAATGAGTTTTTATTGTTTGCCGATGCCCATTTGCCCGTTTGTATTGAAACCGATAGCCGCCGCTTCATCCAAATGGGTGTCGTTTTACTCTCTAATGCCGCTGCTTACACCCAAAACGGCCAAATTGCCTTGCGCCTGACCCAGGACGGGCCTGCCCATTTACAGCTGCAAGTGCAAGACAATGGCATCGGCATTGCCCAGGAGCATCTCGGACGCATTTTCCAGCCGTTTGAACGGATAGCTAGCGGCGGTAATGATGCCGGTTTAGGCTTGGGTTTAGGGATTGCACTACAGCTGGCCAAGGCGATGGGCGGCGAGCTGTTTGCCGCCAGTGAATTAGGGCTAGGCAGCACGTTTACCTTGCGTTTGCCGTTGGTGCCCGCTGACCCTGCGGCTATTGCACCGTTTAACGGGCAACACGATGTGGTCGGCTATAAAGGCGCATCGCGGCGTATCATCGTTGTGGACGATACGCCAGATCACCGGCAGTTTATGATCGAATCGCTGGAAGCCATTGGTTTTGAAGCCGTTGCGGCGGACACCGCCACAGCCTTGCTGGATTATGCCCGGTTATCAGCGCGCTGCGACTTGGTCTTACTGGATTTTCATTTGGCGGATACTACGGCAGACCAGCTGTTGCCACAATTACGCCAATTGGCAGGCTGGGATAGCGTGCCGGTAATTTTGATTTCCGCTTCGCCCCCCGAACAAACGGAAGGTTTTGCCGCAACCGTCAGCAAACCGGCGACGCAAAGCAAAATTCTTGCAACCATCGCGCATGTCTTGGACATGGAGTGGTTATATGCTCCGATAGAAGACCCTACCGAGCCGATGCCGGTAAGTTATACGGCGGCAGATTGGGGACATGCGCTGGATACGGGCGATGTGTTTGCCTTGGAAGCCTGCCTCAACGATCTGGCGAACCATGAGCCGTTGCTTGCCCGACAAGTGCGGCAGCATTTGGAACACTATGATTTTCTGGCTATTCGCCAACAGCTTGCCGTGTATTTAAACCGGCCTTTGAGCTAGGCATACTTTGTTGTCCACGAAAAAGGCTAAATAAATCAGTATATGCTCCGTAAGGCTCGCACGGCGCGCCCTACTGTTTGAAGCGTAGGGCGCGCCGTGCGCGCCTTACGGAGCATAGCTTTAGTGGACAACATGCCGCAAGCCTGCGGCGCGGCGATATTCGCTAGGCGCTAGGCCAAAATAATCTTTAAACGCATTGGAAAATGCCGGGGCTGACGTGTAGCCGACTTGTTCGGCGATCCGGCTAATTTCCAGTTCACTGGTCAATAACAGTTCACAGGCTAGTTTCATGCGCTTTTCGCGTAGCCAGTTTTGGGCGGAATGCCCCGTGACTTGGCGAAAATCCTCCGCTAACTGGCGGGCATGGGTGCCCACGCTATGGGCTATGTCGGTCAAGGTCGGAGTTGCACCGATATATTGCAAATAAAGTGATTGGGCTTTATGTACGCGCAGTTCGGCGCGGCTCAGTTCTTTATCGGCAGGTTGCTCAGATAACGGCGGGGCGGGCAATTCCCGAAGGCGGCGATGCAGTTCGATATGGACGCGCAAACGGGCAATCACTTCTGCGGGTTGCCAAGGTTTGGTGATGTAATCACAAACGCCGCGCTCGAAACCTTCCACTTTGTCTTCAACGGCCTGCATTGCGGTCAGAAAGATAACCGGAATGCTGGCGGTGCGGGGGTCTGATTTTAGCAAGCGGCACACACTTAAGCCGTCCATGCCCGGCATGATGCGGTCCAGCAAAATCAGCGCAGGTTGCACCGTGACCGCTTTGTTAAAGCCATCCGTGCCATTCAGGGCGACGATGATGCGAAAACCCTGGTCGCGCAACAGCTCGACCAAGGTCCGTATATCCGAGGGTGTATCATCAATAATCAATAGGGTAGTTGACATGGCATCTTGGCTAGAGTCCGGTTTGGGCAAGCCCTTAAAATGCCAATAATATACTCTGAACGGTTACGGCTGGTGTTTTTATGTAGGCTACGCATTCCATAGTTTTACGGAATGATGTTCAAAATCAACATGAAAGGTACGCGTTGCGTACCCTAGGCGTATGAGCGTAAAACCGTAGGTGCCGACTATTTGACTGCGGGCTAGTCGGCTTTCGGCAACGTAAAGATGCCTACCGACACCACCAGCGAATCGGACAAATTGACCAGCAGTTCGGTTTGGGTGCTTTGATCTTGTAATTGACTGTAGGTTTCTTCGGTGCTTTTTTGAATCTGTCTGGCGCGTTCCATCAGGCGTTGGACGTTTTCGGACTGCGTTGTAGAGCTTGCCGATATACGCTGTACCAGTTGTACCAAGTCGTCGGTGGTCTCGCGGGTTGCGCGCATTTCGTCACCGGCCTGCTGGGCCAGCTCGGTACCCCGCACCACTTGGCTGATGGCGTTATTCATCGTAGTTACGGTGTCTGCGGTTTCCACCTGGATATTGCTGACCAATGCTGAAATTTTCGATGTCGCTACACGGGAGTTCTCCGCCAGTTTTTGCACTTCGTTGGCGACCACGGCAAACCCGCGTCCGGCTTCACCGGCAGAGGCCGCGTGCATGGAGGCGTTGAGCGCAAGAATATGGGTGCGCTCGGCAATATCGTTGATGAGGTTGACCACCCCGCCGATTTCCTGTGAACGTTCGCCCAAACGTTTAATCCGCTTTTCCGTTTCCCGGATGGTGTCACGGATAGTGGTAATGCCCTGGATAGTGTCCAGCACGGTTTCTTGTGCCTGATCGGTATTTTTGATGGCCTTGCCTGCGGCTTCGTTACAGGACGCGGCAAGCGTCGCAATGCCCAGCATGGCTCTGGACGCTTCGTTCAGTTCCTGTGCGGTCTGTTCGATTTCGCGCTTTTCTTCGGCGGCAACATTAATGACCACGGCTGACTGGTTTTGCACTTGTTGGGAAGCGTTAGCCACGTCATGGGCGATCTGCACCACCCTATTCAATACTTTGGCGGTTTCGGTAGCCAGCAGATTTAACGCATCCGCCAACGGCCCGGTCACATCCTCCGCGACTGTCGCCCTGACCGTCAGATCTTTTTGCGCCAGTTTAGCCACCGACATCAAAATTTCCACGATGGAGTTGTTCAATACTTCGTTTTCGTGCTCGATTTCGAGACTGGCCGCTGCGCGTTGGTCCACCATCAGGTCGAACTGGCGGCCCAGCACGCCAATTTCGTCGGTGGCCGACATATTGGCGCGTACCGTGTTGTCGCCTGCCGCCAATTTCTGCATGACACCAATCAGGTAACTGATGGGTTGGGTGATGGAATTGACAATGTACAGGGCAACCAGGGCGCAAACCATGATTAAGACAAAGATGAGCGCCGAAACGACCAACAGGTTCGATGTCGCCGATTTTATCTGCCGGGTGAACATGGCGTCCAGTTCAGCGGCGCCGGAGTCTATCACGTTGAATATGCCATCTATGGCTAGTGTGTATTGTTTGTAGTATTCCGTAGACGAGTAACTGGGCGCCGGTTTGCTGATGATTTCCGTGTCGGCAAGCGTTATCGCCTTATTGACCAATTCCGACGCCGTATTGAGTTGTTGCTCCAGAGTGCTGTCTAGCCCCCGGTTATATTTTAAAAATTTATTAAAATCCCGCGTGGCTCCAGACAGATAGGTGTTGGCAATGCTGGTCATTACGCTTAAGCGGTTGCGCTCTTGCAAGGTTAATACCGTGGGTGCGACGCCGGCATCCTTGTCTTTGGCGGCTGTCGACTTTGCGGTTTTTGCCAGTAAGCCGGTGCCCCATCCCCTGGCCTGTCCCAGATATTCGGTAAGGGCAGGGCTATCGACCAGCACGGCGCGCATCAAAAAATAAGATTCCGCATAAGGGTCCAGTGACAAGCCTGAGTAATCGACCAGCAGATCCAAAATTTCCAGCACCTTGGCTATCAGCTGCGTATGTGCCCCAAAATTGTCTTGAGGCGTAACCGAGCGGGCTGCGAGATTTTGGGTTATCTTGGGCCAATCTTGTTTGATGGCGTCCCAGACTTGATGCAGTTCCGGGTCGTCAATCGTTTTGCTTAACGGTTCAAAAGCCGCAATATGCTGGTCAACCAAAGTTTTTGAGGCTTGCGCTTCGGCTTCCATAGCATTGTTGCCGCTGAGCAAGCCGGTAGAAGAACCGCGGTGTCTCGGGAGTGCTTGCAACAGCTTGAGCAGCTCTTTGGACTGGTGCAGGCCTGCTTGCTCACGCCGGGTCACATCAATCTTCTGCTGCTGGTTATCCACATAAGAATAGAACGCGACACCCACCAATGCGAAAGCCAGCACTGCCAACACTGAGAATTTTTGCTTAAGCGACAATCGGCTAAACGGATTTATACTGTCTTTATTCATGATTCGGACTCTAGTTTTAGAAATAAGGTATGCGGTGGTTTTAACCAGCAAGGTTGCGCCCTAAGGCAGCAACCCAGCCGCCGCATCTTCGATCAGGCCTTGTATTTTGGTCAGCAAATCATCTTCACGCACCGGTTTAACCAGATAAAAATCGGCCCCGGCAGCCTCGGCCATCTTGCGGTGTGTTTGCGTGGTCCTGGAGGTGATGATGATGACTGGCAGCGTGTTAAGGTTTTCCCGGGTGCGGATATGCGATGTGAGCTCAATGCCGTTCATCCTCGGCATTTCCAGGTCGGTCAATACGATGTCCGGCCTAAACGCTGCGAGTTGCTCGGCGGCTTCCACGCCATCCCGCGCCGTGGTTACCTGGAAGCCTGCATCTTGCAGCAGCTGTTCAAGTGCGCGGCGCTGGCTGAGCGAGTCGTCCACAACCAAAACTGTCGGCAACCCAGTAGCCGTCGGCAAGTCTCCGGCATCGACCATATCCGCAGCGTAACCCGCGAGGTCTTTGTCGGTTGCCCTTAACAATTCGGGCATGTCCAGCACCGGGGCGACCGAACCGTCGCCCATGATGGCCGCGCCGAGAATGCCGGGAATTTTTTTGATGTAATGGCCTAAAGGCTTGACCACTATATCCAGGCTGTCAGTAACGGCATCCAGCATTACGGCGGTGGTTTGTCCGTCGTTTTGCACCAGCAAGGCAACCCGGTATTGTTGCGACGGTTTGCGGTGTTCGCGGATATTCAGCAATTTGCCCAGCGTGGTCGCAGGGTAGCTGTCGTCGCCTAGCTGTAGGTGTTGTCCGTTATCAGTAATGTCTATCCCGCTGTTGGCGCCGGCAAACAGGATTTGCATAATGCCTTTGCTGGAGATGGCAAGGCGATAGGGGCCGATGGTGGTCAGCAACGCATGTTCCCGGCTAAGCGGCAGCGGTATGTGCATTTCGACAACCAAGCCCTGGCCTTGCACAGATTGCAGGGTCAACGTTCCGCCCCGGGCCAGCACTTGGGCATGTACTGCGTCCATGCCTACGCCACGCCCTGAGGTTTGCGTCGTTTGCGTGCGGGTAGAAAAATTGGGACGCAGGATATAACGTTTTAACTCGTCTTCGGAGACTTCGGAGCCCGGCGCTATGGCCCCGCGCCGTTCGGCGGCAGCACGGATCGCGGCAAAGTCCAGGCCGCGCCCGTCATCATGGACGCGCACCAGGATATGGTTGCCTATCTGGACGAAGTCGACCGTGACTTGGCCGTGCTGCGGTTTGCCCGCCGCCAGTCGTTCCTGTGCGGTTTCAATGCCGTGGTCTACGGCGTTGCGTAGCAAGTGCATGAGCGGATCCATCAGCGCATTGAGCGTGTCGCCGTCAATCAGCAGGTGTTCGCCCGATATGCTTAACGCGCAATGTTTACAGGTCAGACGGCAGGTTTGCCGCATGCTTCTTTGCAAGCGTTGGGCAATTGACGCGACCGGCACCAGACGCGTTTTCATAATGGATTCTTGGGTTTCGGTAATCAGGCTTTGCTGGTCTTCCAGCAGCTGATTCATCGCGGCCAGGTCTTTGTCGGCATCCAGCGCCATTTCCCTGGCGTCAAATGCGGCTTCGACCATACGGCGGCTGGCGGTGTGGAGTTCGTTGTACTGGTCCATTTCCAGCGTATCCAGCCCTGGCAAGCCGTCGCTTTGCGTTCGCCCTGACAAGTCTTTCAAGTCGATTAATTGCTCAAGTTCATCACCCAATTGCCGCAGCATCGCGAATTGCAGTTCCATAGCCTGAAACTGGTTTTTCATCCGGCGCAAGCGTTCGTTAGCCTGGCTGTTAAGAATAATGTTTTCGCCAGCCAGCCGGAACAAATCGTCCATCTGTTCCGCTGCCACCCTGACCATTACCGGCTGGTTTTTTTCGGGCGCAACCGGGGCGACTGCCGGTTGGGCTTGGTCAGCGGCCCAGCCGTCATGTTGGCGGGTCGGGATGACGTTTATTTGCCGTTGTTCCGGCTGTTCTATCCGGTTAGCCCAATCTAAAACTGTTTGTAATACGGCTTGCGCGTCATCCGGCGGCGGGGTCGAGCCGGTGACGGACTCGACCATGGCTTCCAGGCAATCGGCGGCTTCGGCCAGGACATGGGCCAGTCCGTTACCCAGCAGCGTGGTGTCCTGCGTACAAGCGACCAGGATGTCTTCAAGGTAATGCGTGAGTTCGGCAATACCTTTGATGCCTACGGTATTGGCCGCACCCTTGACAGTGTGGGCGACCCGCTGGGCGATCTCAAGGTCGGCCAAGCCGCCGCCATCGTGCAAGCCCTGTATGGCGGCAGAAAATTGCTGGATTTGTACAGGCAGTTCATGCAGCAGGATATCGAGCAATTCCGGGTTGACATCATCGGGCAAGGTCAGGGCAACATCTTCGGCACTGGCAAGTTGTTTGCGGGGCTCTTGTTCCTGATCGCAAACAACCGCCCCGGTGGCTTTGAGGTGCGCCAATATCGTGGCGGCGTTATCCACGCTGACCGGCAAAGGCCAATCTTCCGAGCCTAGTTGCGTCAGCAGGTACAGGCCGGCATCGGTTTCGCAGAAGTGTGCCAGATAGTCCCTGACATGCTTGAGCCAAGCTTGTAACAAGACCAGTCGGTCAACGTTAAAAGCGCTGATATCCTCACGGAATAGCCGGATATTGGCATTGACATGCCCGCAAATCAGCGCGAGCCCTTCAAAGCCGGCCATTTGCGAGGCGTTGATATACCGTTCCAGCTCATCGCTGAGCTGTTCCAGGCCGTCTGTTACGGATGCCGGCTGCTCTATGGCTATAGCCGCCAGCAATTGGTCAATTAATGAGGCTTCCATGACCAGTAGTTCGACCAATTCCAACACGGCTTTTGATAAGGGCGGGGTGGCGATGGCATCGTTGATGTTTTGGATGTCTTGGGTTGTCGGCCCGTCTTGGACAGCCAGCCCGACCCGCTCCTCCTTAAGCTGGTTTTCGAGCAGCGCATAGTCGTTGTCGTCCAGCCCTGTCGATAAATCCGGTTGGCGCAGGATGTCCATGATGTTGTGCACGGCTGGCCCGGAGCCGTTGCAGTAATCGTCTACCCATTGGGGCAAATGGGCCAACGCGCGCGATAGCTCAGGCACCAAGGCTTCGGGCAATTCACCCAGCGCTTCGGCAATCAGCAGGCAGGCATCCTGCAAGCCATAATAGCCGCTATCGGCGGCGCGGTCAGCCAGTTGTGCGATGGTTTCGTGACTGGACTGGTCGGCAGTGGCCTCGTCTTGTTTGCTGCCTGGGTCGCCAAGTTCCTCGGTAAGCTGGTTTTCGAGCAGCGCATAGTCATTGTCGTCCAGCCCGGCCGACAAATCCGGTTGGCGCAGGATGTCCATGATGTTGTGCACGGCAGGCCCGGAGCCGTTGCAGTAATCGTCTACCCATTGGGGTAAGTGGGCCAACATCGGTGACAACCCAAGTGCCATGGCTTCGGGCAATTCACCCAGCGCTTCGGCAATCAGCAGGCAGGCATCCTGCAAGCCATAATAGCCATCAGCGGCGGCGCGGTCAGCCAGTTGCCCGATGGACAACATTATTTCTGCACTCAGTTGTTCTGGCATTTCAGTCATGAGGGCCTGTCCTGGCGTCCCAGCGATTTAAAAAAAAGATCAAATTGCAGGCTGAGCCATATTTGGCCGTTATGCACATAAGTGTCTACGGCATGGTGCCGCAAACGGTCGGGCAGCGCGGGCAAACTGTGTGGTGATGGTAGTGGTTTTTCGAGGCCGTTTAACATGTGCGGGTAACCGTCTATCCACAGCGCCATGGTTTTCTCCCCCCGGCCTATGGCAAACAAGTAACGTTTTGTATGGGTGTTTACGGGTATATCCAGCAGCATATGCAGATCTATAACCGGCACAATGTTACCCCGGATGTTCAACAAGCCGTTGAACCAGGGTTCGACATTTGGGATAGGGTTGACCGATAGTTGGTCGAGGACTTCGCAATGCAGGCTGATAGGCAGCAAAAAACCGAGATCGCCGACGCGAAAACCTAACATCATGCCCGCATCGGTCTGTCCTGTGGGTATGGGGAGGGCGCTTTGCTCGTTGCTAGAAGCTGTGAGCGCTCCAACAGTATCGGGGGAATCGGCTTGCATATTGCCTTACGCCTAAAATGCTGACAATACAGCGGTAATTTCGTCAGCCTCGAAGGGTTTGGCAATCAGGCTTTTCCCGCCTTGCATCTGCGCCCATACGCGATCGGCTTTCTGGTGTTTTGAGCTGACAAAAACAACCGGGATATTTTTGGTTGCCGGGTCATCGCGGAGCGTACGGCAGGCCGCATAGCCATCCATGCCGGGCATGACGATGTCCATAAAAATTATGTCGGGCTTTTCCGCCTTGGCTAGTCTGATGGCTTCATCGCCGTCAGTTGCAGTCAGCAGTTGGCATTGGGTTCCCTTCAACGCGCTTCTTAAATTCGCCAAGTCGGTTTGGGAATCATCACAGATTAAGATTTTTTGAATAGCCATATCGTTTCTTTATATTGTTCAAATCATTAAAACAACCTGTCGGCTGCTCTGGTTGAAACCTGCGCGTTCCAGGCGCTGTTCAGCGGGCATTTTGTCCGTCGGCTTTGCGGTCTGATAGCCAAGCCAAGACTCTGGTGCTGAGTTTTTGGAATGCCTCAGCTTGGACCGGCTTTGTCAAATAGGTTGTACACCCAGCCATTACGCCTTTTACTTCATCCAATGGCGACGTCTTTCCAGATACCATAATTATGGGGGTTTTTTTGTATTCCGGCTGTTTTCGTAAAAGGGCACAGGCCTCATAGCCATCCATGCCGGGCATCATGACGTCGAGGAAAATTAAATGATAGTGGTTAGCTGCCGCCATCGCCAATGCGGCTTCTCCGCTATCGGCAAAATCAATATCGGCAATCTGTTCTAAGGTTGCCAACTTCAATTGAATCGATTTTTGTATGGCGGCACTGTCGTCCACCACTAATGCCCGGTACTGGCCGACCTGCGCGGGTGTGGCCGATATATTCCTGCTTGCGGCAGGATGGCCCGGCGATATTGTCGGCAGCTGCACCAATTCAAGCTTGCTAGGCGGTGTGATGTCCTGCGGGGTTAATGGCGTCGCCGTTTGGGTAGGGGGTATTTTGTCGAGCACGGCCAGTAGCCTGGAAGCCGTCAACATGCCGCGAATATGATAGAGTGGGGGATTATTTAATGGCTTTTGGCTTACCGCAACCACTTCGGCACTTGGACATACGCTATTAAGGAGAATATCTTTTTTCCGTAAGGCTAACGGATTATCGTAATTAACCAGCAAGATATTGATCCCCGGTTCAGTAGCCTGCACTAAGGCGTATGTTGGTTTACCAATCTGTCCCGGCTGAAAGAGCTGCCTTAGTTTTTCATCAATGGCTGTGCCAAACCCCAATGTAGATACCAAGATCGCGGATTGCCTTGACATATTTTGCTGTTCTTGCCGCATATTGTTAGATTGCATACTGGTTTCCTGGTGAGTAAAACACAACTATGGTGCTATCCGGCTCATAATATCCTTCCCTTTGATAGCTATAGTCCTTGCGGTACCGTTGGTATGCCCGACACTTTTATCTTTGTCCAGATAAAGCTGTAAACAATGGCGGCTCATTTTTTATTCAAGCCAAAATTAAGTTGGATTACTGTAACCGCATCGTAAACTTTCAAGCAAACGTTGTACCAACTAATGAATTAACCCATCGGTAAACAATTAGGTTGACCAAGCCATCGTCCGACAATGCCCTGCATGGGTAATCCTGGCTTTATCATGGCTATCCAACATGCTGATTTTTAATAGATGAAAATCGCATGGTCTCTATAACCGACAAACCGGTGGCTATGGTTGCTGATAGTCTTTGATGCTTGCTGGCGTCTTATTGTGGTGCGGCATTTATTGAAGCGCTTGTAATAAAGTCCAAATTGGTGCATAAGCGCTAGCTGAAATATCAAGACAGTCTTCAAAATATGTGGCGTCTCAATATGAAATTGAACAACACATATGCGGCTATGCTTGCCTTGGACAAAGGGTTTTAATTTTTATTTATCTGAAAAAACTGTTATCATTGATAGCGTAAGTTGGATGCTGTGTAAGAACAGTGAGATTTTAATTACATTAGGGAGAGACCATGCTTATATTGACTCGTCGAGTAGGAGAAACTTTAATGATTGGTGACGAGGTGACGGTTACTGTTCTTGGAGTAAAAGGAAATCAAGTTCGCATAGGCGTTAATGCCCCAAAAGATGTATCGGTTCACAGGGAAGAAATTTACGAAAGAATTAAAAAAGAACAGGCAGAGTCAGCAAGTTCTGAACAATAATCAGTTTTAGGAGAGATGGCCGAGAGGCTGAAGGCGCTCCCCTGCTAAGGGAGTATGGGCTTTAACTCCCATCGAGGGTTCGAACCCCTCTCTCTCCGCCACATTCGTGGTCTGCCTTTAAATTAAGGTTGACACTAACAAAATTAAAAAAGATAATAAGCGGCTCAATAAAGCGCCCGTAGCTCAGCTGGATAGAGTAATCGGCTACGAACCGATCGGTCGGGAGTTCGAATCTCTCCGGGCGCGCCATTGGAATATCCATAGTTTAATCCCCTGTAGCTCAGTCGGTAGAGCGGGTGACTGTTAATCACTAGGTCGGCGGTTCGAGCCCGTCCGGGGGAGCCAAGTAAAACAAGGCCTCACAGCAATGTGGGGCTTTTTTTTGCCTTGCGTCCGGTCTATCTCCGGTCACTGGGTCGGTTTGGGTTTGCATTACCTAAAAATTGAGTTTAATATCCGGCAATCTGTAATTTTATATGACGCCACCTGAATTTAATTTAGGATGTAAATATTTTACGCAATAGAATGAAAAATAAATGATTTTTAATTTTTAAGAATTGTTAGACAACCTTAAGACGTAATATTTTGCTTCAATTAGGCTGTCTAATTTACGTTAGGGGTTACGTACTCACCATGCTTATGGCAATACATACTCTTATTTTCTGCATCAATCTCCAGCCCATCGAAACACACCGGGCAGGCCAATATTATCCCGTTATTAATTATTTCTATTGCTTCTTGAAAGGTTATAGTCATGTTTAAATCCTTTAAATGTCAAAATTGCGGCGCTAATGTTCCCGCTAAAGATCACGAACACCACAAAATAACCGGAGACATGTATTACGTTTGCCCAACGTGCAAAGCAAAAAATAAAGTCATCCAGCTTCCAACTCCACAAGGTGCGCCAGCGCAATTCACACCGAGCGGAATAATTGAGTAATACATCTAGCCATTCGTTCAAGGCCGCCACCTATCGGCGCGGCATAACTCAACGTTAGGGGAATACAATGTCCGAGCAGACAATCTACTCACTTTCCGCCGCATGCTTTGGCTTTGTGTCGGCTCTGTTCTTTGGTATTGGTTCAGCATTTTTGTCGCAATCAAAAACCGTTGCTCTATCTGGCACATATTGGGGGTTCAACTCAGCACTCGCTGCCTCAGTAGTTTCTCAATCAGCACAGTACGCAATCGGCGCGCTACTTCTTGTCGTTTCGTTTGTTCTTCAAGTGCTGGTAGTTCCAGCATCGCAAGCCAATCATCAATGGCAGTGTCCAGTTCTTGTAAGTGCGTGGCTGTTTGTTCCTTCACTTCTTGCAACCATTGGTCTTCCTTCTTGGCTAGCCTGCAAGTATCTAACCAAATGGCGCTTAGCAAGAGTGTTAAAACAACTAAAAAATAAAAAATCATCGTAAACATGTCATCACCATTTATACTCCTAACAGTTCAGTCAAAGCGACCCGCCGACGCGAGCGCGGTTTAAGTTCGGTGTGCGCCAAAAGTCAGTGCACGGTTAAAGTCTTTCCAACGGCGGTCGCCTTACTGTCGCGTTAGGCTTTCTAGGGCAAAAACTCTCGGTTTTGGTTTGCCTTCGTCAGCTTTGGTGGTGACAGACAGTTTCTGGGTTTGATTCGAGCTTCCGTTACCCAGTTGTCGCTTGGTTTTACCTGTTGCCCTAGCCTGTTTATTTTGTGTTTCAGTTTGCTCGTTTGGCTGCTTTGTTTGGCAGGCTTCTGTTCTAGGTGTCTGCCGGGCTGTTTCAGCCGCGCCCGCTGCAAGCCGCAAAGGGGGGGGCATCGTAGCGCAAGCAAACTACCGAGCGGCTAGGCAGGCCTGTGTCGCGTTGCGTTGGCAAACCCGATTGAGCAATGGGTTTTGTTGGGCCGGCTGTCCGCTGTAAGGCTTGGGCGTCAGTGTCTATTGGGCATTGCGGCTTGGGCGCGGTTTAAGGCTTGTGTCGCGTTAATATTTTGGATTCAGTGGGCGTTGGTGTTTAGGTGTATGGCTGAGCCTAACACGTCGCTCAAAGGGACGCGCCGACCGTTGGCGCATTTGAACATCGGTTTTTATCACAGCTTCCGGGTTTTGCTAGGCCTCATCGAACGGCGCGCCCCTTAGCTCTAGAGACTGTGAAAGTATTCCACCTCCCGATACCTTATAATATACCTACCCACA
>JAURZI010000144.1 GCA_030653435.1 Methylovulum sp.
TTGACGCCGACACCGTAATCCGCCCCGGCGACGAAATCATGGTGCTGCCCAAAGTCGACGCCAAGTACCGCCAACTGTTCAAGGAAGTCTCGACGATGCTCTACCAGATGGCCCTGGGCGCCAGGGTTATCCTGAATTAAGCTTTAAGCTACCCCAGGCTTCGTAAGTGCAGGCTGGGGTAGCCTTCCCAATCCAGAAATTAATAACCACGCAAAGGGGGTGAGCAGTTTTTAATAGCCTATTCATTACACTGGAATATTCCGTACACTCTAAAAAAACACCTACAAGGCGGTGTTCAGCATCAGCCCATCCCAATGGAGATTTCTTGGGCAAAGTATTTTGACGGCGTTTATTGCCCACCTACACCAAGTGCTTGCCGCTATCGCGTACTGGTCACCCGCATTAAAACATTCTGCCGATAATTTATAGCATGTTAATAAATCACTGAGAAATCTAATGGAAGCCTGTCTAATTGACAAATAGATTAATGGGCATTAATACACGATATTTCACGGGCTGAGTCGAGGCTTGTGGGACACACCAACATTGAGCGTTTAGGTTAAGAAGAATGCAATTTCGCGAAAAAATAAAATCTTGGCATGGCGAAGCATTGCTCAACACACTCTGGGTTTTAAAGGTGGTATGCAAGCCATTGGGGCTTTATATTTTCTATAGGTCGATAGTCATTTATTTAATCAAGCGTAGCGGGCTTTTTGATAGAGCCTACTATCTTGATGCTAATAATGATGTTGCGATATCGGGAAAGCTGCCATTGCGCCACTATGTTTCCTATGGGGATAAAGAAGGTCGCCAACCTATGCCGCTGTTTGATCCTGGACACTACCGCGCGCAGGCGCGCAGCAGGGCAGCCAAGGTTAATGCATTGCTCCATTATGCTTACATCGGGCGCTATCGAAAAATATCCCCTAGCTCATGGTTTGATGTCGATTATTATCTAAGGAACAATAAGGATATTGCCAGAACACATATAGATCCTTTGCTGCATTACATCAAATGGGGTGGTTTGGAAGGACGTTCGCCTTGCCAGCAATTTGACGGCTCCTATTATCTGCGTACATACCCCGATGTTATCGAGATGCACGCCAACCCTTTGATCCATTACTTGTTTGTTGGTCGGCTGGAAGGGCGGAGCACACTGCCGGAACATGGCAACAATGGCTTGGTGGGAGTAGGCGGCAATGAACCGCTGCAAAGCTTGCCGCCTGACGACGGTGCTTGGCTTTTACTTCAGCCACGTGCACACATCGCGCAAGCGGATACTGACATTATCGTGCCGGTATACAAAGGGCGTTTTGAAACCTTGCGTTGCCTATACAGTGTTTTGGCTGCCAGCTATCAAATATCGTTTGAACTCATCGTCATAAATGATGCCAGCCCTGACGAAGAACTGACTGTTGAGTTACAGCGCCTGGCCGACCATAATCTGTTTACATTGTTGTCAAATTCCGAAAACCGAGGCTTTGTGCATACCGTCAACAGGGGTATACAGCTGCATAAACAGCGGCATGTAGTGTTGCTCAATTCGGACACCGAAGTCTATGACGGCTGGTTGGACAGGCTCAGCCATGCCGCGCATCGTAACGTGCTGACAGGGACGGTGACGCCGCTATCTAATAACGCAACGATATGCAGTTATCCACAGTTCCTGCATGATAATCCGTATCCGTTGGAGCTTAGCTATGCTGACCTGGACAGCATAACCGCCAGCGTCAATGCCCATGTCGAAGTGGAAGCGCCTACCGGAGTAGGTTTTTGTATGTACATTAAACGGCCTTGCCTGCAAGCGGTCGGTTTATTTGATGCAAAAGCATTCGGCAAGGGGTATGGGGAGGAGAATGATTTTTGCCAAAAAGCCATTCAAAAAGGCTGGCGTAATATTATTGCCGCCGACGTTTTTGTGCGCCACTTGGGGGCGGCCTCTTTCCAGGGGGAGAAAGCCAAGCGTGTCCAGGCCGCACTCAAGGTGATAGACAAACGCTATCCGCGTTACAGTAAAGAGATTGATGACTTCATAGAGCGCGACCCTTTAAGGGAAGCCCGTTGCCATTTAGACTCGGCAAGAATGCAGCGCATGCGTAGGGGAAAAAATGTGCTTATCGTCTGCCACAACCGGGGCGGCGGTTCGGAGCGCCGTATGCAAGAAGACATCGTCGAGCTTACCGGTCAAGGCTATGGTGTTTTTACGCTACGCCCAATGTCCAGAAAGCCCTCGCATGCTATTTTAGGCCACCCATCTATAAAATCATTTCCTAATATCAATCCATTTGCTCTTGCTGAACACTCAGCCTTAAAATCCGAGCTAGAGGCGCTGCACATTACCGAGGTGCATACGCACAGTCTTGTGGACTTTGAGGCGGAAGCGCCAGATTATCTGGGGGCGCTCATTAAATCTTTGGGGGCGGAGTGGAAAATTTATCTCCATGACTACAAGGTTATTTGTCCGCGCATCAATTTGGCGGACGAAAACGGCCTGTATTGTGGTGAGCCTGTTGAAGCGAAATGTAACCAATGTCTGGCTGAGCGGGGCTCCGACTTTGGTGTACTGGATATCTATCAATGGCGCGCGATACATCAGCGGGCATTGTCGACGGCAAATGAGGTGCAGGTTCCTGATCAGGACGTGGCCGACCGGCTGTCGCGTTATTTTTCAGGCATACATTTTGCGATTTCTCCTCATGAACTCATTGATTTAAAAAAGATTAAATTCAAAAGGCCCGCGCTACAACCCGAAGACAGGATGAGAATAGTTGTTATTGGTGCCATTGGCAAACTGAAAGGCTTTCATGTTATTATTTCCTGTGCCAAACAGGCCCGGCAGAATAACCTTCCCATAGACTTTATTATTATGGGTTACAGCATGAACGACAAGCAAATGGAGGAAGTCGGCGTTTATGTCACAGGCAAATACCAAGACCATGAAGCACTGGATAAACTAGCTGGTTTATCACCCCATATCGTCTGGTTACCTTCACTGTGGCCAGAAACTTACAGCTATACCTTTTCATTGGCATTGAAAGCGAACTTGCCGATATTTGCCTTTGATATTGGCGCTATTGCCAGACGCGCCAAAGAATCCGAGATGAGCGACCTGTTAATGCCGCTGTCATGGGTCGATACGCCTGCCAAAATAAACCACCAATTTGAAACATTCAGGAAAGATTGCTTGCATTTTCATTAGCAGTAATATCAAAGAAACATTATAGAGAAAACTATGCAAAATAAATTTTCAGCCGTGCGTAATTTGTCGAAAAACACTTTTCTGGGCAAAAAGAAAAAAAGCAGTATTGAAGGCTATATTGAACGTATTGATGATGCTGAAATTCATGGTTGGGTCATTAGTCGTGAACAGGAACCTTTACAGCTATCCTTAAATATTGCCGGTGTTTCTTACCCAGTCTCGACTTTGTGGCATGAGCGGGCAGACGTTGCTGAGAGTTTCGGTGACGAATTTATGCAGTCTGGCTTCACCATCAAGATACCCAAGTCGGCTATTGATGCGTTTCTTCTGGCCTTCCAAAAAGGTAACCCTATCGATGTACTCGCCAATAATATTCCCTTGGTTAACCGGAGCAAACCCTACAATCCGGCAACCGGCCTGTTCAAATCGGTCAACACGAAGAAGCTGAAAACCAAAAAAGTCATCGAAGGCAATGTTGAGCAAGTTTATAGCCTCGAAGTAGGGGGCTGGGTTATAAACCGTGATAAAGAAGACATTGCCCTGGAAATTTCCATTGATGGTGTTGTTTATCCGGTAACGCCGACTTGGCATGAGCGTCCTGATGTTGCGGTGAATTTTGGTAATGAGTTTGTAAGATCAGGCTTTACCGTGGCAATACCCAATGAACTTGTCGATAAGTTCTTGCTGGCGTGCCAACATGACAATGAAGCGCTCGAGGACGATAGTGACGACGATGTTGCTGCTGCTGATACTAAGGTTGTAAAGAAGAATCCGGTGACTATTGATATTATCGCCAACAACATCCCCTTAAAAAGCAAGATCAGGCAAACCAACGCGACGGTTGATTTTTTGCCGACAAATTTTAAATTTGCAACTATCGCCGAGATCAACGCTAAGCTTGGCATTTACATCACGTCAAAGGACTTTCACAATGTGCTGACAGGACAGATTGCTTATCCGCTGCGGATCAGCCAGGATAATTCAATCAATGCCAATTTCTATCTCGAACTCGCCAAACAAAAGCTGATCAGCCACAATATCTGGAATGCGAGGACCTTGCTGAAAATTTGTCTGGCTTTTGAGAAGCGCGCGGAATTTCTTGAGTTGTTAGGCAACACCTACTTCGAGCAACGGGACTACGAAAGCGCGGCAGCACATTATGAAGCAGCCATCGCGAACAAGGGTGGTATCAGCAAATGGTTGTTTTCTAACCTGGAGCACTGCAAGAGCCAATCGCAAAACCCAAGAGCTATGGTGGAAACCCTTATTAATGGGATAGAGAGGAACCCCGAATCCAATTTTTTATATGACAGGCTGGATAATCTTGTCCAGGATTATTGGCTAAAGCAGCAAGGTATACTGGAAGCGCTATCCATAGTCAACAATCGGGACGCTTTGATTGCCAAAATGGTTGAGGTCTCGGGATTTATCTACAATACCTATCTACGTAGCTTTGGCGCGGCAGAACACCCGCAATGGCTGGGCAGCTGTAACTTGAAGCGGATCCTGATAGTCGGTGACATGCATATCCCGCAATGTGTCCGTTACCGGATAGATCAGAAAGTAGAACAGCTGGAACTGGCGGACAAAGAAGTCACGACCATATCCTGGACCGATCTTGCCAACGAGCAAAATACATTGGTGTTTCATGATGTGGTTATTTTTTATCGCGTACCGGCAGAACCGCAAGTGCTTAAGGCAATGGCCCAGGTAAATGCGACAGGCAAGCTCTCGCTATACGAAATCGATGATTTATTGTTTGAGGCGAGTTATCCGCCACCGTTGGAGACGTATGGCGGCTATCTGGAATTGAACCACTATATCCAGATTCTGAAAGGCATGGCATCGTTTAACGCAGCGACGCGTTACTGCCGGTTCGGCATCGCCTCGACCCAGCCTCTGGCTGACAAATTGCAAGCGCTGGTTTTTGGTCAGCGCTGTTTTGTGCACCGCAACGGTATTGATTCGTCGAATATATTTAAACAGAAACCATCAGGGCAGACTAACAAAACGACCATTGATATATTCTATGGTAGCGGTACGATGGCCCATAACAGTGATTTTAATGACTTGGCTTTGCCTGCAATCATGCGTATTTTGGACGGCTATGCGAACGCTGGTTTAATGATCGCAGGTTATCTGAAGTTGCCGGCTGAATTTTTGAAGCGCTATGAAGGCCGCGTCAAGCAAATGCCGCCGGTTAAAAACATTAAGACCTATTGGACCCTGTTGGAACGTGCCGACATTAATCTTGCCGTGTTGCACGATGACGAGATTAACGGCTGCAAAAGCGAGCTGAAATGGTTTGAAGCGGCCTGTTTGGGTATTCCTTCAGTCATGAGCAGCACTGCCAATTACCGCGATGTCATCCATCAAGGAGAAGATGGGCTAATGGCGGTGACAACGGAAGACTGGTATCAACACCTGAAGGCATTGGTGGATAACCCTGAACTACGCAGGGAAATGGCGGAACATGCCTCGGCTAGAGTACAAATGGAATACAGTGTTGAAGCCTTGTCGCGTAATATCTGTGACACACTGGAGTTAGCCCTGAGTTGTGCCCAAGTTGCTGAATACAAAAACCGTAAGAAAATAGCCTTGGTCAATGTTTATTTTCCGCCCCAATCAATAGGCGGGGCGACGCGGGTGGTATCCGACAATTTTGATGTGTTGCAACAAAATTATCGGGACCAGTTTGAGCTGTGCGTTTTTACCTCGGATGCCGAGCACAAGCAACCACATCTGATGACCGTATACAACCATGGCGGCGCGAGGGTATACCGATCCACTATCGTATGGCGCGAGCACATGGACTGGCATGCTTCCGATGACGGCATGAAGGAATTATTCAGCGACTTTTTGCTTGCCGAACAACCGGATCTTATCCACTTCCATTGTGTACAAAGGCTGGGCGGCTCGGTGTTGGAAGCGGCGCTCGAAGCCGAGGTGCCTTATATTGTGACCACGCACGACGCTTGGTGGATTTCCGATTACCAGTTTCTGGTCGATGCCGATAACAAGGTTTACCCGGAAGCCCACCCTGATCCTTATGAACCCTATACGCCGCCAAGCTTTACCAGCCTCAGCGATTCTATTGAACGCATCCTTTATCTTAAAGATTTATTGCACAGCGCTTGTGCAGTGTTGACTGTATCCGAGTCGTTTGCCGATATTTACCGTAAAAACGAGATTCCGCAAATCAGGGTCAATAAAAACGGTATATCTGAAAGCATAGCCTGGCAAGCCAAGGATACTGTTTATACCGATAAAGTGGTCTGTGGTCATGTCGGGGGCATGGCGGAACATAAAGGCTATTTTCTGTTAAAAAAGGCTATTACTAAGCTGCAACCGAAAAACATTGAAATGTTGATTGTCGATCATTCCCATGAAGAAGGTTATCGCCAGGAAAGCCATTGGGGCAAAGTGCCGGTGACCTTTATAGGTCGGCTTAGCCAAACGCGCGTAGTCGAACTTTATCGGCAAATTGATGTGCTGTTTGCGCCGTCTACATGGCCGGAAAGCTACGGTTTGGTCACTCGCGAGGCGGCCGCATGCGGCTGTTGGGTGGTTGCCAGCACGATGGGCGGTATTGGCGAAGATGTCATTGAAGGCGAATCCGGTTTTGTTATAGAGCCAACACTAGATGCTCTTACCAGTTGCCTGATAAAAATCGATAAAACCCCTGCCGTATTTAAGGGTCAGGCCCATACGCCGACATTAAGACGAGTAGCCGAACAAGTAAAAGAATTAGCAGACATTTATCAACACAGGACAGCAAAAAATGACTAAATTTGTTATGGGCATAGGTTCACAACGGGCAGGTTCGACCTTGTTATATACCATCTTGGAGCAATGTTCGTCTGTCTATATGAATCCTGTCAAAGAACTGCATTACTTCGATACGCTTTTCGGTGTGCGGAATCCTGCTGTATTGCATAAATTTTCGGTGAACCAGTTAAATAAAGACATAGAAAAAATTGTCAAGGCCAAGGATTTGGCGTTCCTTGACAGGCGCTATAAAAATTCCTTACGCACTAATTTCCTGCTGTCCACAAAAAAAGTCCAGCATATTGAGTATGCTGATTTGTTTAGGCCGTGTGTGCACAGTAATAAACTATTGGGTGAAATAACGCCTGAATACATGATCCTTCCTCAAGAGGGCATCCAGAAAATGCGTGAGACGGTAGGTGATGATGCGAAAATTATTTTGCTCGCAAGAAACCCGGTAAAGCGTTTTGTTTCTGCGTTCAAGCTATTAATGCATGGCATGCCTGATTCTGATAAATCGCTATTTGAAGAGGAAATGCTGAAAATATTAAAACAACCCAACAGCCAGTGGTTAAAGGTTCAGGATGCTTTTAACGACTATGAATCAGCCCTTAACAATTACCGGCGCGAGTTCAAGCATGTGTTAATGCTTAGTTTTGATGAGCTGCATGGCTCCGTCGATGAGACTGCCAAGGAGTTGTCTGATTTTCTGGAACTAAAATTATCGCTGCCCAATTACAAAAAAATTGTTGGGACAAAAATTAATGCACTTGATGAGACCAGGGATTTGTCAGAAGGGACGCACTCGCTACTTCAGGCGAGATATTCAGAAAACCAAGCCTATCTGGATAAAGTCTTTGGCAACGGCTCCTGCATCGCCTGATATAAGGAATAATTATGATCGAAAAATTGCTTATTGGTGCCGGGGCTATGAAAGCGGGTACCACTTGGTTGTATAAACAGCTAGAAACGCATCCCAAGATTCATTTTACGCCAGAAAAGGAAATTCATTATTTTTCATACAATAAAGGCTGGGGCAATAAACTTGACCCTAAAGACAGGGCCAGAAAACTTAACAGGGTAATTAAGCGGCAAAGTAAACCCCGGATCGTGGATTGGTATAGGAACTATGCACAGCCGGAAACTATTGATGACCAATGGTATTGCTCCTTGTTTAAGGGTGTTCCCCCTGATGTGTATTGTGCAGACTTCTCAAATCAATATTCATTGATTGAAGAAGATTCTCTACGCCACATACAAAAAATAGCTAAAGAAGTTAAAGTGATATATACGCTACGAGATCCTTTGGAAAGATTATGGTCACATGTCAAATTCCAATACAAGTATATTGACCAAGAGGATCTTGTCGATAGCCTTACTGTAAAGGAGTTTCGAAAGCTTATCTCTAAACCATGGTTTTGGAAAAATGTAGATTATGTCTCGAATTACGATAGATTAGTGAGTGCTTTCGGGGAAAATAATGTAAAGCTGTTTTATCTTGAAGATTTTATTGCATTTCCTCAAGGCTCTCTCTGGAGCCTAGAAAAATTCCTGGACATTCGGCACGTTGAATTCAAGCCTGAAACTGCAAGTAATAAGGTCAACAGAACTAAAGAGCTCGTCATGCCAGAGCAATGGGAAAGAATGGCCAGGCGCAGACTGAAACCTTACTATGAAGAGCTTTACTCCCGCAACTTAAGCCATCCGTCATGGCGGTATTAGATATACGCCTGTTCTTGAGCGTGTGCGGATGTCCATCATAATAGTCTGAGGCAATCATATTGCAGGCTTACACAAACTAAGTTGCGTTTGGATCAACACATAAGACTAGATTTTCTAAAAATATAAGGAATAGTTAAATGAAGTTTACCTTGGCCACATGTGTCAGAAACGAAGGGCCTTACCTGCTTGAGTGGGTCGCCCATTACAAGTTGCTTGGCTTTGATCGTATTATCATTTTTTCCAACGATAATGATGATGGCTCAGATGAATTGCTTGCGGCAATGGAAAAAAAACAATTGATAGATTGGCGCCCACGAACGCTTGCTCCAGACGAGAGCCCACAATTGAGCGCTTTTAGGGCGTTATCCAAAGAGCTTATGGCGGATTCCAGTGAACATGGTGGTTATCTTGCGTGGTTCGATTGCGATGAATTTCTAGCGTTAAAAATGGATGCTTCAGTACAGGATTTATTGGGGCGTTACCAATTTCCGGATGCCCTGTTTATAAACTGGAAACATTTTGGTTCATCATCCAAGCAAAATTATGAGCGTGATCTTACCGTATCCAGATTTGTGTGTTGCGACTCACAGACATTGCTTAACACCTTTGGCAAAAGCATATCGCGGTTAAACCCTAGCCTTTATAAATTCATTTCAAACCATAGGCCTATCCCCCTTAAGAATGACACCTGGGGTCGCATTGTTTATGCGGCAAATCAAGCGGATGATGTTTTGCTTGGCAAAGATGTTGTTTATGGAAACAATCCTAGAAAAAATAGCCAGTCTCCGGTGTTTCATGATGTTTGTCAGTTAAACCATTATGCGATCAGGTCTAAAGAGGAGTACGGATGGAAATCCATTCGCGGAAATGGACGGCTAGCTTTGGATAATGAAAAAAAGCAGTTCAGTAATATTTATTTTAAAGAACACGACTTGAACAATGAAATAGAACCCTTTACGTCAGAAAGGTATAAGAGCGCTATAACCGGTTATATAAACACACTTCCTATAGATTTAAAGGCGTTAGATGACAACATTGTAGATGCACTTGTCAAACGCTACCGCTCAGTCATGGCTGATGATATGCCTGTTAATTCGGTTATGGCTGATCATCTGCCTGCCAAAAAGGCCATACCTACCATTCAATCACATTGGCTATCTATTGAAGATCAGCAACAACGTCTGCGTGGTTATGCCGTTGATGTTGTTGAAAAACGCTTGTCTTACGGGTCTTTTGTAGGCGACAAATCCAACTATGTGTTTGTAGAAACCCCAAAGGCAGCTTGCAGCACTATGAAATGGGTACTTGCTGATCTGGAGAATCGGCAGGTTCAGCTGAGGCATGCCGGAAAAAATAGTGATACGACTATGATTGTTCATTTACGCTCAAGTCATCGCATTAAAAGCCTAATGCAGCTTAATGGTGTGGATCGTTCGAAATTGCTTAATCAGGCAGGCATCGTCCGGTTTTGCGTAGTCAGAAACCCATATGCGCGCGTGGCCTCTGCGTGGGCCGATAAAATCAGACAAAAAGAGCCGGGCTATGAAAAAATTTGGGGAAATGTTGCTAAATATTTGGGGGATGATCCGAAAGTTTGCCCTACTTTTGCCGATTTTGTTCGCTGGATGGCAGGGACTCAAAATCCGAAATCGTGCAATCCGCATTGGCGACCTATGGTAAACCTGTTATTACCTGAATTGCTGAATTACACGCACATTCTACATACTGAAAAGCTGGCCAGTGAATTGCAAGAGGTGTTAAATCAAATTGCCCCAGGCCAAGATGCAAACGCATTGCTTGAAAAACATAGGGCTAATGAGTCGTTACCAATCGATTGGCCGGCTTACTATGATGAAGAAACGGCAAACTTAGTCGCTTCATTCTACCAAGATGACTTTGTTCAATACGGTTATTCATTAACTTCTTGGAAACCAGAAACCAAGATTATTAATTTAGCTGATGAAATTAACACGTTGCGTGAAAAGATAAATAAATATGAACATGCGGCGCTTAATGCCATAAGAAGCAGAAATGATGTTATTATTGAATTAATAAAAAAAAACCATTCCGTGTCCAATGAAACGGTAATTCCAAAAACGTTGAACCCCCCAAAAAAAACTATTCTGGTGCTGGGGGACTCGCACGTAAAAATATTCAAACGGCCAAATTGGCTCAATATAGGTTCTGAAATAAAATGGGAAGTCGTTTCTGTTGAAGGGGCGACCTTATCAGGTTTGGAAAATCCAAACAGTAAAACACAAGCAGGTGTTCAATTTAATGAGGCGCTATCTAAGCATAACGCTGATGTCATTGTGCTATGCCTGGGCGAAGTTGATACCGGGTTTGTAATCTGGTTTCGCGCTGAAAAAGACGCGGTCCAGGTGCAACAGGCAGCGCAACGGGCCGTTGATAATTATTGCCGGCTTATAGAGTCTGCGCGGCTCAAAGCGGAAGTTGTCGTCGTCAGCACGCCCTTGCCTACCTTGCCAGACGGATCAACGGAAGGCGCTATCGCAAAGGCCAGAGCTGAAGTCACCGCTACCCAGCAGCAACGCACTGAATTAACCTGCTGGTTTAATGCCCAAATAAAAAATTGGTGCGAAGCAAAGAGTATAAGCTATGTCAGTCTTGATGATTTGTCGAAAGGGGACGATGGGCTTGTTAGTCCTGCCTTGCGGCACGCTAACCCTAGGGATCATCATTACAACCCTAAGCAATATCGCAAGCTGTTAAAGGAGAATATGTTGCCTGTAATAAGAAAACTTATGCGTTTATAACAATATTGGAGTGTACTTTAAAAGTCTCCGCAACGAGTTGGTCGTTTAATAGAATTTTAAAATAGCCCACATCATCAGTTAGACTAATCAAAACGTAACCAATTTATTGTAAATAAATTAATAATCCTATGTATAGTTGCTTGAAAGATAAAAGTATAAGGAAGGAAAATGCGAATTATTGTCCATTTTGGAATGCCAAAAACAGGTAGCACCTCAATTGAACAAACTTTATATAAAAGCAGGGATAAATTAAACATTTGTTATCCCGATTTAGGTTCATTTGCTCATAATGCTCATTTATCCCAAGCATTTCGTGAAATGCTTGGTGTTCGTTCTGCGAATACCATTTTTTTTGCAAAGAAAAAAGAATTGGCTCTGTCAAAGTTGAAAAAAGTGCTCGATTTAAATTCAAGTGAAAAAGATATTTTATTATCATCCGAGCTTTTGAGTAATGCTTTTAGCATTAATGAGTTAAAAGCACTACATTCTGTACTTGTAAAGTATACAAAGGAAGTTATTGCTGTTGGTTACATACGTACGCCTAAAGCTTACATAGAAAGCGCTTTTCAGCAACGTTTAAAGACTGGAAAAGTAAGTTCGTTCGATTTAGAACCTTGTTTCCCTTATTATCAATTTTTTTTTGAAAAATTTGACCAAGTATTTGGTGCAGAAAACGTCCATTTTTGGAAATTTGATCCCATTAATTTTCCAAATGGCTGCGTGGTAACTGATTTTTGCCAGCGACTGGCTATTGATATACCTCCAGATTCTATTGTAAGTGTAAATCAAGGAATCTCTTTAGATTCTATACCGCTGTTGTATGCTTATGCAAAATACCAACAAAATTTCAAATTTAATCTTCCCTCTGAAGCAAAACTGACCTTTTCGATCAACGTACCTTCTCAACATAATAAAAAATTGCGCTTCGCTTCTGAAGTGATTACACCTATTCTCGAAAAAAATCGCCATCATATTGAATGGATGGAAAACCGTATGAGTGTTTCTCTTGCAGAGGATATATACAAAAATGATCAGCATTCCATTCATACGGAGACTGAATTACTAACGTTTACCCCAGAAGCGACACAATGGTTAGCAAAAAAATTAGGAGTCAGTTATGTTAATCGCTGGCATCCAAAAATCTCAGCACAAGAGATAGCTGAATGGATGCACATATTGCGTCTTAGGGGGGGTAAGAAAAGCAAGGCAGATCAAAAAAATATAGAAAATAGCTCAACAACACTTTTGCCTGCAATTAGAAAAAAGAATAAAAGAATAAATGTGAAGTCTCTTGTTCAGCTTGTAAAAAAAGCAGAACCTAATTTAGAAAACTTATCTGATGAAAATGCAGTTTCATTGGTACGCGAAATTTTTAAACAAATGACTGGTTATATCGAAAATATGGATGATGCAGCCCTTATGATAGCGGGATTAGGGCAATTTAAGGTTTCCAATATAAGCAAATCGAAAGGAAATAAAAATATAACTACTAAGCAAGTAATTTTTAAAGCGCAAAAAGAGAAGAAAACAGTCACATAGCAAATACTGCAAGTTAAATATAATACAAGTGACAGTAAAGGGAGTAATCAGGGGTGTTGCGTTAAAATATAAATATCATCAGTTAGTTAAGATGTTGCGGTGGTAACTTCTCATTAGTCACAGGTAGCCGCCGCCAAAATCAAATCGGATAACGGTGGAATGTTACTGTTACCCAGCAGCCTATCCTTAAGATAATGCCAAAACGAAATCTTATGCTTTAGGCAGGTCTTTTTTAAGCTGGCAAAGGTGTCGCGACACCTCCGTCCTGCCTCACTACGAGTGCTGCCACTTATTTTTCGTTTTTTAACGTAATCCCGGATATCTCGTTCGCTCAGGTTGTTGTGGAGCGGTAAATAAGGTTTGTCGAGTACCCGAAGCAGTTCGTGCTGATTGTTACCCATCCGCTTTAACGCAAGATTCAGTGTCTTAGTAATTTCTGAATTCGGGCGTACTTTTTGGGAAAACGGCAACTCTGGCACCGATCATGGGCATGGTTCGGTGTATTGGGTGCTCGGTGGCGGCATAAAAGGAGGTCGCATAGCGGGTGAATAAATGCAGCTTGCCTAGGGGAAGCTTTTTCAGAATAGGGATTATCCCGTGCTAAATGAGTACCGCAGTTTTATGACCGGTTTATTCCAGTCCCAATTCGGTTTTTCTAAAAACGCTTTGCAACAAATATTCCCAGGCGTTAATCCGATAGACCTGGGTTTGATCTAACGCGGCTTCGCATCTCATTTCCAATCAGGGAAATGCTTATAGACGGATTCCCAATCTACCTATAAATAAATACCCAATTTTTTATGGTAGGCAATTTCTACCGGTTTATTTTAGGATAAACATATGGCATCTCATGTAATAATTGATAGATTTTTTCAAAAAATATGATAATTTTCACTTGCATAGCCTAATATTTTAAGGCAATATATTGCCTGACTTAGATTTGTGAAGAACTGCCCATGCATTTTCGTATCCGTAAAAATGTCATTCAAGTGATTAGAACTACATACGATGAAAACAAGAAAAAAGGCGTCAATTCAATAATAGGTACTGTCCTTTTATCAAAGCCTGAACTTTCCGATGAGCTGCGCGTGCGGTTGACGGCTGAAGAAATTTTTGCATTCGACACATGGGTCAACACACAGCACAGAACGAGTATGCTCCGCGAGGAAATTGCCGCATTAACGCTGGCGGAAACAATGGTTCTTGCTGAGAAATGGTTCGAAAGAAGCAATGATGCAGGTGCTACACAAATGGTAGTCCGAGATATTCTTTTCCATTGGCAATCTTTACGCAAAATGCTCGCAAAAAAAGGCTTGCTTGAGTAATGGGTGTGTTGTGGTTATTGTGGTCGCCAAAACAATTTTTTAGTAAACAACATTTAAAGAGACTTATAAAATGAAAGCAATTGAAATTGTAGAAATTATTAAACAATCAAACGCTAATTTATTGGGCAAGCTTACTGATAAAGAAGCAGCGAAAATTCTGTCACTGGCTTTTGCGGAGCTTGGCAAGCAATTGGGTTCAACAACCGAAGGTCCGATAAAAATACCTGGGTTAGGTGTGTTCAAAATTAAGCAAGTTGAGCGCGAAAAAGAAGGTCAAAAAGTGACTGTCAAAAGAATAGGGTTCCGTACGATGAAAGCTAGGGTTAAGGCAAAGAAGTCAGCTGAATAATAAATTTTTAATTTATACCGGTATAGCTGCACAAGTTTTTGGTTGGTATTCAAATTTAATCGTTAGATTCGCCTAATGTGTAGTAATTGATTGAATGGCTTTAGTTTACAGCTGGTTTTGCAGGGTAGGGGCAGGCAATGGTCTGTTGCTACCCGAAGCTGGATTTTTCTGAACACAAGTGGTTAAAAATGTGCGTGACCTGTAACAGGCATGTCATTTGGGGCAGTATTTGTTGAAATATTTGCAGGTACCATTACTTAGGGCTAACCAGGGAAAGTGCTTGAAGACAGCGTAATATTACGCCCCATCGCACTGAAAACCTACCGATTTAAACTGCCGGAACGCCTTGCATGTAAAGGCGTTCAGCCACATAGAAGCATACTGCCTTTCACTCAGGAGGGTGCGGTGCATGGTAACGGCGGCATTGTCCATAAAGCGTCAAATAACTACTTTTGTTAAAAGCGGGTTATATAGCGTCGCGTATCCCCTGTACATTTCACTCAAGGTTAATCTGTGAATATCCCATTATCGCCCAACAGGAATCACGCATGAAATTTCTGGATTGCACACTCCGCGATGGCGGCTATTACAACGCCTGGGATTTTTCAGCCGAACTCATTGAAGACTATCTGCAAACCATGCAAGCTATCTCGGCCGATTATGTTGAACTAGGCTTTCGTTCACTCAAAATCGATGGCTTTAAAGGTGCTTGCGCTTATACGACTGACAGCTTTATACAGAGCCTCAATGTTCCTGTTGGCCTGAAGCTAGGCGTGATGATAAACGCCAGTGAATTAGTCCGGCATGAACAAAGTATGAACACCGAATTAAAACGTTTGTTCGCACCAGCGATTTCCTCACCTATTACCTTAGTTCGCATTGCCTGTCATGTCTATGAGTTTGAACAGGCATTACCAGCAAGCCTCTGGCTAAAAGAGCAAGGCTATGAAGTTGGTTTTAACCTGATGCAGGTGGCGGACCGTTCACCGGAAGAAATTCGTGCATTGGCTATGTTGGCAACGGCTTATCCACTGGATGTGTTATATTTTGCTGACTCTATGGGCAGTATGAATACTGGAAAAACACTAGAAGTGATTCAGGCCTTTAGAACCGTATGGGCTGGCGAGCTGGGTATCCATATGCACGACAACATGGGGTTGGCCTTGGCTAACTCAGTCGCAGCAGTTCAGGCGGGCGTGACGTGGGTCGATGGGACATTGACAGGCATGGGCCGAGGCCCTGGCAATGCCAAAACGGAATATCTGGTGCTGGAACTTGAATCTTCACGGCAAGCGCCTTGTAACATCACCGCGCTGTTAAAGGTCATCCGTAAACACTTCAAGCCGTTACAAGCGCATTACGGCTGGGGCAGCAACCCTTACTATTATTTAGCTGGAAAATACGCAATTCATCCGTCCTATATTCAGGAAATGCTTGCCGATAGCCGCTACAGCGACGAAGATATTTTGGCTGTCATTGAGCACCTGAAAACGGAAAACAGTAACCAGTTTAACCTCAACACATTAAACACAGCGCGTCATTTTTATAAAGCCGAACCGGTAGGCAGTTGGCGGCCGTTGGATTTAATCCAGGGCAGGGAAGTATTAATTCTAGGCACTGGGCCGGGAGTAAAAGCGCATGGATTGGCGTTGGAAAATTTTATTCGGCAGAGAAAACCGTTTGTCATTGCGCTAAATACCCAAAAAGCATTGGCTGACGGGCTTATTGACATCCGGGCAGCCTGCCACCCGGTGCGCTTACTTGCCGATTGTGAAGAGCACGCCCGTTTACGGCACCCGTTGGCAACACCGGTGTCCATGCTGCCCGCAGATGTCAGGGAAGCGCTGGGCGATAAGCCGCTATTGGACTTTGGTCTCAGTGTCAAAGCGGATACCTTCGAGTTTCATGACCACTATGCCTTGTTGCCGACATCGTTGGTCATTGCTTATGCTTTAGCTATTGCGACCAGCGGCAAGGCAAAATGTATTTTTCTCGCTGGCTTTGATGGTTATGGCGAGGATGATCCGCGTAATCAAGAAATGAACCGGTTATTTAAATGCTATGCCGACCAAGCGCAAAGCCTAGCTATTGCCAGCATTACGCCCACGCGTTATCAGATTCCTGAAAGCAGTGTTTACGCGCTTATCTAAAGCAGGGTTGAAGTTAAGCTGCAATTATCGGGTTACGGTTAGGTTTGCCTGGGTGGTGCACTGCGTTATTATTTAAGCTAATGGACCCTATGACTGACATTAAATGCGAGGTGCAAAGCATGCCCCAGCCCAAAGTGACGGCTGTTGTCCCTTGCCGCAAGGGCAGCCAACGCATTCTTAACAAGAATACCCGGCCTTTCGGCGGTTATACCCATGGGCTGCTGGAACTCAAATTGAAGCAACTGGATGCCGTTGCACGAATAGACGAAATTGTTGTAACAACAAATGACCCAATAGTCATGGCAATAGTGGAGCATATTCGCCCAACATTGAGCAAATCTGTCATTCTCGACCATAGACCCGATGAATATGCCAGCGATGATTCTTTGCAAGGGCTGATCGGTTACCTCGGCAATACGGTCGATACCGACGTTATCGCATGGACGCACGTCACGTCGCCACTTTTTGTGCCGGCACTGTATGATGCCGCCTTGGCGGCATATGCACAGGCCAAGCAAGCGCAATTAGCTGACAGTCTAATGGCTGTCGATGCTACGCAAACCTTTGCAATGCGTTCTGGCGTATGGATTAGCCACGACAGTAGCATCAAACGGTGGCCGCGCACCCAGGATCTGGAAAAAATATTTCTCGTCAACAGCGCCCTGTTTGTCATCGACAAGCCCTTAATGGTAACGCTTCAAGATCGCGTAGGCCATCAGCCCTTTTTGTTCGAGACACCCGCCCTCCATGGATTCGATATTGACTGGGAAGAGGATTTCGTACTTGGTGAAGCCTTGTACGAAACGCTGGTCAGTCGCAGATTGGGTAAGGTCAACCAAACCATCGCAGGCGTATAGCCATGGGATGTGTGCCGTTGCCCGTGTTTTGCGTAATATAGAAAACCGCATTTTGGATTTGTTAACATGATTGAACTTGAAATCACTAGCCACAGCGAAACAGATAACCCGATCATTAATACAAGATTGCTGTATTCGTTCAAAGCAACAAAATGCCGCATGAACACTGCTCCGCCCCACTTTATATTGTCCGGCTGGATTATAGATAAAAAACAAGCACCTATTAACATAGTCACGGTCATTGCTGGCATTAAGGTGTGTCATGATTTAAATGTCATAAAACACGTGCTTGCCAAACGCATGGGCAAAAAACTGGGTTTTTCAATCGATGGTCGTTGCGGCTTTGCCTTCCGAATCGAGGCAGTTGCAGATGTTGACTTATTCATTGAAATAGATAACAACTTGGTGCCCTGGAAAAAAGTAAAAGTCATAACAACATCGGCACCCTCAATACCTGAGAAGGATACAGCAGCCATCTTGCAAAAATTTAAAGAGGCTAATTTTTCCGCCGTGCAAGAAGAAGACTATTGCAAGAAAAGTACATTCGCTCAATATCGACCAAATGACACTTTTGCCATTGCAATTGAGGCATTATTCTTTTTTTTTAGTAACCGGTTTAATGAAATCTCCAGCCAACACATTGATGAGGTCAACGCGCTTTATGGCGCAATAGCACAAAATATCAGTACGTTTTGGCGTGAAGTAAAAAGACTGTCCTTAGCAGATGCTTTAAATGAGCCGACGCTTAAAAGCCATTTAAAGCGATTGGTCGAAGAATTAAAAAATGATAAGTTCGCTATTGGTTTGGCCGAAAGCGCCATCACTAATAATTTAAGCTTACCCAGCCCTTTTTCTTCGGCACCAGCCTATTGCCGCGAAAGTTATGAGGTTGATGGCGGCTTTACCTGTTTACGTTTTACTGACGGTCGGCACTGTTTTTTTCTCATCCAGGGTGTCTCGTCGGCAGACGCCCTTTATTTCCCTAGCGATAATACTTTTTTAGCCTTTGCCGCCGTCAAAGAAACCCAGATACAAAGCTTGAAAAAAAAGCTGATTAGCGACTTTGCCAAGACTGTTGATTATGTTAAAGCGGAAAATAGTTTTTTTGGTATCATCGCTTCTCATAACCGCCCGTCCCATTTTTATTATGATATTTGGCCTACGCTCGTAGAATTAAGTGAAAGACCTGCGTTGGTCGCCCAGTTGCCTAACGTGATTATGCGTTCCAATCACGATTTTAATCATGCCGATTTGTTATTTGGCGAGCACAAATGCCTTGTCCTTGATTCGGGAGCCATAAATGCACTGGCCTTGGACGAACATAAATGGTTTTTTCATGCCGGTACCCGTCTTGCGCTCAGTAACCGGTATCTTTATGAGCGGGCAGACCGTGCACTGGTCAAAAACGCTATCAGTACCCCAGGTAAAACGGCATTAGAAAAAATTAAGCACTTGGACGGGTGTTACCCTATCGTATGGATTGGCGTAGAAGGGCAAAAACGTTGCTGGCTAGAACAAATTGAAGGTTATGCTTATATTTTAAATCAATTATTGAAAAAATATCCAAAGCTCGGCGTAGTTTTTGATGGTTGGACGCTCCCGTTAACCCCATCCGAGGGATCTATAAGCGAGGCAGAAAAGGACCTGCAAGTCGCTAACAAAATAGTCAAGAAAGTAAGCCCTAGGTTTAAATTTGTTTCCGTAGTCGGCGAACCCAGCCATATCAAATTGGCTGTTGGCAACACGGCCGATTTTTTTATCAGTAATTATGCTACGGGTTCTATGCATATTTCACGGATGTTAGGTAAACCAGGATTTTGTCATTTAAGCAGACGGTTTTCCGATGTTGCTTTGCGCCAGGCGATGCACATCCATCCTAATCATCATGTTTACCTATTGCCGCAGCAATACATCACCGATGAAGATGAAGAGGTTATGCACGATCGGTTAAGCTATTCGATAGATAAAAAAGTTTTTTATCGCTTTATTGAATCGAAACTGGACAATGTGCTGAATGCAGACGCGGCAACTAGCATAAAGATTTTTATAGAGCCCCCGTATACTGTTAATCCAGAACTGCGGAATTATTTAAAAATGGCGACTAACGGGAACCTCATCCAAATTTTTCCGGGTAAAAAGGCCCCGAATAAGCTTGAAGAGTTAACGGGGTATAGCGAAACGTATCTTAATAATAATTTGGTTTACGATGCTTTCAGTTATCGTGCCCATAAGAAAATTATTGGCTCGGCGCATTATTTGATCTGGTTAGGAAACCCATTGGAACGCGTTTATTTTCATGCGGCGAAATTGGCAAAAATAACGGCTAGTGACAAGGACGATGGAGGGCGTATGCTCGATGTTTTCAACATAGGACATAAGTCACTCGACAATTATCTGACGCGCATGGTCTCTGATACCGACGCGGCATTTGGCCAATGCACAGAGCTTATGCTTGAAAAAGCCATTGATAATTTAAAGCATGAATTCATTTTTATCGGTCTTGATGACAGGCAAAGCGAATCTTTTGATTTGTTATGTGCCGTCATGGATTGGGACAGAAGCCTTTTTCCTAACGAAATGCCGCATAAGTTTACAATCAATCATGATGGTTTCGCTGAAAATGTCCATAGCGCGGCAAAGGCGATGGTGAGTTACGATTTACGCTTATACCAGACTGCAGTTGCGCTGTTTGATGATCGATTGAAAAGTCCTGAAAAGTTGATGGGTTACATGCAATCCTATAACTTTTATAGCAAATTACAAAACATGCTGGCTGATAAACTGATGCCGAAATCAACAATACCCAATGCTGACAGATGAATAAAATTCCAGAAATATTCAATAACGTTGTTGTCGACCTAAAAAGGCTTCAAGAGATAGACGCGATGCCGGAACCTCGGATCCGATACATTGTTGCGATAACGCCGCGATCAGGAAGCTCTTATCTTTGTAACACGATGATTGGGGCTAAACTGTTTGGCCGACCTGGAGAGGCGTTGAATCAGTCATTTGTTGGTGGAAATTTGAAAAGAATTCCGGGGCGCACGCCGGACGAATATATTCGTAATGCCATTCGTGTCAGAAAAACGGCTAACAAAATTTCCGGTCTTAAAACCAGCTGGTTTCAGTTTCAAAATTTCATGGAAGCCATGCATGACCATGCTTATTTGGACGGTTTTAAATACATTTATTTAACTAGGCGCGATCTGGCTGCACAGGCGGTATCCTTGTATAAAGCCACTTCATCAAATGTATTTCATACCAATATACAACACAGCGAAGATGCTTTGGCAAAACTAGACGCACTAGAATACGATTATGAGGCTATAAAAGGTTGGCACGATCATATCGTGGCCCAGGAAAAAGGCTGGCAAGACTACTTTTATAACAAGCGTATTTTTCCGTTATGTATTAGTTACGAAGATATAGAAGAGGATATAGTCCGCGTACTAAAACGCATTGCCACCTATATTGCCGTAAATCCTGATAACGTATCAATACCTGAGGAACCCTCAGTGTTCACGAAAGTAAGCGATAGCCGAAATGCCGAATGGTCGCGCCGCTTCATGATGGACTACAGTTCAAGTAAGGAGCTTGAGAATAAATAAATGGTATCATCGCTAACAAGCTGTTTAACAACGGCGACTGAGAGCAAAGCCGATGAATAGCCTAAACATAAATCATCAAGCGTATACCGGCCTTTCCGTCTATGTTGTCGAAGAACAAGCCAATCCTTCCAGCGATTTTTTTGTGTTGCCGGCGATCCGGGCGCTAGGCCACCGTGCGGTACGCTGCCATTTCGCAGATTTGCCGACGGCGGCTGAATTGTCCGGGGCTATCGTGGTATTTGTCCGCTATGTGCCGCCCCAGTGGGTCAAACTGGTGGAGTCCATGCGGACCCAACTGCATGCGTTGATATTTTTCATGGATGACGATGTATTGGATTTGGATGCGTCTTCCGATATGCCCTGGCATTATCAGCTTAAGCTGATGCGCTTGTCGGCTTCGCGTTCACGGTGGTTGCGGCGGCAAAAAGCGGTGCTATGGGTTTCGACACCGTATTTGCAGCAGAAATACGCGGCGTGGCAACCGCGCTTGATTTTGCCGTCAGCTGTGATGCCGTCCGACAGTCTGCGACGGATTTTTTACCACGGCTCAGCTTCTCATCAAGTCGATATTCGCTGGCTACAACCCGTAATAGCAGAAGTCCTGTACCAAGATGCCAGTCTTGCATTTGAAATTATTGGCGGACAAGCAATTTATAGCCTGTATAAAGGTCTGCCGCGTGTCAGTATCGTGCATCCTATGAGGTGGCCAAACTATCAGGCTTTCGTTGCCATGCAAACTTACCATGTGGGGTTGAATCCCTTACAGGATATACCGTTTAACCGTGCACGTTCCTACACCAAATTTTTTGATATCACCCGTTGCAAGGCGGTGGGTATTTATTCACCAGGCAGCGCCTGTGCTGAAATAATCTGCGACCAGCATGATGGCCTAGTTGTTGAACTGGAGCGGGAAGCCTGGATAGCCGCTATTTTGAAGCTTGCCCAGGATGAACAGTTGCGGCAAACCTTATTGGCAAATGCCGAAACTAAAATGCGTGATTTGACTAAGTTGGCCCAGCATAGCTATGCCGATCAGGGTGGCGCTAAAAATGCGCTTTATTAGCCTTGCTCCGGTTTCAATGCTCCATAAGCGCTGCTAATACGCCAGTGCTATCATTAACCTAGTCTAGCCATCGGGATAAACAGTGCATATTCATATCTTAGGTATTTGCGGGACATTTATGGGCGGGCTTGCATTGATTGCAAGACAGCTGGGCTATGAGGTCAGTGGTTCGGACCAGAATGTTTACCCGCCTATGAGCACCCAGTTGCAAGAGCAGGGTATACAGCTAATGGAAGGTTACCGTGCTGAAAATCTGGACAATAACCCGGATTGGGTAGTCATTGGCAATGCTTTGTCGCGTGGTAACCCGGAAGTTGAGGCGGTGCTGGATAAAGGACTGAAATACGTTTCGGGGCCGCAGTGGTTAGCCGAGCATGTGTTGCAGGGTAAATGGGTGCTAGGCGTTGCTGGCACGCACGGAAAAACGACGACAACCAGCATGTTGAGCTGGATACTGGAACATCAGGGGTTTAACCCCGGTTTTTTGATTGGCGGTATTCCGTTAAATTTTGGGGTTTCAGCCCGGTTGGGCAATTCGGATTTTTTTGTCATAGAGGCCGACGAGTACGATTCGGCTTTCTTTGATAAGCGTTCAAAATTTGTCCATTATCGGCCACGTACTGCAATACTGAATAATCTTGAATTCGACCATGCCGATATTTTTCCTGATTTGGATGCCATCAAAAAGCAATTCCATCATCTGGTCAGGACGGTGCCTGGGCATGGTTTGATTATCACCCCAGAAGCAGATGCCAATATTAATGACGTATTAAGCATGGGGTGCTGGACGGCGGTGGCAAAAACATCGGTTAATGCCGGCGCGCAATGGGATGCCGTGTTGACTGAAGCAGACGGCAGCCGGTTCAGTGTGTTTTTTGAGGGCAAGGAACAAGGCTGTGTGGCTTGGACATTAAGCGGCAAGCATAATGTTTACAATGCCTTGTCTGCCATTGCTGCGGCTAGGCATGTCGGCATCACGCCGGTGCATGCGATAGCTGCGTTGGCACAATTCAAGAGCGTCAAGCGACGCATGGAAGTCATTGCGACGGGTAATGGGGTGACAGTCTATGATGATTTCGCCCATCATCCGACCGCCATAGCAACAACCTTGGACGGTTTGCGTAAACAGGTTGGGGGCGAGCGCATCATTGCCGTGGTGGAGCCGCGTTCCAATACGATGCGGATGGGGGTGCACACCGAGACATTGGCTAGGTCGTTGCAGCAAGCGGATCAGGCTATTATTTATCAACCGGATAATATGGGTTGGGATTTAAGCGCATTGAAAAAATACGCGGCTAATATTGAAATCTGCGCGTCCATGGATGACATCATCAAGCGCTTGCAATGTGAAGCTCGCTACGGTGGTCATATCGTGTTGATGAGCAATGGCAGCTTTGGTGGTATTTATCAACGGTTGCCGTTGTGCCTGTCGGACTAGGCGCCGGACGCTGAAAGTTGATAGATAACTGGCATTAACCGCCCCTACAAATTAGAATAGCAAGCAGATTGTGTGCTGATATACAGGCCGACACATACTGTACCACCCCAAACCTTATGGATTTTTTAATGACCGACTATAAATTAACACATCTTAAACAGCTGGAAGCTGAAAGCATTCATATTATCCGTGAAGTTGCCGCTGAATTTGAACGTCCTGTGATGTTGTATTCTGTGGGCAAAGACTCGGCGGTCATGTTGCATCTGACTATGAAGGCGTTTTTTCCAGGCAAGCCGCCGTTTCCGTTACTGCATGTTGACACCACTTGGAAATTCAAGGAAATGATCGCGTTTCGCGATCAGTTGATTAAGGAATTGGGGTTGGAATTGCTGGTGCACATCAATCAGGATGGTGTTGATCAAGGCATAGGTCCATTTTCGCACGGTAGTAAAAAACACACGGATGTGATGAAAACAGACGGGCTCAAACAAGCGCTAAATAAATATCAGTTTGATGCGGCGTTTGGTGGCGCCCGTAGGGATGAAGAAAAGTCCCGCGCTAAAGAGCGTGTCTATTCTTTCCGAGATAAAAATCACACTTGGGACCCTAAAAACCAGCGCCCTGAGTTATGGAATATTTATAACGGCAAAATAGACAAGGGCGAAAGTATCCGCGTATTCCCTTTATCCAATTGGACAGAACTGGATATTTGGCAATATATCCATTTGGAAAGTATCCCTATTGTACCTTTGTATTTTGCCAAAGAGCGGCCTGTGGTCGATAAAGACGGTATGTTGATTATGGTGGACGATGAGCGCATGCCTATCGGCCCAGAAGATAAAGTTGAAATGAAAATGGTGCGTTTCCGTACCTTAGGCTGTTATCCCTTGACTGGCGCAGTCGAATCTTCGGCGACCACGTTGCCGGAAATTATCCAGGAAATGTTGTTGACCACCACCTCTGAACGGCAAGGACGCCTGATAGACCATGACCAGTCCGGTTCTATGGAACAGAAAAAGCGCGAAGGCTATTTTTAAACGTCGCCCCCCACCGCCAATCAAACAGAACTCAGAGAATCCACTATGTCCCACCAATCCGATTTAATCAGTACCGATATTAATGCTTATTTGGCGCAGCATGAGCGCAAAGAGTTGTTACGTTTTTTAACATGCGGCAATGTTGATGACGGCAAAAGCACGTTGATAGGCCGTTTGTTGCACGATTCCAAGATGATTTACGAAGACCAGTTGGCGGCGGTTCAAGCCGACAGTGTCAAGTCGGGCACCACCGGTGCCGGCAAGATAGACTTGGCGTTACTGGTTGACGGTTTGCAGGCCGAACGCGAACAAGGCATTACCATAGATGTTGCCTATCGCTATTTTTCCACCGCCACACGAAAATTTATTATCGCCGACACACCAGGGCATGAACAATATACGCGTAATATGGCGACTGGCGCATCGACCTGCGATTTGGCGATTATTTTGATTGATGCCCGTTATGGCGTACAAACCCAAACCAAACGTCATAGTTTCATTGCCTCGTTGCTGGGTATCCAACATATCATCGTCGCAATCAACAAAATGGATTTGGTTGAGTACAGTGAGATTGTTTTTAATAAAATCAAACAGGATTATTTAAAATTTACTGAAACGCTGGATCTGCATGATATTTGTTTTATTCCAATGTCGGCGCTAGATGGCGATAACGTGGTCAACCCAAGTGAGCACATGGCATGGTTTACCGGTGCGCCCATGATGGAGGCGCTCAATAGCGTTAAGATTGTCAATGACCGTAATTTCACTAATGCCCGTTTTCCGGTTCAGTATGTGAATCGCCCTAACCTGGATTTTCGTGGCTTTTGCGGCACAGTGGCTTCCGGCATTTTCCGTAAAGGTGACCAGATCACAGCGTTGCCTTCAGGTAAAAGCAGCAAGATCAAATCTATTGTCACTTATGACGGAGACCTCGAAGAAGCTTTTGCGCCTATGGCTGTGACGTTGACCTTGGAAGATGAAATCGATATCAGCCGTGGCGATATGATTGTCGGTGTTGAGCAAACACCGGCAACCGTAGCGGACAAGTTCAAAGCAAATATTGTCTGGATGACTGAAAAAGCCTTGACGCCTGGGCGCCAGTATATAATCAAATTGGCTACCCGTAGCGTTTCTGGGTCTATCTCATTGATACATCATAGAATTGATGTCAACACGCTGGAGCATCATGATGCCAGCGAGTTGCAGCTTAATGAGATCGGTTGCTGTACGGTTTCGGTTAATGCGCCTGTTGTTTTTGACCCTTACAAGACGAGTCGGGGCACGGGGTCGTTCATTATTATTGATCGGCTCAGTAACGGTACGGTTGGTGCCGGGATGATCACTGGTGTCACCGATGACGAGTTGCTGTTGTCCGTGACTGTTGATGAGCGTGCGTCAAGATTTAGTCAGATGGCCACTGCTGTTTCACTAACCGGCGCAAACAGCCGAATTACTGCATATCAATTGGAAAGAAAACTATTTGATAACGGCCATGCGACAACCGTGTTGGAAGCCAAAGATGATGTGGCGCTTATTCAGGCTATCAAGAATGCTGGGTTGATTTGTTTGTGCCCGGACAGTAGCGTCGAGTCCTCCGATATCAGCTTTGACACCGACAACAGCTCTATTGATGATATTTATAGCGTATTAAAAGAACAGAAAATTATTTATTAAGTTACGTGCGCCGGGCCAGATTGCGGGTTATGCGTGGCTTGGCCTAGCCGGTTCTTTAGGTGGCAACGCGTTGCCACCTGGTTTGATGGGAGAGGGCTCGGCCGTTATCGTACGGTCGCACATGAATTTAATGCTACATCCTTAACTTATCAAATAATAAAGACGAGACGACTATGCGTGCGAATATGTTAACTTCTGTATTGACAGAGCTCAATGGTACATCTGCTGATATTGAAGCATCGGGCATTATATCAACTGATGGCCTGATGATAGCGTCGGTTTTACCGGCTTCAATGGACGAAGATCGGGTGGGTGCAATGAGTGCGGCAATGCTTTCGCTGGGGGACAGGACGGCTCAAGAGCTGGCAAGAGGCGCGCTGGAACAGGTCCTGATTAAGGGCGCGAATGGCTATGTGTTAATGGCGTATGCGGGAGCAGAATCAGTATTGACAGTGCTCGCGAAGCCTAATGCGAAGCTGGGTTTGATTTTTCTCGATGTGAAGCGTGCTGCGGCAAGCATTGCCGAGTTCCTGTAATACGCTTTGGTCTAAGGCATATTTCAATCTTTTTATGCCGAAAACTTGATTTCGTAGCCGGTATATTTTCGGATGTTAATGACCCCGGTATCCAGCAATAGGTATTGGCCTTTGATGCCGAGCAGCACGCCTGATATTTCCGGTGTTTTTGTCAGGCACAACGATTTAATCTTGGTGGGATAGTGAGTAACCGGGAAATGTATGTCCACCGCTTGAGCGTCAGCTAAAAATTCAATGGCCTGTTGTCCAAAACGGTTTGTGATGTCGGCTATCTCTGCCGCGCATAATGTTACCAATTGATCGCGCTTTGCTGCCAAGTCTATTGTTGCAGCCTCATATTTAAGCATTTTTTGCCAGTTGGTCTTGTCGCTGATATGCTTGCCGAGCGCAATTTCAATCAAGCCTGAAAGATGCCTGGATTGGGTTTTAAAAATCGGCAATGCTTGTGTTGCGCCTTGGTCTATCCAGCGCGTCGGTGTTTGTGTGTGCCGGGTAATGCCGACTTTAATGTTGCTAGAATTGGCAAGATAAACAAGGTGGGGCTGAAAACAAAATTCCTCACCCCATGCCGGTTCTCTACAAGTCCCTGCGGCGTAGTGGCAGGTGTTGGGCTTCATAATGCACATATCGCACTGGGCCAATGAGATAAAACAAGGGTAGCAATAGCCTTGGTTGTAGCTCTTTTTGATAGGTTTGTTGCAATGTATGCAAAATATACAGCCTGTGTGGTTCAGTTGTATCAGTTTGCCGATTAACGGATTTAGCGCAACTTTTTGATTACTTAAAGGCAAATCGTATTGGACGGGATTGTCCAGATAGCTGTGCATTTTTTTTAATTGTCCCTGCATGGATGTATGTCTCTAAGTTAAGTCGGTAACAGCTGCTATAATGTCATAAATTGACGGCGTACTAAAGGCGTATGCGTGTAACCGATAGAGATGGCATGGATAATAAACACATTTTTTTCATGGAAATGGGTGTCAGCCTTGATTTAATAGAGGTTGGCCGCTATAATCCAGCAGCTTTTATGTTTGGAGTTGAGTGTGACAGCTTGGAAGTCGCCAACTGTAGTTAAAATACTCGGTTACCAATTATTGATAATCATCATTATGACTGCGGGTTTTGCTATCTTGGGAGGTGGGCAAAAAGTGGAGTCTTCGCTTTGGGGCGGGTTAGCTGCATTTATTCCCAATCTGTATTTTGCTCTGCGTATACGTAATTCTACTGGCAAAGGTGCCCGAAAAGTTGTCAATTCCTTTTACAAGGCTGAGTCCGGCAAATTATTATTGACGGCAGCATTGTTTATAATTATTTTTCAGATACCCAACATAGAAATATTGCCGCTGTTAACCGTGTATGTGACAGCATTATCCGTTTTTTGGTTTGCGCTGCTTATGCGTTGACTTATTTATTTTTGAGAGAGGAACAATGTCTACCGAAGCTCATGCCGCCGAAGGTGCAACCGGATATATTATTCACCATTTAACGTCGCTAAGTGTGGGCGAAGGTTTTTGGACATTAAATCTCGACACGTTATTTTTCTCGGCCGTTTTAGGTGTTTTGTTTATTTGGTTTTTCAAGACGGCAGCAGATAAAGCAACCGCTGGTGTTCCTGGGCTAGTCCAAAGTTTTGCTGAAATGCTTATCGAATTTGTGGATAATCAGGTTAAAGACAGCTTCCATGGTCATAGCAAGGTCATCGCACCACTTGCGCTGACTATTTTTTGCTGGGTTTTCTTATGGAACTTCATGGACTTGTTCCCAGTTGATATATTGCCGCTAATCGGTTCGTTAATGGGTATTGAGTATTTGCGCGTGGTTCCAAGCACAGATTTGAATGCAACTTTTGCGATGTCTATCTCTGTATTTTGCCTGATTATTTTTTACAGCATTAAAATAAAAGGTGGTTGGGGTTTTGCCAAGGAATTGACGCTTCAACCCTTCGGACCTTGGCTGTTGCCTTTTAACCTGTTGTTGAAATTAGTTGAAGAGTTTGCAAAGCCGATATCTCTGGCTCTTCGTTTATTCGGAAATCTGTATGCAGGTGAGCTGATCTTTATCTTGATTGCCTTGCTGCCTTGGTATATTCAGCCTGTCTTAAGTTTTCCTTGGGCGATTTTTCATATTTTAATCATTACCCTTCAGGCGTTTATATTTATGGTATTGACGGTTGTTTACCTAAGCATGGCGCACGAAGACCATTAAATTTTCATCATTTTTATAACTTAACACGATACGTTTGGAGGTATTATGGAAATCGCAAGACTAATTGCAGATGTGCAAGGTATGACCGCTATTGCAGTAGGTCTGGTATTGGGTATGGGCGCGTTAGGGACTGCAATAGGTTTCGGCTTATTGGGTGGTAAGTTTTTGGAAGGCGCAGCCCGTCAGCCGGAAATGGTGCCTATGTTGCAAGTAAAAATGTTTGTTGTAGCAGGTCTTTTGGATGCGGTGACAATGATTGGTGTTGGTTTGGCGTTGTTCTTTACGTTTGCAAATCCTTTCCTGTCTGCTGTGCAAGCTGCGGCAGCTGGCTAACACGGTATAATTTTAATAGCAACAAGAGGGACGCATCGTGAGTATCAATGCTACTCTGATTGGGCAAATGATTACCTTTGCACTTCTGGTATGGTTTACCATGAAGTACATTTGGCCGCCTTTATTTGACTCTTTAGAAGAACGTAGAAAGAAGATTGGAGAAGGCTTGGCTGCTGCCGAAAAAGGCCAGGAAGCTATGCAGTTGGCCGAGAAAAAAGCAAAAAATGTTTTAAAAGAGGCCAAAGAGCAGTCTTCAGAAATTGTAAGCTTGGCGCAGAAGCGTGCTAATGAAATTGTCGAAGAATCAAAGGACACGGCTAAAAAAGAAAGTGATCGCTTGGTTCATGCAGCAAAAGCACAAATTGAACAAGAAATTCAGCAGGCAAAAGAAAGTTTGCGCCAAGAAGTCGCCGTTTTAGCATTAAGGGCGGCAGAACAGATTCTGGGCGCAGAGATAGATCATGCCAAGCATCAAGACATTATAAGCAAAATCTCTAATCAATTAGGTTAAGCATAATGAGTGAACTGGCAACATTAGCAAGACCTTATGCCTCAGCAGTGTTTAAAAGAGCTAAGGAGACCAGCTCGGCAGGCAAGTGGTCACAAAGCTTGGCATTTATGTCGGCTGTCCTGAATAACGGTGAGATTTCTGTTTTACTGGATAACCCTAGGGTTGGTAAACAAGAATTGTTGGGCTTTATGCTGGATATTTGTCAAGGCCAAGTGGACGAGGAAGGTGCAAATTTTTTGGCGTTGCTGGTCCATAACAACCGTTTGGCTTTGGTTTCGACAGTTGCTCGGCTTTTTGAAACTTACAAGGCGGATGATGAGGGTTACGTTGATGTTGAAGTAGCTACCGCTTATGAGTTTTCCGAAGATGCGCGTTTGCAGTTCTCCGCAACTTTGGAAAAAGCATGGGGTAAAAAAATCCACATGAATGTAATTCTAGACAAGTCATTAATTGGTGGCGTTCTAGTACGGGCAGGCGACAAAGTGATAGACGGCTCTATTAGAGGTCAGCTTCAACACATGCAAAAGACTCTTCAGTGAGAGTGAGAAAAAAACATGCAATTAAACCCATCTGAAATAAGTGATCTGATTAAAAAGAAGATCGAAAACTTCGACCTGAGTTCTGAAGCTCATACAGAAGGTACTGTAGTCAGTGTGTCTGACGGTATAGTAAGAGTACATGGTCTCTCGGATGCAATGCAGGGTGAGATGCTGGAGTTTCCTGGAAATACCTTTGGGATGGCTCTTAACTTGGAAAGAGATTCAGTCGGTGTTGTAGTCTTGGGTTCATACCAGCACATTTCCGAAGGCGATACTGTAAAGTGTACGGGAAGAATTTTAGAGGTGCCCGTTGGTGAAGCATTGTTAGGGCGTGTTGTTGATGCGCTGGGCAATCCTATCGATGGTAAAGGCTCTATCGAGACATCTGAAACGTCGCCGATTGAAAAAATAGCGCCTGGTGTTATTGCGCGTCAATCTGTTGATCAACCAGTGCAGTTGGGGTTGAAGTCAATTGATGCGATGATTCCGGTAGGTCGGGGTCAGCGTGAGTTAATTATAGGTGACAGACAAACCGGTAAAACAGCGATTGCCATTGATGCCATCATCAATCAAAAGGGTACTGGCATTAAATGTATTTATGTTGCTATAGGTCAAAAACGTTCTTCAATCGCCAATGTGGTTCGTAAACTCGAAGAACATGGTGCTATGGAGCATACCATTGTTGTAGCAGCTTCCGCATCCGAATCGGCAGCTATGCAGTTCATTGCACCTTATACAGGCTGCTCGATGGGAGAGTTCTTTAGGGATCGCGGCGAAGATGCGTTAATTATTTATGATGATTTGACTAAGCAAGCTTGGGCTTATCGTCAAGTTTCTTTGTTGTTGCGTAGGCCGCCGGGTCGTGAAGCCTATCCAGGAGATGTTTTTTACCTACATTCACGTCTATTGGAGAGAGCATCCCGGATCAATGCGGATGAAGTTGAAAAGCTTACTGAGGGTAAGGTAAAAGGCAAAACAGGTTCATTAACGGCGCTGCCTATTATTGAAACTCAAGGTGGAGATGTATCAGCTTTTGTGCCCACTAATGTGATTTCGATTACTGACGGTCAGATTTTCTTGGAAAGTAGCTTGTTCAACGCAGGTATCCGTCCGGCGGTGAATGCTGGGTTGTCGGTATCCCGCGTGGGTGGTGCTGCTCAAACGAAAATCATTAAAAAATTAGGTGGCGGCACGCGTCTTGACTTGGCTCAGTATCGTGAATTGGCGGCTTTTGCACAGTTTGCTTCTGACTTGGATGAAAGCACTCGCAAACAAATCGAGCGTGGTCAAAGGGTTACTGAGTTAATGAAACAAAATCAGTACTCGCCTATGTCAGTTGCACAAATGGCCATTTCGCTATTCGCTGCTAATGAAGGCTTTCTTGATAGCATAGAAGTTAATAAAGTGCTTGATTTTGAAAGCGCATTGCATTCCTACATGAAGTCTGAGCATTATGAATTAATGGAAAGCATCAATGCAACGGGTGATTTCAGCAATGAAATCAAGCAGGGTATGCAAACTGCCATTGAAACGTTCATTAAAACTCATAGTTGGTAAAAGGGTCTACACATGGCTGTTGGCAAAGAAATACGCACAAAGATCGGGAGTATTAAAAATACCCAAAAGATCACTAGGGCAATGGAGATGGTTGCTGCGAGTAAAATGCGTAAAACAAAAGACAGAATGCAGGCGACGCGTCCCTACGCAAAAAAAATCGGTCAGATAATTAAACATCTGGCACATGCAAATCCTGAATACAAACATCCTTTTCTGGTGCAACGCGAAGTAAAAAGAGTGGGGTTAATCGTGATAAGTTCAGACAGGGGGTTGTGTGGTGGATTAAATTCAAATTTATTCAGGAAGACATTGTTGCAATTAATGCAGTGGGATAATGAAAATGTTGATGTTGATGTCTGTACTATTGGTGTGAAAGCCCTAGGTTTTTTTAGCAATCTGAAAAAAATAAATTTGACTGGCCAAGTAGGTAAGATAGGTGATACTCCGCACCTTGAAGATATAGTCGGCATTATTAAAATTATGTTGGATGGGTATGAGCAAAACAAAATTGATGAATTGTATGTCGTCAGCAATGAGTTTGTTAATACGATGACGCAAAGGCCTACGGTTGAGAAATTGCTTCCTGTTGTTGCGGGTGAAATTGAAAATGGTGTCAGCTCTGGCCACTGGGATTATATTTATGAACCCGATGCTAAAGAAATGCTTGATCATTTGTTGACACGTTATATTGAATCCATTGTCTACCAAGGTTTGGTTGAAAATAATGCTTGTGAACAAGCGGCTAGAATGGTGGCGATGAAGAGCGCATCAGACAATGCTGGTAATCTTATTAAAGAGCTGCAATTAGTTTATAACAAAGCCAGACAGGCAGCTATTACGCAGGAAATTTCAGAAATCGTTGCCGGCGCCGCCGCTGTTTAGCTCAAGCAAAATGACAAAATACTAAGAGGAGAACTTAATGAGTTCGGGTAAAATCGTTCAGATTATTGGTGCTGTTGTAGACGTGGAGTTTTCACGTGAGGAGCTGCCCAAAGTATATGACGCGTTAACTGTAGAATGCAATGGTTTGGTGTTGGAAGTTCAACAACAAATTGGTGACGGTGTGGTTAGGGCCATTGCCATGGGCAGTACAGATGGCTTAAGTAGGGGCTTAATAGTCGATAATACGAATGGCCCAATTTCAGTGCCTGTAGGACAGGAAACCCTGGGTCGGATTATGAATGTCTTAGGTCAACCTATAGACGAAAAAGGGCCTATAGGTGAAAAAGTCAGATGGGGCATACACAGGGAGGCGCCTAGTTATGCAGACCAAGCGGCTGCCAATGAATTGTTGGAAACCGGCATTAAGGTAATTGATTTAGTTTGCCCTTTCACAAAAGGTGGTAAAGTTGGTCTGTTTGGTGGTGCTGGTGTGGGCAAAACTGTCAACATGATGGAATTGATTCGTAATATTGCGATTGAACATAGTGGCTACTCAGTTTTTGCCGGTGTAGGCGAGCGTACTCGTGAAGGTAATGATTTCTATCACGAAATGACAGATTCGAACGTAATCGACAAGGTGTCCCTAGTTTACGGACAAATGAATGAGCCGCCAGGAAATAGATTGCGTGTGGCGCTGACCGGTTTGACTATGGCGGAATATTTTCGCGACGAAGGCCGTGATGTATTGTTTTTTGTTGATAATATTTATCGCTATACCTTAGCCGGAACTGAAGTGTCGGCATTGTTAGGCCGTATGCCGTCGGCTGTTGGGTATCAACCTACATTGGCCGAAGAAATGGGGGTATTGCAGGAGCGTATCACTTCAACCAAGACAGGTTCTATTACGTCTATTCAGGCTGTTTACGTGCCTGCCGATGACTTGACTGATCCATCGCCTGCGACAACTTTTGCTCATTTGGATGCCACCGTCGTTTTATCACGCCAAATTGCTGAGTTAGGGATTTATCCAGCTATTGACCCTCTTGATTCCACTAGCCGCCAGCTTGATCCTCTGGTTATTGGGCAAGAGCATTATGATGTTGCACGTAAAGTTCAAGGCATTTTGCAGCGATACAAAGAATTGCGGGACATTATCGCGATTTTGGGTATGGATGAGCTGTCTGAAGAAGACAAATTAACTGTAGCCAGGGCGCGTAAAATGCAACGCTTTTTGTCCCAACCTTTCTTTGTTGCTGAAGTTTTTACCGGTTCTCCTGGCAAGTACGTTTCATTAAAAGATACTATTGCTGGATTTAAAGGCATTATTAGCGGTGAATACGATGCAATCCCAGAGCAAGCTTTTTATATGGTAGGCACCATAGATGAAGCGCTGGAAAAAGCTAAAGCAATGAAAGCCGCGTAACTATTGTTTAGGTAATGCAATGACCATGACCGTACATGTAGACATCGTAAGTGCAGAAAAGGAAATATTTTCCGGATTGGCAGAAATGATATTTGCGCCTGCTGAGCTCGGCGAGGTAGGTATTTCTCCTCGTCATGCCCCTTTATTATCTCGTCTCAATCCAGGTGAGGTGCGGGTAAAAGTATCGGAGAAAGAGAGTTATCCTTTTTTTATATCCGGTGGTATCTTGGAGGTTCAACCTCATTTGGTTACCATACTTGCGGATACTGCCATTCGAGCTAAAGATATTGACGAAGCGGCTGCAATGGATGCTAAGGCTAAAGCAGAAGAAGCTTTATTGGATAAATCGGGAGCGGTTGACTATGAAACGGCTCACGCACAATTAATCCAAGCCATCATGCAGTTGAGGACTCTCGACAGGCTTAGAAAACGCGGTGAATAATCAAAGCGCGTGATTGATTGAGATCAATCATGGTACTTTTAAAAGCTCGGTAACGTTAAGCGCTATCGGGCTTTTTTGTTTGATGGGAGTTGAATATGAAAATTAGCACGATAATTCTTGCTGCCGGTAAGGGCACGCGTATGTGTTCTGGATTGCCAAAAATTTTGCATAAAATCGCCAATAAGGCGCTATTGCGGCATGTCTATGATATGAGTATTCAATTGGAGGATAATGATATCAAGATTGTTTATGGACATGGAGGGGATTTGGTAAAGGAAAGATTGTCCGACTTACAGGTTACCTGGATTGAGCAAAAGCAGCAACTGGGAACCGGTCATGCAATGCAGCAAGTCAGTGAGCATATCGCTAATGATGACATTGTTTTGATATTGTATGGCGACGTGCCACTCTTAAAGCTGTCTACTGTTAAGTTATTGCTGGCAAATGTAACCTCTCAATCGCTGGGTTTGCTTACAATTGATCTGGAAAACCCAAAGGGTTATGGCAGAATACTTAGGGACACTGCCGGCTTAGTGATAAAAATCATCGAAGAAAGGGATGCGTCAGAGTGTGAAAAAAATATTCATGAAGTCAATACTGGCATTATGGCGGTGCAAGGCATTAAATTAAAAAGATGGTTGGGTCAATTAAACAATAATAATGCTCAAAAAGAATATTATTTGACTGATATCATTGAAATGGCGGTCGCCGAAGGTGTTGACATCGTAACGAACCAGCCGGAAACAGAAATGGAAGTATTAGGGGTCAATGACCGGGTACAGCTCAATCAACTTGAACGTGCTTACCAGCAAGAGCAGGCTAAATACCTTATGGAACAAGGTGTGACATTAAAAGATGCTTCCCGCTTTGATTTAAGGGGAACAATTGATAGGCTTGGGCAGGATATAGAAATCGACATCAATGTTATCTTGGAAGGATGCGTCAGCATAGGCAGCAACGTAATTATTGGTCCAAATACTTGCATAAAAAATTCTATCATTGGCGAGCAAGTGGAAATTTTGGCGAACTGCGTAATAGAAAATGCTGTTATAGGGCGGGGTAGTCGAATAGGTCCATATGCAAGATTACGTCCCGGAACTGTTTTGGGTGATGAGGTGCATATTGGTAATTTTGTAGAAATCAAAAAGTCGGTAATAGCCAAGAATAGTAAAGTTAACCACTTAAGTTATATTGGTGATGCTACGGTTGGTAGTAGGGTAAATATTGGTGCAGGAACAATCACTTGTAATTATGATGGTGTCAATAAATTTCCAACTATCATTGAAGATGGCGCATTTATAGGTTCTGATACTCAGTTGGTTGCTCCTGTTGTTGTAGGAAAAAATGCTACAGTAGGTGCCGGGTCAACAATTACTAGAGATGTTCCTGAAAACCAGCTGACGCTAAGCAGGGTGAAACAAGTGTCAATTGCGGAATGGCGGCGCCCCGTTAAAATGGAGAAACAATAATGTGCGGAATTGTAGGTGGTATTGCCCAACGCAATGTAGTGCCAATTTTGCTGGAAGGCTTAAAAAGACTGGAATATCGAGGTTATGATTCTGCAGGGATGGCGATCATAAATAATCGACAGATATGTCGGCAGCGTGAGGTTGGTAAAGTAAAGGGTTTGGAATTATTACTAGAATCCCATCCTCTTTCGGGCAATGTCGGTATCGCACATACGCGTTGGGCCACTCATGGTAAACCTAGCACAGCTAATGCACATCCGCATGTTAGCGGTAACAAAGTTGCGGTGGTGCATAACGGTATTATTGAAAACCATGAGTTGCTAAAAAATATGCAGTTAAAAAATGGGCATGAATTCACTTCGCAAACAGACACTGAAGTGATTGTTCATGAAATTTATGATGCGATGAAAGCAACAAATGATTTGGTCGCAGCAGTTAAGCTAGCGATCAAAAAACTTGATGGCGCTTATGCATTAGGTATCGTGAGTGTTGATGATCCAGATGTCCTGGTTGCCTGCAGAAAAGGTAGTCCTTTAGTGATTGGAGTAGGGATTGGTGAGTATTTTATTGCCTCCGATGTGGCAGCGCTATTACCTGTTACGCAACGGTTTATTTTCTTGGAAGATGGTGATATTGCAGCAATCCGTCTTGATAAGTTAGTTATATATGATATTGATGGTCGAGTCGTCAACCGTTCTATCAAGGAGAGTAAGCTGACAGTCGATGCTGTTGACAAAGGCGATTACCGTCACTATATGTTGAAAGAAATTTATGAGCAACCTTTTGCTATCTTGCAAACGTTGGAAGGCAGGTTCATAAATAATCGGTTACAAGAGAGTTCGTTTGGGCACAATGCATGCGAAGTGTTTGATAATATAAAGGCTATACAAATAATAGCCTGCGGGACGAGCTACCACGCTGGGTTGGTGGCTCGTTACTGGTTTGAGGAGATTGCGCGCGTGCCTTGTTCTGTAGAAGTGGCGAGCGAGTTTCGTTATAGAACGCCAGTGGTGACGGAAGATACCCTGATTGTCACTATTTCGCAATCAGGTGAAACTGCTGATACGTTGGCTGCTTTGCAAGAAGCCAAACGATTAGGAGCTAAATATTCCTTGACTATCTGCAATGTCCCGGAAAGCTCATTAGTCAGGGAATCTGACCTTGCTTTAATGACCCGTGCAGGTCCTGAAATTGGTGTTGCTTCAACGAAAGCATTTACAACGCAACTGGTCGTATTGTTGCTGCTGGTGATTGCGGTTGGCAGGCGATTTAAATTATCGGGTAAAGTTGAACAAAAAATTACTTGCGAATTATTTGATTTGCCAGGAAATATTGAAAAAATATTGTTGCTGAATAATGAAATTAAAGTGTTGGCTGAGCAGTTTGCTGAAAAACACCATGCCCTATTTTTAGGACGCGGCACTCATTATCCGATAGCGATGGAAGGAGCGTTAAAGCTGAAGGAGATATCATATATCCATGCAGAAGCTTATCCGGCAGGCGAGCTAAAACACGGGCCGCTAGCGCTTATTGATTCCGATATGCCAGTTGTTACGGTGGCGCCGAATAATAGCTTGTTGGAAAAGTTGAAATCAAATATGCAGGAAGTTAGTGCGCGTGGTGGACAACTTATTGTTTTTATGGATGAAACTCTGAATCCTGCTTCTGATGATAGTGTGCGAATTATAAAAGTCCCACAGGTTGAAAATGAAGTATCAGCTATCGCATATACTATACCTTTACAGCTGTTGGCTTATCATGTTGCCGTTTTAAAGGGGACAGATATAGATCAGCCAAGAAATCTTGCAAAATCGGTAACTGTGGAATAAAAATTTACGGTTTTAATTTGAGTTGTATGAAGGGAGATATGCTTACTGATAAAGAAAGCTGCTCATTCAGGTCTGGCTACTCGTTGATATTGTCTAGCCCAGATACGCCATTAATAGTCCAATGATCAAAGTTATTGATTTCTTTTTGGTCGTCACTATCATTATAAGTGATGCGGCAAGCATACTTTTTGATCATTGCATTGCTTGACACATTGTCCGTAATAGTGATTTCAGCGTTAATAACATACTGATAGTTGCCCAAGCTCCAGGCATTGATAGGCTTTTCAGGGAAAACTATAGATTTATCGGGGCCGAGTTCGGTTTTAATGTACTTATTGCAGTGCATAAAAGCAATTTCTGTTAAATTTGTAGAAATCGGCAGTTGGCTTGCCTTATCATTGCTGTCAACAAGGAATAGGTCGGATTTTACTACTTCGTAAACCAACGGCATAACGATTTTTTGCTGGGTTAAAAGAAGGACGGCGAATCCTGCAATGAACAAAAGCATAGGGTATTTTTTTATAAAATTTTTCATGAAATCCAGGAAATTAAACAAGTGTTGAAATTAATAGGTACGGAATTCTAACAGACATCAATGTGTTAAGAGTAGGGGAATTTTATGAGTAAATGAAGATTTAATGACAAACATATTAGCAGTGTTTTTTTGACTTGACATGATCGATTGAGCTGGTAGACTGACTGCTCACCAAATAGACTTGGTGTCTTTCTTAAATCTTATAAAAGATAGAATGCGGAATATGGAATTGCTAGTATTGACTCTTAGTGTAATAACTAAGGCTAAAATTTTTAGGAGATAGAAATGGCAGCTACAACTGAATCAGTGAAAACTGATGCTGCGGAAGCACCGCTGTTAAATAAAAAAAATATGTATCTGGGCGCAGCACTTTATATAGTGTTTTACGGCTGGGTGCGTTGGTATGAAGGCGTCTATGGCTGGTCAGCTGGCTTAGATTCATTTGCACCTGAGTTCGAAACATATTGGATGAACTTCCTGTATATCGAGTTTATATTAGAAGTATCTACTGCAGGAATCCTGTGGGGTTACATCTGGAAGACTCGTGATCGTAAAGTGATGTCAATTACTCCAAGAGAAGAGTTGAGAAGACACTTTACTCATTGGACGTGGTTGGTTATGTATGCAATCGCAATTTATTATGGTGCGAGCTACTTTACTGAGCAAGATGGTACTTGGCATCAAACTATAGTTCGTGATACTGACTTTACTCCAAGTCATATTATCGAATTCTATTTGAGCTACCCAATCTACATCATTACGGGTGTTGCATCTTTCCTTTATGCTAAAACAAGGCTGCCAACTTATCAACAAGGTTTGTCTTTGCAGTATTTAGTGTCAGTAGTTGGTCCTTTCATGATTCTGCCAAATGTTGGCTTGAATGAGTGGGGTCATACTTTCTGGTTTATGGAAGAGTTGTTTGTTGCTCCTTTACATTATGGCTTCGTATTCTTCGGATGGGCAGCTTTAGGTGTGATGGGTGTTGTAAATATAGAAGTTGGAGCTATATCTAAACTTCTGAAAAAAGATCTGGCGTAATCCAGTCTGTTGGCTAAAATAACTATCTCCTCGGTGTTTCGTCTTTTTGTTAGGCGAAATACCAAAGCAGAAGATAGTATTATAAAAATAATTTAAATCCTTTTAGGAGGTAAGCTAATGAGCGCATCTCAATCAGCTGTACGTTCACGCGCTGAAGCAGTTAAAGTTTCACGCACGTTCGATTGGCTAATTTGTTTTACATTGTTCTTTGTTGTACTTGGTGGTTATCATATTCACTATATGTTGACTGGTGGTGACTGGGATTTTTGGACTGACTGGAAAGACAGGCGTCTATGGGTAACTGTTGCTCCTATCGTTTCAATCACATTCCCTGCTGCTGTTCAAGCAATGTTGTGGTGGCGTTACCGTTTACCATTCGGTGCGGTTCTTTGTATTTTAGGTCTGCTCTTAGGTGAGTGGGTTAACAGATATTTGAACTTTTGGGGTTGGACATATTTCCCAGTGAATTTCGTTTTCCCATCTAATTTGATGCCGGGTGCTATTGTTCTTGATGTTATATTGATGCTTTCAGGCAGCATGACATTGACAGCAGTAATTGGTGGATTGGCTTACGGTTTATTGTTTTATCCAGGCAACTGGCCAATCATTGCTCCATTGCATGTTCCAGTTGAATACAATGGTATGATGATGACTTTGGCTGACTTGCAAGGTTATCACTATGTAAGAACCGGTACTCCAGAATACATCAGAATGGTTGAGAAAGGTACGCTAAGAACTTTCGGTAAAGACGTTGCTCCAGTATCAGCGTTCTTCTCTGGTTTCGTGAGTATCTTAATATACTTCTTGTGGCATTTCTTCGGTCAATGGTTTAACTCGACTGCATTTGTTAAAGCCGCATAAGATCGTAAGACATTGTTACATAAACAAAAAAAACTGGTGGCTATTATATGTGTAGCCACTAGATACTCAGAAAACTATAGATTCTCTATTATAGAGGAGGATATATGAAATTATTAAAAGACAAGGTTGCTAAATTATCCTTTGTCGCATTGCTGGCTACTCTTACAGCATCGATGTTTTATACACCAACTGCATCAGCTCATGGTGAAAAGTCGCAAGCAGCTTTCATGCGTATGCGTACAATTCACTGGTTTGATCTTAACTGGTCAAAAGAAGAAGTGCCAGTTAATGATACAATGACAATTTCTGGTAAATTTTTCGTTTTTAGCGGATGGCCAGAAACAGTTGACAAACCAGAAATATCTTTCTTGAATATTGGTATTCCAGGTCCAGTGTTTATCCGTGCTGGATCTTGGATTGGTGGTCAGCTGGTGCCTCGTTCAGTATCTCTTGAATTAGGTGAAACATATGAGTTTAAAGTATTGTTGAAAGCACGTCGCCCAGGTGATTGGCATGTACACACTATGTTAAACGTAAAAGGTGGTGGTCCAATCATTGGTCCAGGTAAATGGGTAACTGTTACTGGTTCAATGAAAGACTTCGTTAACCCAATTACTACGTTGACTGGCGAAACAATAGATCTGGAAACTTATAACTTAAGCAACACCTACTTCTGGCATGCTTTTTGGTATGCGCTTGGTTTGGCGTGGTTAGGTTACTGGATGCGTAAGCCAATGTTTGTGCCTCGCTCTATCGCGGTTGAAGCAGGTAAAGCTGATTCATTAATCAGTGGAACTGATAGAAAAGTGGCTATGGGTTTCGCAGCTGGTACTATCGCTATCGTTGCTATGTCAATGAGCAGCACAAATGAGCAGTATCCTGTTACTACACCTTTGCAAGCCGGTTTGTTACGTGGCATAAAATCTATTGAAATGCCTGCAACAAGCATAGCTGTAAAAGTTGAAGATGCTACTTACCGTGTACCAGGTCGTGCTATGCAAATGACACTGACTATTACAAATAATGGTGATTCTGCCGTTCGTTTAGGTGAGTTTAACACTGCTGGTGTTCGCTTCTTGGATTCTGCGGTTGCACAAGATGAAACTGGTTATCCAGATGATTTGTTGGCTGAAGAAGGTTTAACAGTTAGTGATAACAGTCCTCTTGCTCCAGGTCAATCAAGAACAGTTCAAGTAACTGCATCTGATGCCGCTTGGGAAGTTTACCGTTTAGCTGATTTGATATATGATCCAGATAGTCGTTTTGCTGGTTTATTGTTCTTCTATGATGAAGCTGGACATCGTCAATTAATTACTATTGACGCTCCATTAATTCCTACTTTCATTTAATGAGATAATTGGCGAACAGCTTAGGCTGTAGTCGAGGAATTATAAACCCCCACTGTTTTAAAAGCAGTGGGGGTTTTTTTATGATCATTATTAAGCAATTAAATGTAATTCAAAGTTGACATTTTTTTGAAATGTCGATTCACTTCCAATGTGCAATCCTTGGAGACTGCCAAAGTTATAATGTTGGATAAAGTGATTTAAATTTCACTCTGGCATTCTGATTCGTAAAGCGCTAATTTACGCAAACGCCTTCCTGATTTCGCTTTTACTGCCAAGCCGTTACATTTGAACGAGAATAATTATGGAATATCCAAAAAAATCAAGAAATTAAAATAATTACATTTTGTTATTTTTTTACCGTAATTATTGCCAATTTGATCAAAAAATGGTCAAAATCCACAATGTTTTTAATAATTCAAATTTTCAACCTATTTATATTAACTTCCATAATGAGAATTGCTGTTACCTCATGCTTCAACGAAAATGGGAATGGTATATAGGCGTCAAGGCATAGTTGAGCCATGATGCCGATTACTTATCCCCTTACAAGCATAAGTATCTACGCAAGTTTCCAAAAGAAATGGCATGCTGGGAATATAGGTAACAATGCAAAAGTACTTTAACAAAAAAATATGTTAGACTAAGAGGATATCCGGCACACAACATGCTAGGCAACAGCCTCTACCCGCCGAGTGAGCATAAGAGCGCAAGCTAGATGGAGCAGCGCTAAATAGTTGGCTCTCTTACAAGTGTAACGGGTCCTGATAGCCCGAAATCCTT
>JAURZI010000155.1 GCA_030653435.1 Methylovulum sp.
GAAAGCGACTAATGTTCAGCCAATGCTGGCACTGCGTGTTGTGAGGGCTAATGGTGATTGGGAAAGGTACTGGGACAATTTGTCTGCCGCAGTGGCTGCGTAGGATTTTTATGGATTCCCCACACTTTTAATCACACCCCCTTGACTGTGTTGTTTATACAGATGGATGAGTTATGGTCTTTTTGGAGAAACAAAAACAACACGTTGTGGATATTTGTTGGCTTTGAAGTGGACTCCCGCTTTTGGCTAAACGGCATCCCAATCAAATATTGCGGCGGCTATCTGAGTCATAAAATACCTATAATTATCATAATTATCATAATTATCAATAGGTTAATTATATAGTACCCCGCGTTTTATCTGCCACATCAATCTTGGGGTGAAAATCCGAAAAAAACCGTGATCGTCTCTCTCAAACCCTGGTTCTTTCGTTAAATTTTGGGGTAAACGATATTTAGGGACGGCTGTAGGTTAGAAAAATCGTGGCCTACAGAGCAGCGCAATTGGCTCTAATCACAGCTAAAAACGCCCATATTCTTATAATTTTGTTTTAACTAATTGATAAATAGCTTCCACCTCAGCATCAGCACCGCTTAATATAGCTTCCAACTCGGCCACTTTGGCTTCGGCAAGCGCTGAGTCTTTAAGGCAGCCCGTATTAATGTACACATTTAATGCAGCGCTTTTCAAGCCGCCATAAGCCGACATTGCTGCTACACCCGCATCACTGACCACGCCCAAATTGCCTTTTTCGGCAGCAATGCGGCTCAAACCAATCGCTACTCGACAAGCTCCTGCACAAGCCAACGGCACCTCGGTCGCATCTATTAACACCCGCTGTATAGCCTCACTACGCGCCAACTTTTCTTCATCGGTTTCTTTAGGCAAGCTATAAGCTGCCATTAATCTGTCAAAAACATCAATATCGGCTTTAATCATGCCCGTCAATTTTTCGCGCAGCACTTCTGATTTTTCCAACAACGCCTGCATTTCTGCATCTACTACCACGTAATCGGGTTTACCTATAGTCAAATTGCACACCATACTGACCAAAGCGGCCGATTGCGCGCCCATTACTGCGGCAGCACTGCCACCACCTGGTGTGGCTGCTTTACTGGCTAACTGATCTAGGTATTGCTGGATTGATTTATCTTTCATTTCACTCATGGCATTATATTGTTGTTATTTTCTATTTTATTTGGAATCCGGCTCTCAAGCAGGTGATCGACAACAGATTTTTCAGTGCGCCCAACAGTGCTGGAATTGCCCCTATGATGTAATTGACCAGCAATCGTACAACGACTATTCACGCCGCCAACTGGTTGTGCCATCCGGCGCATCCTCAAGAATCACGCCCTGCTGTTTTAATTCATCGCGAATTTGGTCAGCCAAAGCCCAGTCTTTGGCTTTTTTGGCATCCAGACGCGCCTGGATTTGTTGTTCAACTTCATCAGATAACATTTGTTTCATAACCGCAGAAGGTGTATCCGTGGCGGTTATGGATCCGACAAGTGAAGAATGCCTACCTTGCAAAAAATTGTCAGGGTTCATTTGCAATATACCCAATAAACCCGCCAACTGCTTTAGACTTGACGCTAATACGCCAATTTTTTCAGGTTCCTTTGTCTTTGCTTTGTTCAAATCACGCGCCAAATCAAATAAAACGGCTAAGGCAACAGGGGTATTAAAATCATCATTCATCGCCTGCTCAAAACGTCCTTGATAATCACCTAGCACGGTAGAATCCTCATTCATCTCGATCCCGCGCAACGCAGTATAAAACCGCGTTAAAGCCCCCACCGCCTCATTCAATTGCTCATCGGAATAATTCAATGGGCTGCGATAATGGCTAGAAAGTATGAAAAATCTTATGACTTCAGGTTGATACCGCTTCAACACCTCACGCACGGTAAAAAAATTGCCCAATGATTTGGACATTTTCTCTTCGTTGATGCGGACAAAACCATTGTGCATCCATAGATTGACAAATTTCTCTCCGGTCGCGCCTTCAGACTGCGCGATCTCATTTTCATGATGCGGAAACTGCAAATCCATGCCACCGCCATGTATATCGAAGTGATTACCTAAACAGCAGGTAGACATCGCCGAACATTCTATATGCCAGCCCGGACGCCCTGAACCCCAGGGCGATGACCATGCTGGCTCATGCTCCTTAGCCATTTTCCATAGCACAAAATCCATAGGGTTCTGCTTTGCCTGGTCAACTTCCACCCGCTCACCGGCTTGCAAATCATCCAAGTTTTTGCCCGACAATTGCCCGTAGTTTTTAAATCGGCTAACAGAATAAAATACATCGCCATTACTGCCGACATACGCCAGCCCTTTTACGATCAACACCCCAATCATCGTAATAATTTCAGGTATGGACTGCGTTGCCCTAGGTTCGATATCCGGAGGCAAAACCGACAGCGCGCGCTCATCTTCGTGCATCGCCGTAATAAAACGTTCGGTTAACTCGCCAAATGTTTCATCATTTTCATGGGCCCGCTGGATGATTTTGTCATCGATGTCGGTAATATTTCGGACATATGTCAACTCAAAACCCGAATAACGGAAATACCGGGCAACGGTATCAAATACAACCATGACCCGTGCATGGCCGATATGGCAATAATCGTAGACTGTCATGCCACAAACATACATGCCGATTTTCCCCGCCACACGCGGCTGGAACAGTTCTTTTTTTCGGGTCAGGGTATTATATATTTTCAACATACAGTCATCATTGGGGCGCGCCATTTAATAGCGCATTTAGCAAAAAGAGGGACAATTTACCAAGCGCATACTTCTCTTTCAAGATAAAAACGCATAGAATTCAGCATTTGCATCAACCACAAGGAAAAACCATGCGTACACCCATACTTGCCCTGATGCTGTTTGTAACCACAACACTTTCTTTTGCAACGGAAAACAAAATGCCTGAATCATCAACAAAAGTTAAATTAACAACCACTCTGGGTGACATCGTCATTAAGCTGAATCCTGAAAAAGCACCTATCTCCTCAGCAAACTTTTTAACTTATGTTAATGAGGGCTTTTACAACGGCACTATTTTCCACCGCGTGATTCCCGGCTTTATGGCGCAAGGCGGTGGTTTCGACACCGCTTTTAACCAAAAAGCGGTACACGCCGCCATCAAAAATGAAGCCGACAACGGCTTGCTAAACAACCGCGGCACACTGGCAATGGCGCGTACCAATGTGCCTGATTCGGCAACCGCACAGTTTTTTATCAATTACAAAGACAATGGCTTTCTGAACTATACCAGCCCAACGGCAAGCGGTTGGGGCTATGCCGTGTTTGCCGACGTCATTGAAGGCATGGATATTGTCGATGCGATGGCCAAACAGCCTACAGGCAACCGTGGCGGGCATCAGGATGTACCTAAAACCGACATCATCATTGAGAAAGCTGAAGTCATCGAATAATATCCTAAGCTCATAAAAGCGCTTCTTTCCAGGGCTACTCAACCCATTGGTAGTCCTACATACTCTGTTTTTTTAAGTTAGATGCTGATATAGCCACGGAATCTAACAGGAGCTTTCAGGTGGACAAAGATATCTTGTTTATTGCCGATTTGCACCTTTCCCTAGACAAGCCAGAAATCACCCGCCGGTTCCTTAACTTTCTGCAATATCGCGCACCTCAAGCCGAAGCTGTTTATATCTTAGGCGACCTTTTCGATGCCTGGGTAGGTGACGACGATCCCACCCCACCCAATAACGCTATCCGCAAACAACTAAAACAACTGGTGTTGACGGGCACAAAAGTTTATTTGCAACAAGGCAACCGCGATTTTTTATTGGGCAAACAGTTTTGTACAGAGACCGGCATCACACTGCTTGATGACTACGCCGTCATCAATCTGCATGGCATTCCGACCTTATTAACCCATGGCGACTTACTGTGTACCGACGACGTGGCCTATCAGGCGTTTCGGGCCAAATCACGCGTCCAAACCTGGCAAACCAACGTACTCTCCAAGCCTTTATTATTACGTTTATTAGCTGCCCGCTGGTATCGCATACGCAGTTATTTTCATAAACGCAACAAAAGCCGGGACATTATGGATGTCAACCAGGATACCGTGGTCGAGGCCATGCGCGCGAGAAATTGCCTACGCCTGATACATGGCCATACCCATAGGCCAGCGATACATTGCTTTGACATAAACGGTAAACCGGCACAACGCTTTGTTCTTGCCGCCTGGAATAAGCATGCCGGCGACGCGCTATGCTGGAATGGTCAAAACTATCACATCGAAGTTATTTAGGAAACAACAGGCTATACGCCTAATATTGAAAGCCGCTCCCCCTGACCAGCCCGTACCCTCTATTAAATATTGACTTTTAGACCAAAATCATTAAATCTAGGCACTTGGCATGAAAAACTCCTGCACGTGGGGAGGCCTAATTCCTATAAATTAAGGGAGAATTAGGAGTTCAGCCAAAAACTAATATTAGTCTAAAAAACATGATCAGTATTTTGTTGTACAACAAAATATCAGGAGAAAATAATTATGAAGAAGCCTTTAAAAAGTTGGCTGCTTGCTTCAAGTGTAGCTGCTTTACTAGCCGCACCAGCAATTTCAACTGCTAACAGCGATGTTGAAAAACTGACTCAAAACCCAGCTAACTGGGCAACATGGGGGGGTAACTATGCTGGTACCCGTTACAGCGAATTGAATGAAATCAACACTAGCAATGTAAAAAATCTGCAACCTGCCTGGTCTTTCTCTACCGGCGTATTGCGTGGTCACGAAGGCGGCCCGCTGGTTGTTGACGATGTTCTTTATATCCATACACCATTCCCTAACACTGTTTACGCCATTGATCAAAAAACCCAATCTGTGATCTGGGAATTTACCCCGACCCAAGATGCCGATGTCACTATTCCTGTGATGTGCTGCGACACGGTTAACCGCGGCTTAGCTTACGGCGATGGCAAAATCTTCCTGCAACAATCCAACACCGTGTTAACTGCTTTAGACGCTAAAACTGGAAAACGTGTTTGGAGCGTGCAAAACGGCGACCCAAAATTGGGTATGACCAATACTAACGCGCCTCTGGTTGTTAAAGACAAAGTGCTTACCGGTATTTCCGGTGGTGAGTTCGGTGTTCGTGGTTTCTTGGCCGCTTATGATATAAGGACTGGCAAGCTGGCATGGAAAGGTTACAGTATCGGTCCAGACAAAGAGATGCTGATCGACCCTAAGAAAACAACGACATGGAAAGACGGCAAAGTCGTCCCTGTCGGCCCTGAATCAAGCACCAGCACTTGGGAAGGCGACCAATGGAAAATCGGCGGCGGCACCACTTGGGGCTGGACCAGCTATGACCCAAAATTAAACTTAGTCTATTACGGCTCAGGCAATCCTTCAACCTGGAACCCTGTACAACGTCCTGGCGACAACAAGTGGTCCATGTCATTGTGGGCTCGTGACGCTGACACCGGCGCAGTAAAATGGGTTTATCAGATGACTCCTCACGATGAGTGGGATTACGACGGTATCAACGAAGTCGTTCTGGTTGACCAAGAAGTTAAAGGCAAAATGCATAAAACTATCGTGCATTTCGACCGTAACGGATTCGGCTATACCCTAGACCGTGAAACCGGTGAATTGTTGGTTGCTGAAAAATTTGACAAATCAGTGAACTGGGCAACTCATGTTGACATGAACAGCGGCCGCCCACAAGTGGTGTCCAAATACAGTACTGAACAAAACGGTGAAGACGTCAACACCACGGGTGCTTGCCCTGCGGCGTTAGGTTCCAAAAACCAACAACCGGTGTCTTACTCCCCACAAACCGGCCTGTTTTATATTTCAGGCAACCATCTGTGCATGGACTACGAACCATTCGAAGTTTCTTACACAGCAGGCCAGCCTTATGTAGGCGCAACACTGACCATGATGCCTGCTGGCGCTGACGTGTTGACCGGTAAACCGGATAATACAACCAACTTGGGCCAATTCACCGCTTATGACGCTAAAACCGGCAAAATCGTGTGGTCAAACAAAGAACAATTCTCAGTTTGGTCAGGTTCTGTGGCCACCGCGGGCGGCGTTGTATTCTACGGTACACTGGAAGGTTATCTGAAAGCGGTAGACGCTAAAACAGGTAAAGAACTGTACAAATTCAAAACACCCTCCGGCATCATCGGCAACGTCAACACCTGGAAATTTAACGGCAAACAATATGTTGGCGTCCTTTCAGGTATCGGCGGATGGGCAGGTATTGGTATTGCTGCCGGTTTAGATGACGGCACTGACAAATCCGGTTCGGAAGGCCTAGGAGCCGTTGGCGCATACAGAAGCTTGAGTGCGTACACCAAACTGGGCGGTACATTGACGGTATTCGCACTGCCTAACTAACCGATTCTAGGTTTGTTTTGGTTAGCCCTGGTTGATTAATCGGCCAGGGCTTTTTTTATGCTTTTCTGCGGCATCCCTACAACTTAATATGAATGCGCCATCATCACCGTGGATTTTTGCCTTAGGTATTATTTCAGCAACAGCATCATGGGCAGGGAACGATCAACAACAGGATATCCCACCCTCCGATTTTCAAGACGTCATTACGCTAGACCTGCAAACCCAACTGTCGTCGGGCATAGAAACCATCACCCTAAAACCGGCCAACCAGCATGCTGAATTCAACGCTTATGGCAAAGCCCTTTCAATACAACCCTTATTGGCATTGCGCCACCGCTATCTGTTAGCCATAACTGACCGTAACCAAGCAACAGCAAGATTTAAGCAAGCGGAACAAGCCAACAAACGGCAGCAAGCCTTATACCAAGGCGGTGTCAGCGCAGCGCGCAGCTTACAGGAACGACAGGCGCAATGGCAGGCTGATAAGGCATTGCTTGAAGGTTCAGAGCTGCAACGCCAAGCCATCATTGATGAATCCTTGCTCAACTGGGGCAAGGCGCTCAGTGGCTGGGTATTATCTGCACAGCCCGACAGCCTGGAAATATTTTTAAACGGCCGAAAAACCCTGCTGCAAATCACCTTGCCCAGCAACCGCCAACTGCCTGACAACAAACTGACGATTTATGTCGACCCTTTCGGTAACCGCAGCAAAGCCCAACCCGCAGAACTCATTTCCGCAGCACCGCAAGCAGATGTCGGCAACCAGGGGAACAGCTATTTTTTTCAAACTAACACCAACAACATCCAAGCAGGCATGAGCGTCAGCGCATGGCTGCCTGAACAAAAAAATGGTCTTTCCGGTGTGGTTATACCAAAATCGGCATTGATCTGGTTCATGGGGCAAGCTTGCGTTTACATAAAAACAGACCACGACACCTTCCAACGACGTACTCTTGACGATTACTCCGTTGGTGCCGACGGTTATTTCATACAACGGACGGTCAAGCCTGGTGAGCAGATCGTCACCACAGGTGGTCAAATGCTGCTCTCAGAGGAAATGCGCGGGCAGATTCCTGATGATGATTCATAGTGCTTCCACAAAACGCTAACTACCACAGCACTTCTTATATTTTTTGCCGCTGCCGCAATGGCACGGATCATTCCTGCCGATTTTCTGGTCAGGCTGGCTAGCTGTTTTTTGTACTGCGGCAAGCATCAGTTTGGTACCATAGCTCTGCAAGGTTTTCACTGCAACAGGCGCATTAGGGAATAAGGTCGCCGCAATAAGATCGTTAGTCGGTTGCTGTCCCTGTTCAATAAGAAATGCTTTCAATTCAGTGATTTTAGCCTTGTCAAAATCACTGAAATCTTTAGTTGCGAGCCCAGTGATCAGTTTTGCACTGTTTCTAACCGCAGCAAGCTCCTTGTCGCTATTTTTTAGCTTTTCGCCTTTTTTGCCAAACCACAGCAAACCATTTATTGACAAACCGATAAAAAATCCCTGACACCAAATATACGCCGATTGGGCCATGTCGGCGTCAATCTGTTCGAGATCAAAGGGGAAGGCCAATTCATTAGCTATAAACATGGCATTATAGGCTTCATAAACGGCTCCGAACGTCGAATTTAGCGCACTGACCTGAGCCTCATCGAGCTTTGGCCTTGCCCCGTAAAACAATGCTGACAACCACGGGAGCGGGTCAGTTTTATCAGGCGTTATCATGTGTGCATAAAACAAACCACGCATTTCATCGATACCGAAATGTTCATCGCTGGAAACAATGCCGTTTAAACATTGATCAAGGTTTTTCAATAAATTTTTATCAATCATGATTGGGTACTTTTTAGTTATGCTTTTTTAATTATTATTAGGATAATCCTGCTCTCACAGATCTTATCCATACATGCAGGGCTTAGCTTATTGCAGGGTAAGTCGGGTATACAAATTATTAAACAGGCGTACAACGACGAACAGCATGGTTTTGGTCAAATCTACCGTCGCCGTATCACAGCTGTTACCGACCACAAAATCATCAACTGACTCGTTTAAAAACTGCACTAGGCCAACCTGTACCAATTCACCGTCTTTAGCCCTGAAAAAGTCTTCCTTAATGCGCTGACTACGTTTTTCGCTAATGTTTTTGCCTTCCATGAGTGGCTTTAATTCCTTATCCAGCAAACCGGCCTGCCTTTCCATCCAGGTAGGATCGTCGTTAAATTTTGGCATGTTGCCAAATGCCTTTTGATAGACACATAGCACTTCAAAGCTGAGATCCATGAATACATGGGCGATGTCTTGATTGCGCCCGGCAATAATGGAAGAAAAGGTATTAAATATGGTTTGGAAAAATAGCGGCTGGTCTATTTCAAATTGGATCATCATTCTTTTGCCGCTGTCTTCGTCTATGCTTTTGGCATATTCCAGAGCCTGATAGAGCTCTTGTGCAATAAGTTCGTGCATCATGTTCCTTAGTTTAAGATAAAATGAACTCTTATAATATCACGCTACAGCCTCTTTATCCGGTAGTAAGTGAACACGATAACGACTACCTGAAAATCATCAAAACCACCCGCCATGTTAGCCTCCCTAGTCCGTTTTTCCATCCGTTTTTACGGCATTATCATCGCTCTTGCCGTGCTGGTTTTATTATACGGCGCGTACCGTTTCACAACTGCCGGCCTGGATATTTTTCCTGAATTTTCCCCGAAACGGGTCATTATTCAGACCGAATCGCCTGGGCTGTCTGCCGAACAAGTGGAAGGATTGATAACACGGCCTATTGAAATGTCGATCAATGGCTTGGCAGGGCTGGCATCGGTGCGCTCAGAATCGATTCAAGGTTTGTCGGTTGTCACGGCGACGTTTATAGAAAGTAGCGACATTTACCGAAACCGCCAATTCATCAGCGAGCGGCTGGCCGGCCTGTCAGCCCAGTTGCCGCTGGGTGCCATACCGGTCGCGATACCGCTGTCATCATCTTCATCGACAGTGCTGACCATAGGCTTGCATTCTGATACCCAGGACTTAATGGACTTACGCAGCTTTGTGGACGCGACTCTAGTCCCTCGCTTAATGGCCGTTCCGGGCGTTGCTGATGTCAATGTATTTGGCGGCGATATCAGGCAATTGCAGATTCAGGTTGATCCGGTTCAGTTACAACGTTTTAATCTGGCTTTTGACGATATCATCCAGGCGGCAAGCCAAGCCGCCAATAACCAGGGCGGCGGTTTTATTGAAAATGAAAACCAACGTTTTACACTACAAGTGACGGGGCAAGCCTCTACGCCTGAACAATTTGCCAAAACCTTGGTTACCCTACCCTATCCCACTACACCGCAAACCCGCAATATCACACTGGGCGAAGTTGCCACGCTCAAGTTCGCACCGGAACCGCCTATAGGTGCCGCGCAAATCATGGGCAAACCGGGTATTGTCATGATGGTTATCGGCCAATACGGGGCGAACACCCTGACCGTCTCCAGACAGTTGGAACAAACGCTAAAAGACTTGGAACCCTTGTTTCAGCACAAAGGGCTCACTTTTTACCCGCATTTGTTTCGTCCGGCTGATTATATCGAGCGTTCATTATCCAGCTTATCGGGACATTTGCTGATCGGCGGCTTATTTGTTCTGGTAATACTGTACTTGTTCCTGTTCAATTGGCGCACAGCATTTATTTCCGCATTGGCAATTCCGGTATCCTTGATGGGGGCTGTACTTGTGCTATTGGAAACAGGGGCACATCTCAATATCATGGTGCTGGGGGGGTTGGCTATTGCATTGGGCGAAGTGGTTGACGACGCTATCATCGATACCGAAAATATTTTTCGCCGGCTACGGGAAAACCGCCTTACCGTGACACCTTTGCCCATTGCAGACGTCATCTATGACGCCTCATTGGAAGTACGTAGCTCGGTGGTATACGCCAGTTTTATTGTCGCACTGGTATTTGTGCCTTTATTAACTTTGGGCGGCGTTACCGGACGCTTGTTTGCGCCGCTAGGGCAGGCCTATATTCTGGCCATATTGGTGTCGTTACTGGTCGCCCTTACCTTGACCCCTGCTTTGTGCTACTTGTTGTTGGGCCATACTGCCAACAATAACGACGAGCCACCGCTAATAAAAAAACTCAAACCGCCATACCAAACGCTGCTAAAAACGTGCAACCACCATTTCAGGCCGCTGATGATCGGTAGCCTCATGGTTTGCCTTGCAGGCCTGATAACTTTTTTTCATTTGAACAGCCAATTTTTGCCCGAATTGCGCGAAGGCCATTATATTCTCCATACCACGAGCATCCCCGGCACGTCTTTACAGGAATCGTTAAGAATCGGCAGCAAACTGACCGCACAGTTTTTGAAAATTCCTGGCGTACAATCGGTGTCACAATGGGCGGGACGCGCCGCTCGAGGTGCCGATACTTACGGCAGCCATTACAGCGAGTATGAAGTGCGCCTGACGCCCTTATCAGGGGCAGGGCAGCAACGGGTCATGGCGCAGCTGCGGGAAATCATGGCCCGTTTCCCAGGCATTGACGTGGAAGCCAACACCTTTTTGACTGAACGCATTGATGAAACCATCTCTGGATATACCTCGCCAGTGGTCGTCAATATTTACGGGAATGATTTGAATGCACTGGACAATAAGGCCCAAACGCTTGCTCGGATAATGCGCGGCTTGGATGGAGCCGCTGATGTGCAATTGCGCTCCCCATCAACAACCCCTTTATTGCACATTCAACTGAACCCGGAACAACTCAACTACTGGGATGTCTTGCCTACGCAGATCGGCGACGCTTTGCAAGCCGCTTACGAAACCCGTATCATCGGTAAAATCCGCCAGAACCATAAGGCTTATGATATCGCCGTGACGGTGGCGCCAGAACTCAGGCAACAACCCGAATCCCTTGCAGCGCTTCCCATCAGAACGCAGCATGGCGGCTTAGTCAAACTCGAACAATTAGCGGACATCAGCCATACTAGCAGTCGTTATAACATACTGCACCAAAACTCACAGCGGCGGCAAACCGTCACTTGCAATGTGCTAGACCGTGACTTGGATGCGTTTATGTATGCGCTTAAATCGCAAGCATTAAAAGAAATACCGCTTTCCGCCGATACTTATCTGGAATTTACCGGTGCGGCAGTAGAACAGGCGCAAGCACGCAACGAATTGATTGTGCACGCACTACTGGCTGGTGCAGGTGTGTTGATGCTAATTTATATAGCGATAGGCAACGCCCGCCATGTGCTGTTAACACTGACTAACCTGCCATTTGCATTGGTCGGCGGCACCGCCGCCGTTGTGCTGACCGGGGCATCACTTTCGGTAGGCTCTATCGTAGGATTTATCACGCTGTTTGGCATCACGGTCCGCAACAGCATTATGCTGCTGTCGCATTATCGTTATTTAGTGGACTGCGAAGGAAAAAGCTGGAATCTGGACACGGCAATATTAGGTGCCCAAGAGCGCTTGCCATCCATTTTAATGACCGCACTGGTCACAGCATTGGCGATGCTGCCTATCGCGTTTAACAGCGATAATCCGGGGCGGGAAATCATGGGGCCAATGGCTGCAATTATTATTGGCGGCCTGGTTTCGTCAACGATATTGAATTTGCTCCTGCTGCCGATACTGCTATTGCGTTACGGCGCATTCAAGCGTTAACGGCAATCAAGAACTCGTTTTCGATTGTTGTGGAAATCGCCTATAAACCATTTAATAATGCCTCGGCTATAGTTTGTTGTTCTGGTGTGCCTTTTTTAAGCACTTCCATAGCAATTTCCTTAGCCGCATCGGCGTCGCCCATGTCAATATAGGCTATCGCCAAATCCAGCTTGGTTTCCATTTCATCCATTTCAGACAAATCAGAAACCCCAAAACTTTTTTCACCTTGCCCTTTTAAATCCGTAGGAGCATTAAAGTCAAAATCTTCAAATGAATCCTGGAACGTGTCATTTAATACATGCCCATCAAGACCGGTTGTCTTATCTGTAGAAAAATCACTAGGAGTGTATCGGACTTATAAATAATTGAATAGTAAAGATTTAATTTTTACGGATGATTAAATTTAGCTATAGTTACATACCCTAGACGTTAATGCTAACGAAATTTGTCTTCTGCCAGTTTTTAACCTATTGTTTTT